>NZ_CP116940.1:1843032-2457376 GCF_050916305.1 Pectinatus haikarae
CCGGATATACCATTTCCTATGATCAAAATATCACTTTTTTTCATTTTATCTCTTCCACCCCGCTCAAGTTTAAGGCTGCATCGTAAATTGCGCGCGTAAGTTCGATATCACGAAGCATATTTCCCCACAATACAGGGCGGATACCCTTCCAACGCGTTTCTAAAAATTCCTTGAACAAATATACGGAATCCTTTGCCCATGGCATATTTTCTTTATTTACAGCACCTACACTGCGATAGGCACAAAAAGTTCCCTGACATGTCCCCATTCCCAAACGTGTGCGTCTTCTTAAATCGCTTACGGTATGGCTTGTCGGCTCTGAAGCTACCTCTTCGATTTCTGCCAAAGTGACATTTTCACATTCGCAGACAAGTTCTTTCATTTCAGGTTGTGTTTCGATGCGTTTAATAACACGTTCCAGTTTTTCGTTGCCTAAGCGTGAAGATGCAAGTTCTGCACCATAGCTTGGGAATACTGCTTTTGCTCTGCTTATGAGATCCGGTGACGGATCGTCCACCAGATTTTCTTCTGCTGTGTGGCATTTTGCATTGACACCCAGCTGTTCACAAACAATATCACACACTTTTTCTGCCATCAGACGATAGGTAGTAAATTTACCGCCGCATACACTCATAAAATGATTGATACCGTCGTGTGCGTGATCAAGAGCGACAAAACCGCGCGATGCACTGCGGCCTTTCGCATTAGGATCGGCACTGTACAAAGGACGTGTTCCGGCAAAAACACGTAAGATGCGATAATCGTAAATGTTTTCAAAAGTTATTTTTCCTATTTCCATCATTGCCATAACTTCTGCTGTTTCTGTGCTTGTATCGTCCGGTGCACTGTCAATGGAGCTTGTTCCCAATATAGTTATCGAACCATGCGGTACAAAGATATCTGCATCCGAAGATTTGTGGAGTCTGTGCACTACACGATTGCAAATACGATGATTAAACGCTATCAGGGTACCTTTGCTGGGTTTGACATTTACAGAAAGGCCCGCTAAATGAGCAACTTCCCCGGCAAAAGAACCGGAGGCACTGATAACGAAATCGCAGGAGATTTTTTCTTCAGCACCAGTCCATCTGTCCCGTATTTTGACACCGACAACAGTGCCGTTTTCTGTTTCAATGCCGATTACTTCTTTATAAGTCATGGCCTTGCCGCCATACTTGTTCGCTGAAGCCACAGTCTGCCAAAGCAGACGGAATCCGTCAACGGCGGCACCGGGACAGCGATAAGCTGAAAGTAATTTGCGGCTCAGATTAGGTTCTAATTTAAAAGCTTCATCCATAGAGATAGGAACAGCTGAAATACCACACTCAGCGCAGGATTTTACCCATTCCTGCTCAAATTCCTCACTGTCTTCAGGAGCACGTACAAAAATACTTTCTGTAGCCTCAACACAATGACGGCCTATCTTGCGCAAAATGGTGTTTTCCTGGATGCATTCTTTTGCAGCTTCTTTATCTTTTACAGCATAACGGCCGCCGCTGTGAAGCAATCCGTGAAATCTTGAACTGGTCCAGTAACCAAGGTCATCACGTTCTACCAGAATTGCGTCTACTCCGCGCATTGATAAATCACGCAGAATACCGACGCCGGTAGCACCACCGCCGATAACTACTACTGTTGTTTTTAACATAGCTTTTTCCTTTTCCTCCCTGAGACTTATATATTGTCAGAATTTAAATTATAGCAAAATAAATTTTCTTTAACAATATATATTCTTTTACATTAGGATTTAAATTTTAATTTTATTGTCAGACGATATATTTTTGAAGTATTATTAGTATAAATGCAGTCCTTTTACATATATAAATATGTTTTATTTATCTGTATGTTCTATTAAATAAAGCAGAGATACGCCTGACAGATAAAATCGCTTAATTATTATTATAAAGCATGAGTTGATTTATAGCAATATTTTTTGATGCATTAATAAAAATATTTATTTCATATGAAGTCACTAATTCTTCATTTGAAATAAAAAAACAGCGATAAATATAGGCCGCAGTTATTAAAGATAACTACGGCCTATACTATGAAACAAATAAGCTTTTTTACATTTATCAGAGCCAGTTCATGGTGCGTCTAACCGCTTTAAGCCAGCCTACATAAAGTTCATTTCTTTCTTCTTCGCCCATATTAGGTTCAAAACGGCGATCAAGCTGCCAATTGTTGATAAGTTCTTCTTTATTCTTCCAGAAGCCCACGGCAATACCTGCCAGATAACACGCGCCTAACGCAGTTGTTTCAACGACTTTAGGACGATCGACAGGAACACCTAACAAATCACTTTGGAACTGCATCATAAGATTATTGGCAACGGCACCGCCGTCAACTTTCAAGGAGTCAAGCTTGATTCCCGAATCAGACTGCATAGCATCGAGAACATCTTTTGTTTGATATGCCAAAGAATCAAGTGTAGCACGGATAATATGATTTTTGCTTGTTCCGCGTGTCAGGCCAAAAATAGCGCCGCGTGATTTCATGTCCCAATAGGGTGCACCCAGACCAACAAAAGCTGGTACAACATAAACACCTTCAGCATTTTTTACCTTACCCGCATAATATTCTGAATCAGGAGCTGAATCAAGTATTTTTAAACCGTCACGCAGCCATTGGATGGCTGATCCGGCAACAAAAATGCTTCCTTCCAATGCATAGACTACTTCATTATCAAGACCCCATGCGATGGTTGTCAGCAAACCGTTCTTGGAATCATAAAGCTGTGATCCTGTATTCATCAGCATGAAGCAGCCTGTACCATAAGTGTTCTTTGCCATGCCTGCGTTAAAACAGGTCTGACCGAATAATGCAGCCTGCTGATCTCCTGCAATACCAGAAATAGGAATTTCAACTCCCTGTGTAACACTGGGGATTGTTACACCATAAACTTCACTGGAAGGTTTTACTTCAGGAAGCATGCATTTAGGAATATTAAGATGGCCTAAAAGTTCGTCATCCCATTTCAATTCACGAATGTTGTACATTAAGGTGCGTGAAGCATTTGAGTAATCTGTCACATGCACTTTGCCGCCTGTGAGTTTCCAAATGAGCCATGTGTCCATGGTTCCAAAAAGAAGATCACCAGCTTCTGCTTTTTCACGTGCACCTTCAATATTATCAAGAATCCATTTTACCTTTGTGCCTGAAAAATAAGCATCAATGAGCAGTCCTGTTTTTTTATGAAAAGTATCGGCCAGTCCCTTTGCTTTTAGTTCGTCACAAATTTCCATCGTCTGGCGTGATTGCCAAACGATAGCATTATAAACAGGCTGACCTGTGGTTTTGTCCCATACGACAGCAGTTTCACGCTGATTGGTTATACCTATAGTAGCAATTTCATTCGGATCTATGTTAGCTTTTGCTATTACTTCAGAAATGGTGCCTACCTGTGTTGACCAAATTTCATTTGCACTGTGTTCAACCCAGCCCGGTTTTGGAAATATTTGAGTGAATTCACGCTGAGCCACAGCCACTATATTGGAATCATGATCGAATAAAATAGTTCTTGAACTCGTTGTTCCCTGATCTAAAGCCAATACATATTTTTTTTCCATAAGAAATAAACCTCCCAAAATGATAATTTTTTTTAGTTGATATATAAAGCTGCCAAAATATTTATTAGAGTATGCCAACCATTTTAGCAAATATATAAGCTGCAATACCGCCAACTATAGGACCAAGTACAGGAACCCAGCTGTAAGCCCAATCAGAATTGCCTTTACCGGCTATAGGCAGTATGGCATGGGCTATACGAGGACCAAGATCACGGGCAGGATTGATGGCATAACCTGTAGGACCGCCTAAACTAAGACCCAGTGCCCAAATCAATATGCCAACAAGATATGGACCTACACCTGCTGGAAATTTTCCGTTATTAGCATGGAACATAGCAAATATCATGAGAATAAGAATAAAAGTACCTATGGCTTCGCATAAAAAATTGCTTGCATAGCTTCTTATTGCAGGAATCGTAGAAAATACGCCTAGTTTGCTGGCTTTGTCTTCTGTGGCTTCCCAATGCGGTAGATAAGCAAGATAGACTACTATCGCACCTACAATGGCACCAAGTACTTGTGCGACCATTGTTGCACCGGCTTGTGCAGGAGTATATACACCGTTCATGGTTTTTGCTAAAGTTACAGCGGGATTTAGATCTCCCTGAGGCGCACCTAAGGAAGTTGATGTAAAAACCCCCAGCATAACAGCAAATCCCCAGCCTGCCGTTATTACAATCCAGCCGCTGTTTTCACCTTTAGAGCCTTTCAGACAAACATTAGCTACGACACCGCACCCAAAAATTATAAGTATAGCTGTTCCTAAAAATTCTCCAAACAAATTATCCATTTATAAATTCCTCCTAAATAAATATGAAATTATCCGTATGCAATTATTTTTAAAGGACTCCTTTCTCTTAGTATTCATTACAATACGGTGTATAAGCATATACAATATTTATAGTACATATAATTTTTGTAATTTTCTAATTTCTTTAGTACACGCAAAAATATATACCCTATACGAAGAATATATTTTTTGTGTGTACATCACCAACGAATTACATAACGCAATATCTAAGTATAAGATAAAAATTTTCTGCCAGATAAATTTTATGAAAATATGTAAAAATACTATTTTTTAAGCCGCCCGCCGATTATATCATTAACCTTATAAATAGTAACAAATGCCATTTCATCGACATCAAGCACAGTTGTTTTCAATTTGTCTATTTCCAATCGTGTTACTACACAGTATAATATTTTACGTGATTCTCCGGAATATCCGCCTTCACCATGCAATAAAGTCACTCCGCGCCCTAATTCATTCATAAGCCTATAAGAAACCTCTTCGTGATTAGATGTAACAACCATTACTGCATATGATTCGTCCAATCCTTGAATAACAATGTCAATTGTTTTTGCAATGATGAAATAAGCTATTAAAGAATACATTGCATTATCCCAGCCAAAAACGAGTCCCGCACCGCTCAAAATGAACAGATTGATGAACATTACTATTTCACCGATTGAGAATACGGTTTTCTTATCTAAAATGATCGCAACCATTTCAGTACCATCAAGAGATCCGCCGTTCCTTATTATTAAGCCAACGCCCAGTCCCGTTACTATTCCGCCGAAAACAGCAGCCAAAAATGGCGTCTCTGTTACCTCTTTTATCGGTACGAAAACACTGGTCCAACCGGAAAGACAGATAATAGAGAAGATACTGGCGACCACAAATGACTTACCGAGATTACGATATCCCAAATATAGAAAGGGTATGTTCAGGATTGTCAGGAAAACGCCCAAAGGCAGACCAGAAAGATAACTGCCCATTATGGAAATGCCGACAATGCCTCCGTCAATGATGTGATTAGGAACAAGAAACAATTCCAAACCGACTGCTGTTATTATTGAACCAATAAATAATAGTAAATATTTGCGTATGCAATGTGTATATTGACGTTTACGGCATAATTCCTGATTTTCCAAATTCCCCGTCCTTTCTGAAATGAAACAATAAATACTGCTAAAGCTAAATGTTATCTGGTAAATATTATAATTTAATTTTTTCATTTATGCAAACGAAAAAATTGATATACTGTTAGCATTACCAAAGAGTTACAAATGAAATCAAGAAGACTGTCATAGAAATTGTTTCAACTCTATTAAGCTGATTTTTTGGAAAAAATACTACTATATTTCTAAAAATACCTAAAATAAAATCACTGAAGTATATTACGTAAATTAAGTTTGAAAATATCAATCAAGTCTTTGTTATTTTTGTAAGCCTCGGTTAATTTTCCCTGTAAAACAGACATTTCCTGCCTTATTGTCTCAAGTTTGCCCAAACTGTTGTTGATTTCGTCAATTTTTGTTTGTGCCTGAGCTATTTCTTTATCAATTTGAATATTATTTTCTTGTTTTTGTGCAGCTTTCTTTTCTTTTTCACCTGTCAAAGAATCAATGACATTATTGAGCCATGAAGCTTGCGGTTCAGAAGAGTTCCTGCCGCTATTGAGTTCATTTTTTTCGTGTTCAAGCTGACTGCGCTGCTTTTCCAGTTCTTCTTTCTGACGGTCTATGGCGGCCTGCTGTTTTTTTAAATCCTGTTGCTGGTGAATTGATTCATTTTCGGTAAGCTGCTTTTGATCGTTGTAATAAGAGGAAAGATAAAAACCACCTATTAAAGCAAAAAAGAAAACGATTAAAATCCCCCAGATCCTGATATGTTTTGCGTTAAACCAACTCTTGGAAGGCAACGGCTCTTTCTTTTGCTCAACATCTTTTATTTCAATATCGGAACGATGCCGATCGAGAAAGTCTTTATGGGAAATCGGTTCCAGTTTACGTGTTTTATCCAAATCTGCATCATGGTTATTGCGCATTTTTTTCCTGCTTTTTTTTATGATCAACAAATGCACCGTGTTCTTTGTACATAGTAAGGCAAAGCCTTTTCAAGGACCAAAATCTGTTCAGCGGTGTAACGACTGCTTTATATGAGATAATTATATCAGCATTATGTAATTTTGCCAATACTTCATCAAGGCGTTTGCTTTTTATGTTATGAAAAATCATTACTTTATGGTTAAAATCAAAATCTTTTTCATCGGGAATGCTGACTTCAGAAAAGCCTGTGAGACCCAATAAATAACCTACCTTTTGACAGTGACAGTTTTGCTTTACTACAACAGTATTTATATGCATAGCCGCAAAAAAATCCTGAACCTTCTGAAGGAATTGTTCATCGATAAAGTTGTACAGTAAAACTTTTTCTTCTTTTATTTTTCTCATTATATTCTACCTTATGCTCTCCTGTTTCTATTTGGAAAGATCTCTTTTTATTATATTCGTGAGATTATTTTCATTTGTTTCCAATATTTTTGCCCTTTTTAGACTGTCATTTGCATCCCGGAGACTTTTTATATTTTTATCATCGAGCCATTTTATATAATTTTCATAATATGCGATGTAATAATCACATATTTGCAGCCGGAGCCGCTGCAATGTTTCTGCTGATTTAGGCGGATTTATGGCAGCCAGAGCTTCTTTAAGCATATGCCAATGCGGAAGCATGTTGTCATTCATAATCTTTTTTAGATCATCGCGGACCGAATTGCTGCCGATATTTCCTGAAGAAATTATTTCCTGCAACTGTGAATCAATATTATTAAAGGTCTTTTTGTGTTCATTCATCAGTGCGTCGGTTTTTTCTACATAGGAAAGCATATACTTTTTGCGTTCAGTGCTCAGCATAGAAAGAAATTCTGAATAATTTTCTATTTTGGTGACCATCCAGCGACCGTTGTCCTGCTGCAATAAAATTATTTTGAAAATAAAGGTTTTTGCTATTTCATTTTGCGTTGTATCAACAGCAAGAGTTGCTGTTTTTGCAGATTTATCCACAGATATTATTTTGTAATCATTGACAGAAAGATCAATTAATCCGGCATTTTCAAGCAAGCTCATATAACTTGCCGTATCCTCATCAGCAGATGATGCGGTATCATCGGACCATTTTTCAGATGATACAAATTTCGTCAGCGCTGTGTCAAGATTTTTTAGAAAAGCAGTTTTGAATATAGATGAATATTCTTGTAAGGCAAAAGCTGTATTATCAGTCGTCTGCTGGTCAGATTGAATAATATCGGCGATAATGTCATCGGCCATGCCGCTCAATAATTCTTTTCTGTCAACGTATTTGTTGAATTCTGCCAAATCATGTTTATTTATTGATTCACTGATCATTTTCAATGCGTATTCAGGTGTTTTTATGTGATAACCGAAATACCAATATAATGTGCTGCAAACTATTATTGCCATTATAATACTTGCAATAATAGTTTTTACTCTGAAATTATTAAAAGAAATTCTCATGTTAAACACCTCCTGTGTCAGGCGAATTTATTTCATATTATGACATCTTGTCAGTTTTTCTGCAAGAGCCGTGTAGCAAATTTTGGAAAAACATCGAAAATCATAGTATAATGGTTCAGCACGAATTGTTTAGCGGCGGCATATACATAAAACTAAACAGGCTGATCTGTTTTGTGCAGCGGTATTTAGTTGTGGATGCAGTTTTCTTAATTTTAGAAGGGAATGTATATTTTTATTATGAGATTTAAGAATGTCGTTTTTGATATGGATGGAACCTTGATCGACACCCATGATATATTAGTGCTGTCTTTGAGGGAAGCTTTAAAAGAAATAATCCCGCTGCGGGTTTTTACAGATAGTGAACTTTCTGCTGTTATCGGTATACCGGGCGAAGACGGGCTGCGTAAGCTGGGGGTGAAAAATCCTGAACTGGCTTTGGAAAAATGGAATTTACATATGAAAGACTATCATCATGCTATAAAAATTTTTGATGGTATTAAGACGCTGCTCAAATCTTTGAAAGAAAAAAATATAAAACTTGGCATTGTAACCTCAAAGCTGAAACATGAATGCAAATCAGATTTTTTTCATTTGGGGATAGCCCAATACTTCGATGTAATAATTTCAGCCGATGATACTGCAAAACATAAGCCTTTTGCTGAGCCCTTGCTCAAATATATGGAAATAGCAGGTGCAGAGAGGCAGGATGTGCTTTATATAGGCGACACTATTTATGATATAGAATGTGCCGCCGCCGCAAAAGCAGCATCCGGGCTTGCTGTTTGGGGATGCCGTTCTGTCAAACATATAAAAGCCGACTACTATTTTAGATCTCCGGCAGAAATCATATATTATCTGGAGCAAAAAAGTGATCCTCTGCTTGAAATGCCATGGCTGAAATGGGCTATGGAACTGCGTTTTATCGCTCAGGCGGGTCTTTATTATTCGAAAAACAAGTTTGACATTGAACGATTCGAGCGCATCTCATCAATAGCTGTTGAGATGCTTGCGCTGAAAACAGGCATTCCCACTGATCAGATAAAATCTCTATTTTGTAATGAAAAAGGATTTCAAACACCAAAGATTGATACACGGGCAGTTATTTTTAATGCAAGTAATGAAATACTTCTTGTTCAGGAAACAGATGAACAAGGAACGTGGTCTCTTCCGGGAGGCTGGGTGGATATTGATAAATCTATAGCGGAAAATACCGTTAAAGAGGCATTAGAAGAAAGTGGATTAACAGTTTTTCCGCGGCGTATCATTTCAGTACAGGAACGAAATCGTCATAATCGTCCGGTTTATGCATACTCAGTATGCAAAATTTTTATTGAATGTGACATTATTGATGGATCATTTAAAGAAAACAGTGAAACTTCCCGTAGTGCTTATTTTTCTTTTGACTGCCTGCCCCCTCTTTCTGAAAAAAGAAATACGGCAGAGCAGTTGGCTCTTTGTTTTAAGGCTCATAATGACATGCACTGGAACGTGATTTTTGATTGACTGAATAATGCCCTTAGAGATAAAAAATCTCTCAATAAAGACAGAAGTATTGCTACAGCTGTTTATATTGGGAGATTTTTAATAAATAATTGTTTTGACAGTTGACTATTATAACTTAAAGCTTTGAATACTGTTTTTCAGTTTATTGGCAAGCTGCGATAAATCATCACTAGATGCGGCGATTTCCTGCATTGCTGCCGATTGTTCTTCTGTAGCCGCAGAAACGCTCTCGGAACTGGCTGCAGTCTCATTCATTGCCTGATTAACTTCGTTTGAGGATATTTCAACAGTGTGTCCGTCGTTGACTAATTTATCAGTATAAGAAAGTACTTTTGCAGTTTTTTGCTGAACATTTTGAATCAGATCAGCTATTTCCAAAAATTGTTTTTCTGCGTCGGTAACATTTTTTATACCCTCGCTGACATCTGTGCCGGAATGCTCCACTGCCGATACAGCTGTTTCCACATCCTGATTGATTTCTGCTATAAGTGAAATTATCTGTCCTGCAGAATCCTGCGATTGTTCAGCAAGTTTGCGCACTTCATCAGCGACAACTGCAAAACCTCTTCCGTGTTCACCGGCTCTTGCTGCTTCGATGGCGGCATTCAGTGCCAAAAGATTGGTCTGAGCTGCTATGCCGGAAATAATATTTACTATTTCTCCTATCTTGGCGGTTCCTTTGGAAAGTTCTGTAACAGCATTTGTGACATTCTGAGAGCTGTTATTTATATTTTCCATTTGTATTCTGGCATTTTGGACAGTCTGCGTGCCGCTTTGTGTTTTTTGAACAGCACTGTCAGCAAAATTGGTAGCATCTTGAGTATTATCCTTCATTTTACTGATATCCTGCATAAAGCCATCAAAAATCCTGTTTACTTCATTGATGCCTTTTTGTCCGCGTACGGTTTGTTCGGATACTTTTGTCACAGATTCAGCTACCTGAGTCGCAGTCTGGGCAGACTGACCAGCACTTTCCTTAAGCTGAAGGGAGGAACTGGCTGTATGCACTGCTGCCTTGTCAACCTGGTGCATCAAACTCCATAATTCTTCTCGCATAGTGATCATGGCTTTTCTCAGTGTACCAATTTCATCCTGAGCATTATATTTAGACCGGTCTATTTTTTCTAATGTTTCCTTTGAAAGGTCGCCCTTGGCTATTGCTGAGACATACTGGGACATCTCCTTGATGGGGCTTGTTACCTTCCCGGCCAGCAAATTGACGACAAATACTGCGATGCCCAATCCTATAAAGAATAATATGATAAACATCCATGTGAGTTTTTGGATAGGGGCAAATTCCTGCGATACAGGGGCAACTGTGAATACTCCCCAGTTATCTTCAGTGGGAACATAGGCAACAAGTGACGCTACGCCATCAATTGTTGTGATCATATATCCTTTTTTCCCCTGAGTAATATTTTGCAAAGCATCTGTCAGATCTTGATTTTTTATGTCCTTAATGTTGGTTTTCATTACAAGATCAGCATTAGGATGACTCACAATTACTCCATCGGGAGCCACTATCATACAGTAGCCATCCTCACCTATTTTCAATTCACTGAAACCATCGGTGAATTTTTCCAAAGGAATACCGCCGACCACAGCACCGGCAACCTTCTGGTCGACCGATACAGGCGCCGCGCCAACTACTATGGCTTTACCCGTGGTAACTGCGACAATTGGGCTGTCCATGAAAGTTTTGCCTTCGGGCAGTCTTTTTATATAGGACAGTGCTGAAGCATCAACATATTTACCGGCACTGGTGGCAACTTTTTTTGCCGTCAGATCGGTAATAAAACTGACAGGATTCCATTCTGTGTAGGTATCATGCATGCGTTTAGTGAATTCAAATTGCAATTGATCATTTGCCTGATACTCAGGAAAGTTATGTGTTACTTGTTTACCGAAGGAATCCATAACAGTTTTTTCTTTCTGAAAGCGTATATCAAATGCATTAGCTATTTCCTGTGCCTGAATCTGGAATCGTTCTTCCAGATTGGTCTTCAGCATGCTGGATGTAGTCCAATATGATATAAACATGACACAAAGCAGGATAGCTGCGATAGTTATACCGAGAGGAACCAATAATTGAAACTTTAAACTTTTCATTACAACCCTCCGTTGTCGTACAAAAAATTTTTCGTATTCAGTTAGATTGTTCTACTGCTTTCAACTCTTTGCTGTAGTCGCTGTTGAGTGCCGCATTTTTAAAAGCGTCGCCGCCCGGCAGGACCATCCGGAAATCAGATATTCTGGACACCTGCACTTTACCATGAATAATTTCACCGCTCAGTACATGTCCGCCTGATTTGCGGTCATCCGAAATAAAATGCAAATGGTAGCCGGGGACGTTGATTCCGTTCATATATTGTGGGCACCATATGCCGACAATCGTTCCATGTACATTTTTTAGATCAAATTCCGATTGAGTTTTGCGGCTTCGGCCAGTGTGGGGTAAGGTTTACTTTTTTGCGGAATTGCGCGTGTTTTCAGATTCATTACGCCATCTATACGAATGGCATAAACGTAATTTCTGTCTTTAATGATAGAATCCAATGCGTTTTCTATTTCAGCAAAACTCTTTGCATCATTGATTTCACCAAATATTTCTGGTTTGAAATTAAGTACGTTCGCAAACGGAGTTTTTACTTTGTCATCAGAAGTGATTACAGCTCCTGTAGATTTTACATGATAAGCTTTACCATCCAGCATAACCATTTCTCCGTCTAAGCCGTCATATGTGCCTATGCCAAAATTACCGTACTTTTTCAGCTCTCCCACAGAAATTTCACCTTCATATACTCCCTGGATCAAAGCATTTATTGTAGAAACCTGATACATGGCATTTGGCTCTTGGGCTTTAGCCACAGATACAAAAAAGGACATGCAAAAAAACAAAATTAACATTCTTCCGAGCAAATTGATTCTCTTCATTATTCCGACCCCATTTTCTTTGTATTAATAGTAAGCCCGACTATATCCATATAATCAGACCGGCCAATCTGTAACTCTGTGTAAAACAGCGGTCATACTTTATTACTTACAAAATTTTTATTCGTTTTTTGCATATTCAGCTGCACGGAATCATACATTAAAACAACATATTAAATTGTCTTCACTAAACTTTAATAACAGCAAAATTTAGCAATTTATCCAATCCGTTTACCCGTATTCGTGTATCATGAGGATCGCACTCGTCGTTTTCACGAAAACATTGATAAGACTTCAATAGATAAAATAATCCCGAATATTGCTTTGCAGTTCAAACATATATCACTGCGAAAAAATATTACATATATTATCGCAGTTACAGAGCAATATGCGTTTTTTATCGGCTCCCTTCATCAAATAGTATATTATCTGTCAGTCTGTTGATAATGTTACATACTACATTCTATAAAACATGTGCATCATCAGACTGCTTCGGATAATAATCAAGATATGAACGAAAATAAAAATTCTTCCGCTCATGCCTGTAAAACAATGCCACCTCCTAATTAAAAAAGCCGTCCTATATCAGTAAAGACGGCATAATTACGAATTTATTTTACTATATTACTTTTAACAAAAAATGTCAATAAATTCAGACTCATCTATAGTGTTTGTTTTGGCGATATAATAAATTTTTAGTAAAATATTTATTTACACTATAAAGTTTTTGTTAATTATTTTATTATTATTTATTATAGATGTTCTGTTTTATTTATTTTATTAACGAACGTTTACCGTTTTATAAGCAAATATTAAGTATATACTTTTGTTAATTATTTTTGTAAGTTTCCGCCAAATATGTTAAACTGACTGTAAACTTTTAGAAAGAATAATACCCAATGAAAATTATTATTTCACCGGCGAAAAAAATGAATACAGCTACGGATGATTTTCTGCCTGCCGGACTGCCTGTATTTATAGCTGAAACAGCAAAACTGCTTGATATTTTGAAGACCATGGATTATACCGGGGTAAAAAAGTTATGGCACTGCAGCGATGCTATTGCAACTATGAATTATGAGCGTCTGCAGACTATGGATTTGTATCGAAATCTTACACCGGCTGTTCTGGCATACGAAGGCATTCAGTATATGCATATGGCTCCGGGGATTTTTGAATACAGCCAATTAGAGTATATAAAAAAGCATTTGTATATTTTGTCCGGGTTTTACGGACTTTTGCGGTCCTTTGACGGGATCGTACCTTATAGATTAGAGATGCAGGCAAGGTTTCCTGCAATGCCTTTTAAAAATCTTTATTCTTTTTGGAACGATAAGATTTCAAGCGTGCTTTGCAGTGACAAAGAATTGATATTGAATCTTGCTTCTAAAGAGTATAGCAGGGTTGTCACGGATCATCTGCCGTCTTCTGCCCGATTTCTTACCTGCACTTTTGGTGAAATGAAAGCCGACAGGGTAGTGGAGAAGGGCACAATGTGTAAAATAGCACGCGGAGAAATGGTCCGCTGGCTGGCTGAAAATAAGGTTGCCGATTTTCAATCAATTAAAGAGTTTGCCATGTTCGGCTATAGCTACAACAATACGTATTCTACTGAAAATAATTTTGTTTTTATTCGTAATAATCCGGTCGTACTTTGAAATGATCCTGGCAGTTAAGGAAAAAAGGACGGCTGAAGATATTCATAAACAGGGGGAATTAAAATG
Organism: Pectinatus haikarae; assembly: GCF_050916305.1. GTDB lineage: Bacteria > Bacillota > Negativicutes > Selenomonadales > Selenomonadaceae > Pectinatus > Pectinatus haikarae. The sequence goes on from NZ_CP116940.1 coordinate 1,857,080, forward strand.
CTTCAATCCGGTGACAAGGCTCCAGATTTTATTCTTTTAGATAAAAACGGCAGCAAAGTATCACTATCCGATTTTTCCGGCAAAAAAATTGTCCTTTATTTTTACCCGCGGGATAATACGCCGGGCTGCACAAAACAGGCTTGTGCTTTTGCCGGTGCGTATGAGGATTTTAGGAAACAGGACATTGTTGTTATAGGCATCAGCAAAGACAGTACGGCATCGCACCAAAAATTTGCAGAAAAGTATGACCTTCCGTTTATACTTCTTTCTGATCCGGAATTGCAGGCTATTAAAGCCTATGATGTCTGGCAGGAGAAAAAAATGTATGGCAAAGTGAGTATGGGAATTGTCCGTACGAGCTATATAATTGATGAAAACGGTGTCATTGAAAAAGTCATGCCAAAGGTAAAACCCGATACCAATGCGGCAGATATATTGGCTTATCTGCGCGAAGAGTAAGCAGAAAGATGCAAAACGGACATCCCGATCGTTCTTAGAAATTAAAGCAAAAAGGCAGTTGTTACTGTATACTGATCATATAGTAACAGCTGCCTTTTTGCTGTTTTCTTACAAAGCTTACTTGTCAAACATTTTATCTACCAGGCCGCTTACCAGATTCTCATCGGCAACAAAAGGAATTGTTATATGACCTTTACCGGTGTATTTTTTGTTGAATTCTTTTGATGTTTCTATGGCATGAGGATTGCGTGCCCAGCTGCGGCGGGCGACACCACCCATAACATCCCAGAGCATAGCTGACTTTATGATAGTATCAATACGTTCACTGCCGTCAAGCACCAGTCCAAAGCCGCCGTTTATTGCCTTGCCTATTCCTGTACCGCCGCCGTTGTGAAGAGAGATAAGGCTCATGCCACGGGCTGCATTGCCTGCATAACACTGTACCGCCATATCGGCCATAACATTGCTGCCGTCTTTGATATTTGAAGTTTCCCGGAATGGTGAATCTGTACCGCTGACATCATGATGATCGCGTCCCAGCATAATGGGGCCTGTTTCACCCTTACGCACTAACTCATTGAACTTGAGAGCTATTTTTATGCGTCCCTCGGCATCCTGGTAAAGTATGCGTGCCTGAGTACCGACAACCATTTTATTTTTTTCCGCATCACGGATCCAATTATAATTGTCTCTGTCCTGGTATCTTCTGCTTGGATCTATGCAATCCATAGCGGCTTTGTCTGTCTGCATCAGATCTTCATGCCTGCCGCTGAGGCATACCCAGCGGAATGGACCGTAACCGTAGTCAAAAAGATGCGGTCCCATTATGTCTTCGACATAAGAAGGGAGAATAAAACCGTCTTTTTCATCAACGCCGTTTTTCGATAATTCCTTTACACCTGCATCATAGACTGCCTTAAGAAAGGAATTTCCATAATCGAAAAAGTAGGTGCCTTTTTTGACGCACGCCATTATCAGCTCATAATGGCGCCGCAAACTTTTGTTGACAAGCTTCTCAAAGGTTTCACGGTCTTCGGCGAGCATGCGAGTGCGTTCTTCAAAGCTTACTCCCTGAGGACAATAACCGCCGTCATAGGCCACATGGCACGATGTCTGATCACTCATCAGATCGATCTTGATATCGTTTTTAACTACGTATTCCAAAAGATCGACTATATTACCGTTGTAGGCGATAGAAACAGTTGTTTTATCATGTAAATGTTTGTCAGCTGCAGCAAAAACTTTATCGAGATCTTTGTAGCATTCACCGACCCAGCCCTGATCAAGGCGTGTTTTGATGCGGGAGTAATCGACTTCCGCTATTACTCCTACTCCATTTGCTATTTCTACGGCTTTTGGCTGAGCACCGCTCATTCCCCCCAGACCGGAGCTGACGAATATGTGGCCGCTGAGATCGCCATCGTTAGGAATACCTAAATGCATTCGTCCGGCGTTCAAAAGAGTGTTATATGTGCCATGCACTATTCCCTGCGGCCCAATGTACATCCATCCGCCCGCAGTCATTTGACCGTAATTTGCCACACCCATTTCCTCGGCTATTTCCCAATCTTTTTCATTGTCGAACATACCTATCATCAGAGCATTTGTGTTGATTACACGGGGAGCTTCCGGCTTCGAAGGAAAAAGACCGAGCGGCATCCCCGATTCCACCACTAAAGTCTGTTCATCGGTCATTACTTCCAAATATTTTTTGATAAGCCTATAACCCAGCCAATCATGACATACACTGCCTGTCTCACCGTAAGTAACAAGTTCATAAGGATAAAGAGCCACCTCAAAATCAAGATTATTATCTATCATCACTTGAAAAGCTTTTCCTTCCAAACATTTTCCGGCGTATTCATCTATTGGTTTTCCGTATATGCGCCCTTGAGGGCGCCATCTGTATGCATATATGCGCCCGTAAGTCTTTAATTCCTGTAAGAATTCCGGAGCTGCTTTTTCATGCAGTTCTTCGGGCAGATAACGCAAAGCATTTTTTAAGGCTATTTTTGTCTGTTCACTGCTTAAATGAAAACCTCTGCTTGGGGCTCTGCGTATTCCCTGCTCAAATATCGGTTCATCAGGAAAGATATTATCCAGCTTTATTTCGGTCGTTGACTGTATCATTATGCATTGCTCCTTTATGACTATTAGAATATAATTTCACCATTTTTTATCACATGCTCAACTATATTAATTCCTGTCAGATAGACTAAAAATCTATAGTCCGATTTGCTTAAAAGTAAAATATCAGCCTTTTTACCCGGCTCTATACTGCCTGAAGTATCAGCCTCATCCACTGCGGCCGCGGCATTCAGTGTAATCGCTGTCAATGCCTCATTTATTGTCAGATGCATATTAATAACGGCAAGTGCAAGTATAAGCGGCGCGGCGTATGAATAGCAGCTTCCCGGATTGAAATCGCTGGCTAAGGCTACGATGCAGCCGGTGTCTATCATCTGTCTGGCCGGGGCAAATTGCTTGCGCATGCAAAAGGCTGTCATCGGCAGTAATACTGCCGCAGTATTACTGCCAGCTAATTTTTTTATATCTTCATCGGTAACAGCAAGCAGATGATCTGCACTGACCGCCCCTATGTCCGCAGCCAGACCGCCGCCTCCTGTCGACACTATTTCATCGGCATGTATTTTTGCCTTCATGCCCGTTTCCTTTGCAGCCAGCAGCAATTTCTGCGATTCAGCTATACTGAATACACCCTTTTCACAAAAAACGTCGCAGAACTCAGCAAGTTTTTCTTTTTGTATTTCAGGAAAAACCTGTTCTATCGTAAAATCTATAAATTCATTGGATCTGCCGGCAAATTCGGGAGGTACGGCATGTGCTCCTAAAAAAGTCGTTTTCAATGTAATCGGCAGGTCTTTCTGCAGTCTTTTCATTGTCCGCAGCATTTTAAGCTCGGTATTTTTATCCAAGCCGTATCCGCTTTTGCCTTCTATAGTTGTAAAACCTTGTTTGAGCATATTTTCGAGAATTTTTTTACCGGCAGAGTACATATTTTCTTCGCTCATCACACGAGTCTGCCGCATGGTGCTGACTATACCGCCGCCTCTTTTTAAGAGATCCATATAGGGAACACCCTCGAGCCTGGCGATGAACTCGTCGGCACGAGTTCCGCCAAACAAAAAATGTGTATGCGGATCAACAAAGCCGGGAACGGCACATTTTCCGTGAGCGTCTATTTCTTTGACAGCTGTGCCAGACGATAGCTGCGGCAGTACTTCTTCGGCTGTGCCTGCCAGTTTTATTATTCCGTCTTCACAATAAATTGCGCCGTTTTTATAAATCTTTATATCGTTCATTGCTTTCCCACGCAGTGCTGTCTTTCCGAGCGGAGTGGCAATTTCAGCTAAATTTTTTATAAGCAGACGATTCATCAGCTTTACCTCATATTCAGTACATTTATTTATATTTTCCGCAGAATGCCATTGTCTGCATCAAGTTCTACCATATCACCGTCATGGAAATCTTTGTAAAAGTCATCATCCATTTTATTTACCATAGGAGCGTCAAGAATGATAGCGCTCGCAGCTAAGGTCGTATCAGCATTTACCACTATCATGGCAGCAGGATTCATTCCTGTCATTTTCAATTGATACATTCCGTCTGCCTGTACAACTGAACTCCCTTTACCATAGGGAAATACTAAGATTTTTCCGGCAACGGATTTTTGATAAAGGCAGTGCTCTTTTTCTATAATCTTACCGTCTTTTGGTTCAATGAGATAAAAGCACATACCGTCATCGGAAAAAAGTAATTGGCCTGTTACCTTACCACCTGATATTTTGTGGCAGTCGTATTGTTTTTTCATTTTAGTATTCTCCTTTCAAAGCTGCATATATACTTTCTTTAAGAGGGGCTATGATAAACTGCATATCACGCCGTTTCGTATAATAGGCGCATTTGGGAGAATCTGTTATTCCCTTTTTACCATATAAAAATTTCCAGCATGGTTGATCCATACAAGTATCTTCTACTATTTCACCGCCGGCTGTTTTTATTATATCCGCATATCCCATTTTTTGAGACAAACTGCGGGTCAGTGAAGAGGTCATAATAAATAACGGAACAGATAATTTTTTCCCTTTTACCATTTCGGCAACCGTGCATACCTGGTCGATCGTGAAATGCGGGCAGCCATATAGGGCAAAATCTATTTTTCCATTTTTGTCAGATATTTCTTCGCGCATATTTTTCAGATCATTATTGGTGATGGTTACTTCGTACTGTGGCTTTTTGCCTTGAAAGGCATCTTCCATTGTCAGTGCTTCCGGTGTAAAACCAAGAATGTGATAAAGGGCTACATTGCCTCCTGTATTAAGCTGTGCGCCCAGATTCATCAGAGCTTCCTTACTGGGATTTGTCAGCCCTTCAAAAACAGGGATAGAAAAGCCAATTTTTTTTGGAGCGAAATAACCGAGCATCTGATAAGCAAAATCATCTTCCATATCAGCCTCCACATGTACCAATACCTGTCCGGCACGATTTTCTTTCAATAAAAATCCGTAATAAGGTGTTACTCCCGTAACAGCACTGCATAGGGCGCTCTGCGCTGATTCTCTGTTAGAACGGGCACCATAAACGGAGTTTACAAAAGGTGTTGCGCTTGATTCGGAAAATGAAATGATTTCGCCGAAACGCGGTACATTTTTTTCAAGATAAGGCGTACAATCATAAGTCATTATTGCGCCGAGCTTGGTGTAGGCCGCATGTGTACGTTTGACTATTTCTTCGTCTTCCCTGTCAATATCAGTTATTGCTTGAAATTGTTCCAGATTGAAACTGGGATTGACAGTCGGGCGTATACGGCATACTGCCTCACCAGCCGTTAATTTTTCAGCAAACCATAGATCAGCTTCCTGATTGCTGAGCGCAACATGAGTACGTGTCACGGGAACCATCTTGGGAGCATCGTAGGCTTCTCCTATCGCAACCAGTATTTTCATTGCCAGCTGAGTGCCCTGCCCGTAGTTTCCTTCTAACATTTTTTTTTCTTCTTCAGTAAGATACATATATAAACCTCCCCAATTATAGTATTGCTCCGGATAATGAAAATAGTGCAATAAAGTTTTTACTCATTTTCAAGATGCTGCATAGTCATTTTTACCTGTTCAAGTACACGACTTTCTGTTGTATTTACCAAGTGGCCCTGTATGACTGTTGTTCTGCCGTTTACAGCTACACGTTTAATCGCTGTGGGCTGCATGGAGTAAATAAGATTGGGTAGAAATTGCTGCCCTTTTTTTGTCAGGGGCTGCATAGAAAAATCATATACAGATATTCCGACGAAGTCGGCTTTATAACCGTCGGCTATTTTGCCGATGGGAAGGTCAAGCACTGTACCGCCTGTTTCGGTTCCCATTTTGAATGCATCATGGAAATTCACACAAAGAGCGTTACAGGTTTTTGCCTTCTGCAGAAGTGATACCATGCGCATTTCCTCAAATACACTGATGCGACTGTTGCCGCAGGCTCCATCACTGCCCAGTGCTATGGGGACCGAATGCCTGATGTATGCGGGAATATCGGTGATACCGTCTGCGAGGAACATATTGCTTGACGGGCAGTAAATAAGATGAGCACCTTTTCGGCCCATCGTTCTTATTTCATCTTCACTGAGCCATACACCATGTATTATTGACATATGTTTGTCAACTACACCTAAGGAATCAAGATATTTTAACGGTGTCATGCCATGTTCTTTTTTTACTTGATCTACTTCAAAGATTTCTTCCGCTACATGAATATGATAGGGGGTATTATATTCACATGCCAGACGGTAGCCTGCTTTGATCATTTCAGGGGAAGCAGCATGCAGACTGTGCGGTGCGGGCAAAACTTTCACCATTCCACCCGTATGTTTTTTCATCAAAGATGCTGTATTGCTGACTGCTGTTTCGACATTTTCTACATAACCGGAAGGTGCGCCGGTCCAGTCATACATAGTTCTGGCTATGACCAGTCTTATTCCGGCATCGTTTGCTGCCTGAATAACTGCTTCATCGCTTTCACTGCCAAATTGATGAAGATAAAAGAAATCGGCTACAGTGGTCGCACCGCATTTCATCATCTCTGTAAAGGCAAATAGTGCTCCCGTGTAAATATCCTGCAATCGCATACGCGGTGAAAATTTGTAGAGAGAGTTATCACGCCATTCTAAAAAAGGCCGGTCAGCGGCTACTCCGCGGAGTAAGCTCTGAAAGCTGTGATTATGGGCATTAATGCTGCCGGGAACAATGACGAGATCACCCCAGTCTTCTTTTCCGGCGTCAGGATACTCCTTTTCCAGCTGTGCTGCTGCAGCTATCTTTTCAATATCACCGGTGTGCATATTTACTGCAATGGCTTTATTTTCCACAAGACAGCTGTCAATAAAAATTGCTGCTGCTTTTATTATTTTTATTGACATCATACCAGCTCCTTATCCAAAATCAACAATGTATCGAGATAAACTTGTGCCGCTATAGCCACTTCACGCGGAGCGGTATATTCCTGAGGACAATGGCTGTATCCGTTGACACTCTGGGAAAAAAGCATAGCGGTTTTTGTCAGCCTTGCCATATTGGCAGCATCATGTCCGGCCATGCTCACAAGCTTCATCGGCGGCTGCGCTTCTTTTTCGATGGCCTTCATGACAGCCTCCACTGCCGTTTCATCCATGGACATTTCCGGTTGATCAAGATTAAGTCTGCGTATTATTTTTATATCCCGTTTTTTCTCTATTGCTGCTATCCTTTCCTTTAATTTTGCCAGAGCCTTTTTCCTATCTTCAGGAAAGGCCGTACGCAGATCTATGGTAAAAGAAACTTCACCCGGTATGATATTGGAAGCGTTTGGAATAATCTGCATATGACCGACAGTCACAGCAATTGACGTGAAATCTTCCATTATATGTTCAATGGCAAGACAGAGCTCTGAGGCAGCACATAATGCATCCCGCCTGTCCTGAAGCTGTGTGGTGCCTGCATGATTTGCCTCTCCTTTTATTGATATAATTTCTCTGTAGATGCCTGTGATACAACTGACGGCCGCAACAGCCTGCTGTTTGCGGTATAAACGTTGTCCTTGTTCGATATGGAATTCAAGGAAAGCGGTCATAGTACCTTTTTCCAGAACGGCACTGTCTATTTGGCTGCTGTTTCCGCCGAGCCAGTCGATAGCTTCAGTCAAAGGTCTGCCTGTATTTCTGTCGTGCAGAATACTTATATCTTTTTTTGTCAGGCGGCCGCATAAAATTTTGCTGCCGAGGGTAGAAACAGAAAAGCTGTTTGGTTCTTCACCGGTAAAAGAGATAATTTCTAAGGGGTGACGTGTTTTTATTCCACTGTCACTTATTGATTGAATGGCTTCCATTGCCATCAATACACCAAGTGCTCCATCAAATTTTCCTCCATTGGGAACACTGTCGTGATGCGATCCGAAAACAATCGGTTTATTTTTTAGATGTTCGCCGTAACTGCCCCACATATTGGCGACGGCATCAACAGTGACTTTCAGGCCTATGTCTTTTTCCCATATATCTTTGAGCCATCTTCTTGTATCTTTATCAGCCTGGCTGCCAAGCTGTCTGTCTATACCACCGGTTTTTTTATTCAATCCGAACTGAGACATTTCTTCTAATCTGAATAGTAAACGGTCCTTATTTATAGTGATTTTTTTATTGTCACTTATTTCTATCACACAACATCAGCCCCTTGCTAATCTATAAATATTTGTAGAATTAATTCATTTATATAAAAATATAATAAATAAATCATTCAATAAAAAGCAAAAAAAGTGCCTTATTCACGAAGAATAAAGCACCCTTGCTTTTTATTAGTGCTTTAATTATAAAATTCTGATACGTAAATGTCAATAGTAAACTTTATTATTAAGTTCTATATTCTCTATTTTTTCCATTCGTTTCGATATTTCCGGTATCTTTTTAGCAGCATCACGCAGAAGTATGTTAAAAAATATCATGGGTGTACTGTAGATATCAAAAATAGAAGAAACAGTGAGCGGGACACAAACAGCAGAATCACTGCATTCCATTAAAGGTGAAAATTCACTGTCGGTGACACCATAAATATGAAATCCTGATTTTTTTAATTTCTGACATTTTTCGACAAGAGCTCTCGGATACCGCGGCATCATAACGGCCAATATATTTACACTTTCAGGGTCCGTAAGCTCTACCGTGTCCCATTGCGGAGACGATGGCGTGTATTCATGTACAAAATCCCTCATTTTATTGAGAATGTAATGCACATATGGCACGATAGTAAAAGACATCCTGGCTGATAAGATAATCAGCGGCTTAGTTGAGGCAAGCATATCCACCATTTTTTTATAGGACTCAGACTCCATTATACCGCCAAGTTTTTCCATATTTGCCAGTTCGTTATCGAAAATAGAGTGCATGTATTTATCTTTTATGCCGTGCTTTTCTGTGAATTGCAGCCTTTTAGGGGCAGTAAGTTCCTTGCTTACCATATTTTGCAGATTTTGTAAAAAATCATTATATCCTCTGTAGCCAAGAGCCATGAAAAATCTTGATATGCTGCCCTGGCTGACACCTACCTGTTCGGCCAGCTCATTTGTCGTCATGAAAACGATTTGCAGATAGTTATCATTTATGTATACGGCAATTTTTTTATAAGTAGGGGACGTATCAGCAATAAATTTTAACATGTTAGTAAGCTGCTCAAATGTTTCAATATTTTTTCCCATATATTTATCCTCCTTTTATTAATAGTATAATTCATGTATCAGTATTAATACTCAATATATTATACTGCATATACTATACTGCTGCATAATTTATTTTTAAGTCTATTTTGAAAAAATCACCAGTTGATTTTACAAATAACAGCTCTTGAGTGATCTATAATTTTTTTTAATTTGCACGCAGGAAAATTATTTAAATACAGCAATTCTCCTTTATGCAGTGTAAAACTTTTTTGACCGCATAAAATTTCATATGCACCGTCTGCTATATATATGTAACAAGCATTATCAGCTTCTAAACTAAAATGAGGATCAGCAATGGTAAAAAGATCTGCATTTTTATAAGAGTTTTGTTTAAGCATCACGTTAAAATCGGTGCAGCGGCCTTTGCTTATGGTCTTATCGGCTCCGCTGAAAAAGTGGGCAGTAAAAGGTTTTAATTTTATCTCTTTCCGGTTATTGTGTATAAGTGAGATTTCATTATCCAGACTCATCAAAATGCGGTCTATACCAATCAGTTCGGTAAAGGTGGATACATCCGCATCTACTGTTGCCGAGCTTAAGCGCAGCTTGAAGTCTCTGGCTTCGTAATGTGAATTGTTGGGGGAAATGTACAATTGGGTGGTGGATCCGCCGCTCCAAGACGTAGTCTGATGTTCTTTTGCCGAAAAAATTTTTTCAAACATATTTTTTTCACCTCAGATTTCCATATTATACTAAAAACGGCACCTATCATATATGATAAGCGCCGCTGCCTGCTCCAAGTATAGAAGCAAAGAAAAGAAATGTCAAGAATTCGTTTATTATGGCTGTCGTGAAGAAGTTCATTTAAGTGGTTCTGTTATTATGCCGCCGCCTAAAAGAATATTGTCATCATAAAAAACTACTGACTGTCCCGGTGTTACAGCACGCTGCGGTTCTTTAAAAATAACTTTTGCCGTATTATTTTCCAGCGGATAAACTGTCGCCTGGCACACATTCTTTCCATAGCGAATCTGCGCATATGTTTCAAGAGGCCCCTCTATATTATCAAAAGGGATCCAATTCAGGTTTTTGGCCATAAGCCCTGAGGAAAAAACATCTTTGTTGCTTCCGACGACAACTTCATTTTTATCGCTGTTGAGCTGGATTACATACAAAGGTTCAGCTGCGGCGATTCCAAGTCCCTTTCGCTGGCCTACGGTATACAACGATAAGCCGTTGTGACGCCCTAATATATTACCATCAACATCGACTATATTGCCAGCTTTGAAATGCATTTGCGAATGATTTTGAAGATATGCTTTATAATCGTCATTGGGAATAAAACATATTTCCTGGCTTTCCTTTTTATTTGCTACAGGCAGATTATATTTTTTAGCCATTTCCCGAGTCTGCGTTTTAGTGTAGCTGCTCAGAGGGAAGATTATGTGACTGAGAGCTTCCTGACCCAAATGATAGAGCACATACGACTGATCTTTGTGAGTGTCAGCGGCACGTTTGATCAGATAACGTTCTTTTTCGTTTTTTTCTATGGTAACATAATGCCCTGTGGCCATATAATCAGCGCCGAGTTTCATGCATTCGTTCAGAAGTCTGCCGAATTTTATGCAATGATTGCAGCGGACACAGGGGTTGGGGGTATGCGCTGACATATATTCATCTATGAAATAATCAGATACTTCTTTTTTAAATATGTCCTTGAAATCCATAACATAATGCTTAATATTAAGCAGATTGCAGACTATGCGTGCATCCTTTACAGAACTGAGCTGATCGTAGCTGTCTTCTTTGGAAAAACCGCGGCCTTCATCACTTAAAACCATGGTAACGCCAAAAACGTCATAACCCTTGTCCAATAAAATAGCAGCTGTCGTAGAGCTGTCTACACCGCCGCTCATAGCAACGGCAACTTTTTTCTTTTCCACTATTATCTCACCTTGCAATAAATTAATAAGGGATGGAGAACAGGAAATATTCCATGTCCCTCCATCCCGATAACCATGTGCTGAATCAGAAAAGGTTCATGCCTCCACCATACTGTTTAACATAGAGGCTTTCTTGCCATTTTCACATAAATCAGCCAGAGTAATCGAGTCCAAAACCTCGCTGATGCTTTGACACACCCGCTCCCATACTCCGCGGGTTACACATTTATCTGCTTTTTTACAAATCTGGCTGCTGGAATCCGCTTCATTCAGAAGACAATCTACCAAGGCAATAGGTCCTTCCATGATAGTGATAATATCGCCTATAGTGATATCGGCGGGATCCCTTGTCAATACATATCCTCCCTGTGCGCCACGAGTACTCTTGACAAGACCGGCATTTCTGAGCGCGCAGATAAGCTGCTCCAGATAATTATCGGAGATATCCTGCTTTGCAGCGATAGTGCGCAATGATAAAGGTCCTTGGCCATAATTCAATGCCAATTCATACATGGCAGTGACACCATAGCGACCTCTTGTCGACAATTTCATATATATTTCCTCCATTCATATCCTATTGAAGATGAAGATTGCAACTAAAATAGAAATCCTGCTAATATTATAAGTTTACTATATTATAACAGTTAGCGTATTATTTGTGTAAAAAATTTTGATGTTCTTGCAAATATTCTTTTATAATCTTTTCTCTGCCGTTACTGCTTGGTTCATAATATTTTGTGCCGATAAGCCCGGACGGCATATATTGCTGTTTTACAAAATGATCAGCGTAATCATGGGGATATTTATAGCCTGTGCCATGACCAAGCTTTTGTGCACCCTTATAATGAGCGTCCTTCAGGTGTGCCGGTATGTCGCCGCACTGCAGATTTCGAACATCCGCAATAGCTTTGTCTATCGCAAGATATGAAGAATTGCTCTTTGGTGCCGATGCTATATAGGTTACGGCCTGAGCAAGAGGCAGACGGGCTTCCGGCATTCCTACAAACTGCACAGACTGTACAGCTGCCATTGCCAGCACTAAAGCCATCGGATCTGCGTTGCCTACATCCTCAGATGCACATATCGCTATCCTGCGAGCGATAAAATTGGCATTTTCTCCTGATTCAAGCATTTTTGCCAGATAATAAATTGCGGCATCGGGGTCGCTGCCGCGCATACTTTTTATAAAGGCTGACACTGTATCGTAATGATTATCACCGTTTTTGTCATATGATTGGATTTTTTCGCCAGATATTTCCTGCAGAATTTTTTCGGTAATATCAGTTTCGGCAGCGGCGGCCATCAGTGCGGACTGTTCAAGCAGATTAAGTGCCACACGTGCGTCACCGGAGGAAAGCTGTGCTATAGTATGCAACTGGCTGTCCGAACAGGAAATATTCATACTGCCAAGACCGTTTTTGGTATCTGTCAATGCCTGCCTCATTATTTTTAGCATTTGTGAATCGGTCAAGGCATTCAGCCTGATCACGCGTACACGGGACAGCAGTGCATGATTTACTTCAAAATACGGATTTTCTGTAGTGGCACCTATGAGGATAAGGCGGCCATCTTCGACATAGGGCAGAAGAACATCCTGCTGTCCCTTGTTAAAACGGTGTATTTCGTCAATAAAAATTATCGTACGTCTTTGATAAAATTTTCTCTGTTGTTCAGCTTCATCAACAATTTTACGAATGTCTGCGATACCGGAGGAAACAGCGTTCAATTGTTTGAAATCGCTCTTGGTCATTGAGGCTATCATTTGAGATAAAGTAGTTTTTCCTGTACCGGGCGGACCAAACAGAATCAATGAAGGAATACTGTCCTTTTCAATCAATGTACGCAAAAAACGTCCTTTACCGAGAACATGGTCCTGTCCCGCAAACTCATCAAAATTTTGCGGGCGCATCCTCACAGCCAGAGGAACAGCATTCTTCATGCTGTTGTTTGTATTCTGGGCGGCAATAGAAAATAGGTCCATATCTTCCATTGATCAGACCCCCGTGGAACCCATGCCGCCATGACGGACAAGTCCCTTATCATTGCTGTCCCCATCGGTCATAAGATATTTATAGAAAATTCCCTGAGCCAGACGTGTTCCCTTTTTTACAGAAAAATCTGTTGAGGCATGATTAAAAACAGCCAGCATGATATGTCCCTCATTGTTGGCATTATTGTAATAGTCAGCATCAATAATACCCTGTCCGTTAATGAAGGAAAGAGAATTTTTCAAAGCTATGCTTGATCTGATGTGAATACCAAGGTACTCATCATCATTCATATATGCTTTGAGACCTGTGGGAATGAGAGTTACTTTTCCCGCTTTTAAAATCGCATCTTCTGCGCAGGCTATATCATATCCTGCACTTTTATCTGTTTTTCGTTCAGGCAGAATAATATTATTTCCTTCATAAACGCTTACTATTTCAAAACCGCGGTTTTTCATTTTTTCCCCCTGTACATAGGCACTTTCATTTTGTCTGTGCAAAACAAATAGGGTTTTTTATTTGAAGCTGTTATTTACAGCGGTTCGACTGATTTTATAGAATAAATCCAACCGGAATAAAACCCCTTTTTACCAAAAATATCAAATATAAGTAAATTCATATACATTATAATTGATATTACTAATAATAGCAAATATGTATTGTTCATTTAGGATTGCTTTCACCAGAAAATCGCATATAACAGCTTTTGCACCGGTCAGAAAGAGGCGAAATATTGTGCTGCTGGTCAATTTTGCATGATATTCTTTAGTTAGGAGGCAGATCATGTATTTTATATATCTGCATGCTGTACAGCGGTTAAAATAAAACCTGTCCAATATTCAAAATGATGAAGTTTATCGAAAGTATTGATTTTTTTTTCAAAGCGTTGTATAGTAAAAGTAACTTTTAGCACTCACTGCTAATGAGTGCTAACAAAGCAATAAACGATGAAGGGGTTTGAATTATGTCTAAAGAAACGCATGAATTTCAAGCAGAGACTAAACAGCTGCTTGATCTGATGATCCACTCAATTTATACAAATCGGGAAATATTTTTACGCGAACTGACATCCAATGCATCTGATGCCATTGATAAAATTCACTTTGAAAGTCTCACCAATAAAGATTTACTTGAAGGTGATGACAGCTATGAGATTTTCCTGGTACCTGATGAAAAGTCGCATACACTATCTATTGCCGATAACGGTATAGGGATGGACAAGGAGGAACTCATTGAAAACATTGGTACGATAGCCAAGTCTGGCACCAAGGTCTTTCTGCAGAAAATGATGGAAGCGAAGGAAACTAATTCTGCTGTCTCAGGTAAGGAACTTATCGGTCAATTTGGTGTGGGTTTTTATTCTGCGTTTATGGTAGCTGAAAAAATAACTGTGGTTACGCGCAAAGCCGGACAAAAACAAGCTTACAAATGGGAATCTGCCGGTGACGGATCATATACGATCGAAGAGTGTGATAAGGAAAAACGTGGAACAATAATTACACTTACGCTGCTGCCTGAATTTTATGGTGAAAAGGCTGAAGAAAACTTTACTGATACTTATAAAATAGACAGCCTTATCAAAAAATACTCAGACTATGTGCGCTATCCTATAAAAATGAATTTTGTTGTCGAAGAAACACCAAAAGATAAAGACGGTAAGGAAATAGAAGGAGCGGAAAAAGTTAAGCATGATGAAATACGCACCTTAAATTCTATGCAGCCGCTCTGGGCTAAAAATAAGTCAGAAATAAAGAACGAAGAATATAATGAGTTTTATAAAAATCTTTTCCACGATTGGGAAGAACCGATGGAAGTACTGCATAATAAAGCTGAAGGGACTATAGAATATACGTCGCTGCTCTTCTTTCCTTCACATGCACCTTTCAATCTATATCATACTGATTATCAGCCCGGTTTGCAGTTATACTCGCGCCATGTCTTCATTATGGATAACTGCAAGGATCTTTTACCGGAGTATCTGCGCTTTGTCAAAGGGCTTGTTGATTCCCCTGATTTTTCTTTAAATATTTCCCGTGAATTGCTGCAGCAGAGCCGCGAACTGAAAATAATCGGCCGCAATTTAGAAAACAGCATTTTAAAAACATTGGAACGAATGCTTAAAAATAATCGTGAAAAATTTGAAAAATTCTGGGCTGAATATGGCAAATCGCTGAAAATAGGCGTATATGGAAGCATGTACAGCGGCAATGATACCATAAGCAAACTCAAAGATCTATTGCTTTTTGCGACTTCTAATGGGGATAAAGGATTAAGTTCTCTTAAAGAATATATTGATCGCATGCCGGAAAGCCAGAAAAAGATTTATTATGCTGCAGGTAAGGATCGTAAGGCTATAGACAGTCTGCCGCAAATGGAACTTTTGCGTGAAAAAAATATAGAAGTTCTCTATTTGCTTGACAATGTTGATGAATTTGCCATTGAAGCACTGCGTGAATATGATGGTAAACAATTCCACTCAATAAGCCGCGGTGATCTGGACCTGGATGATGTAGAATCTCAGCAAACAAAGAAGGAAACGGAAGATATCACCAAGAAAAATGAAGATCTTATCAAAGATATCAAGGAAAGTCTCGGTGAAAAAATTGCTGATGTCAAAATAAGCAACAGATTAAAATCAAGTGCCGTATGTCTTGTTGCAGATGAACAGGGACCAAGCTTCACGATGGAACAGGCATTCGCTGACGCCAGTAATCCGATGTTTAAGGCAAAACGTATTTTGGAAATAAATCCGCATCATGAACTTTTTGAACGTTTGCAGGCAGTGCATAATCTTGGCAAGGAAAACGATGAATTCAAAAATTATTGTGAGTTATTATATACACAGGCACTTCTAATAGAAGGCATATTGCCTGAAAATCCTGCTGACATTGCTAATAAAATTGCTGCCTTAATGGCAAAATAAGAAAATATAATAAAAACGCTTCTGCTTCCCGAATTTATCGGACAGAAGCGTTTTGCTTTTATATATAAAAATCTTTATGACATGTTGGAAATTCCGTTTTTCCATAACTAATAATGGTAATATATAATTTCAGCAGCCAGTATAACATGATCACTGTGATGAAATACATAACTAAAATATTTAATAAGACCATGATACAATTATATTAGACAGATTGGATGCTGTCTTTTCGCTTCAATCAAGTGAAAAAGATAATGCTGTATTTTGGGAGTAAGGAGGAACTGCAAAGTGAGAAGGATAGATAGAGAAATTACTGATTTGAACGATATTATAAGAATAATGAAAGATTGTAAAGTATGTCACGTAGCATTTCACGATGAAGAATATCCTTATGTGGTTCCTATGACCTTTGGCTTGGAAGTCAAGGCTGATGAGATAAATATATATTTCCATGGTGCCAAAGTAGGCAAGAAACATGATCTCATCAGGAGAAATAACAAGGTCAGCTTTGTTATGGAAAATATTTGCAGCATTGTTACTGGTCCGCAGGTCGGTGAATGTGAATGTACGATGGAGTTTGAATCTGTTATGGGAACAGGGATAATCGAGTATGTTCCAGAAGAAAGAAAAACTATGGCATTGCAGACGATGCTGACCCAATACGGAGTGAAGGAAGGCAAAGCCGACTATCATTTCCATTGCGAAGTAGTTCCAAAGATTCATCTGCTGTGTCTGCGGATTAACTCACTGTCAGCGAAAAGGCGTGATGTGGCTGAGCAAAAATATATTCCCCCAAAATGAGTATTAGTATATTTTTCTATAAGTTTTGTTGTTTAAACATCATTGCGATATACGGTGAAAGAATGAGCTAGTGCTTTATAAACGAAATTAGGCTGCTAAGGGAGAAAAAACTATGAAACAAGACAGCTGCGTCGATATCATCAATGACCAGACAAGGCGGGCTTTGTGGGAAGTACAGAATGTGATTGAGTGTATTCCGGATGCTTTGTGGAATAAAAAGTATTGCCATATGCCAATGTGGAAGCATGTTTATCACATGATTCATTCGCTGGATTCTTGGTTTATCAATCCATATGATGAAAATTTTACGGAACCTCTGTTTCATGTTCCAGATTTAAATAATCTTGATGTAGCATCAAAAAAAATTTTGACCAGAAATGAGCTGGCAAATTATTACATCGTTATTAAAAAAAGATAACAGATTATCTGCAGCAGTTGCACGATGACGATCTGCTGAAAAAACCTGCTGGATGTGAATATACAAGATTTACACTTATTCTTGCTCAGCATAGGCATCTGCACAGCCATATGGGAATAATCATGGGATTTATTATTGATGATGCAGGTCTGTGGCCAAAAATTATTGGACTAGAACATGATATTCCTTTAGATGAAAAACACTGTAAATATTTTTAAATAAATATAATAATAGCCAAATAGTAAGGGTTCCTAAATCAATTTTTGCATTCAGTGTATATTTATACATATTCTATTGTTAGTCCCACACCGACTTCTTGTATACGAAAATTTCGGGATAATTCAATTTTTGATTGCAAATCTGTGCAATGGCAAGGCGATATATGCTGTATTTTATTTTGCTTCATATACAGACATGTTTTTTGAAGTAATTCTTCACTTGGACCAAGCAAGTGAAATCCGCCAATAATGTCAATAATTCTGGTATCATGGCAAATACTTTTTGCTTTTTCCACAATATTGCAAATACCTGAATGCGCGCACCCTGCAATAATGACTAAGCCCTTGGATGCTTTATATACCAGAGCAGAATCATCCAACAGAAAGTCATCAAAATCGCGATCTTTATTTCTGAATTTTCCAATTGGCTTTTTGTTTTCAAAATCGTTTTTTCTTTCTATTTCTCCAAGAAAAACTAAATTATTCGTAAGCCAAATTTCTGATTTGCTCAATACTAATCTGAAATATCGTTTCAAAATATCTTCTTTTATCAGTGAGCCTATTTCATTTTTGTCTTCGTATTTATCACAGAAAGCCAATGGGTGAGCGATAAGTTCAGGTTTATTGTATTTACCATGTTCTGTATAGGCATCTGCACAGTGTCGTATTAAATAAGGCAGACCACCGGTATGATCATTGTGCCCATGTGAGATAACGATTGTGCTGATATCATTTAAAGCAATATGCATTTTTTGAGCATTTTTTAAAAAAATATCAGTGTATCCGACGTCAAATAATAATTTCATATTTTCATCTTCAATATAATAAGAGACTGCCGGTTCGCCTAAAAAATAATGATCAATAAGCGTGTTGTTGTCAACGAGTACTGTTAATTTCATATTTTCACCTTTCTGATTTTGATGGCAGAGTGAGAAATTTTCAGGAAAAGTGCGGGCAGATACAAAAATATCGGGCAGATTTGATCAATTTAGAATTCATAGGGCTTCCAATGTAAAAGTTATGTTTTTATCTTTACGGCTATTCTAGTGACATAGTTGTCGGCAGTATTCATACTGATTTCATCAAGCAAAGATTCCTCATATGAAAATGCGTCGATTTTATAATGCTGGGTTTCCAAAAATTTTAAAATTTTTGCATATGCTCCATTGTAATTATTGGAATAAGAACCATGAAAATAACCAACAGCATATAATCCTGCCGGCTGAGTGAAGCGCTGTGCGCAGGCAGGAGCCGCTCCTTTAATGGAAAGGGAAGTTTTAGTAAAGCAATAGCTGTAATTTTGAAAATCTCCGGATAAAATATCTTCCTTGGCGACCATAGCGCCAAGCTGATATCCTACATTAAGGTTATGTTGAAGACAGTAGTTTATATGCTGCTGCACTATGCGATGCTGGGCGGCTTCATCATGTTCATCATGGAAATTTTCACTTAGCAATAATTTTGAAGACGGAAGATGCTGCAGTCTGACATTGTTCATTATAAGCTGCTCCGATTCTTTGAGAAGCTGCAGCTTATTCTTTATCAAGAGGTTAAGTCTTTGTTTATGCTGAATTTCTTTTTGCAGGTATTTTCTTTGCAGCTTCAGGAGATCACGCAGATTTTCCGGGGTGCGATTATCTATATAGTCCTTAATTTCTTTTATAGACAGCCCTATTTCCCGTAAAGCCCGAATGACATAGAATATATATAATTGTCCATAGGAGTAAAAATGGTACCCATTTTTGCCAATAATATCTGGTCGAAAAATGCCCTCTTCTGCATAATAGAAGAGGGTCTTTTTATTTATATTGCAAATTTTAGCAAACTCGCCGGTAGATAAATATGCTTTTTGCAAAATTTTTCAGCTCCTTGTTGACTGTCCTGTTAGTGGATAGTTTATCATGAAATCTGGTTGAAAAAAAGAGATATTTCAAAGGAGAATAGAATTTGTTACTTGGAAAAATCATAAAAAATCATCGTATCTTAATTGCCTCAATATTAATTTTGGGGTTATCGGGTGTAATATTTTTTTATTATAGCAATGATAATACAATACATGCAGATGAAAAAAAAGTAAAAGTAAAAATTATGCATCCATTGCAGCAAGATATATCGCTTTCTTATAAATATGTCGGCACGGTCAAAGCAGAAGATGAGATAAAGATTCAGTCGAATATATCAGGTAAGATTAAGGAAAAGTATGTTAAAGGCGGACAATATGTTAGACAAGGCCAGGCACTTTATGAAATAGATTCCCGACAATATGAATCGGCGCTTCTTTCAGCCAGAGCTGCTTTGGAACAATCTAAGGCAATTCTTCATAATGCGGAAATAGATTTAGCGCGGGATGAAAAATTATTGGCTTCAAGTGCTGTATCTGAGCAAAAGGTGACAACGCAGCAGTCACAGGTTCGTCAAAATAATGCCGTTGTTGCAGCAAATGAAGCGCTCGTAAAAAAAGCGCAGGAAGATCTTGATGACACAGTGGTTTATGCTCCGATATCGGGGAGACTGGATCTTAAAGATGTTCCGGCGGGGACATATGCGGCAGCTGGTTCAACGACGCTTGCTACGGTAGGGACGAGCGATCCGACTAATGTGCAGTTTAATATCAGTGAAAATGAATATCTTAAAACAATTTCAGAATGGAATGATGAAGGCGAAAATAAAACGGTAAATCTTATATTGAGCAATGGAAAAGAATATCCATTGCCAGGCAGTATCTTTGCCGTTGATCGTTCACTTACAGAAAATACAGGATCTCTTACGGTTAAGGCACTCTTTCCGAATCCTGATAATGATTTACTGCCTGGGATGTTTGCACGTGTCCGGATAAGTGGCCCTGTTATACCAAATGCAATTTTGGTACCGCAGCGTGCTGTGCAGCAGCTTCTTGATAAAGCATTTGTCAATATTGTCAATAACAATGGTGAAGCGGAGGCACGGGAAGTGAAACTTGGTGATAAAGTCGGCAGTTACTATATTATTGAAGAGGGAATAAAAGCTGAAGATCAAATTATTGTCGAAGGTCTTGTAAAAATAGAGGACGGTACGAACGTTGAGGCAAGTGCGGTCATCCCGGAAGAAATGGGTTTTTCACTTACAGAAGATACAGAGACAAATATGGATTCATAAAGGGGAGATTAGCTTGTCACGATTTTTTATCAAGCGTCCTGTTTTTGCAATTGTTATAGCATTGATTATGGTTATTCTTGGAGGAATTGCAGCTATACAATTGCCTGTGGCTCAATATCCGGAAATTTCACCGCCTACGGTTACAGTGTCAACAAATTATACAGGTGCGGATGCTTCTGTCGTTAATGAAACAGTGGCACAGACAATTGAGTCTGAAATCAATGGTGTCCAGGGGATGGACTATATGAGTTCAAATTCTGACGCTTCCGGAGCATATAGTCTTGAGGTAGTGTTTAAATTGGGCACGGACGGTGATATGGATGCTGTTAAAACCCAAAATAATGTGGCGGCTGCTGATGCAAGTTTACCAGGCGATGTACAATCTGTCGGTGTGACTACTCGAAAATCATCATCCGATATGGCATTAATGATATCGCTTTATTCACCGAAAGGCACATATGACAGTGTTTTTTTAAAGAATTATGCAGATTTATATCTTTTGGATAAAATCAAACGAGTCACGGGTGTAGGAAATGTCGCATCCTATGGTGCAGATTATGCCATGCGCGTCTGGCTTAATCCCGATAAGCTTGCAATGTACGGTTTGACTGTGGCTGATGTTACGTCGGCTATTAAAGAACAAAACATTCAAGCTCCGGCGGGTGCAATCGGTCAGATGCCGGCATCAAGGCATCAAGAAAAACAATATATCGGAAAAATAAAAGGACGTTTGAAGACGATAAAAGATTTTGAAAATGTAGTAGTGGAAGCACAGGGCGATGGATCTTTTGTTAGGCTCAAAGATGTGGCACGAATTGTGACCGGGGCCAAAGAAAATACATTTAGTGCTTATCAAAATGGGAAAGAAGCTTTCAGCTTTGGGGTTTCACTGACAAACGATGCCAATGCCATGCAGACGGTAAAGGCAGTACAGGATATTATGACAGAGGGAAAAAAACATTTTCCCCCAGGTATGGAATATAAAGAAGTCGTTGATAGTACGCGATATATTCATGCCTCTATTGAAGAGGTACTGCACACGTTTGCCGAAGCATTGGTTCTTGTCATT
Organism: Pectinatus haikarae; assembly: GCF_050916305.1. Classification (GTDB taxonomy): domain Bacteria; phylum Bacillota; class Negativicutes; order Selenomonadales; family Selenomonadaceae; genus Pectinatus; species Pectinatus haikarae. Next base: position 1,878,728 of record NZ_CP116940.1, read on the forward strand.
ATTATTGTCTATCTTTTTTTACAGAGTTGGCGGGCTACACTTATCCCTGTCCTTGCAATACCAGTATCCTTAATTGCAACTCTCGCGGCATTTGTCATACTGGATTTTTCTATCAATACACTGACCTTATTTGCTATGGTACTGGCTATTGGGCTGGTTGTTGACGATGCCATAGTCGTGATAGAGAATGTCGAGCATCATATGCAGGAAGATAGGATAGGAGTGAGAGAAGCCACAGAGCGGGCTATGGATGAGGTGCAAGGCCCGGTGGTAGCGATCGCCTTTGTTCTTGCAGCTGTTTTTATTCCGGCTGCGTTCCTTGGTGGGATGATGGGAGTTTTATATAAACAATTTGCGCTGACGATTGCTATATCAATGGCTTTATCGGCGTTTGTGGCATTAACATTAACCCCTTCTTTGTGTGTCCTTCTGTTAAAAACTAGGATACAAGCAGGACAAACCAATAGGCTGGCGCGGTTTTTTGCCAAATTCAACAATGGATTCGATGCGTTGAAGCACAGTTATTTGAAACAGGTCATATGGATGATCAGCAAAACAAAATATTGTATATTGTTTCTGATTTTATTGATTATAGGGATAGGAGCTCTTTATAAAATTGTGCCGTCTACTTTCGTGCCGGATGAGGATCAGGGATATTTTATGACGGCAGTTAATTTGCCGGAGGGTACTTCGATGAATCTTACGTCAGAAACTATGCATAAGCTGGCAGATGAGATTATGGACTCTTCCGGAGTTACAGATGTCATGGAAATAATAGGTTTTGATGCATTATCCAATGGCCAAAAAGCCAATGCGGGGACGATGTTTATTTCGTTAGCACCATGGGCGGACCGAAAAGATGTGAAGCTGAAGGTGGATGCACAGGTCGCAAAAGTCAATGAAGAAGGCGCAGAAAATATTCCTGAAGCGATGGTGGTTGCTATGAATCCGCCATCTTTACCGGGACTTGGTATGATAAGCGGGTTTTCTTTGCAGCTGCAGGATATGTCAGGGCATACGGATAAAGAGCTTGACAGCATTACAAAGCAAATTATCAAGACAGCCAATCAACGACCGGAACTTCGTGAAGTTTCAACAACTTTCAGTATCAATTCACCAAATGCAGAATTTGTTATCGATCGTGATAAAGTCAAAGATCTTGGTATCAATTTGGCTGATGTATTTACAGCGGTACAGGCTAATTTTGGCGGTGTGCAGATCAATGATTTCAATCAATTTGGACATACTTATAAAGTGGTATTGCAGGCGGATAAGAATTATCGCAGCGAACTTGAAGCAGCTAAATTTATTTTTGTAAAAAATGCCGAGGGCACCATGGTACCTCTTGATACACTGCTAGAAACAAAAATCAACACAGGGGCTTCGATTATTTCGCGCTTCAACGGAGCCCGCAGTATTAATATACAGGGTTATCCAAATGATGGTTATTCGTCAGGACAGGCACTGAAAGCCATGGAAGATGTCGTACAGCAAATAGCGCCGGTCGGATTCAATATAGAATGGTCTGGTCAAAGCAGGCAGGAGAAAGCATCCGGTGACGCTGCTTTTAAAATATTGGCACTGGCATTTGTATTTGTCTTCTTGTGTCTTGCGGCACTTTATGAATCGTGGAGCATACCTTATGCGGTGCTTTTGACAGTACCAACGGGGATTTTTGGAGCATTGTTTTCGGAACTTGTGATGGCGCAGCCAAATAGTATTTATATGCAGATAGGGGTTATCATGATTATTGGTCTTGCAGCAAAAAATGCTATTTTGATTGTTGAATTTGCCAAAGTACGCGTTGACAAAGGAATAGATCCTGTCCGTGCTGCGGTCACAGCTGCTGGACTTCGCTTGCGGCCGATACTGATGACTTCATTTGCATTTATTTTTGGCTGTATGCCGTTGGCCTTGGCAGAAGGAGCTGGAGCAGGAGCGCGAAACGGAATGGGAATTGCCGTTGTTGGCGGGATGATTTTCGCAACGGCGATCGGCATTTTTTTGATTCCCGTATTGTTTATTACAGTTGAAACTATTGTTGCCAAATGGAATGTTTTTCGCCGTAATATATCGTAATATATACTGAAAAGAAAAAATAAAGACAAGATTTTAGGAAAAGAGCTGGATGAATTTTTGCAAAGAAAGATTCATCCAGCTTTTTTTGCGCCAAACAAATTTCACGGAAATATAACGATATTTTTCAGGAATTTCATGACAAAAAAGAATCTGATCGCTTGTGAAAGAATCTGCGGAATCTTTGGGAAAAAGACCGATGCCAAGCCCCGCACTGATGCTGGCAAAAAGAGCGCTCAACGAATTGAATTCTATGATCCTGGCAGGAACTAATTGTTCATCTTCCAGCCAGTTTTCTAAAATCTGCCGGTAAGAACAGCCTTGAGGAAATACTAAAAGAGGCTGCTGAAGAAGCTGTTTTGTTGAAATGTTCTTCAGCGTGTTATTTGTAATCAGGGACAGTTCTTCATCCCTGACAATGACAGAGGATAATTTTTCATGCCTTGTTGCTCCGGCAACAAAGGCACCATCAATAGTATGCTCCAGAAGTTTAGCAAGAGAACGTTTTGATATATCTGTATTTATTGTCAAAGCGATCTCAGGATTAGCTTGATGATATTTGATAAGAATATCCGGTACAAACGTGACAGCAGCCGACTCCATGGTACTGATAGAAAGCGTCTGCTTAGTTGTGTCTGTGGAATGCATAGCATTTTCAGTATCGTAGGAAAGTTGGAGAAGTTTATCTGCGTATGCCAATAAAAGCTCGCCTTTTTCTGTTAATGTTACACCTTGGGATGTGCGATGAAAAAGTTTAACGGCAAACTCTTTTTCTAAATTTTTAATTTTTGTGGAGAGATTGGATTGAGCATAGTTTAATTTTTGTGAGGCACGAAGGAAACTCCCCTCATGGGAAACTGCAGAAAAATATTTTAAGACTTGTAAGTCCATCTTGCAAAACCGCCTTTTATAATATATATTGTATTTAGATATATTTATATATCATTATTATATATAATAATGATGATTTGTAAAGACAGAGCAGAAAAGTTTAAAATATCAATTCTTGATGGACAAAATAATAGCATAATGAATTGTGCAAAGGGGCGCGCATGTTATGAAAAATGATTTTTATGTTGCAAGCTGTGTATTTACTGAAGAAGAACCTGCGTTGAGTAAAAAAGTACAGACCTATGTAAAAGATAAATTTGCTATATCATCTATTCGTTGCTGTACGGCCAACTATAAAGTAAAAGAATTTACAGAAAAAATGCCGCAATGGTATCAAGCTGAATGGCAGTCTATACCTCATTTCTTAGAATATGCGTCGGCAGGTACAATGATATCGATTTGCCATAATTGTTCTGCTGTTTTTGAAGAACGTTATCCTGAAATCAAACGGTTATCAATATGGGAACTGATTTTACAGGATAAGAGTTTTCCTTATCCGAATTATCACGGAGAAAAAATGACAATACAAGATTGCTGGCGGTCAAAAGAAAATAAAGCAGAGCAGGATGCTGTGCGGGCGCTTATGCGGCACATGAACATAAATATTGTTGAGCTGGATGAAAATTACAGTCAAACAAAATTTTGTGGATACTCTCTTTATCAGCCGCAGCCGCCGAGAAATCCCAAATTGGCGCCTAAACGCTTCTTAGCGGGAGCAAAGGGATTGTTTCAGGAGCATACAGCAGAAGAAAAGAAACAGATCATGGAAGTATATTGTTCCCAAATCACCACAGAGAAAGCAGTGGCATATTGTCATTACTGTATCCGCGGATTGAATTTAGGGGGAAAATATGGGATTCATCTGGCACGACTGCTTTTTGAGCCGGAATTGATCTGCTGATTTTTTAATAAATATAATATTCTATTGACTTATAGTGTGATCCAGGTCGTATACTGAATATGACATGGAGGTGGATTTTGTTGATAAAGCAGATAAAATATTTTCAAGCAGTTGTACGCTGTCAGAATTTTACAGAGGCGGCAGAAGAATGCTATATTTCCCAGTCGGCGATCTCTCAGCAAATTCAAGCATTAGAGAGAGAGCTCGGCGTGAAACTTTTGGAACGGAAAAAACGTAAATTCTTTTTGACACCGGCAGGAGAGTTTTTTTATAAGAAGAGTTTAGTGCTGGTGAATGATTTTGATCATCTTTGGGCGGAGACGATTCAAATTGCGAAAGGTGCGGTACATGATCTTGCAATCGGCTATTTGAAATATTATCGGGGAAATGAGCTGCGGCAGTCAATAGCGGAATTTCGGGTTAAATATCCGGAAGTAGCTTTGCAGACACTGGATGGTGCGCATGAGGAGCTCTATGAATTTTTACGTACAGGAAAGGCCGATATAGTGATCAGCGATCTTCGCCGCACACCTTCTAATCAATATGTGAATTATTATCTGACTAAAAAAAAATTTTATGCGGAGCTTGCGGTACAAAATTCTCTTGCCGAATTAGCAGTGGTTACTATGGCAGATTTAAAAAATTTGCCATGCATCATTGTTTCTTCTAAAGAAGAGGAAGCACATGAAGAATCCTTTTATCGGGAATATATAGGTGTTAAAAGTGATTTTGTTTTTGCGGATAGTTTGGAGGAAGCGCATTTAATGGTGGTGTCGGGAAAAGGATTTATGCCGCTTGAGTTCATTCAAGAGCCGACAGATAAAGAATTGGTGGTCCGTCATATTCCTATCATTTGGAATGGAAAGCCGGTGTGCCGCGAATACTATGCATTTTGGCGGGTGGATGCAGTGAAAAATTATATGGAAAATTTCGCGGTTCTTTTGAAAAAAAATTTCTTGGCAGAGGCATGCAATAAAGCTTTCTAAAATTATAGAGATGCGCTGATAGAAAGACTTGCCGCGGCAGGTCTTTTTCTTTTGTGACAAAATAGATAAGTTTTTCTTATGGATAATATGCAAAATCCGAATTGTTCCAAATCATTGGAAGGCATAAAATAGAAGAGTATTAAGACTTCTGCAAGAATTTGGGTGTGTAGGTGAATATAAGCAGATCCTCCGCATGATTGCACGGGGGCGGGGGTAATTGTCAAAAGGCGAATTAAAAGGATATACAAAATTTTTAAGGTTTTTCTATTTTTGTTTTTAAAAATGCTTGCAATGGAGTTAACTCCAAGTGATACGATAAATTTATACACAGTAAAATCAAAGAATTTATAAAAACAGGGGGTATTAGTTATGGGGATTTCGAGGCGGGGGTTTATGAAGTTGGCTGGTGCTGCAGCTGTCGGGACAGCTTTTTCAGGTTTAGGTGGATTGGAAAAATCATTGGCACAGGCGCCGGTTGTCGGCAGTACGGAAGTGACAGGTGGAAATACAGTCGGTTCGACAGCAAAAGTTTATTTTACGCAGCAGATTGATGCAGACCATTTGGTTCGTTTGTATGACCAAATGAATGAAGGCATATATGGGAAAGTTGCCATCAAGCTGCATACAGGTGAACAGCATGGGCCGAATATTTTGCCGCGCGATATAGTAAAAGCATTTCAAGCGCATATTCCTGACAGCGCGATCGTTGAAACAAATACTATGTATACGGGTGATCGGGATACAACTGAAAAACACCGTAAAACATTGGATGTTAATGGCTGGACTTTTTGTCCGGTGGATATTATGGATGAAGAAGGCACGGTCATGCTGCCGGTTCGAAATGCTCTTCATCTCAATGAAGTATCAATGGGCGGGCATATTGTAAACTATGATTCAATGATTGTGCTTACTCATTTTAAAGGACATGCCATGGGCGGCTTTGGCGGGTCGCTTAAAAATATAGCTATTGGCTGTGCGGATGGAAAGATCGGTAAACGCCAAGTTCACGGTTTTAAAAAATCAACGGCACCACAAGCTCAGGATTGGAGTGATTCCATGGTAACGAAAGAATTGTTTATGGAAAATATGGCTGATGCCGGTAAAGCAACGGTGGATTATTTCGGCAAACATATTATATTTATAAATGTTCTGCGCCGCATGTCGGTGGACTGTGATTGCGCCGGAGTGAGCGCAGCTGAACCAAAAATTTCTGATATAGGGATTTTGGTGTCAACCGATATTCTGGCGATTGATCAGGCATCGGTAGATATGGTCTATGCTAAACCGGAAAATGAAAAACATGATCTTGTGGAACGTATGGAATCACGGCATGGCTTGCATCAGCTAGATGCTATGCGCAAGCTGAAGATGGGCAATGATAAGTATGAGCTGATTTCTATCGATTAATCCGGTCTGCCGGGTACAGTGCCGTGCTTAAAATAAAAAAGTAAAGGTTTTGTTTTCAAAATATATAAAACGCAGTCAAATTTGAAGCTGACATGAAATAATACGAATGAATTGCTCTATTTTTCATCAATTGCCGAAGGGAGTACCAACCATACTTTAATGAAAACAAAATTTTTTAGTAATCATGATATATTTAGACTATTTTTGCCAATAATTATTGAACAATTTCTCGAATACCTTGTAGGACTGGCGGATTCGATCATGGCTGCTTCTGTCGGAGAAGCGGCAGTATCAGGGGTTTCGCTTGTCGATTTTGTTATGGCTCTTTTAATCAGTCTTTTCGCGGCTTTGTCAACCGGAGGTGCGGTGGTGGCCGGGCAATATTTAGGCTCGCAAAAAGAAAATGAAGCAAGAAATACGGCAAATCAGTTGGTCTGGTTTGCCGGTATTTCATCATTACTGATTATGTGCTGTATATATTTGCTGAAACCTTTTATACTGCATGTTATTTTTGGACAGATAACCGCTGCCGTGGAAGATAATGCTGAACGCTATCTCATGATTACAGCACTTTCTATTCCTTTTTTGGCATTGTATAATGCCGGAGCCGCTATTTTCAGGACCATGGGAAACGCCAGACTTCCCATGCTGATCATGCTTGCTATGAATATTGCCCATGCGGCAGGAAACGCTGTTCTTATTTACGGATTTCATTTTGGCGTGGAGGGTGTGGCTATTCCCACTTTATTGGCTCGTATTGCTGCTGCTGTTATTGTTCTGGTATTTGCCATGGATCGGCGTCAATCACTTTATCTTGCGCGAACGTTGAAATATAAATGCAATTTAAAATTAATCAGGCAGATCCTCAGCATAGGTATTCCCTATGGGTTAGAAAACGGACTTTTTTATTTTGGACGCATTGTTGTATTAAGCTTGGTTGCTACTTTCGGTACGGCTGCTATTGCTGCAAATGCCGTCGGCGGCACTATTGTTATGTTTGAAGCCTTACCCGGTATGGCGATTGGTTTTGGAATGACTGTTGTCATTGCACGATGCGTCGGTGCCGGAGATTATGAACAGGCAAGATATTATACAAAAAAGATCATGGGGATTGTTTATGCAGCCCAAATTGTAAGCTGTGCTGTTGTTATAGCACTTCTGCCGGCAATTATGGATGTTTATGGATTATCTTCGGAAGCTACTGCGATGGCATATAAAATTGTTTGGGCTCATGCTCTTATCGAAATTTTAATTTGGCCATTGGCGTACACGCTGCCTGTTGCATTCCGTGCTGCGGGAGATGCAAAATTTCCAATGGTAATAGGGACACTTTCCATGATTTTTAGCCGCATTGCTTTGTCCTATGTGCTTGCAATTGATTTTGGGATGGGAATGTTCGGTACTTGGATAGCCATGTTTATTGACTGGCTGATCAAGGCAGTAATTTTTTTGATACGCTATCTGCGCGATACATGGACACATTATAAGGTGATTTAGAAGTGCTTGGCCGTATTGTAGATGGATTCATGAAAGAGTGATAGAAATTCTGCAGAGAAGATGCTATATGGAGTTACAGGTGTATGAGCAATCTTGTAAAGCGGCTGTATTGTCGAGATAATCTGTAAAATTATATTTGTGAGAGTAGGAATTATATGTGTAAAAAAGTATTGGTTTTATCTGCCAGCCCGCGCAGAGGAGGAAATTCAGATATCCTTTGTGCCCAATTTGTGCGAGGCGCAAGAGATGAAGAAAATGAAGTTGAGAAAATTTTTCTTAGAGATAAGAAAATCAATTATTGTACTGCCTGTTATGCATGCAGAGATAGAGGAAAATGCGTTCACCAGGATGATATGGCAGAAATTCTAGAGATGATGATTGCGGCTGATGTCATTGTTATGGCATCACCTGTTTATTTTTATACATTGGATGCACAGATGAAGACTTTGATTGATCGAACTGTTGCACGCTACACAGAAATCAGAAATAAAGAATTGTATTTTATTATTGCGGCAGCAGATACAAGTATTTCGATGATGCAGCGGACTATTGAATGTTTTCGCGGATTTGCTGACTGTCTTGATGGTGCCAGAGAAAAGGGTGTTATTTACGGAGTTGGCGCATGGAATATTGGCGATATTGAAGGCACCAAAGCAATGCAGGAAGCCTATGAGATGGGAAAAAATGTATAAAATAAACTGATGAGACGGAGAGAAATATGAGTAAGATGATAGTAGTGTATTATTCATGGTCAAATGGAAATACAGAAAAAATAGCAAAACAGCTGCAAGAGGCCACGGCTTCTGAGATTGCACGCATAGAAATGGTAAAGCCTTACAGCGGAAGCTATGAGGATGTTGTAGAACAGGGGAAAGAAGAGGTCAATCGTGGATTTAAGCCTGAAATAAAATCAATGGCAGTCGACCTGAAGAATTATGATATCATTGCGGTAGGCACGCCGACCTGGTGGTATACAATGGCTCCTGCCGTAGCTTCGTTTTTAGATAACCGGGACTGGAATGGTAAAATAGTAGTCCCTTTCATTACCAACGGCGGTTGGCCGGGGCATATTATTAACGATATAAAAATAGCCTGCCAGGGAGCTGAATTTGCTCAAGAAATGGAAGTTCGTTTTGATTCCAGCGGCGGAAACCATATGGAAACAGGAGAAGATGAAGTTGGGGCATGGATTACGCGAGTGAGAAATATTCTTTTAGGGTGAAATAAAAGAATTTATATTTTTCAGACCGTACTTTATTGATCATCAGGTATGGCAACTGATGAGGATGAATATTAATATTGGCTCAGGAGGTATTTGATGATGAAAGAATTAAGTATATTCCCAATAGGGAAAAAGAACGATGCATACGCAAAATATTTTACAGGACAGAGTTATTTAAATATGTTGTCATTGGATCAGGTAGTTGTAGGAAATGTAACTTTTGAACCGGGGTGCCGCAATTGGTGGCATATACATCATGCAAAATCTGGCGGCGGACAAATTCTTCTTGTTACGGCAGGAACAGGCTATTATCAGGAGTGGGGCAAAGCAGCGCAGGAATTGCATCCGGGAGATGTGGTGCACATTTCTGCGAATGTAAAGCACTGGCATGGTGCGTCGCCGAATAGCTGGTTTGCTCATTTGGCTATTGAGGTTTCGGGCGAAGAAACTTCAAATGAATGGTGTGAACCAGTACCTGATGATGAATACGGGAAATTAAAATAATTTATAATAAAATGTTTTGTTCAGGTAAATTCTTGAAGATTGCCTTATGAGGAGATTTACCATTAAAGCAGTACATTGACAGTTCTTAAATGTAATGATATCCTATATATAATTATTTTCCAGCTAATTAGAAAACTAAAGGCTAGGAAATCAGATGTGTTTTCCGTCTGCTTTCCTAGCCTTTTTTGTTTGTATTTCAGGTAATATACTTAGGAGGATAAAATATGAAAATAACTGTTAATGGAGAAAAAATTACTTTGGAGAAGGCTGTTACTGTTGAGGAACTGCTTGTTGTTACGCATGCAGAGACTCCTGAATATGTAACTGTCCAGATCAATGATGAATTTGTTGATCGCAGTGATTTCACCGACAAATTGGTAAATGATGGCGACACAGTCGAATATCTTTATTTTATGGGTGGTGGGAGTTTATGAATCTTACCAACGAACAAATGCAGCGTTATTCACGCCATATTATTTTAAAAGAAGTAGGCGGCAAGGGACAAAAAAAATTGCTGTCATCTAAGGTGCTCATTATAGGAACAGGCGGGCTGGGTGCACCTGCAGCTATGTTTTTGGCTGCGGCAGGAATAGGCAATATAGGTCTTGTTGATTTTGATACGGTAGAGCTTTCCAATCTGCAGCGCCAGATAATACACTTTACCGACGATGTAGATAAACCCAAAGTGCAATCAGGCAGAGAAACAATAAATAAAATGAATCCGGACGTAAATGTGACAACCTATGAAGAAATAATAACTGCTGCCAATATCAAAGACATAATCAAAGATAAGGATTATGACTTCATTATTGATGGTACTGATAATTTTCCGGCAAAATTTTTGATCAATGATGCCTGCGTGATGCTGCAAAAACCCTTTTCGCATGCGGGCATCATCCGTTTTAAAGGGCAGACTATGACTTATCTTCCGGGAAAAGGGCCTTGCTACCGTTGTGTATTTCAGACACCGCCTCCCGCCGATGCTGTTCCAACATGTAAACAGGCTGGAGTTCTTGGAGTTATGGGAGGAATAATCGGTACCATTCAGGCCACTGAGGCGATAAAATATGTTTTGGGTATTGGCAGCCTGCTGAACGGTTATTTATTGACATATGATGCTCTCAATATGGAGTTTAGAAAGATAAAAATTCCGCATAATCATAAATGCGGTGTGTGCGGTGACCATCCTACCATTACGGAATTGATAGATTATGATCAGCCCCAATGCGAATTTAAAAGGTGATATAATGATTATTTTAAAAAAAGACCAATTTCAAAGTATTGTGGAATACGCTCGCGGCAATCTGCCTGAAGAGGCCTGCGGCCTTCTTGGCGGATATATAAAAAATGAGAAACGTATTATTGAAAAAATATATTTTCTGACTAATCTTGATCACAGCCCGGAGCATTTTTCAATGGATGCCAAAGAACAATTTGCAGCTGTTAAAAATATGAGAAAGCATGGATATGTATTGATCGGTAATTTTCATAGTCATCCGTCATCTCCGTCAAGACCGTCAGAGGAAGATAAAAGGTTGGCTTTTGATCCGCTGATGAGTTATTTGATTTTATCCTTGGCAGAGAAAGACCCCATATTAAGAAGTTTTAAAATAGAAAATAAGATTTCCAGTGAGGAATCCATAAATATATTATAGGGGGAAAAGTTAGTGGGGAATGTTGATTATAAGGAACTTAAAAAAGGCGGCTTTATGCGTCAGATACAAAAAGGGTATTTTTCTATGCGGCTTAAATCTGTCGGTGGGCATTTGACTGCACAGCAGCTGAAAACAATTCAGGAAGTTGCAGAAAAATATGGACACGGTTATATACACCTGACATCACGTCAGGGAGTGGAGATACCTTTTATAAATATTGATAATGTAGATCAGGTAAAGCAGGAACTGGCTCAGGGTGGTGTACAGGTGGGAGTATGCGGCCCGAGAGTAAGAACGATAACAGCGTGTCAGGGCAATAAAATATGTCCTTCAGGCCTTATTGATACAGTGGATGTGGCCGCACAATTGGAAAAACGTTACGGTGGCAGGGAATTGCCGCATAAATTTAAATTTGGTGTTACAGGATGCTGCAATAACTGTCTGAAGGCTGAAGAAAATGATTTGGGAATAAAGGGCGGTGTAAGACCGGCGTGGAATGATAAAGTATGTACATTTTGCGGTCTTTGCCAGATAATTTGTCCAGGGAAGGCCATAGAGGTCAATAAAAAGGATAAAAATTTAACTTTTGATATGGAAAAGTGCATTTACTGCGGCAAATGTTTGAAGGTATGCCCAACTTCTGCGTGGTCTGGAGACCCTGGTTTTATTGTCTCATTCGGTGGTTTGTACGGAAACAGGATAACAGTGGGCAAAAGATTGCTTCCCTTGATTTTTTCGACTGATATTTTATATAAAATTATTGACGCAACACTGACCTTTTTTGAAGAAAATGCAAGAAAAGGGGAACGATTTGCCAATACTTTGGACAGAGTAGGCTGGCATTTATTGGAAAAGGAGCTAAAAGAAGTATTATGAGTATAAAAGCAGATGATTTTGTAGATATAACGGATGTAGTATGTCCGGTTACTTTTGTAAAAGCAAAGATGAGCATAGAGGATCTTGAAGACGGGCAGATCCTGGGAATTAAGATGAATGAAGGGGAACCTATATTAAATGTTCCGCGCAGTTTTAAAGATGAAGGTCATAAAGTTATTGAGGTAAATGACAATGAAGATGGTACATTCACCATATTCGTTGAAAAGGGTGGTCTTTGATGAAATTTACTACTAAGCTTTTACACGGTAATGTCGGCCCTAACGCTGAAACAGGGGCAACAACACCACCCATATACCAGTCTGCCGCATTTAATCATCAAAGTGCCTATGAAATGGAAAAAATTTTTTCAGGAAAAAAACCGGGATTTGTCTATACGCGTGTGAATAATCCAACAATTGATTATTTTGAACGCCGCATGACATTGCTTGAAGGAGGAGTTGGATCGGCAGCTTGTTCATCGGGGATGGCGGCTATATCTCTTGCTGTTTTGAATATAGTGCGAAATGGAGATGAAATTGTTTCGGGAAGTGGTATCTTCGGCGGAACCTATTCATTTTTTAATGGACTGTCAGCATATGGAGTAAAAACGATTTATGCCAAAGAAAATACGGCGGATTGTATTGAAAAGTGTATCACTGATAATACCAGACTCATATTTTTAGAAACTATTGGCAACCCTAAGCTCGACGTACCGGATATTGGAGCTTTTGCCCGACTGGCTCATGAGTATAATATACCGTTGATGATTGATAATACTGCCGCAACGCCTTATTTGATACAGCCTTTAAAACATGGAGCTGATATTGTTGTCCATTCAGTTTCAAAATTTATTAACGGAGGCGGCAATTCAATAGGCGGAATAATTATCGACAGCGGGCATTTTAAGTGGAACAAGGAAAAGTTTGCGCATTTTGGTGATTTTGCCAAGTTTGGGCCGTTTTGTTATCTGGCGAAACTGCGGGCGGGATTATTTAAGGATATAGGCAGCTGTATGGCTCCTTTCAATGCTTATCTGACAAATATAGGGCTTGATACGCTTTCATTAAGAATGGAAAGAGTGTGCAGCAATGCTGATAAACTGGCAAAATATCTGTTGACCTGCGATACAATTAAAGCGGTAAATTATCCGGGACTACCTGATAATCCCGATCATGAAATAGCAAAAAGACAATTTGCTGATAAATATGGCGCCATATTGACCATAAGAATCGGCACAAAGGAAAAAGCCTTTGCATTGATAGATAATTTGAAATACGCACTGAATGCAGCAAACATCGGCGATACAAAGACTTTGGTCATTCATCCCGCTTCCACAATTTATGCTGCGGATAGTGATGAACAGAAAATGAATGCAGGTGTTTATGATGATCTTATAAGAATTTGTGTCGGGCTTGAAGATATAGAAGACATTGAGGCCGATTTTAAACAAGCCTTATCTAAAATATAAATCAAAATAAAAATGCTCAATAAAAAACTGCCGCACTGTATGATTCTCTGCAGTACGGCAGTTTTTATCAAATAAACGGTGGTCTGTTCACTTATTTAGTAATTTGTTGCTCTGACCTGGAAGAAAGATTGAGGATGATCGCATACCGGACAAATTTGGGGTGCCTTTTTAGCTTCGCATACATAACCGCAATTTGCACACATCCAAATCACTTTTTCATTTTTCTTGAAGACGGTATCTTCTTTTATGTTGCTTAAAAGAAGCTGATATCTTTCATCATGTTCTTTTTCTATGGAAGCTACCATTTCAAAAAGTTTAGCAATTTTTTCGAAACCTTCTTCATGGGCTATTTTGGCAAAACCGGGGTACATGCTTGTCCATTCGTAATTTTCGCCGGCAGCGGCATCTTTTAAGTTTTCGGATGTATCACCGATGCCGTGTACCAGTTTGAACCAAATTTTAGCATGTTCTTTTTCATTTCCTGCAGTTTCTTCAAAAATCTGCGCTATTTGCTGATAGCCGTCTTTTTTTGCCTGAGCTGCATAAAATGTGTACTTATTGCGTGCCTGGGATTCACCGGAAAATGCTGCTAATAAATTTTGTTCAGTCTTTGATCCTTTTAATTCCATTCTTAATCTCTCCTATAATAAAAAATTATATATAGTTGGCAAATTTAATTACCAATCTTTAGCTGATAATAAAAAACGGAAAACTATTATTGATTAGTATTATATATCATACACTTTAATTGTCAAGAGCGTATGCTTTATTTACTTTGACTTGATGTATAATATTGCATATAATAGGAGTATTAAAATTACGAAAAGTAACGGGGCGATGAAGATGTCGTTTTCGAAAATGGAAACTTTTTTGGAAAAGCATATAGAAGGTTTTTTTAATCGTAAATTTGCCAGTGATCTTCAGTTTGCGGAAATACAAAAAAATATTGCTCATATTATAAATCGCAATAGAACGAAAATAAATGGTATGTCATTCGCGCCCAATTATTATGAAATCTTGATGAGTGAAATAGATTATGGGCGTATCTGCTCACGCAAATCGCGAGAAATGCTGTACGAATACATAGTGTGCAGTGTAATGCGGCAGGATCTGTTTATTGAAGATGCCCCATTTATTAAATTCAGCAAAAATAATGAAATGAAAAAAGGCAGCTGCGATATTCGTGCGGCCTATATGAAAGATGAGGAAAAAGATAAAGAAATTTGTGATGTTGCCGAAAAAACTATTGTTATTCAAAAACCTACTATAAAGGAAACTGCCGCAATGCCTTCTGAGCATGTCTATGCTGTGCTCACAGTAACTGAGGGAAAGGATATAGACGCTCATCTGGATATCGGCAGTCAGCAGATCCATATGGGGAGACGGGAAGAAAACGAATTTTTACTTACTGATCCCAATGTTTCAAGGTTGCACGCATATATATCTTTTGAAAAATGCAGACATATTTTATATGATGCAAATAGCTTGAACGGTACATTTGTGAATGGCAGAAAAATTTCTGCATCATGTCTCAAAGATAAGGATATAATAGATATGGGACATACACAGATGGTTTATGAGGTGCTTTAATGACGATAAAGATATTAATTACAGCATTGGAGTATGCACTTTTGTTTTGTATATGTGCATTTGTTTATAAAACGATGCGGGCGATGTATTTTGATATACGTGAGAAGGCATACAGTAAAAACGAGGCACATGCAGAGAAGAAGGTTGCTTTGCTTATATTGCAGTCATATGATGAACGGCTTTTAAATAAGCGGATTTTATTCAGCGACATGCTGACCTTAGGGAGAGGCCCCGATAATGATATAGTACTGTCTGATGCCTATGTATCACATCATCATGCGGTCATCAGTCCTATAAAAAACCAATATCAGATTGAAGATCTGCATAGCCGTAATCGTACATATGTAAATGAAACAGAGTTGGATAATAAAATTTTTCTGCAGAATGAAGATATTATAAAAATCGGAACGACGATATTCAGATTCGAGAGGTGATAATAATGCATGTGACACATGGCAGTAATGTGGGATTGGTCAGAAAGAACAATGAAGACAGCTATATCTGCCTTGAACCGTATGCTTTTGCTGTCGCTGATGGAATGGGGGGACATGCGGCAGGTGAAGTAGCCAGCAGACTTCTGATTGAAGAGGCATCACGTATTTTACGGCAGCAGCAGGGTGATGTCTGCAATGAAGGATTATTGAAAAAGATTATTGCAGGGGCAAATGCTGCTATTCTTAAAAAGGCTGATGCAGATGAACGCCTTGCGGGTATGGGAACGACAGCCAGTATAGTGTATGTTTGGGAGAAAAAAGCAATATGGGCACATATTGGCGACAGCCGCATATATTTTCTGCATGGCGGAAATTTGACTCAAATTACGACAGACCATTCACTGGTGGATATGTGGGTCAGAAATGGGACTATAACTGCGGAGGAGGCATTGCATCACCCGCAAAAGAATATTTTGACGCGGGCAGTAGGTGTTGACAGCAGGATTGAGATTGATACCGGCGAATTTTCGGTGTCAGCAGGAGACGTGCTCCTGCTGACAACAGACGGATTAACTAACATGGTTGAAAATGATAAAATAGAGCATGTGCTGCTTGATAAAAATATAGAAAATAAGGCGGCCTGTCTTATAAATAAAGCTGTGAAAAATGGCGGAACAGACAATGTAACTGCAATAGTGGTGGAGTTTTGAAATGTATTATTTAAAAAATAAGACATTATGTCTTCAAGCTTTGCTTCCGGCATTGGCAATGCTGATTTTTTATATTAGGGACAATTCGGTGGCTACAACAGAAAATTTGGTGATAACTACAGCGGCATGTTTGTTATTTATTGCGGTTCCCTTGGCATCAAGGAAGTTTATAAAAAACATTGACGGATATATATTACCATTGATATGTTTTTTGTGCAGCATGAGCCTCATTATGATGCTGCGCTTGAAAATGAGTTTATTTCATGCGCAATTTCGCTGGATTGTAATAGGAATGATTCTCATGTTTCTCACAATTTATTTTTCAGAGAAATTGCTGCGGCTTCTCGATTATCCTTATATACTCGGCTTATGCAGCATTATTGTGATCGGGTCGGTTATAATATTCGGAACAGAAATAGGGGGCGGGTTAAACTGGATTGTAATCGGACCTTTCCAGATGCAGCCTGCAGAATTTTCTAAGTTGTTGATACTTGGTTTTTTGGCATCATATTTACAGGAAAATCAAAATATGCTTAATTTACCCAATAGACACTGGGGTTTTTTGTATTTACCGCCGCTGAGATTTTTTGCGCCGCTTGTAGTAATTTGGGGGATAGCCCTGCTTATATTTGTTTATCAACGCAATTTGGGATTTGCGCTGCTGTTTTTTGGTATGGCTATGATGATGACTTACGCTGTGACAAGTAATAAATCATATATATTTTTGGCGGTGGTGTTTTTCATAATAGCATCTTTTTTTAGTTATATGGTGTTCGCACATGTGAGAGTCAGAGTCATTATATGGCTTAATCCATGGGCCGATCCTATGGGGCAGGCTTATCAGATTGTTCAATCCTTATTTGCACTGGGCTATGGGGGACTTTTTGGTACAGGTTTTTTTCAAGGGTCCCCGGAAATAATACCTATTGTCCATACTGATTTTATTTTTTCTGCTATTGGTGAAGAATTTGGACTCATTGGAGTATTGGCGGTGATTATGACATATTTGCTGATATTTTTCCGTTCTATTAAAATAGCCTTTTCCTGTACTAATGAAAAATATAAGTTATTGTCTTTTGGCATAGCAGGAACCATGCTTTTGCAGTCTTTCATAATATTGGCAGGCGATACCAAGTTGATCCCGCTGACAGGAATCACACTGCCATTTATCAGTTATGGCGGCAGCTCGATGCTTTCAGAATTTATGGCTATGGGCTTGCTGCTGGCCATAAGCGCAAAGGAGAATTATCGTGCGCGACAATGATATAAATAGGAACATGCTGAGAATAGTGCGTGTTTTTATAGTAATGTTTGTAGTCCTGATAGGAAATTTATCCTATATACAAGTTATAAAGGGTGACTCATATACTAATAATCCACTTAACCCGCGCATTGCCAATAAGGAGAATTCTACTTTGCGCGGAGATATATTGGATCGAAACAATAAAAAGATAGCCTATAGTCAAAAAGAAGAAAATAAGGTGAAACGCGTTTACCCATATAGTATGCTTTTTGCTAATTCAGCGGGATATGTTGGTAAAAATATTGGAAGTGCAGGAGTTGAGCAGACAGAAAACAGCAGCCTGAGCGGAGTAAACATGCTTTTGCATCAACTTGGACCGTTGGAACAGCTCTTTGCAGCGGAGAAGGGGAATACCGTAAAACTGACATTGGATGAAAATATTCAAAAAGCTGCCTGGGATGCTATGGGAAATAAGCGGGGAGCAGTGGTTATTTTAAATACTAAAACAGGAGCTGTTCTGGCTATGGTGAGCAGACCTGCTTTCGATCCTAATGGTGTAGAAGAAAATTGGCAGGCTTTGCGAACCGATCCGCAGAGTCCGCTTTTAAATAGAGCTGCGCAGGGACTTTATCCGCCGGGATCAGCGATAAAACCGATGATAGCAGATGCGGCTTTGGAGCAGGGTGTTATAAACACAACAGAAAAAATAAATTGCGGTCCGTATTATGATCTTGGCAACGGTCAGAAAATATATGAAGCCGACAAGGCGGTATACGGCAATATAAACCTAGAAGAAGGTATTATTCATTCCAGTAATGTAATGTTTGCCGGGCTGGCTGTCCAGATGGGCGATAAGGGTTTGGAAAATGCATTCAAGAGGTTCGGCTTTTATGATGAACTAAAAACGGATTTTACACAGCAAAATGCACATTTGTCTGATTTCGCGAAATTGAGCAGGGGAGAAACAGCTCAGGTGGGAATCGGACAGGCAGATTTGTTGATATCACCTTTGCGAATGGCTATGCTGGCATCGGCTTTTGGCAATCAGGGAAAAATGATGAAGCCATATATGGTGGATGAGATACTTTCACCGGGCGGCACCACTTTGCAAAAAAACTCACCGGCAGTCTTTAAAGAGGTTACCACACAGGACAGGGCGAATACAATAAACAGTTATATGGAAAATGAAGTGTTAAAGGGAACAGGACGAAATGCGGCGGTAAAAGGAATAACCATCGCTGGTAAAACGGGAACAGCAGAGAATTCATTCGGCGCTGATCATGCATGGTTTATAGGCACGGCACAGGTGAAGGATGAAAAAATATCTTTTGCCATCATTTTGGAAAACAGCGGTTTTGGCGGAGCCGAAGCTGCGCCGGTTATAAAATATGTAATCAACACTATGCTTAGGGAGGATTAAACATAATGTCTAAACAAATTTTGGCTGAACGCTATGAATTGATAGAACGTATCGGCGACGGGGGCATGGCTGCTGTTTATCGTGCACACGATCAACTGCTGGAC
Organism: Pectinatus haikarae; assembly: GCF_050916305.1. GTDB lineage: Bacteria > Bacillota > Negativicutes > Selenomonadales > Selenomonadaceae > Pectinatus > Pectinatus haikarae. The sequence continues at coordinate 1,897,712 of NZ_CP116940.1, forward strand.
CGTTATGTAGCTGTGAAGATACTTCACCCTCAATTTGCCAATGATGAAGAATTTATAATTCGCTTTAAAAAAGAGGCACAGGGAGCCGCGAAACTTTCGCATGCTAATATTGTAAATATTTATGATGTAGGTGAGTGGGAAGAAAAGCATTTTATTGTAATGGAATATGTTGAGGGTGAGACGTTAAAATGCAAGATTCAACGCGATAAAAAATTATCAATACGTGACACGCTGAATATCAGTGCTCAGATCAGTGAAGCTTTGGAACACGCGCATACACATAATCTTATTCACTGTGATATCAAACCGCATAATATACTGATAAAACCGAACGGGCAGGTAAAAGTAGCCGATTTTGGCATAGCCCGCGCTGCATCATCTTCCACTATGACCTATAGCGGCAACGTAGTCGGGTCAGTACACTATATTTCACCGGAGCAGGCACAGGGTAATTCGATAACACCAAAATCAGATATTTATTCATTGGGTGTAGTTATTTATGAAATGCTGACAGGCCAGGTTCCCTTCAAAGGTGAAAATGTTGTGAGTATAGCTTTAAAGCATTTACAGGAAACACCTGTTCCTGTTCATGAATTACGTCCAGATGTGCCTCCTGTAGTGGAAGCGATAGTTTTAAAAGCAATGGAAAAGGATCCTCTGAAACGCTTCAGCAGCAGTCAGCTCATACTTGATATACATAAAGCGGAAAAAATGCTTTTTTCTGAGGAACAAACAGCAGATGATCCATATGCAACCAGAGTCCTGCCCCGTGAACAAATTCAGGAAATAATGAGCCAAAACGCAGAAAGATCCGTGCATGGCAAACAGCAGGGTTCTGTCATGAAGTCAAAAAAGTTCATCATACTGCTTGTATTCATATTGATGATCGGTTTTTTCACTGGAGCGTTTCTTTCTTTCGGTAAATTTTGGAGCAACGCGGAAGTTTCTGTTCCAAACGTCGTGGGACAGACTGAAGAACAGGCTAAAGCTATGCTGGAGGATAAAAAACTTCGTGTGCAGATTTCCCAGAATTACAATACAGATGTGCCGTCAGGCATTGTAATATCTCAAACACCGGAAGCGGGAACTACGGTGAAGGAAGACAGGATGATAACTATATATGTCAGCAAGGGCGCAGAAAAAGTTGCCGCACCTGATATAACAGGGCTTACAAAGGAAGACGCAGAAAAGCAGCTGAGTAAGATCGGTTTGAAAATAGGAACAATTATCGAGGAATATTCTGATAAACCTTCTGGGACTATTTTGCGGCAAAATCCCACAGCAGGCGATAAAATAGATAAGGGCAGATCAGTTGATATTGTGGTAAGCAAGGGAAAAGAAATAAAAAAATTGACCGTTCCTGATGTAACGGGCGACACACTTAGCGCTGCGCGAACGATTATAGAAAATGCAGGATTCTCTGTGGGAACAATAACAGAGGCAGAAAGTGATAAACTGCCGGGAACTGTACTTGAACAAACACCTCGATCGGGCGGGCAGGCTGAGCAGAAAAGTGCAGTCAATATTGTAGTGGCGAAGCAAAAGATCACAAAGGAGCAAGCTAAGGAACCTGCTAAAGACAGCGGCAGCGAAAAGAAAGTAAATACGGACAAAAAAGGAAACTGAGTTCGTCTTATAATGAGGAGGATAAATTTTTGAAAGCAGTTATTTTATTATCCGGAGGATTAGATTCTACTGTTTGTATGGCAGCAGCCAAAAACAAAAATTATGATCTTTATCCGATAAGTTTTGATTATCAGCAAAGACATAACATAGAATTGGAAAGCGCAAAAAAAATAGCAAAGTTTTTTAATGTCAAGAAACACTTAATAATCAATACAAATATGAACGCTATCGGCGGTTCTGCTCTTACCGATAATAGTATTGAAGTGCCCGATAGAGATCCTGACGGAACAGATGTACCAATAACGTATGTTCCTGCCAGAAATCTCATATTTTTGAGCTATGCTTTGGGTTATGCTGAAGTATTGGGAGCAGAATATGTTTATATAGGCGTGAATGCAGTTGATTATTCAGGTTATCCGGATTGTCGTCCTGATTTCATAAAAAAATTTCAGGATTTGGCTGACTATGCCACAAAAGCCACAGCGGCTGAGCATAAAAAAATAGAAATAGTAACACCTCTGCAAAATCTCTCGAAGAAAGATATTGTTCTATTGGGCGCTAAATTGGGAGCACCGTTATCTATGACCAGAAGCTGTTATAACGGCGGAGAAAAAGCATGCGGACATTGTGACAGCTGCAAATTGCGATTAAGAGGTTTTGAGGAAGCAGGTCTGAAAGATCCGATAGAATATATGGAGTGATAATGTTTTGAAAGATGTTCAAAATATGGGAGATACCCGAGGTATTGCTATTCAGAGCGTAGGTATAAGCAAGGCTTGGCTGCCTTTTCTCGCTGCATCAGAAAAGGGGAATCCACAAAATGTAACAGCCTTGGTCGCAAAATTTACTGTCGACTTGCCTAAAGAATATAAAGGAACACATATGAGTCGTTTTATGGAAATATTACATGAATATGCAAATAAACCACTCAATTTTACGGCAATCGATGAACTACTCAAAGAAGCATTGCGCAAGCTCGATGCAAAATCAGCGCATATCACCATAAATTTTAAATATTTTATAGAAAAAGCTGCACCTGTCAGCAAAAGAAAATCGTTATTGGATATTGATTGTATATTCAGCGGCGATAAAGTTGAAAATAAACCATTGGAATTTACAATGGCTGTAGCGGTCCCAGTTACTTCTTTATGTCCATGCAGTAAAGAAATAGCTGATTATGGGGCACATAATCAGCGCAGTATGGTAAAAGCTGCTGTCAAATTTTCCTGCCCGAACGGACTGACTATTGAGAAGTTAGCGGAAATTATTGAAAAAGAAGCTTCATCATCTGTCTACTCAATATTAAAACGTGAAGATGAAAAATATGTTACTGAGGCGGCCTATGAAAATCCTAAATTTGTCGAAGACATTCTGCGCGATTTAGTTTTATCTTTGCGAAAATTGAAAGGGATAGATTATTTTTCTGTCGAATGTGAAAATTTTGAGTCCATTCATAATCATAATGCATATGCTTCACATGAAGAATATGCATAAATATTGTTGAATATAAAAGGCTGCGATACATGATGAAAAGCATGTGCCGCGGCCTTTTGCAGGCACAATAAGAAAGGTGTGCGGCAGGAAGAAAGGAGAGGGAAAAAGAGCAAAAAGGAAAAATCTGAAAAAAAGATCAGAAAAAGGATTGACAAAGAATGTGAGATTAGATATAATAATTTCTGCGCTCAAGAGAGCGGCAGGGACTCGGAAACAAATCAATAAGATTTGAAAAAAAGTTCTTGACAAACGAAAACGCCTGTGATAATATATACAAGCTGACTCGTTGAGGCAGGCACCTTGAAAACTAAACAATACATCATAATGTTTTCAAACATACCGGATGTGCGGTTTAAATATAAACCTGAAACAATTTCTTTTAAAACAAAATGAAAGAGCCAAATTGGCTCTCCAATAAATTAATGGAGAGTTTGATCCTGGCTCAGGACGAACGCTGGCGGCGTGCTTAACACATGCAAGTCGAACGGGACTTTTATTTCGGTAAAAGTCTAGTGGCAAACGGGTGAGTAACGCGTAGGCAACCTACCTTCAAGATGGGGACAACATCCCGAAAGGGGTGCTAATACCGAATGTTGTAAGAGTACTGCATGGTACTTTTACCAAAGGCGGCTTTTAGCTGTTACTTGGAGATGGGCCTGCGTCTGATTAGCTAGTTGGTGACGGTAATGGCGCACCAAGGCAACGATCAGTAGCCGGTCTGAGAGGATGGACGGCCACATTGGGACTGAGACACGGCCCAGACTCCTACGGGAGGCAGCAGTGGGGAATCTTCCGCAATGGGCGAAAGCCTGACGGAGCAACGCCGCGTGAACGAGGAAGGTCTTCGGATCGTAAAGTTCTGTTGCAGGGGACGAATGGCATTAGTGCTAATACCACTAATGAATGACGGTACCCTGTTAGAAAGCCACGGCTAACTACGTGCCAGCAGCCGCGGTAATACGTAGGCGGCAAGCGTTGTCCGGAATCATTGGGCGTAAAGGGAGCGCAGGCGGACATTTAAGCGGATCTTAAAAGTGCGGGGCTCAACCCCGTGATGGGGTCCGAACTGAATGTCTTGAGTGCAGGAGAGGAAAGCGGAATTCCCAGTGTAGCGGTGAAATGCGTAGATATTGGGAAGAACACCAGTGGCGAAGGCGGCTTTCTGGACTGTAACTGACGCTGAGGCTCGAAAGCCAGGGTAGCGAACGGGATTAGATACCCCGGTAGTCCTGGCCGTAAACGATGGATACTAGGTGTAGGGGGTATCGACCCCCCCTGTGCCGGAGTTAACGCAATAAGTATCCCGCCTGGGGAGTACGGCCGCAAGGCTGAAACTCAAAGGAATTGACGGGGGCCCGCACAAGCGGTGGAGTATGTGGTTTAATTCGACGCAACGCGAAGAACCTTACCAGGGCTTGACATTGATTGACGCATTCAGAGATGGATGCTTCCTCTTCGGAGGACAAGAAAACAGGTGGTGCATGGCTGTCGTCAGCTCGTGTCGTGAGATGTTGGGTTAAGTCCCGCAACGAGCGCAACCCCTATCATTTGTTGCCAGCACGTAACGGTGGGAACTCAAATGAGACTGCCGCGGACAACGCGGAGGAAGGCGGGGATGACGTCAAGTCATCATGCCCCTTACGTCCTGGGCTACACACGTACTACAATGGGATACACAGAGGGAAGCAAAGGAGCGATCCGGAGCGGAACCCAAAAAATATCCCCCAGTTCGGATTGCAGGCTGCAACTCGCCTGCATGAAGTCGGAATCGCTAGTAATCGCAGGTCAGCATACTGCGGTGAATACGTTCCCGGGCCTTGTACACACCGCCCGTCACACCACGAAAGTCATTCACACCCGAAGCCGGCTAAGGGCCTTATGGAACCGACCGTCTAAGGTGGGGGCGATGATTGGGGTGAAGTCGTAACAAGGTAGCCGTATCGGAAGGTGCGGCTGGATCACCTCCTTTCTAAGGATTTTTTATAAAATCTGTCGAGTACATCCGGAAAACGTGTATGAAAAGTTTAATGTATTGTTTAGTTTTGAGGGTTTCTCCCTCTATAATAAGAATGAACTAATGGGGGCGTAGCTCAGATGGGAGAGCACCTGCCTTGCAAGCAGGGGGTCAGGAGTTCAACTCTCCTCGTCTCCACCAGAAGAGAAGGGCCTATAGCTCAGCTGGTTAGAGCGCACGCCTGATAAGCGTGAGGTCAGTAGTTCAAGTCTACTTAGGCCCACCAAATATTGCACATTGAAAACTACACAGAAGAAAGCAAAGAACAATTATCACCAATGCCAAACTTGTGAAAAAACATTTTCTAGAGAATGGCGGGGAATAGTTGGACCAAGCACAATTAGGAAACTAAAAACAAAAGCTAAGACGAAACATATGAACTTAAGCTAAAAGGTGACATTTTAAGAGTAATCTTAGAATGTAACGGCAAAGCTGCAAGAAACATCATAATGCAAGGAAGGGCAAAGCTGAATGAAAAAAGCGTATTAATTACGCTGATGAGTGAAGCAAAGCACTGACGAAGCAAAATGGTATTAACGGCAGGTTTGACGAAGTTAAGCGAATAAGGGCATACGGTGGATGCCTTGGCGCCAGGAGCCGACGAAGGACGCGGTAAGCTGCGAAAAGGTACGGGGAAGAGCAAGCATCTAGTGATCCGTACATATCCGAATGGGGCAACCCGTCAGAAGAAGTTCTGACATCCGAAAGGAAGGTAAACCCGGGGAACTGAAACATCTAAGTACCCGGAGGAAAAGAAATCAAACGAGATACCCAAAGTAGCGGCGAGCGAAATGGGCAGATGCCCAAACCGTAACACTTCGGTGATACGGGGTTGAGGACCGGCAGAAATTAAGGAACGTTTAGCCGAATGACTTGGAAAGGTCAGGCATAGGAGGTAAAACCCCCGTAGGCGAAAAGCGGAACTTAAGGGCCGGGATCCAGAGTATCGCGGGGCACGAGAAACCTTGCGAGAAGCTGGGGGGACCACCCTCCAAGGCAAAACACTAACTGGCGACCGATAGCGCATAGTACCGTGAGGGAAAGGTGAAAAGAACCCCGGAAGGGGAGTGAAATAGAACCTGAAACCGTATGTCTACAAGCAGTCGAAGCTCCGTAAGAGAGCGACGGCGTGCCTATTGAAGAATGAACCGGCGAGTTACATTATATTGCGAGGTTAAGTGGAAGACACGGAGCCGAAGCGAAAGCGAGTCTTAATAGGGCGTTAAGTAATATGGTGTAGACCCGAAACCGCAGTGATCTATGCATGTCCAGGTTGAAGCGCAGGTAAAAATGCGTGGAGGACCGAACCCGTGAGTGTTGAAAAACTTTGGGATGAGGTGTGCATAGGGGTGAAATGCCAATCGAACGCGGAGATAGCTGGTACTCCCCGAAATAGCTTTAGGGCTAGCCTCAAGGGAAGATTACAGACGGTAGAGCACTGATCAGGCAAGGGGGCGTAAAGCCTACCGACCCTAGTCAAACTACGAATGGCTGTAATAAAATACTTGGGAGTCAGACTGCGAGTGATAAGACCCGTAGTCGAAAGGGAAACAGCCCAGATCACCGGCTAAGGTCCCAAATGCTGTGCTAAGTGGAAAAGGATGTAGGACTTCATAAACAACCAGGATGTTGGCTCAGAAGCAGCCACCATTAAAAGAGTGCGTAATAGCTCACTGGTCGAGAGGCTCTGCGCCGAAGATGACCGGGGCTCAAGCACAGAACCGAAGCCGTGGCAGGATATAGAAATATATACTGGGTAGGGGAGCATACTGTATGCGACTGAAGATGTACCGTAAGGAGCATTGGAGCGTACAGCAGAGAGAATGCCGGTATGAGTAACGAAAAGAACAGTGAGAATCTGTTCCACCGAAAGCCTAAGGATTCCTGGGCAACGCTCGTCGTCCCAGGGTAAGTCGGGACCTAAGCCGAGGCACAAAGCATAGGCGATGGACAACAGGCAAAAATTCCTGTACCACTTCGGATCGATTGAACGAAGGAGTGACACAGAAAGCAGTTTGAGCGCGCGAATGGAAGAGCGCGTCGAAGCCGGTAGGCTGCATGGCAGGCAAATCCGCCATGTGAGAAGGCTGAGAAGTGATAGATAGGTGAATCTACGGAGGAACCGAATTCAAACGAGCTACGCTGTCGAGAAAAGCTTCTAGTGAGAGAAGAAGTGCCCGTACCAAAACCGACACAGGTAGGCGCGGAGAGAATCCTAAGGTGCGCGGGACAACCCTCGTTAAGGAACTCGGCAAAATATATCCGTAACTTCGGGAAAAGGATAGCCGCAGACGGTGAAACCCGAACGGGTGGAGCTGAAGGCGGTGGCACAAGAGAGGCCCAAGCGACTGTTTAGCACAAACACAGGTGCCTGCGAAAGAGAAATCTGACGTATAGGTGCTGACACCTGCCCGGTGCCGGAAGGTTAAGAAGAGGAGTCAGGAGCAATCCGAAGCCCCGAATTGAAGCCCCGGTAAACGGCGGCCGTAACTATAACGGTCCTAAGGTAGCGAAATTCCTTGTCGGGTAAGTTCCGACCCGCACGAAAGGTGTAACGACTTGGGCACTGTCTCAACGAGGGACCCGGTGAAATTGAAATACCTGTGAAGATGCAGGTTACCCGCGACTGGACAGAAAGACCCCATGGAGCTTTACTGTAACCTGGCATTGATATTCGGTAAATAACGTACAGGATAGGTGGGAGACTTAGATACATTGGCGCAAGTCAGTGAGGAGTCATTGTTGGGATACCACCCTTTATTTAACGGGCATCTAACTGAAAGAGTAACGATCTTCAAGACAGTACCAGGCGGGCAGTTTGACTGGGGCGGTCGCCTCCGAAAGAGTAACGGAGGCGCCCAAAGGTTCCCTCAGCGCGGCCAGAAATCGCGCAAAGAGTGCAAAGGCAGAAGGGAGCTTGACTGCGAGACCAACAAGTCGAGCAGGTGCGAAAGCAGGGCTTAGTGATCCGGTGGTACCGCGTGGAAGGGCCATCGCTCAACGGATAAAAGCTACCCTGGGGATAACAGGCTAATCTCTCCCAAGAGTCCATATCGACGGGGAGGTTTGGCACCTCGATGTCGGCTCATCACATCCTGGGGCTGAAGCAGGTCCCAAGGGTTGGGCTGTTCGCCCATTAAAGTGGTACGTGAGCTGGGTTCAGAACGTCGTGAGACAGTTCGGTCCATATCCATCGCGGGCGAAAGAAACTTGAAGGGGGCTGCTCCTAGTACGAGAGGACCGGAGTGGACGAACCAATGGTGTACCAATTATCCCGCCAGGGGTACAGTTGGGTAGCTACGTTCGGAAAGGATAAACGCTGAAAGCATCTAAGCGTGAAACCTGCCTTAAGATGAGGTTTCCCAGAGCCGTAAGGCTTGGAAGGCACCTTGAAGATGACGAGGTAGATAGGCCGGGAGTAGAAGTATGGTGACATACGAAGCGGACTGGTACTAATAAGCCGAGAGCTTAACTTAATTTCATCTATAAATGTTTGGTCCTGATTTCTTCTGTGAAGTTTTGAGTGTGCAAGATCACTCATAAAAGTATATAGGTAAAGGGAAAGCAGCAGATTAGTTCCTGGTTTACTTTATATATGAGCACTAAGGTGCAGAAAAGAACGTCTAAGGAAACATGGCGTTCGTAGACTCACTCTGCGTACTTTATTTCTAAGTGCTGAAGCACTAAGAAGGGCAAGGAAACGCGTCGTTCGCGATGCTCACTTTGCGTACTTCATCTCTAGACTGCTAAAGCAGTAAGATCTGAAGCATCTGGTGGCGATACCTGGATGGATCCACCTGTTCCCATTCCGAACACAGTAGTTAAGCATCCACAGGCCGAAGGTACTTGGGGGGCAGCCCCCTGGGAGATTAGGTTGCTGCCGGTTCAGTTTATATCAGGTTGTCATTTTGATAACCTGATATTGCTTTTTCTAATCGTATGACATGATTGGGGTATAGCCAAGCGGTAAGGCACGGGACTTTGACTCCCGCATTCGTTGGTTCGAGTCCAGCTACCCCAGCCATTTTATGGTTCACTAGCTCAGTTGGCAGAGCACCTGACTTTTAATCAGGGTGTCCCGAGTTCGAATCTCGGGTGAGCCACCATTTTAAATACATGCTTGAATTTTTTTCGAGCTTAATAGAAGCCAGTAGGGATTATCCTGCTGGCTTTTTGTCAATTGAAAATGAAGGTGAACAATTTGTTTGAATTTATTATTGGTCCTTCAGGTGCGGGAAAAACAGATCGCTGCTTGCAGAATATAAGAGACAGATTGGAAACAATGCCGGAAGGAACTCCGCTTTTCTTAGTTTTACCGGAACACATGACTTTTGAAATTGAACGCAAGCTGGCTGTTCTGATGAACGATAAAGGAGGATTTTCAAGGGTTTTTGTTTTTGGATTTCGTCGACTTTGTCAATATATCTTGACTCAAGAAGGTGGAGTAACAAAATCACGTATTACAGAAACAGGTAAAAATCTGATTCTGGCAAAAATTATTCTTGCACATCGAAGTGAACTTACTTTTTTTGCCCGAGCAGCACAACAACGTAATTTTGTTTCTTTTTTATGCACTGTCATTGAGGAATTGAAAACATATAAGATAACACCGACGGCTTTGCAGTCAGCTATACCTGCTATACCTGATAAAATTTTGCAGCAAAAATTAGCTGATATTGTATTGCTTTATGGTGAATATATTTCTTTGTCCAGTAATTGTTATACTGATGCGGAAGATATTCTAGATCTGACTGCTTCTAAAATAAGGTCAGCAAAATGGCTGGAAAATTCTGAAATATGGATTGATGGCTTTACTTTTTTTAATCCGCAGGAGCAAAGTGTACTTCTTTCATTATTTAAAAAAGCATCATCTGTTCATTTGACTTTATGCATAAATGATCTTGGCGATACTGCAAATAATGAGGAAACTGCCCTATTTCATCGACAATATATTACCTTTAAAGAAATAAAAGAAATTTGCGATCAATTAAATCTCGAAACCAAAATTACCAAACTTGAGCAGTTTCATCGTTTTTTGAAACCGGCCCAAAGAATGATAGCTGCTAATATGTTTATTTTTCCAGTGAAAAAATCGGAATCATCAGAAGGGCTTATTATTGCAGAAGCAGCTAATCGTCGTCTTGAAGCAGAAGCTGTGGCAATAGATATATTGCGCTTGTGCCGTGAAGAAAATTATGTATTCAGCGATATAGGGATTGTTATTCGTGAAAAAACATATGATGATCTTCTGCATGCCGTATTTCATGACTATCAGATCCCCTTTTTCAGTGATAGAAAGAGACTTTTTATTCATCATCCTCTTGCTGAGCTGCTGCGATCTTGTCTTGAAGCTGTTCGTACTTGGCAATATGAACCTTTACTGCGTTGTTTTAAGACAGATTTTTTTCCAGCTACACGTGATGATGTTGACATGTTGGAAAATTATATTTTAGAGTTTGGCATAAGGGGGAAAAAGAATTGGCTTTCATCGACTGATTGGCAATATTCCAGGAGCCCTCTTGCAGAACAGCAGCTGTCGCAGGAAGAAAAAGTTTTTTTTGATAAGATAAATGCTGTCCGGCGGCAATTAATCGCACCCTTGCAGCAATTGGCTGAAAATCTGCATTCATCAGAAACTGTACGCAGTGTAACTGAAGTTATTTATAAATTTTTAATTGAGCTGCATGTTCCGGAGAAGCTTTCATTATGGCAGAAACGGGCAGAAGACAGCGGGGCTTTGTTAATAGCAAAGGAACAGCAGCAAATATGGCATGATGTTATTGATTTTATGGATCAACTTATAGAGACATGCGGCGAAGAAGTATTCACACTGAGTGCATATGCAGAAATTTTAAGTGACGGATTGGAGGCACTGCAAATTGCGCTTATACCTCCGGGGATAGATTACGTTACTATAGCTTCTTTTGAACAAAATAGTTTGGAAAATAAAAAAGCAATCTATATTTTAGGAGCAAATGAGGGAAGCATGCCGCAGCGTGTAAAAAACGAGGGACTGTTAAATGATCTTGACAGGCTTTGCCTTCATGGAGCAGGAGTCAACCTTTCCGCTGGGGCAGGTGAGGATAATTTCTTTGAAAAATTTTTATTATATAAAGCGTTCACCTTGAGTCGTGAATATTTATGGATATCTTATCCATTATCGGATACCGATGGAGGTTCTTTGAGCCGCTCGCCTTTGATTGAAAGATTATATTTTATGTTTTCTTTGAAGAAGAATCAGCATATATCCATACTTTTGGAAAATTATTCCGATGAAAACGAAAAAAGAAGAGTAGTAACAGGTCGCCGCAGTATTTCTTATTTGACTACTGCGCTGCGTCAATATAAGGAAAAAGGAAGGATAGCTGATTTTTGGTTTGATGTATACAATTGGTTATTAACGAAAACATCTTTTCAAAAAGATTTGTTTGTTGCTTTGTCAGGCCTCTTTGTACAGGCATCTGATACATTTTTGTCAAGGCAGTCTGCCTCTATGCTCTATATAAAAAATGGCTTTCTCAAGGGCAGTGTTACACGTTTTGAACAATTCCACAATTGCCCTTTTAAACATTTTGCTCATTATGCATTGAGTTTGACAGAGAGAGCAGAATTTAATTTTTCTGCACCTGACAGAGGAGTACTCCTGCATGAAACAATGCGCACTTTCGGTGAAACATTGTTGACGCTGAAAAAACGATGGAATGATGTATCTAAAGAGGAAAGACATGAATTGTGCCAGAATATAGTTTCTGAATTAGCCGTCAGGCTGCAAAATAAAATTCTTTTAAGCAGCGGGCAATATAAGCACTTGACTAAAAGGATAGCCAAGGCAGCAGAAATGGCTATAGACAGGCTTTGTGATTTTTCAGAGCACAGCGAATTCTCTCCTATTGCCGTAGAAAAGGCATTCGGACGTGAAAAAATTGATTTGCCCCCGTTGATCTATGACCTTGAGGATGGTTATAAGATAAATATTTCGGGACAGATTGATCGTATAGATGTAGATAGAAGCGGGCAGTATTTTCTTATTATAGATTATAAATCCGGCAATGCATATATAAATATTGCTGAAGTTTACCATGGACTAAAGCTTCAGCTGCTGACCTACATGTTAGCGGTGCAGAACTCTTCTGCCACTTTGGGGCCTGTGCTGCCTGCGGGAATATTATATTGTTTTTTAAAAAGTACACTTCTCACTTTTGATAAAGAAATGCCGGAAGGTAAAATAAAGACAGAAATAGCGAGACAAATGCGTATGTCAGGATGGGTCTTGCTGGATGAAAATATAATAAAGAAAATAGACGATTCATCATTATTTATCAAGGTAAAATTCAATAAGGACGGATCGATAAGCAAGGCAAGCCGCACCAGTATAAAAACAGAAGAGGAGTTTGGTGCATTGCTTAGACATATGAGTGAGATGCTGGTCGATACAGGAAACCATATTTTGGCAGGTGAAATCTCTCCTACGCCATATAAAATGAATAAAAAAACGGCCTGCATGTTTTGTCCATATATATCTTTCTGCCGTTTTGATGCTGCAGTACCCGGATATAGATATAATGATCTGCCGGGTGAAACGGATGAGCTTATTATGAAAAAAATAATAAATAATCAGCAATTCGATAATAGACAGTAAAATTAAAGTGTTGCAACAAAAAACCACCTTTTGTAATAAGCGGCGCCATAAGTTTGGATTTTCATGTCCAATTTATGGCGCCGCTTCATAAAAACAAAAGGTGGTTTTTTTATTATTTTAGCTTACACTATTATCGACTGCTGTCTGGTCAAGGAGACTTTTGACCTGAATATTACGGTATCGGCTCATGCCTGTACCTGCAGGAATAAGTTTACCGATAATAACATTTTCCTTTAAGCCTATCAACGGATCCACTTTTCCCTTGATAGCAGCATCGGTAAGGACACGTGTAGTTTCTTGGAATGATGCTGCGGAAAGGAAGGAATCAGTGGCCAGAGAGGCTTTGGTGATACCCAGCAGTATAGGACGTGCCACTGCTGGCATGCCATCATGTTCAATGGTTTTGGCATTTGCGGCTTCAAAGGTATTTATATCTACATATTCACCAGGTAAAAATTCAGTGTTGCCGGAGTCTTCTATTTTAACCTTATGCAACATCTGACGCACCATAACTTCAATATGCTTGTCATTTATTTCAACACCTTGGGACTTATAAACTTTCTGAACTTCATAAACAAGGTATCGCTGCGTTTCTTTCAGACCGCATACTCTCAGGATATCGTGTGGATTAATAGAGCCTTCAGTAAGCTTATCTCCCGGTTTAACAGACATTTTATCACGTACGATCAATCTGGCACCATATGGAATCTGATATTCGCGAGGATCACCCGATTCAGGCGTTATAATTACTATGCGCATACCCTTGTCTTCTGTGATTACCACATCACCCTCAATTTCAGAAATGACTGCATGATGTTTAGGTTTGCGTGCTTCAAACAGTTCTTCTACACGAGGCAGACCTTGAGTAATGTCTTCTCCTGCAACGCCTCCGGTATGGAAAGTACGCATTGTGAGCTGAGTGCCAGGTTCACCTATGGATTGTGCAGCAATGATACCGACAGCTTCACCAATATCAACCTGTGTAGCATTTGCCAAATCACGACCATAGCATTTTATACATACACCAAATTGCGATTTGCATGTAAGCACACTTCTTATTGAAACTTTTTCACGAACGGCACAGATCTTATCTGCAAGGTCATCTGTTATCGTTTCATTAAGTAAAGCTATTTTTTTGCCTGTAGAAGAATCCACGATTTCTTCTGCCAGAACACGGCCAACAATACGTTCTTTAAGCGATTCAATGACGCCGTTTCCTTCTTTTATGGCTTCAACTTCAATACCACGGATAGCATTATTGCGGACTTTCACTTCTTTAGAATCGCTATTGAGAATAGATTCTATATTGCTTTCTGTCAGCGAGGTATCAGCTTTTAGAAGTATGGTGCCATCACCTGCACGTACATCTTCAGTTATATTTTTGCCGAGCATTTCATGCATCATGGCTTTTTTTATAGATGCGCGTACGCCTTCTTCGGGTGCACCAAGTAAAATGGTTTCGGTGGAAACAGCGCTTCCTGCACATATATCAGCGTTGGAAGAGCCTTTTAATATTATCTGTGACACACAGTGCGCGCCTATGAGTTTAAGTTTTTCTTCATCAAGAACAGTGTCAGCCCCAATAATTAATTCAGATGTTTTTGGATCTGTTATATCCTGCGCTAAAATGCGACTAATCAGTGTGGGGGCCAGCATGGAGATAGCATTTGATGATGATGGAGCCAATTTTGCTCGTTCGCGCACCAGGTTGATACCGACGACATCACAATCTTCCTCACGAACGATGACATCCTGTGCTACATCGACAAGACGGCGGGTAAGATAGCCGGAATCAGCAGTACGAAGTGCCGTATCTGCCAATCCTTTACGAGCCCCATGTGAAGAAATGAAGTAATCAGATACGGTAAGTCCTTCACGAAAATTAGCTTTGATTGGTAATTCAATAATGTTACCGGATGGATCTGCCATAAGACCGCGCATGCCCGCCAATTGACGCATCTGTTGTTTATTACCACGGGCGCCTGAATCCGCCATCATAAAAATAGGATTAAAAGCATCCATATTATTCATCATAGCATCAGTTACGTCGTCAGTAGCTTTGGTCCACAGATCACACACATTTTTATGTCGTTCCTCTTCGGTAATAAGACCGCGGTTAAATTGGCGTTCAACTTTATTTACTACACCTTCAGTTGCTGCGATTATTTCTTTCTTTTCTGAAGGAACTATAATATCAGAAATGGCAACTGTCATGCCTGCAATACAAGCATAATGATAGCCAAGATTTTTTACACCGTCTATGACTACCGAAGTTTGACTGCCGCCCAATTTTTCGTAACATTTAGCAACAAGCTTACCCAATTCTTTCTTATCCATGCGAATACCGAGACACCATTCCGCGGTATTTTTATCTTTATAAAAATATCTTATCTTTTCAGGGAGGATTTCATTGAAAATCATGCGTCCTAATGAAGTTTTTACCATGCCGTAATTTTCAATGCGCACCTTTATTTCAGACTGAAGAGCGAGAGCCTTATGCTGATAAGCCAAAATAGCTTCATTAATACCGGTGAATATTTTTCCCTCACCCAATGCACCGGGACGAATAATAGTCAGGTAATAAGAGCCCAGCACCATATCCTGTGTAGGAACGATTATTGGCCGTCCGTCTTTTGGAGCCAATATATGGTTTGCCGCAAGCATTAATATACGTGCTTCAGCCTGTGCTTCGGCGGAAAGCGGAAGATGGATAGCCATCTGGTCACCATCAAAGTCAGCGTTGTAAGCTGTACAGGCCAAAGGATGCAGTTTTAATGCACGACCTTCTGTCAAAACAGGTTCAAATGCCTGAATGCCAAGACGATGAAGCGTCGGGGCACGGTTAAGCAATACAGGATGTTCCTTGATTACTTCTTCCAAAACATCCCAAACCTCGGGACGCACACGTTCTACCATGCGTTTTGCGGATTTTATATTATGAGCAATACCGGCATTGACAAGTTTTTTCATGACAAATGGCTTAAATAATTCCAATGCCATTTCCTTCGGCAGGCCGCACTGATGTAATTTCAATTCAGGGCCTACTACTATAACTGAACGGCCTGAATAATCGACACGCTTGCCAAGTAGATTCTGACGGAAACGACCCTGTTTACCTTTCAGCATATCACTCAAAGATTTTAACGGACGGTTGCCAGGACCTGTTACAGGACGTCCGCGGCGTCCATTATCAATCAATGCATCTACCGCTTCTTGAAGCATACGTTTTTCATTGCGCACAATAATATCCGGCGCACCAAGATCAAGAAGTCTTTTTAAGCGGTTATTGCGATTGATGACACGGCGATATAAATCATTGAGATCAGAAGTGGCAAAGCGGCCACCGTCAAGCTGTACCATAGGGCGCAATTCAGGAGGTATGACAGGCACTACATCCATTATCATCCATGAAGGTCTATTACCTGATTTACGGAAAGCTTCAACAACCTCTAAACGCCGTATAGCACGTATCTTTCTTTGTCCGCTGGAAGAATTAAGCTCGGCACGAAGGTCAACGCTCATTTTGTCCAAGTCTAATTCATCAAGCAGTTGTTTTACTGATTCGGCACCCATTCCAACTTTGAAATTGCTGCCATATTTTGTGCTGTATTCATGAAATTCATTTTCAGTTAAAAGTTGTTTTTTCATAAGAGGCGTATCACCGGCATCGAGAACTATATATGAGGCAAAATATAATACTTTTTCCAGTGAACGGGGTGATACATCAAGAATGAGCCCCATGCGGCTTGGAATACCTTTAAAATACCAAATGTGTGATACTGGAGCTGCAAGTTCTATATGCCCCATCCGTTCACGACGAACTTTTGCCCGAGTAACTTCAACACCGCAACGGTCACAGATAACACCTTTATACCGGATTCGCTTATATTTACCGCAATGACATTCCCAGTCACGGGTAGGACCAAATATTTTCTCACAGAACAGGCCGTCTCGTTCAGGTTTTAGTGTACGATAATTTATAGTTTCCGGTTTTTTTACTTCACCGTAAGACCATTCTCTGATTTTATCCGGTGATGCAATCCCTATGCGCATGGAATCAAAATTATTGACATCCAACAAAGGGTAGTCACTCCCCTCTATTCATTATAATCGTCATCATCTGTCATATTATCAGCATTTGATGAACTGTTTCTGCCAGTTTCGCCCATATCTTCTTCATTTGTCATATTGCCTAATTCTGCAATAATGTCATCGTCATCTACAATATTATTTTCCTGCTTTTGAGGTTCAGGTTGATTAGGTTTTTCTTCAGTCGGCGGTTTAGTGGGGATTGCCGAGTTGTCATTAGATGCATCGATAATATCTTCATCCGTGTCATGAATCATAATTTCCTGAGCGTCCTCAGAAAGAACTTTTATATCAAGGCCGATACTCTGCAGTTCTTTAATAAGAACCTTAAATGATTCAGGGACGCCCGGTTCCGGTATGTTTTCACCTTTAACGATGGATTCGTAGGTTTTTACACGGCCGACTACATCATCTGACTTCACGGTCAATATTTCCTGCAATGTATATGCAGCTCCATACGCTTCAAGAGCCCAAACTTCCATTTCACCAAAACGCTGTCCACCAAACTGAGCTTTACCACCGAGAGGCTGCTGAGTTACAAGTGAATACGGCCCTGTGGAACGGGCATGAATTTTATCATCAACAAGATGATGAAGTTTAAGCATATATACGCAGCCGACAGTTACAGGATTTTCGAAAGGTTCACCGGTACGTCCGTCATAGAGGATGGTTTTGCCATCATTAGAAAAACCTGATGCGTGAAGTGTTTCAAATACTTCAGTTTCCTTTGCACCATCAAATACAGGCGTTGCTATATGCAATCCAGCGGTATCGGGTTTAGGCATATCATAAGCATCAAAATCATAACCGATTTCTCTCAATCGTTTTTCCACGGAAAGGTCGCCCGCGTTTATCTGCATGCCAAGTTCACGTACTGCCATGCCAAGATGCGTTTCTAACACCTGTCCTATGTTCATACGCGAAGGGACACCAAGAGGATTCAAAACGATATTTACAGGCGTTCCATCTGGCAGGAAAGGCATATCTTCTTCACGCATGACACGTGATACGACCCCTTTATTGCCATGACGGCCAGCCATTTTATCGCCGACAGCTATTTTACGCTTTTGGGCTATATATACACGAACAAGTTGGTTTACACCGGGTGGTAATTCATCGTTATTCTCTCTGCTGAAAATTTTTACATCGACAATTTTGCCTGCTTCACCATGCGGAACGCGCAGTGATGTGTCCCTGACTTCTCGTGCTTTTTCACCAAATATGGCACGCAGCAGTCTTTCTTCTGCAGTGAGCTCAGTTTCTCCCTTAGGAGTTACCTTGCCAACCAATATATCACCAGGACGAACCTCAGCACCTATGCGGATGATACCTTTTTCATCAAGATCTTTGAGAGCTTCTTCGGCAACATTAGGCATGTCACGTGTTATTTCTTCCGCACCTAATTTTGTATCACGGGCATCGCATTCATATTCTTCGATATGAATAGAGGTATAAATATCTTCTTTTACCAATTTCTCGCTGAGAAGAATAGCATCTTCATAGTTGTAACCTTCCCATGGCATAAATGCTACTATTATGTTGTAGCCAAGAGCAAGTTCACCGTGATCAGTTGCCGGTCCGTCTGCAATAGGCTGTCCCTTATATACACTATCACCCTTGCAAACGATTGGCATCTGATTAATGCAGGTGCCCTGATTGGAACGCAGATATTTCTGGAGTTTATATATATCATGATCGCCGTTTTCCTTGCGGACAACGATCTGATCGGCAGTGACTTTTGAAATTGTGCCTGCATTTTTAGCCAAAACCATTACACCCGAATCACAGGCGGCCTTATATTCCATTCCTGTTCCGACTAAAGGTGCCTGCGTACGAAGCAGTGGTACTGCTTGACGCTGCATATTTGCGCCCATTAAGGCACGATTGGCATCATCATTTTCAAGGAAAGGGATCATTGCGGTTGCTATAGAAACTACCTGCTTAGGTGAAACATCCATATAATCAACAGAATCAACAGGCATGAGACTTGTTTCTTCATGAAAACGAGCGGTAACGCGATTTGATAAAAACCAATCATTTTCATTCAATTTTTCATTAGCCTGAGCGATGACGATGTCATCTTCCTCGTCCGCAGTGAGATAATATACTTCATTTGTGACCTTTTTATTGATTTTATCAACTTTACGATAAGGTGTTTCCATAAAACCAAAACGATTCACACGAGCATATGTGGATAGAGAACCAATAAGTCCGATATTAGGTCCTTCAGGAGTTTCAATAGGACACATGCGTCCATAATGTGAGTTATGAACATCACGAACTTCAAATCCTGCACGTTCTCGTGATAGTCCGCCAGGACCCAATGCGCTTAGACGGCGCTTATGCGTCAATTCACTGAGCGGATTGTGCTGATCCATAAACTGAGATAGCTGACTTGAACCAAAAAATTCTTTTATCGCAGCAACTACAGGGCGTATATTGATAAGCGCCTGGGGCGTTATAACTTCATTGTCTTGAATAGTCATTCTTTCTCTGACAACACGTTCCATTCTTGAAAGACCAATACGGAATTGGTTTTGCAGAAGCTCACCAACAGAACGCACACGACGATTTCCCAGATGATCTATATCGTCAGTAGAGCCTATACCGTCCATCAGATTAAGAAGATAATTTATTGATGCCATTATATCCTCTATAGTAATAGTTCTGTGATGATATTCAAGTGTCGGTGAGCAGATCATTTTCATTGGCTTATCTGTCTTGCTTTTTACGTAGAAAGATATCATTTCACCGTCACCAAAAATATTCTTTTCTTGTTCTACGTTTATAGATTCAAGCATAGACATATCAATTAGGGTATCCGCCGGAACAACTATTTCGCCGGTCGTACGATCAACAAGCGGCTGTGTGAGCTCATGCCCAGTGAGGCGTCGTTTCCAGCCAAGCTTTTTTGTGACCTTATAACGGCCAACTGTAGCAAGGTCATATCTTTTAGGATCAAAGAAAAGTCCGTCCAGAAGGGCCTGTGAATTCTCAATTGTCGGCGGTTCTCCGGGACGCAGCCTTTTATATATCTCAACGAGTGCTTCTTCTTTTGAAACAGCACTGTCACGTTCCATTGTATTGACGATACGGGGATCGTTATCAAAAAGCTCCGCAATAGCGGGGTTGGAACTGATGCCAAGTGCTCTTATAAGAATAGTAACAGGAAGTTTGCGCGTCCGGTCTATTCTCACAGAAATCACATCATTAGCATCATTTTCCAGCTCTATCCACGCGCCGCGGTTAGGAATAAGCGTAGAACTATACAACTGTTTGCCAGTTGAGTCAGTTGCCACTCCGTAATAAGCACCAGGAGAGCGTACCAGCTGACTTACTATGACACGCTCAGCTCCATTTATAATAAATGTACCGGTTTCCGTCATTAACGGAAAATCACCCATGAATACTTCCTGTTCTTTTATTTCACCAGTTTCATTATTAATAAGGCGCACATTAACACGTAATGGTGCAGCATAGGTCGTATCACGTTCTTTACATTCATCAATAGCATATTTAGGATCGCCTAAAGAAAAATTTTCGAACGACAATACAAGGTTTCCTGTGAAATCCTGTATTGGTGATATATCATGGAAAATCTCCTTAAGCCCATCTTTCATAAACCATTCATATGAATTTCTCTGGATATCCAGCAAATGCGGCATATCCATAACTTCTTTAATTTTGGCGTAGCTATACCTTGTTCTTTTTCCCACAGGAACAGGTTTAAACAAAATTTTCACCCCTCAGCACATTTAAACAATAATAAAGCAATAAACGAACATTAAAAAGGCAAGGCCGTTATTATTTTTCACACCTTGCTCTCTCAATTTCATAATATTTCATTGTACACCCCGCCTGATATATTTTATCCTCAAGAGATATTTCTCTTTTGAGGATAATTAGCCATTCTGTAATAATCAATTATAGCACAGCGTTTGTTCATGGTCAAGTAAAATTATTGACGCAGCAGCGGGAAAAAATCAAAGTCAGATTTTATGACGTGACCGATAATAGCTTCTTCTATAACATATTTTATAGCATTTACCATTGTTTCACTGCCGTTGTCAACGGCATCGTGCATTTTTATTGCATTTAGCACCAAACTTCTATGAGTTGATTTATGTTCTTCATATTTTTCATAGCCTATTGTTTTAATAATATTTTCTTCTCTTTTGAAATGAGCGTCAACGGTGAAAATTATTTTTTTTAGCAAAGCTGTATCTTTAAATTGATCTGGGAAATGGCACTTTTTTATAAGATCGTTAGACATGTTGATCAACATGCTATTGTCATTATCAATAATTGGATTGCCACTTTTAAAAAAAGGATTCCATTCTATTTCACTGATTTTTTCTTGATTAAACAAACGCAGATCTCCGTTACAGATAATTTTATTTCTGCCGATAGATTTTGCCAGATACAGAGAATTATCCAAAAAAGTGAAGTTTTTTTTCGAACTTATATTTATAGAATACTCTATGACACCAAAGCTGGCAGTAATGGAGCGCAGACCGGTCAAAGCGTTGTTTTCAATGATTTTGCGCATATTTTCTGCTACAATAGCAGCTTTACTGATATCTGTATGCCCTAAGAGAATGATAAATTCTTCACCGCCCCATCTGCACAAAATATCTGACTGGCGTAGATTACGCTCCAGCAGAGCTGCCGTTTCCCTGAGCACGTAGTCACCCTTTAGATGACCATATTCATCATTAATATTTTTGAAATGATCTATATCCAATAAAATCAGAGAAAACTTTTCTTTAGTCCTCAGTGTTTCGGCAACTTTACGTTTATATGCATCCAGAAAGTATGTTCTGTTATAGAGGTTAGTGAGAGCGTCTCTTGTGGCCAGTTCAAAAAGTTTTTCGCTGTCTTTTTGCAGATCGTTATTTAATTTATGCCGGCTTATACATGAATTTATCCTGGACATGAATATAGTAAAATCCAATGGTTTGAGCATAAAATCATCAGCACCTATATTTAGACGGTGCGTAATGTTTTTTTCATTATTGTAGCCTGTAATGATAATAATTATAGTGTCCTTATTGGTTTCACGGGTATGACGGACTAAAGTTTCTCCGTCATAAACAGGCATTACCAAGTCAATAAAGCAAAGATCGAAGCGTTGTTTTTCTTGTAAAAAATCCAAAGAGTTTTGATAATAATCTACATTTTTTATATTATGCAATAAAAAAAAGTCCTTTATCACATCAAGTGCAAAAGGATTATCATCAACGACTGCAATTTTCATTGATTTCAAAGTAGTGATGATTTTTATTTCATCATTTAATGTTTTTAGATAGTTGCAAAATCTGTTGCTGTCAAAATTCTTTTTATAAAAATAGGCCATTATGCCTAACTTAAAATAATATTTTTTTATATTGAAATCATCATCCGGCGAAACTACAATGATTTGGTTGTATGCAGTAAAATTATTTTTGCGTATCATTTTTACTATATAAGGTGTATGGACATCTCTGTCAATAATTATCAAATAAAAATTGTTTTTGTTTATTTCATGACAGGTATCTTCCAGAGATACTGTATATTTATATATAAAACCACTTTTTACCACTAAATTCTGTAATTTTTTTGAAAAAAGCCTATCTCGTCCTATATGCAAGACGTACATTCTATACCTCCAGATTATTCATTCAAATAAAAAGCCAGACTGCACTAATAAATAATGCAGCCTGGCAATCATGGATTATCTCGGTAGACCCAAGGCTTTGCGTCCTTGCCTTTCAGCAAGTTTGCCAACAATATTTTATATAAACGGTATACAAAATAAAATTTCACATAAAATTTCAGATATATAGCGGGCAGATCAAAACTTTTGTTTCATATGTACACCATTTGAACTAAAAAACTCATGAATTATATATATAAATAAACAAAACGGGCTTTCCTTGAGAGTAAAAGAAAGCCCATAACGATCAGGATAATATCAAGAAATTCAGCTGGCTATATCATTTCTGAACATACCATCTGCACCTCTAATGACACCATTGCCGATAGTAATATTTTCTGGTGCATATAGAACCATTGTGTTTGATATACGTTTAACTTCACCGTTGAGTACATAACAAACACCATTGATAAAATCACAAATGCGTTTTTGCGTTTCAGTATCAACTTTTTCATAATTTACAAGTGCAGCGCGTTTTTGTTTTAATGCATCAGCTATAGATTTTACTTCGTCGAATGCATTAATTTTAAAGATAAAAATTTTCATATCAGAAACTTTATTGGCATGTACAGATAAACGAGAGCGAACAGACGATATTGGAGATGACTCAGCCTCTGATGGCACTGGTTCCTGTTTATCAAACTGTCGTTTTTCTTCCAAAGAAGAAGACTCTGACCGATCCCGTTGTTCGGCAGTAACAGAATCGAACGACTCATCCACTTCTTCTATTGGCATTAAGATATTGGCTATTTTGTTTATCAATTTCAATAAAATCACCCCCACTCATCACAAAACACACCAGAATATATTTATTGTTTATTTGTATTCTACGAACAAGAATAAAATCCTTCTAGATCGAAAAAAATTTTTAATTTTATTTCGAACTTTTTCTCATACGACCGCGCCGCTGTTTATCAAGTACAGATTTACGCAAACGCACACTTTGCGGGGTAACTTCGACCAGTTCATCTTTATTTATATATTCCAAAGCCTGTTCAAGGCTTAAGATACGCGGAGGGGTAAGCCTTATTGCCTCATCAGAAGAACTTGTGCGCATGTTTGATACATTTTTTTTCTTGCATGGATTGATATCAATATCAATATCGCGGCTGTTTTCACCGACTATCATGCCTTCATATATATGTTGATTTGGTGAGATAAACATTGTACCGCGATCTTGTAAAGTATAGATTCCGTAAGAAGTGGTTTCACCCTGTTCAAAAGCAACCAAAGAACCACGGGCGCGTCCGGATATGTCTCCCTTATAAGGAACATAACCGTGGAACACATGATTCATAATGCCGTTGCCTTTAGTATTAGTCAAAAACTCGGATCTAAAACCAATGAGACCGCGAGCAGGAATAGTAAATTCCATTCTAAGATAACCGGAAAGCTCTACCATATTGGAAAGTTCAGCCTTACGTGTACCCAGTGATTCCATTACAGTTCCCATAAATTCCTGAGGAACTTCAATAGAAAGATTTTCCATCGGTTCACAAAGCTGTCCGTTTATTGTTTTGTAGATTACTTCAGGTTTACCGATTTGTAATTCAAACCCTTCCCGACGCATGGTTTCTATTAAAATTGACAGATGAAGTTCACCGCGGCCCGATACTTTGAATGTATCGGCAGAATCAGTTTCTTCAACTTTGAGACTGACATTTGTTTCAGTTTCTTTATACAGGCGGTCACGTAAATGACGGGAAGTAATAAACTCACCTTCCTTGCCGGCAAAAGGACTGGTATTTACACCGAAGGTCATGGAAAGTGTAGGTTCATCTATATTTATTGTAGGTAATGCTTCTGGTTGTTCTGCATCAGCTATAGTATGGCCTATACTTACATCACCCAATCCAGTTACAGCAACTATTTCACCGAGACCGGCCTCTTTTACAGGAACTCTTTTAAGTCCCTGATAAACAAAAAGCTGCCCAATTTTTGCCTTTTTCTGGTCATCACCGCTTATTATCACAACATTTTGAGCTTCTCTGGCATGACCGCGGATAATACGTCCAATTGCTACACGCCCTACATATTCATCTGCGTCCAGTGTAGTCACCATTATTTGCAAAGGTCCGTCAGCATCACCCTTTGGTGCGGGGATTTCTTTTATCAGAAGATTCATCAGAGGTTCCAAATTATCGCTTTCATCGTCCATGGAAAGCTTGGCGATACCATCGCGTGCAGCAGCGTATACAACCGGGAAATCGAGCTGATCATCATCCGCACCCAGTTCCATGAAAAGTTCTAAGACTTCATCATAGACATCATCCACACGCTGGTCGGGACGGTCAATTTTATTTATTACAACTATGGGTTTCAATTTTTGTTCTAAAGCTTTTCTAAGAACATATTTTGTTTGCGGCATAGGACCCTCAAATGCATCCACCAACAAGAGTACGCCGTCGACCATGTTTAAAACGCGTTCCACTTCTCCGCCAAAGTCAGCATGACCGGGTGTATCTACTATATTTATTTTTATATCACCGAACATAACAGCAGTGTTTTTTGACAGTATAGTAATACCGCGTTCTCTTTCCAAATCATTGGAATCCATGACACGTTCTGCTATCTGCTCATTGGCACGAAAAACATGACTCTGTCTAAGCATAGCGTCAACCAGTGTTGTTTTGCCGTGATCGACATGAGCAATTATAGCAATATTTCTAAGTTTTTCATTCGTACTCATAATTTAAATACATTCCTCCAGGAAATAATCTCAATGTTAACTGTATATCTTCACTATGATATTATAAATATTCAGCGGTGTCAATAATTTAAAAACAGCATCTTTAGAATTTCCTTCCAAGATAAATCAATACTATTTAAGTGATGACAACAAATAATATTGATAAATAGATATGAAAATCATCTTGCTGAATATGGAAAAATTTTGACAATTATGGCTGAAGCATTATGCAAAGATACTGCAAGTGTGTTATAATTTATAAGGTTGCTCAGATTATAAATTTGGAGGTATCATTAATGGCAAAAGTAACAACTACAGAAATGTTCAAAAAAGCCTATGAAGGCGGCTATGCTATCGGCGCTTTCAATGTAAACAACATGGAAATTATTCAAGGCATCACTGAAGCGGGCAAAGAAGAAAATGCTCCTCTTATTCTTCAGGTATCAGCTGGTGCCCGTAAATATGCTAAACATGTTTATCTTACAAAACTTGTAGAGGCAGCTATCGAAGATACTGATTTGCCAATCGCTTTGCATCTTGACCATGGTGCTGATTTCGATATTTGCAAATCCTGTATTGATGGCGGTTTTACTTCTGTCATGATTGACGGTTCAAAGCATAGTTTTAAGGATAATATTGAACTTACTAAACGTGTTGTAGAATATGCTCATAAGAAGGGCGTAGTAGTCGAAGGTGAATTGGGAAGACTTGCCGGAATAGAAGATGATGTAAACGTATCTTCTGAAGATTCTTCCTATACACAGCCTGAAGAAGTTGAAGATTTCGTAAAATCAACAGGTGTGGATTCACTGGCTATTGCAATCGGTACGAGCCATGGTGCTTTTAAATTTACGCCGGAACAGTGCACTAAAAATGCAGATGGTGTTTTAGTTCCGCCTCCACTCCGTTTTGACATACTGTCAGAAATTGAAAAAAGACTTCCTAATTTTCCTATAGTATTGCATGGTGCTTCATCTGTCATTCCTAAATATGTCGATATCATCAATAAAAATGGCGGTAAATTAGCTGATGCTGTCGGTATTCCGGAAGAACAACTCAGAAAAGCTGCTAAATTGGCAGTCTGCAAGATTAATATTGATTCAGATCTGCGTCTGGCTTTGACAGCAGGTATTCGTGAACATTTGACGGTACATCCGGATCACTTTGATCCGCGCCAGTATCTTACACCAGCCAGAGCTTACATTAAGGAACTTGTTAAACATAAAATTACTGATGTCCTTGGCTGCAATAACAAAGCTTAAACTGAGATCAGCATAAAAAGAGAATAAAATTATTCTTTTAACTGCTCTTTTTACAGCAGACAGTATTACATAGTAAACTGTTGCTGTAAAGGGAGCATTATTTATATTGCATTGCTGTTGCTATTTGAAAGATAATATAGTAGACTTTCGGATAAAGCTAATTGCAGCAGAGCTAATTGTTCTTGTTACTGCAGCTACATTTATAATTAGGAGGATTTATTTTGACAGACAGTAATGAACTAGTACTTGTTATTGATTTTGGCGGACAGTATAATCAGCTTATAGCCAGGCGGGTCAGAGAATGCGGAGTCTACTGCCAAATAGTACCTTATGATTATACACTTGATAAAATTAAGGCAAAAAATCCAAAAGGAATAATTCTTACGGGCGGGCCTGCCAGTGTTTATGCCAAAGATACCCCTCAGGCCGTAAAAGGATTATTTGACATAGATGTACCTGTGCTCGGTATTTGCTACGGGCATCAAATTATTGCCAATGAACTCGGTGGTATAGTGGAACATGCTGATTCAGGAGAATACGGCAAAACCTCAATACAACTGGAAAAGAATGATATTATTTTTGGGGAAATCGATAATGCTGATACTTGTTGGATGAGCCATAGAGATTATGTAGCAAAAGCTCCGGAAAATTTTAAAATATTGGCTACGACAAAGGCTGCACCTGTCGCCGCAATGGCTGATGAAAAACGCAAAATCTACGGTGTTCAGTTTCATCCTGAAGTAGAACATACACCTTTCGGAAAAAAGATGCTGCAAAACTTTCTGTTTAATGTATGTAATGTAAAAGGCAGCTGGAATATGACATCCTTTGCTGAAAGCAAGATCAAACAAATAAAAGAAATTGTCGGCGGAAAAAAAGTCCTCTGCGCTCTTTCCGGCGGAGTCGATTCTTCGGTGGCTGCTGTGATGACGCACAAGGCTGTCGGCAAACAATTAGTATGTATTTTCGTTGATCATGGGTTGCTGCGCAAAAATGAAGGTGACCAAGTTGAACAAATCTTCAAAAATCAATTTGATATGAATTTTATTCGTGTTGATGCCCGCGATAGATTTTTGGGGAAATTAAAAGGCATTTCCGATCCTGAAAGAAAGAGAAAAATAATAGGTGAAGAATTTATCCGCGTATTTGAAGAAGAAGCCGATAAATTAG
This sequence comes from Pectinatus haikarae, assembly GCF_050916305.1. Taxonomy (GTDB): domain Bacteria; phylum Bacillota; class Negativicutes; order Selenomonadales; family Selenomonadaceae; genus Pectinatus; species Pectinatus haikarae. Next base: position 1,925,390 of record NZ_CP116940.1, read on the forward strand.
GGAAAATGGATTTCCTTGTGCAGGGAACAATTTATCCGGATGTAGTTGAGAGTGGTACAAAGACTTCTGCTACGATAAAAAGCCATCATAATGTAGGCGGGCTGCCTGAGGATATGCAATTCGAGCTTATTGAACCACTGCGTGAACTTTTTAAGGATGAAGTGCGTGCAGTCGGCGAAAAATTAGGTATTCCTCATGATCTGGTATGGCGTCAGCCATTTCCGGGACCCGGACTTGCCATACGTGTCCTCGGAGAGGTGACAGAAGATAAATTAGCCGTTACACGTGAAGCCGACGCTATTTTCCGTGAAGAAATAGCCGCTGCCGGTCTTTCTGAAAAAATATGGCAATATTTTGCGTGTTTGCCAAATATAAAATCAGTCGGTGTCATGGGTGACAGCCGTACATATTGTCATACAATTGCCTTGCGTGCTGTTACAAGCTCCGATGCAATGACTTCTGAATGGGCGCAGATACCTTATGAAGTACTCGATAAAGTATCACGCCGGATAGTAAATGAAGTGCCCGGAGTCAACAGAGTAGTCTATGATATAACATCGAAACCTCCTGCTACTATTGAGTGGGAATAAAATAATTGTCTCGGGGCACTGCCATTTATTCTGAAAAGGGCCAAAATGGCTAACCCGCCGACATAGACAAAAAGACCTTGCATTAAAGCTTTTTACGAAGCTTATGCAGGGTCTTTTTTTATCCTCAACCCGCGAAAATACAGGGATTTCTGCTTGCTAAAAAAGAGCGGTCACCATGGAGTGGCGGGCATATCTGGCAAAGCCAGGTAGAATACGGGAAAATGCCTTTTGGAGAATAAATGGCAGTGCCCCACGACATGGTGATATTTTCTTTTATGTTTTTGGGGAAAATGGCACCCGTTCATGCACCTTAGCAACCATATGCATATAATGACCTGCCATTGTAACGGAAGCGTTACCTATGCGCCTTATGTATTCACGGCTTCCGATTACCGGAGCCACGCAAATTGCTTGAAGTTCAAAGGTTTAATATTTAATATCATGACCCGGCTGGCATTGTCACAGTAGCGGACAAGCTGCGCTGTTATCGCACTGCGGCAACAAGATGTTGCTGACAGAACTGGATTCACCGCGCTACTTACTGTGCTTATGAACAGGAGGACAGAAAAATTCCCTATCCTTTGGACACGCTAAGTAAAATCGTCTAGCTTTTTGGCATTGAAATTACAACCCTGCTTGATCAGTATAACCTTTTTATACAATGGACAAGGTCAGCAAATACGTGCATTGCGTCAAAGCCTGGGTCTAACGAAAGAAGAATTTGGTAATCTGTATGGATTTCATGTCTATACGGTTAACAAATGGGAAAATGACAGTATTCAAATGTTGAAAAGTACCTGGGTGAAATTGTTTGGTAATGAATAGTAGAATGTCAACAGCAATAAAGCACTTAGCTTTTTCTATCTCACTCAGCAGAAAATCCGGATAGCGGGAAACTTGCCAAATAAGAAGTTCTTATAGCCATTTACTAAATATACTAACCATTCTAACTGAGCTATTGACAAGAATGATTAGAACGGTTAGAATGTAATTAGAAAGTTTTTGGGAGGTGTGCAAATGGTCTTTCAGGAAAGCGAAACTGTAGAATTGAAAACGATCATTGTAGACGATATAAAAAAAGAGATCATCGCCTTTGCAAACTGCGAGGGCGGGAAACTTTACATTGGTGTTCGGGATGATAGTGAAGTTATCGGTGTAGATGATCCGGATGGGGCAGCTTTGCAGATCAGTAACATGGTGAGCGACGCAATTAAGCCGGATTTGACAATGTTTCTTCATTATGAAACATTGAAAGTAGAGGAAAAGAGCATTATTGCCGTTGAGATTCAGCGCGGAACGCAGCGTCCTTATTATATTGCAAAAAAAGGGTTGCGTCCCGAAGGTGTTTATGTCAGGCAGGGCTATTCTTCTGTACCTGCTACAGATACCGCAATACGGCGAATGATTAAAGAAACCGATGGAGACAGCTTTGAGGAAATACGGTCAATCGAGCAGGAATTGACTTTCGAGGCGGCACAAAAAGAATTTTCAGAAAGAAATATTTTGTTTGGACCGATTCAAATGAAAACATTGGGAATGATCAGTCAGGATGGCATATATACCAATCTTGGATTACTTCTTTCTGAACAATGCGTACATACCATTAAGGCTGCTGTTTTTGAAGGAACAAATCAAAGTGTATTCAAAGACCGGAAGGAGTTTTCCGGCTCTCTGTTTAAGCAGATGGAAGAGGTTTATGATTATATTGATTTTCACAATCAGACGCGCTCTACGTTTGATAAACTGCGGCGTATCGATACCAGGGATTATCCGGAGGTAGCTGTCAGAGAGGCTCTGTTAAATTCCCTGGTACACCGGGAATACTCGTTTAGGGCCAGTACGCTTATCAGTATCTATAGTGACAGAATAGAATTTACCTCAATTGGAGGCCTTGTTTCCGGGGTAACATTGAAGGATGTGTTGATGGGTATTTCTGTTTGTCGTAACACAAAGCTGGCAAATATATTCTATCGTTTGGAGCTGATTGAAGCCTACGGAACTGGTATGCGAAAGATTATGAATGCTTATGAAGTCAGTGGAAAGATACCGCAGATTGAAACATCCGATAATGTTTTTAAGCTTATCCTGCCAAATCTTAATGCGCAGACTGAGCAGAAACAGCTAAGTACTGAAGACGACAGCCAGGAGGAAAAAGTAATCCAACTGGCAAAAAAACAGGGCATGGTAACACGGAAGAAAGTTGAAAAGCTGTTAGAGATCGGACAGACAACCAGTGGACGCCTGCTAAAAAAAATGATAAAAAATGGGCAGCTGATTCAAGAAGGTAAGGGAAAAAACACACATTATCGGCCTTGCTCATAAATATGTTTAGGTAATTATGAAAATCCAAACGAAGGAAATTGTCTTACTACTATCAAAAAAATAAGCAGGAGAAGTGGTTTAAATGCCTTCTCTTGCTTATTTTAGTCTTTAAAAGAGTTTTGGATATTGGAAACTAATTCTAGCTTTTGTTCTTTGGAGCAGGGCAACTTGGCTATGTACTTCAAGACTGCTCCGGCATGAACGACCGCAATCTTTTTTTGCAAATCGCACAATCCCTCCGGACTCCGAGGAGGGCGGACGATTACTTTAAAATTTACACACTTCTTCAGCAGATGGCATAAACTGATGAACTTGTGGAATCCTATGATGTTCGACCTAGTGTGTCATCTACTTTGAATTATTAAACAAGTATAGTAAAATGTGATTGAGGATATGATGGTAAATGAAGCATGAGTACCAGATTAACTTAGCCACAGAAGAACGAAAAAAATTATTACAAATATTATCTAAGGGAAAAACTTCTGCAAGGCTGGTAAAAAGAGACAATATCTTATTAGCCCTTGATGGAAAAGACCCCAAATCAGAGGAAGCTTGCTGAAGAGCTTCATACTACAGCACAAACCATAATTAGAGTTTCTAAAGAATATTTAGACCTCGGTTTTGAAAAAACCATGTAATATAGACGGAATCCAATCCCTCAAATATCGCCCATTGTCGATGGCGAAGCGGAAGCTGGAATTTTGCAGATAGCATGTAGTGAAGCACCTGCAGGGCATAGTCGTTGGAGTTTAAAAATGATCGCTGCTAAAGCTATGGGATTACACATCGTAGAACATGTTTGCCCGGAAACAATTTGTAAGGCACTGAAAAAAACGAAATCAAACCACATTTAAATGCCTATTGGTGTATTCCAAGAAAAGAAAATGCTGCATTTGTAGCTTGTATGGAAGACTTTATGCAAATCCAGGACGATTTTCCCTTCAGACGACAGCCTCCTAAAAATGTTGTATTTAGCAATGATGGACATTACTAAAAAATGGACTGGACGGCGACAAGACTGGAGTCAAATAAGGGCACAGCTAGATATCTATTTTGAAGAACGCCTTTTAGAAAGAGATGTTTAAAGGGCATCACTTTTACAAGCAATACCCTTAAATTATATTACTATTAATTTTATATTAGCTTTTAGTGTTTACACAAAACTTGAAGAACTCTCACCATAGAAAAAAATGCCGCTAGTCCTTGTAATTACAATACAGGATTAGCGGTATTTTTTATATACACTGTTTAATTGATCGCTTACGAAATATACATAATCTGTTACAGTCTAAATATATCTTCAGTATTGTTAGTGGTGTTTATTTTCTTAGTATATAACTGTTTTATCATGCTTGAAAAATTTATAAAGTCCTGTTTTTGTTAGCCGGATAAGTTTCATATAATCAAACAAAGTTTTTAAATGGGAATATCGTTGATGGTTTTTACAAGATTTTCGGCTACGGCAGCTACATTTTTTACACCAGATAAACTGAGATCAATAATGTCAGTTTCCATATTATTTTTTTCATAAGCCTGTCCGAAAGTAGTAACAAATGCCCGGCGGAGGTCTGCACCATAGTTGATCTTGATAAGGTTATGTTTTACAGCTTCACGGATTATGTCAAATGGTATACCAGAACCACCATGCATGACCAGTGGAACAGGAGAAATTTTGGATATTTTTTCTAATAAAGAAATATCAATTTTGGGCTTGGCCTCTAAACCGTGAACGTTACCTACAGCTACAGCGAGGGTATCACATCCGGTACGTTCCACAAAATCTAAAACCATATCAGGATCTGTTTTGCAGTCAGATTCACTTGCCATATCATCTTCCTTACCGCCAATAGCACCGAGTTCAGCTTCTACCGGTATATCATAAAAATGACAGTACTGAACAGCTTTTTTTACTGCGGCTATATTTTCTTCAAACAGTAAATGTGAAGCATCAATCATAATAGATGTAAAGCCGGCGTTAACACAGGCTTTTACATCAGCATAAGATTTGCCATGGTCCAAATGAAGTCCGATAGGTATATCGTATTTAACAGCAGCCTTGCGAGCTAAGAATACGATTGTTTCAGGATCGGATAATCGTAAATTATTAGAAGAAATTTGGATATAGCCGGGGAGTTGTGCATCATTTAAGCCTTTCGCAATGGCGAAAGTCATTTCCATGTTTGTAGTGTTAAATGCTGGCAGTACCAGATTTCTCGTCTGTGCATATTTCATCAGGTCATAACCATTTACAAGTTTCATAATACATTGCTCCTTTTCCAAATATAAAGTTTTAATGGACAATTTTATGAGTCGATGCCATTGCCAGGCTTAACCTGCTTTGACTATGGCTTAAGTATAACAAAGGAAAAGAATGTAGAATTTATTGTTTCTGCATATATCTTTATGAAGGGGAGACAAGTCGGCTACAATTGATTTGCGCAATATTTTACGCAGAAGTGCATTAGTATTTGCGTATTATTTACGCAAAATGAACTACCATTATCTGCAGATTATAGAATGATATTTGCGCATTATATGCGTAATTAGTTTATTTGTGTTCATAAATTGATATGGTAACATATAGATAAGCTAACATGAGCAAAAAAAAATATGAAGGGAGAGTATTGGATGAAGATAGTTGTAATTTCACACGGCGATTTCGCAAAGGGGATAATAAACAGTGTGCAAATGTTGGCGGGTAGGCAGAAAAACCTGAAGGCATATGGACTTTATCCTGAAGAAGACAGAGAAGTTCTAGAGAAAAAAATAGAACAGGAATTAATAACCTCAAGAGAAGCTAATGAAGAAGTGCTAATATTATCAGATATTTTCCATGGTTCACCTTTTAATGCTGCCATCAAATTAATGAAAAATTATGATTTTTATCATGTAACAGGGATTAATATTCCTTTACTGGTATTGGCTATTTTGGAAAGATCAAGGGGAACGGGTGCTGCAGATATATGTGATAAAATGCTGGTGGAGTTTTTCAATACAGTACAGGATGCCAGAAGACTTTTGACCGAAGAAAGTGATGATACGGAGGATGAAATATTATGAAACAGATAACTTTAGCCAGAGTAGATGACCGTTTAATTCATGGGGAGGTAGTTTCTGTTTGGACACCATCATTAAGTATAAATAGAATTGTCGTAATTGATGACGGTGTTGCAGCGGATGCATTCAATAAACGTGTACTTAAAGCATTGGCACCTGCAGGTGTGAAGATTTTAGTCTGGGATGTAGCAACAGCAGCAGAAAAACTGCAGGCTGACCCAAAGACAGATGAAAAGATCATGTTACTTGCCAAAACACCGATTACCTTTAACAGACTGTACGATGCCGGTATTACCAGCATTAAGGAAGTAAATCTTGGTGGTATGGGGCTTAGAGATGAACGTAAAACCTTCATAAAAAATGTTGCCTGTGATGCTGATGAAATCGAATCTATAAAGGATATGCTGAGTAAAAACATCAGAGTTTATTATCAACTTGTTCCGGAACAACAAATCATTGAAACAAATGATTTTGTCAAATAACAGGCAGATCAAAAATAATAATATTTTTCGGAGGGAAGCAAAATGGATATTACTATTTTACAGGCTGTATTATTGGGTATAACTTATTGGTTAGCCGTTGGTAACTTACCTTTTGTTGGTTTGTGGTCACTTCAAAGACCACTGGTTTGTGGTTTTATTGCTGGTATTATTTTAGGTGATCCAGTACAAGGGGCCGTTGTTGGCGGTGCAATCAATCTCGTATATCTTGGGTTTATGTCTGCAGGCGGTTCTATGCCGGCTGATATGGGATTAGCTGGTGTACTTGGTACTACTTATGCTATTGCCGGCGGTCTTGATACTGCAACGTCACTTGCTATTGCGGTGCCAATTGGCATTCTTGGCACTATTGTGTGGTATGGGCGTATGACCTTTGACTCTATCTTTGTTCATATGGCCGATAACTATATTGAAAATGGCGAATATGATAAAATTTGGCGTGCCAACGTATTGTTTCCTCAGATGCTTTGCTTCGCAGCAACAGTTATTCCCTGTGCTTTAGCAGCATATTTCGGTGCATCTTATATTCAGGGTATTCTTGACTTATTAAGCGGTACTATTTTAAGAATTTTCCAAGTAATCGGCGGTATTATGCCGGCACTCGGAATTGCTATTACACTTATGTATATTTACAAAGGTGAAGCTAAAGTATTTTTGTTCATTGGCTTCATTTTAGCAGTATATTCACATCTCAGCCTTTTGACCTTGGGGATTATTGCCCTCCTGACAGCTGTAGTTTATGTTCAGGTAACCGAGGCTAATGCCAAAACCGCTGTAACGGTAAATGATGATGAGGAGGATGATGACCTATGAGTTTAAATACAAATGATAAATTGGTTACCACTGGTGCCCTGAAAAAGGCTTGGTTTATATGGGAAACCTTCCCGCAGACCTGTTACAACTATGAACGTATGATGGGCCAGGTTGTTGCTCATATGTTTGTGCCCATCGTTAAATGTCTCTATGGTGACAGCCCGGAAAAACGTAAAGAACTCATGAAACGTGAAATTGAATTCTTCAACGTACACATTGAATTTGGTGCCTGTATTTTAGGTATGATTATTGCTTTGGAAGAAGAGAAAGCCAAGGGTAATGATATCCCTAACGATTTAATTCGTAACCTTAAGACATCTCTTATGGGGCCTCTGGCTGGTGTCGGCGATACTATTTGGCAGGGGGTAGTCATTCCAATTTTGTTAGCTCTCTGTATTGATATGACCCACGCCGGAAGTGGAAATTTCTGGGGTTCTATAGTTTATGCTGTTGTTATAGTAGCTGCTGCCTATACAATTAGTTATAAAAATTTTATGTTCGGCTACAGGGCTGGCAGTAATGCGGTAATGGACTTTTTGGAAAATGGTACTATCAATAAAATTCTAAAAGGCGCTTCTGTAATGGGGTGTATGGTTATGGGCGGTTTGATAGTCAACTATGTTAAGGTAAATTGCGGCATAGAAATACCGAGTGAAACTTCTGTATATAGTATGCAGAAAGATTTCCTTGATACCGTAATGCCAAGTATTTTGCCATTGGCATCAACTATGGGGATTTTTTACCTGTTGAAAAAGCGTTGGACTTCGATCAAAATTATCGGTCTAATTATTGTAATCAGTATTGTATTAGGCGGTTTAGGGATTCTTACTTACTAATTTACAAATTCAGCTTCAACTAGATGGGAGTGTAATATATATGAAAGCAGTTATTTTAGAAAAACCGGGTAAATTTGTTGTTAAGGAAATTGATACTCCGGAAATTGGTGATAATGAGGTATTAATTAAGATTTATGCCTCGGGGATCTGTACTAATGATGTGCGTGACTTTAAAGGTGAATGCAATTACAGTTATCCGCGTATTGGCGGACATGAATATTGCGGTACAATTGTGTCTATGGGAAAAGAAGTAAACAAAAATCACTTTGCGATTGGCCAGAAAGCAGTACAGTATATTATCGATGATTGCAAAGAATGTTGTTTTTGTAAAAGTAAACAAGAAAATATATGTGAAAATTTACCGCTTACTAAAACTTTTCAAAATCCTGGCGGATTATCCGGGTATTGTGGTTTTGCCGAATATATTAATGCTAAGGCTGAAGATGTAGTTGTCTTTCCTGATGATGCTGATTTTGCTGATATGGTTTTCACTGAACCATTGGCGTGTGCAGTGAATAGTGTAAATCATACCAACATTAAATTTGGCGATGACGTTTTGGTTATAGGCGGCGGGACAATGGGGTTACTGCATGTAATGCTGGCTAAACTTAAAGGCGCCAGAGTAATCCTTAGTGAACCAATGGCAGAACGTCGGAAAAAAGCACTTAAACTTGGTTGTGATTATGCATTTGATTCTATTAATGATGATATTGTCAGCAGGGTAAAGGAACTTACCGGAGGACATGGCGCTAATGTTGTATTTAATACAACTGCAATTCCGGCGATTGCAAAGCAGGCCGTAGAACTTACTATCCCTGGTGGTACAGCAGTAATGTTTAGTTCGATCCATCCCAATAAACCGGTTGAAGTTGATATGGGGGCAGTACACTCCTTCCAGAAGACTATTACTGGTGCCGTAAGCCCGACAATAGATGCTTATTATCAGGCCGTTCTCCTTATTAGCAAAAAAATCATTAACCCAGCTGAGCTTATTGAAGATATTATTCCTTACAAAGACTTTGGTAAAGCAATTGCCTTAGCTTCACAGTCTGATACGTATAAAGTGATTTTGAAATTTGGTGAATTCTGATGAAATATTACATCGGTATAGACATGGGAACATCTTCTTTAAAGCTTACCATAGTTGATGAGAGTGGTAATATAACAATTCAGCTTAGTGAAGAATACGATTATGCTATGCCGAATCCCGATTGGCGGGAAATTAATCCGTCAGTCTGGATCCAGGCTTTGAATACAGTCATGAAAAAGCTTGGAGCAATTGCACCGGCAGAGATGAAATCCATTATTTGCATTGGCATTACTGGTCAGATGCATACTACATGCTTTTTAGACATGGCAGGAAAAAATATACGACCAGCCATTATGTGGAATGATACCCGGGCTGTTAAATTATTGATTAATTTAAAAGAAAAAATCAAAAAGCAGCAAAAAGCAGCTCACATTGCTGACATCATTTCCTCGGGAAGTCCAGCATTAAATATCTACTGGCTGAAAAAATGTGAGCCGGAAAATTTCGCTAGATTGGATAAATTTCTTATCGGTCCCGATTATATGGTTTATTATCTTACCGGTTATAAAGGAACAGATTATTGCGAGGCATCAACCTCTTCGCTTTATGATTTGTATAATGGCAATTGGTCAGAAGAAATACGGATTATAATTGGTTTGAGAAAAGAACAATATCCTACAATCAATGGCAGCAGTGCAATCGTGGGACTCGTGCATAAAACTTTAGCGGATAAATGGCATATCAGCCGTGACGTCAAAGTAATTGCCGGCACAGGCGATAATGCAGCGGCGGCTGTAGCTACCGGTGTTTATGAATACGGCTTTGCATCAATGTCACTAGGAACATCAGGTGTACTGGTATTTACTCGAGATAAACTGGATTTTTCATTAAAAGGAAAAAATATAGCATTTTCTGTTGATGGCAAAAAACTAGATTTTTTAGTGCAGGGTGTGCTGCAATCCTGTGGCCGGACCATGAATTGGTGGCTGAAAAATATCGTTGGTGAAAATGATTTCTCCAATGCTTTCAATAGCATAAGCTTAAAAAAATCAGCACAGAAGCAATTACTGTTTTATCCGCATATTATGGGAGATAAAACATTATACGGTGATACGAATCTCCGAGGCGCTTTTTTGGGATTAAGTGAGAATGACACCAAGGATGATATGCTGGCAGCAATTATGGAAGGTATAGCTTTTGCTACTAGGGAATTGATTGAAAAAATGGCAGTCCCTAAGAAGCGGTTGCAGTCTTTGCGGTTCACCGGCGGCGGCTCGAAGAATAAACTTTGGCTGCAGATAATGGCTAGTGTATTAAATATGCCAGTTCAGGCAATGCCTGATATGGGCGGAGCCAGCTACGGAGCGGCTCTTTTAGCAATGGAAAAATTACCGAAGCACAGCAATGATGCAGCGGCAGAAATAATTTATCCAGAAAAGAAACTATCAGAATGGTACCGGCAAAAATATAATAAATACCTCAAAATATATGAAGCTATCGAAAATGTCTTCTGAATAAAAGTTAATTGTGCCTAGGCTGTTGAGGTGTTTTTCAATGGCCTGGTTTATGTTACAATGAAACGATGATGAAGGGAATGATATAGTTGCTTAATCAGAGACAGATAGAAATCATTCTGGATATATACGAAAATTCGGGCAAATACTTTACTGCGGCATATCTGGCAAAGCAAAAAAATACAAGCCTCAGAACCATGCAAGGTGATTTAAAGATAATAAAGGATGAATTCGCTCAAAATAAATATGCCAGCATTGAATCACAAAAAGCAAAAGGCAGTTATTTAAAAATTCATGATCAGGATGCATTTTCTGATTGGGTAAATGCACTATATGTACAATATAACTGTGATAATCTCGACTATCCAATGAACCGAGTCAGTAAAATAGTTTTCTTACTGCTAAGTACAATAAGAACAACTTCTATGTATGATCTTGAGGATGAATTGCATATTTCTCACAGTACATTGGTTGGTGACATTAAGATAGCTCAGGAAAATCTTGAAGAATTTAATCTTCGGCTTATTCGGGAAAATAATAGACTGAAAATAGCAGGTTTTGAAGTAAATAAACGACGCTGTTTGGCGGAAAATGCTTTATATTTGGCACATGTACAGGGACAGGATCAAGAAGACGACTGCATTGACATGCAACGGATAGCGTATATCAAGGACATACTTTTAAGGGTATTTACTGACAGGCAGTATTATATTTCTGATATAGATTTCAACAACGCGGTACTCACAGTGAATATTATGATGCACCGTATTCAGCGCCAATTCTTTATAAAGGAAAACGAACTGGAAATTACTGATGAACTGGATAAGGAAATGATGATTTCTCAACAGATTTTTGATAACCTGAAACAGCGTTTTTTATGCAATATTCCGCGAGAAGAGGTTGAATTTTTTGGCCTATACCTTAAGGGACAGGAAATCTGCAAAAATAAAGAAATAATTTCACAGGAGATTGACGATTTTATCAATGAAACCTTTGTGGGCATAAGGCAAAATTATGGTGTAGATTTTACTAACAATATCGGTTTAAAATTATCCATGGGTTTACATTGCATACCATTAATTATTCGTTTGAAATATGATATGCAGATACAAAACGAATCTTTAAGTACGGTAAAAGAAAATTTTCCGTTAGGCTATGATATTGCTACTTATTTTAGTTATTTGCTGCAACAAAAATATGCAGTAAAGGCTAATGAAAGTGAAATATCATTAATTGCGGCTCATTTTTATGGCAGTATGCTGGAATTAAAGCAGAAAAAACAAAACATAAGAATATTAATTATCTCTGCAATGAAACAAAGTATGACGGTACTTTTACGCTCAATGTTACGTAAATGGTTTGCGGCAGAAATTGGGCAATTAGACTTTTTACAGGCAAATCAAATCACTGAACAACTCCTTGATGAATATGATGTTTTTTTGACTACGGAAAAAAATGATTTTTATGAAAAAGGATTAGCTATGCTGATTGATACCTTTGTGACAGAAAAAGACCATCGTAATATTAAGCTGTTGATGGATGGTTTTAAAAATGTCGATGATGTAATAGATATTTTCCAAAAGGATTTATTTTTTAATGTTAATGGTATGACTAAGGATGATATCATAAAGCTCTTATCAGCTAAATCCGCTGATAAATATGAGATTGAGGGTATTTATGAAGCCGTTTTAGAACGGGAAAATATAGGAAGTACTTTTTTCAGTCAGGCAGTAGCGATTCCTCATCCTATAAGGACAATTTCTTCAGATACTTTTATTTCTGTTGGAATAACAGAAGAACCGGTTATATGGGATGAAGAAGGACATAAGGTAAATGTTATTATGCTGTTGCATGTGGGAAAAAATAATCTTGGTTCTTTCCAACTATGGGATCTGCTGTCGCATATCCTTTTAGAAAAAAATTGGGTAGATGAAGCAGTTGTTAAAGGTAATTTTGAAGAATTTTTACAATGCATAGCTAATGTACTGAAAAGCAAGTTTTAGCTAGCATTTCCGGATAGTAAAGATTTTTAAGGTATTTACATTAAAATTATATTATCATAATGGAGTTTTATTTGAATAAAAATTTTTTCTATGCAATTTATTATTAGAATTCAAATTCATGCATTTGACGCGACATTATTTATAATAAACATTGATTCTTATTTTATGCCGTTATAAAATAAGAAAGATTTCAGAAAAATCCGTAAAATCCGGCACGGTCATGTCGCTGCAACAGGAAGCGATATCAAATATGCCATTGGAAAAATCTGAGAAGGCTGATTTAGCAATGAACTGGAGTCAGCAGAATTGCTTATCCGACAGTTACTTAAAGTCCGTTTTTATTGTGTCTAAAAGACTGCTTTTCTGTGGGGCGGTCTTTTTGTTTTGGGTAATATATTAATTTGAATTGATGAAAGAAATATAGGTATTCCAGCAGATACAGAAATGCTGACAGCAAAGCAGCTTGTGGCAACGAGTGCCGGTAATCTTCAAGAAGCACTTAAATATACTGCCAGATAGTTTATCTTGATTACGATTTTGACGGCAATAGTATGGGAACACGCGGTCAAAGATATTGATTTAGGGGGCGGAAGCCCTGGTGCGGATTATTTAGAAGAAAAATACGATAAAATAAATTTGGAACGGACTAATTTATTGACGGGTAATGCAGTAAACTCTGAGTATGAAACCTTTGATGCTTCAAGAAATAATTATTCAGTATATGGACAATGGGAACCCTGCTTGAATAATGCCGATACGAAAAGTAATCTATTCGAATGAAGATATAAGAAACACAGGTATTGAAAGTATGGATATTATCAACAGATATAAGGAATGAAATTATAAAGGAAAGTCTTCATTAATGCAGGAATTTAACTTAAGTGAAAAAGGGTTTGACTAAATAATAGTAAAAGGTTATTATTTAAAGAAGGTTGATTGTAAAATGAAAATGAACAGTTGCAAAAAGTCCACAGTGACTTTCCTTTAAATGGTAAAATGGAGTTCTCACAGCACCATTAACCAAAGAGGAGACAATCACTATGGACTGCCATAATTATATCACAGTATTCCCTGAACGAAAACGTGGTCAGCACTTGGGACGGGAAGAACGCGGAGCGATCCAGCAACTAAACAAGCAAGGATACTCTCTGCGGGCAATCGCCCGAGAAATCAACTGTTCGCCAAGTACTATCATGTATGAATTGCGCCGCGGTACACCGCTGCGCAAAAGCCATAGAGGACGTGCACCGGAGTACAGCGCCAAACGAGGTCTTGCAGTATATGAAATGAATCGAATGAAGTGCAAAAGGCCGCATTATATCACACATTGCTCAGATTTTGTTAAGTGGGTGGTTGCGCAAGTCAGGGCAAAAAAGTGGTCGTTAGACGCTTGCGTCGGTCATGCGCGCCTGCACCAGCTCTTTGCTGATAAAGAAATGGTATGCACGAAGACCCTATATAACGAAATGGCTGCTGGTAATTTGCCGCTATCGCTGTTCGAGCTGCCTGAAATTCTAAAGCGAAAGCAAAACAAAAAAGGAACCCGAAAGCATAAACGTCTGAAAGGTCGCAGCATTGACGAACGTCCTGACATCGTAGATTTACGCACGGAATTCGGCCATTGGGAAGCTGACACGGTGATTGGCAGAAAAAAAGTCAGAGAAGCTGCTGTTTTAACTCTGATTGAGCGTGTTACAAACAATTACCTGGCTATTCGCATTCCTGGTAAAAACAGTGAGTCTGTCATGGCTGCGATGAAAGAACTACACGCTGAATATGGTGAGCGTTTCAGTTCTGTTTTCAAAACCATTACAACCGATAATGGCTCTGAATTCGAGGAATTTTCCAAGATTGAAGCCTGGGGTTCCAGTGTTTATTATGCACATCCTTACTCCTCTTGGGAGCGACCAGTAAATGAACGGCACAACGGCTTCTTGCGTCAATATATTCCAAAGGGCGTTTCGATTGAGAAATATACTTATGAAGATATATTACACTTTGCCGATGAATTGAATAGCCGTCCGCGCAAGCGACTTGCCTACCAGACACCGGAAGAATTGTTCGACGCTTTTCTCGATAAACTTTATATTGCCTGAGATCATCGGCATTTTACCAAAGTGTTCAATTTGCTATTGCAATTTACGATTATTTAAAGAATAATTAATATTATATATATTATAGCTATCTGACAATAAAATTTGCATATTGGAGTTAACTATGAAATACTGTAAAAATGAGAAAAATTTTATTGAAGTCGGCGGAGAGTTTATCACACTTAAGCAGTTGATTGAAACTATTCCAGTTACTGTGGTGTTAATTGATAGAAAGGGAAATTGCATATCTAATGGCCAATTCCTGGTAGACTGTAATGCCACATCCAAAAAGGATAGTTTAGTTGAATCTGAAATCACGGATTTGAACGAAAAAGTGCGTGAAAATATTAAGCGTGATTTTGAACTTTTTGATCAGGGGAAAAACATGCCTGCGCATGAATTGACGCTTAATGGCAGAATATATAAAGTAGTAGTAGTTCCTTTACGAAATATCTCCGGTTTTGCATTTGCAGAGTTAGCGGTATTAACAGATATAAGCGAAAATAAGAACGCGGAATATCGCTTGGCCAAACTGAATGAACAATTAAAAGTAATGGTTTCGCGCGATGGATTAACAAAGCTGCTTAACAAGAATGCTTTTAGAGAAGTATGTAATAAATTGATAAAGGTAGCACTACGGGAAATGCAATCATTTTCTGTCATGTTTATTGATATAGATTATTTTAAAAAGGTAAATGACACATATGGGCACTCGGTTGGCGATATGGTTTTAAGGAAAGTGGCAGAATCTATAGTTAAAAATTGCCGAAAAAGTGATATCGTGGGGAGAGTGGGCGGTGAGGAAATCGCGGTCTACTTACCAAATACTAATTGTTATGGTGCAGTCGTTTTGGCAGAAAAAATACGAACGTGCATTGAGAAATCAGAGTTTAGGACAGAGAATATAGTTGTTCGCGTTACTGTCAGTATTGGCGTTTCAGCTAATAAACCATATCATAAAACAATATCTGATATTAAAAAAGATGCCGATAAGGCTATGTATATGGCAAAGAGTAATGGACGAAACAGAGTTGAATGCTTATATGAATAGCAGAATAATGTGTTGAAGCAATTAAAGCCTTGGAATTGATTAAAAAACCAGTATCAGATTTTTTTAATATTGAGTAGATAGTTGACTGCTCTCTAATAGTTATATACGCCTTCAAGCCGATGCAATATAAAATCAGCTTGAAGGTTTTATTTGCGAGCAGAAAATTAAGAACATCTTCGGAGTTTGATTTTATGTATACAGTATAATTTCGATTATTACTTCTGCTTTTATTGACAGATATATTGTATTAATATATGCTATTATTTTTAATAAAGCCTGTTCTTTTAGTGGTTGAGCGATTGAGTGTGTCAGAGCATAACTATTAATACACAAAGCAGCGCTGCTTATACTATCCTGGGGGTAGTGCAGGCAGCGTTTTTTTCTGGGAGGAAATGCTGTGAATAAAAAAAAGGATACTTATGAATTTATTGATCTGCATCGTCATGCTATGATTGAATTTTAGCGGTCTTTGGTTAATTGACTCTTCAAATTTGCCGATAATAAAACAAAGTCTTCAGGAAATAACTGAAAAAAATTATATCCAGGGAACAAAGAGCAAGCTTTCAGATATAGTGTTTTTTAAAGAAATGAAAAAACTTTCGGTACATGTTAAAACGGTTAATTTTGAACCTATAAAATAACAAGGAGGATTACCTTTCGTTCCGTTTATGATCTATATTCTAAAATTTCCTATACATACAGCAGTGGCCACATCTACATGTATTTTAGCTATTTCTGCTCTCAGCGGAATGTTATCACATGCATTGCTTGGGCATATTCTTTGGGGGCCTGCGATTTTTACAGGTGTGGGAGCTGTGCTTGGTGCGCAGTTTGGTGTAAAGTTTTCCTTAATATTAAAGGCTGCGTCTTTGACTAAATATACTGCTTATGTTATCCTGATAATGGGTTTGAAATTCATTTATTATTATATAAGTTATTGATTTTTCAGCCGTGTGAAAGTAAAATTTCATGCGGTTTCTTTGACGTATAGGACAATATTATTTCGATACCCGCTTCAATTAGGGGAACAAGCTGCTAAATTTTCATGCCAAAGGAATATCTATAATAATATGACAAAAAATATATTTACACCATCCATACTAAAAATGAGTTGGCCGATCTTTGTTGAAGTATTTCTGCAAATGATGATCGGTAATGTCGATCAGTTCATGATCAGCCATTACTCTCAGGCTTCTGTTGCGGCTGTGGCTAATGCAAATCAAGTTATGAATGTGATAATTTTGCTGCTTACCGTAATCAGTACGGCCACAACTATCCTTATAGCCCAATATTTCGGTGCTAAAAATAAACAAAAAATTGAGGAAATATGTACGGTTTCCTTTGCTTTTAATGGTGTTTTCAGTTTGACGGCCAGTTTTTTTCTGCTCCTTTTTCGCGAGCAGCTTTTTCAATGGCTGCAAGTGCCGGAAGCAATTATGGAAGAAACCAATTTGTATTTCAGCATAGTGGCAGGCGGAATAGTCTTTCAAGGTCTGTATTTTTCTCTTGTTGCCTGCTTCAGAGGACATTCATGGACGAAAACTACTATGCTTATATCCCTTTTCATAAATGTTTTCCACATCCTCAGCAATTCTGTTCTCATTTTTGGCATTGGTCCTATTCCCGCTTTAGGAGTTTTCGGTGTATCCATTTCCACAAACTGCAGTAAATTTTTGGGATTGGTATTATTGTTCTATATATTTCGCCGATATCTCAATGTCAAAATGTCATGGCGGTATCTGCATCCTTTCCCCTGGAAAACCCTAAAACAAGTGCTTTCCATTGGTATTCCTTCCGGAGGAGAAACGCTGTCATATCAGTTGTCACAGATGACTATCATGAAGATGGTCAATATGTTCGGACTGGCTGTTATAAATACTAAAGTGTATGTTTATATCCTGGCAACGTTTTGCTATATTTATTCTATAGCTTTGTCTTCTGCCGCGCAGATCATTGTCGGCTATCTGATAGGTGCCGGCAGATCGAAGGAGGTAGGCCGAAAAGTCTGGTACACGGCTACTCTTTCGGTTTTTATATGTCTGGTGATGACCATTGTGTTTTATACAGGCAGTGATTATATATTGCGCGCTTTTACAAGTGACCGCGATATCTTGGCATTGGGGCATGCGATTTTATTTGTAGAAATTTTTCTTGAATTGGGACGCGGCGTCAATATAGTTATGGTAGCCTCCTTACAGGCCGCCGGAGATATTCGTACACCTGTGATCGTCGGTATTATATGCATGTGGAGTATTGCTGTCGGTATGGCATATTTTTTAGGTATTGTCATGCAGATGGGATTAGTAGGCATATGGATAGGCATGGCCTGTGATGAATGTATCAGAGCCTTGATTTTTATATATCGCTGGCACAGCGGAAAATGGAAAAACAGGCATCTTATTTGATCTAAATATATTAAGCCGGAGGACAAGTTATGTTAAGCATCTGAACTTATTTTAATATTTATGGGGACAACAGGACTATTTTTCTAAGATAATTAATATATTTGCTCTTTTTTCTTATATTTTTATGATTTTTAGCTGAATACTTTCAAAAACTACTATAAAATGCTAGACAAAGTTATGTATATATGCTAATATATGTATCGTAAAGATGTTAACAAGGCAATGGCGCCATATGATAATTTCATTTCTTCACGGGTAGTGCAGGATTGATATATATTCATATGGTTTTTTTATTGCTTAATTTTTAAATTTAAAGGTGGTTTTCTTATGGACGATTTACTTTTCGTTATCCCCGCGAATTCTACAAAAGAGGACATTCTTAGCAAATTGAAAGAACACCCTGAAATCAAATTTGTTTCATTAGTCGGTATTGATTTGGCAGGTAACGATACAGACGAAAAAATCCCTATGCAGGTTTTTTTAGAGGATATAGACAAATTCTATGAAGGTTCTGCTGTTCAAACAGATGGTTCTTCTGTTGTTCTGACTAATATTGCAACATTGAATAACGCTAAGGTTGATATGCCGGTTGATTCTGCGGTTAATTGGTTTATTGACTATAATATGGAAAATTTTGATGAAGAACTTGAAAAGCCTATCGGCACACTCCGCATACCTTCATTCCTTATTCACGAAGATAAAAGAGTCGATTCACGAGCTGTTTTGACGGATACGCTTGCGTTTGTCAAAAAAGAGTTACTGGGCTTATTCGCTAAAAAAGAAGTCGTTTCCGGGCTGGAACACATCAAGGGCAGTGATGTTGAAGATATTATTTTCACATCAGCTACCGAACTTGAGTTCTGGGTTAAAACACCGTTGGCTGAAGCTGATATTCCTGAAATGAGTGCATCACAGGTCATGCAGGAACAGTATTGGCAGCGTACGCGCGGTGCTGTTCGTTCTGCACTGGAACAGACGATCCTCGCGATGCAGGCTTACGGTCTGGAACCTGAAATGGGACATAAAGAAGTTGGCGGCATGAAGGGGCATATGGATGCTTCCGGTAATATGAACCATGTCTGCGAACAGATAGAAATAGATTGGAAATTTGCTAATGCTGTCCAAGCGGCAGATAATGAATTGTTCGTCCGGACACTTGTAAAAGAAGTTTTCCGTGCTAACGGACTTGAAGTCAATTTCAAGGCTAAACCGATGATCGGTCTTGCCGGTAATGGTGAACATACTCATATTGGGATGGCTGCTAAGCTGAAAAGCGGCAAGGTCATAAATCTCTTTTCTCCTAAAGAAATGACAAAGGATTTCATGAGTTCCGTTGGTTATGGTGCCATTATGGGGCTGCTTAAAAATTATGAAGTCATTAATCCTTTCGTTTCTTCCACAAATGATTCTCTTAATCGTTTGAAACCGGGATTTGAAGCACCTATATGTATTGTTACTTCACTGGGTCATAAGCCTGAAGTGCCTTCCCGTAATCGTACCATTCTTGCAGGTCTTGTACGTGATATAAAAAGTCCTATGGCAACTCGTTTCGAATTGCGCGCATGTAATCCTTACACCAATACTTATGTTGCCTTGGCTGCTATTTACTCTGCTATACTTGACGGTGTAAAATATTCTATCAATAAAACAACAGACGAGCTTCTTGATGAACTTTCCAAGGAAGCAGGCACTGTTGCGGGATATCTCGAAAAAGATCGTGCTTATCGCAGTGAAGATGATGTTTTTGAAGATTATACACAGGAAGAACGCGATCATTTGTTCTCTATTCCACCTGCTACTGTATGGGAAAATCTGCAGGCTCTGAAGAATTTCCCGGAAAAACGTGCTGTGGTTACTGCTGGCGGGGCATTGCGTGATCAGATCATTGATGCATTTGTTTCCGGTGAGCTTATACGTTGGAAAACGGAAATTATCAGCCGTATAATTCCGGAAAATCGTGTTATTGTCAGTGCATGTAAGGAAATTGCATCGACTTTCGTAACGGATCAGGATGCTTATAATTGGAATAAGATCAACGGTATTCGCTGCTATCTGGCAAAAGACAGCATTGATGAAAAATCATTGTTCACTCTTTTGATCAAGGCGTTGAATGAAAATGATTTTGCTACAGCATCAGGTCTTCAGATCGAAATGTATGATAAGATGGAAGAATTAAAATCTCTTTATTCTGATTACAAAATGAATATGATTTAATGATTTAACATAAAAAGCCTCCGCATTTCCTGTTCTTCTCAATAAATCAGGAATGAGGAGGCTTTGTTTATTATACATACTTTCCTATTTCAATAATTCCGTAGTGGACAGGACTGTATCGGCCACCGCAAATGGAAGAAAACCCAAGTCGATCAAATTCATTGCTTTTGCTGTTTTCTTTCAGTACGACCCGATGTTTAGCAATACGGCAGGCTTCATCTATGCTTTTTTTTGTTACAGGTGCTGTATCGGCTAAAATACGCAAGGGAGTGAGACTGAGACTGTCCATAAGAGGGTGGCGGAACATAGGATCAAAATAAACTACATCAATGCTTTTATCGGGCAGTTTTTGTAAATATTCTTCATGATTTACATTTATTACTTTTATATTATGTGCAGCTTTTGTCAATTCTTTTACAGAAAAATCAGCTGCACGGAGTCCTTCCTCTGCAATGAGAGCTAAAAGAGGATCGGCTTCAAGACCTATAACGAGAGTACCGCTTTTGAATGCACTGATAAGCGCATCAGCGGCGAACCCCAATGTGCAGTCAAGCACGGACATTCCCTTTTTGAGAGCCATTGCCGTGAGCATATTGTCCTTTTCATTTTTCAGAAGTCTTTTTATTCGCAATTGTGCCATATTGGGATGAAAAAAAAGTTCACCGGAAGATGTGACAATGCTTATTCGTTCTTTTTTTACGATAATGACTGTTTGACAGTCGTGTCTTTTTTTTATTTGCGCCAACGGTTCATTGTTCCGATAAATAAAATGCATATTATATTTTTCGGCAAGAGAATGAGCTTTGACTATACAGTTTCCGTCTGTTCGACGGCCGGTAGTGATAAAAAAATTATTCATAAATGTTATATAGCACCTTGTGGACGTATTTTCCCAGGGAAAATATTATTGTATTCGTTTGAACATTTTCGCTAGATCACGATGCTCAAATTTAATGGTTGTGGGTCTGCCGTGCGGACAGGTATAGGGCAGTCTGGTATGAGCCAATTCGTCGAGAATTATTTTCATTTGCTGCAAGGTCAATTTGTCACCTGCTTTGATAGCTGCTCTGCATGCTGCTGTTGCCAGACAGGCATGCCGTATTTCCTGCGGTGTGGGTGTGTGCATTTCATTTAATGAAGCAAGTATGTCTCGTATTGTGTTTTCAGCCTCATCCATAGGGATATCTGCCGGTATCTCCATAAGTCTGAATTGCTGCGGGCCTGATGATTCGGCATTAAATCCCAATTTGTACAGAATTTCCCTGTTTTCTTCCAGCAGATCGTATTCTGCAGAAGAAAGATTCAAAAGAAGATGTACCAAGAGCTGCTGAGAAACAATGCGATCCTTTGCAAGGCCAAATCTGTCATAGAGTATTCGTTCGTGCGCGGCATGCTGATCTATTATATACATACCGTCTTCTCCCTGTGCTATGATGTAGCACAGATCAATCTGACCAAGCGGAAAAAGTTCTCTGGCAGCAGAAAGCTGCGGATCGGTTTGGGTATCAGCAAGAATATTTTCATTTTGCATATTCTGTGAGATGACGGCAGTGTTTTTCATAGCATAAATTTGTTCTTTTGCCATTTTGAAATCATCTGCGTCAGCTTCTCGCAGAAAAGATGTGTCTTCGGAATGCAGACCACCGCTGTGATTAGTTTCATGGATCATTAATGCAGATGAAGTTTCTGGAGTTTCGCTGTTGGGCGCGGATACGCTATGCAGCATGGGCTCTTCATAGCGGGGACGGATAAAATCTGCAGGTGCGGCAAAGGCGTCAAGTGTCTTTGCATCATCACTTTGAGCGGGACGGACAGCATCAAGTATTGTTTTATAGACAGCTTTAAACAGCCGGCCCTCATCGGCAAATTTTAGTTCGATTTTTTGCGGATGAACATTTATGTCTATAGTGTTTTTGGCGACCTCAATATTAAGGACTGCTAAGGGATAACCAGATTTTGGCAATAAAGAATGATAAGCATTGTCTATCGCGCGGCTTATCATCCGGCTGGTGATTATTCTGCCGTTGACTATAAAAGTCTGCCACGTCCGGCTGCTCCTTATGACAGCCGGTTTGCTTATATAACCTGTTATTTTTACGTCTTCGTCATTAAAGCCAAGCGTAAGCAGTTCCTGACCGACGGTTCTGCCGTATATGCCTGTGATCGTATCTTTTAGTGAGCCTGTTCCGGGAGTAATGACGGTGATTTTATTGTTGCTGATGAGTTTTACGGCTATTTGGGGATTGGAAAAAGCCAGCTTGATAACATAATCATTTATTTTATTTGTTTCGGTGGAGGTGGTTTTTAAGAATTTTTTTCTGGCGGGAGTATTGAAAAAAAGATCCTCTACCTTTATTGTCGTACCTATTCCGCATCCCGCTTCTCCGATATCTTCAAGTTTTCCCCCGATGATTTTAACACTGGTGCCGAGCTCATCCTGTGCTCTTCGCGTAAGAATGGAGAATCTGGAAACGGCAGCTATTGAAGGAAGGGCTTCTCCGCGAAAACCAAGTGTGGCTATCTTTTCAAGATCGCCAACTGCGGTGATTTTACTTGTTGCATGCCGAAGAATGGCAACCTGAACATCTTCGCGGGTCATGGCTCTGCCATTATCTGTTATTCTTATAAAACTTGTTCCGCCTGCCATTATCTCTACGTCGATCTTGCTGGCACCGGCGTCAATTGAATTTTCCATGAGCTCTTTGACAACGGAGGAAGGGCGTTCAACAACTTCACCGGCCGCTATTTTATTTATAGTATTTTCGTCAAGCACATGGATACTGCTCATAATTTTCCGGTCTCCCTTCTTGCCTGCTGCTGCAGTTTATAAAGTATATTCATTGCCTCTAACGGAGTCATGGTAGTTATGTCAATATTCAGCAGCTCCGTGTTCAGGGCAGAAGCAAACAGTGTGTCCATAACGGGCGGTGCCGAGTTTTTTTTTGGAGGGTTGTCATTTACCGCTTGAAATTTTTTTCTGGTATCCGCAGCTTCAAGGCCGACCAATATTTTTTCTGCCCGATCAGTAACTGCCTTAGGCAGTCCGGCCAGTTTAGCGACATGGATGCCGTAAGATTTGTCTGCACTGCCGCTGATTATCCGCCGCAGGAACGAAACCTTGCTGCCCTTTTCTTTCACGGCCACACAATAATTTTTGACATGTTTTTCATCGGCCAGGTCTGTGAGTTCATGATAATGAGTGGCAAAGAGCGTTTTAGCGTTTACTTTATCACGTATATACTCGATTACTGCGCGGGCAATGCTCATTCCGTCGAAGGTGCTGGTCCCTCTGCCTATTTCATCGAGAATAATGAGACTGTTTTTTGTAGCGTATTTTAAAATGTGAGCTACCTCGTTCATTTCAACCATAAACGTACTTTGACCGCTCGCCAGATCATCACTGGCACCTATACGGGTGAATATTCTGTCGACGGGAGATATAACAGCCTCTCTGGCAGGAATGAAACTTCCTGCTTGGGCCATTAACGTCAGGAGTGCTGTCTGGCGCATATATGTGGATTTCCCGGCCATATTGGGGCCGGTTATGATGAGGATTTCGTTTTCGCCATTGTCAAGCATAGTATCATTTGGAACAAAGAGCTCTCGTGTTAAGATGCGCTCGATAAGCGGATGACGGCCGTCTTTTATCGATATGCCGCCTCTGCCATTTAAAGTCGGCCGTATATAATTGTAAGCGGCGGCTGCCGCGGCAAACGACGTTATGACATCAAGACAGGCTATATTCTGCGCAGTCGTTTGAATACTTGACACGTGCTTTTTTACTTCTTCACGTATTTCCGCGAACAGTCTGTATTCTATTTGAAGAATCTTCTCTTGTGCACCGAGTATTTTTGTTTCAAATTCTTTTAACTCCGGAGTTATGTATCTTTCTGTATTTACTAAAGTCTGTTTGCGTATATAATCAGCCGGGACCTGCTCCAGATTGCTCTTGCGTATCTCGATGAAATAACCGAAAACCTTATTATAGCTTATTTTCAAAGATTTTATGCCGGTTTGCTGCTTCTGTTCATTTTCCATCTGCTGAAGCAATGTCTGGCTGTCTGAGGCCAGATGCCGATATTCATCGAGTTCTTCGTCAAAACCGTCCTTTATTATGCCGCCGTCCCGCAAAAGAAAACCGGGATTATCGTCAATGGATTTTTCAAGCAAATCAACCAATTCACTATAGGTTTTTATATTTTTATCTATTGATTGTAAAAAGGCAGCGGTGCTGCCGTGCAGAGAATCCTTCAGTTCAGGCAGTGTATAGAGCGATTTTTTTAAGGCCAGCATATCTCGGGCATTTGCTGAGCCGACCTCTACGCGGGTAAGTAATCTTTCAAAATCATATATGGATTTCAACAGAAGAGAGAGCTGTTCTCTGCGTGAAAAATCCTTGGACAGTTCCTCCACGGCATCAAGACGCTGTTCAATTTTATACCTGTCAAGCAATGGATATTCCAGCCATTTTGAAAGCTTGCGGCTTCCCATTGCAGTACCGGTAAAATCCAATACAGAAAACAAAGTGCCGCTTTTGCCGCCGTCGTGGAGATTATGTGTTATTTCTAAATTTCGCAGGGTGTAGGTATCAATGACCAGATTGGCAGAGGCGTCAAGGTATGTGAGATGGTTCAAGTGACTGAGATCTGTTTTTGCCGCCGCATGCAGGTAATCAAGTAATGAAGCGATAGCGGCAGAAGCAATGGTTTTGGCGGGACGGTCAGGTGCAGCAAAATGTTCAGTGATGCGGTCGTCCACGGCTGCAGACACAGCAGCAATTTTAGTTACAACACATTTAGGAATATGCAGATTTAAAAATTCAAGAATTTTTTCTGCACAGGACAACCCGCTTATAATAAGCAATTCAGCCATCATCAGCCGATAAAGTTCATCGCACAGTGTCTGGCAGCGATCAGGACCTTCATAGACACTGTAAAAGCATTCACCCGTTGATATATCAGCTCCGGACAAAATAAGTATATTCTCACTTTCGTGAATAAGAACAATATAATTATTCTGCAGTCCGGGCAGGGCCGACTCATCCATAACTGTTCCCGGGGTGATTATTTTTATGATTTCTCTTTTGGTAAGGCCTTTAGCTTTAGGATCACCGATTTGTTCGCAGATGGCAACCTTATAGCCTTTATTGATAAGTCTGTTTATATAACTTTCGGCAGCGTGATAAGGAATGCCGCACATAGGTATTTTACTTCTGGCTGTCAGAGTAAGTTCCAATTCTCTTGAAGCGGTCTGTGCATCCTCATCAAACATTTCGTAAAAATCACCAAGCCGAAAAAATAGAATGGCTTCACCTGACTGTCCTTTCATTTCATAATATTGCTGCATCATTGGTGTTATTTCCTGGCTGCTGAGTCGTTCATTATTTTTCTTTAGCATATTGTGCCTCACCTTTTAATATCCAAGTTTGTGGATGCGTGATCCGTACATTGAGGATATCTCCAGCCTTTTCTGTTCCATTCTTTTGCCAAAGAACGATTTTATTTGTGGAAGTACGGCCTGTATAGACCGACGCATCAGTTCTGCTCGGTCCCTCGACCATGACCTGAACAGTCTTATTTATAAAAGCTTCGTTTATTTGCAGACTGATTTCGTTCTGAATTGACATAAGCTGATTCAAACGATTCTTTTTCACGGAGTCGGACACCTGATTGTCCATAGTGGCTGCCGGTGTGCCGGATCTTTTGGAATATAAAAAGGTATATGCCGCATCATAACGCATCTGCCTGAGAAAAGTGAGCATTTGTTCAAAGTCTGCATCTGTTTCTCCGGGAAAACCGATTATAAGGTCTGTCGTGAGACTGCATTCGGGTATAGCCTTGCGTACCTTTTCTGCGAGCTTTCGATAATATTCAAGAGAATATCCTCTGTTCATGGCTTTCAAGATACGGTCGCTGCCATATTGAACAGGAAGGTGGAAGTGAGTGCAGATATGCCGGCTGTTTTTTATGGTTTCAATCACTTTATCATTTAAATCACGCGGGTGAGAAGTCATGTAACGGATTCGTTCTATGCCGTCGATTTTATCCAGTTCATATAAAAGGTCGGCAAAATCACCTTCGGGCATATCCTTACCGTATGAATTGACATTCTGCCCCAGCAGTGTTATTTCTTTCACACCATCAGCACTGTATTTTTTCGTTTCTTCTATTATAGAATGCATTGGGCGGCTGTGTTCCCGGCCTCTTACATAAGGAACAATGCAGTAGGTACAAAAATTATTGCAGCCGTACATAATAGGGATCCATACCGAAAGTGAATTTCCGGAAGGCGGTAAAACTTCCTGAGGTATACCGCCGTCGGCTGGTGCCAGCTTGGTCATATGGTGGCGGGACAGCTTGATATCGTTTATGATATTGTTAAGTTCATGAATATTATTTGTGCCTAAAACGAAATCTATATGCGGCGCTCTTTTGAATAAGGCTTCACCTTCTTTTTGTGCCATGCAGCCGACTATACCGAAAATAAGTTCGTGTTTAGCCTGTTTTAAATGCTTTATTTCGCCGATTTTTCCGTATATTTTATTTTCTGCGCTTTCTCTGACGCAGCAGGTATTGAGTAGTATTACATCGGCTTCATCTAAGACTAGTGTCTTTTCATAGCCCAGTATTTCGAGCTGTGTTCCCATCCTTTGCGAATCGCTTTCATTCATTTGACAGCCGTAAGTTAAGATCATATATTTATAGTGTATCATTAATTATTACCCCTGCAGGTTCTTACTTTAATTTCTTCGTAATATATTATTATAAACTAGATATTATATGGAATGCAATATATAAAAAATGCACGTTCGTTGAAAATTTTTGATTATGAATTGACATCAATATATGCAGGTGCTATAATCAACAATCAAATAATACAGTAATCAGATATGCGAAAGACATGATTAAGCGGTGATATTTTTCAGAGAGAGGTGCGTTTGCTGCGAGTACCTTAAAATATCTGCTGAATTACCACTTTTAAGCTATGCGGGGGAAATTTAAGTATGCCGCATCGATTCATCATCGTTAGAAGATGCATGAGCTGGCCGTTGATTTTAGACGGCAAGCAGAGTGGGACCGCGAGTGAATACAACCTCGTCTCTGCATGAATATTATTCATATGGAGACGGGGATTTTTTATTTTAGATTTGAAAAAAGTTATTTGATTATAACGGGAGGCAGAAGATAATGATAAAAATTACATTAAAAGACGGCAGTGTAAAAGAGATCGAGAAGAATACAACGGTTCTGGAGTTTCTGAAAAAAATCAGCAACAGTCTGGCAAAAAAGGTATTGTCCGCAAAGATAGACGGCAGTAATTCGGATTTGATGACGCCGCTTATAAGGGACTGCCGTGTTGAATTTATGACATTTGATGATGCGGATGGACGCTGGGCATTAAGACATAGTGCTTCTCATGTTCTGGCACAAGCCGTAAAGCGTATTTATGGAGATAAAAATGTGCAGCTGGCCATTGGACCTGCAATTGATAACGGATTTTATTATGATATAGATATGGAAAAACAGCTTGGGCAGGCTGATTTGGACAAAATCCAGAAAGAAATGGAAAAAATAGTCAAAGAAAACCTGCCGATTGTAAGAAGTGAAGTGCAAAGAGCAGAAGCAATAAGAATGTTTGAAGAAAAAGGCGAGATATATAAGGTAATGCTCATAAAGGATTTACCGGAAGACGCACTGATAACTTTATATACGCAGGGGGAATTTACTGATCTTTGCGCAGGCCCTCATCTCGTTTCGACAGGAAAAATAAAAGCAATTAAACTGCAGAATGTCACCGGTGCATATTGGCGCGGTGATGCAAAAAATAAAATGCTTCAGCGTATCTACGGAACGGCATTTGAAAAGAAAGCGGATCTTGATGCATATTTGCATATGCTTGAAGAAGCAGCGCGGCGCGACCACAGGAAGCTTGGCAAGGAGCTGGATCTGTTCAGCCTGCATGAAGAAGGTCCGGGTTTTCCCTTTTTTCATCCAAACGGAATGGTCATAAGAAATGAGCTTATCAATTACTGGCGTTCAGTTCATCGCCGTTATGGCTATCAGGAAATCAAAACCCCGATAATTTTAAACCGACATTTATGGGAACAATCCGGTCATTGGGACCATTACAAAGAAAATATGTATTTTACGAAAATCGATGATGAAGATTATGCAATAAAACCTATGAATTGTCCCGGCGGGATACTCATTTATAAGACTCAGCCGCACAGTTATCGTGAGCTGCCACTCAGAACCGCGGAGCTGGGGCTGGTGCACAGACATGAATTGTCAGGAGCTTTGCACGGTTTGATGCGCGTTCGCAACTTCACGCAGGATGATGCGCACATATTTATGCTGCCATCACAAATTGAAGAGGAAATACAGCATACGATAGATTTGTTTGACGAAGTATACAGCACATTTGGGTTGTCTTATCATGCCGAATTGAGCACGCGTCCCGATGATTCTATGGGGTCGGATGAAGTGTGGGAAAAATCAACGGCGGCACTGAAAAGCGCACTTGAACACCGCGGACTGGAGTATGTGGTCAATGAAGGTGACGGTGCTTTTTACGGACCGAAGATCGATTTTCATCTTACTGATTCACTTGGACGTACGTGGCAGTGCGGCACAATACAGCTTGATATGCTCATGCCGGAGAAATTTGAAATGACATATACCGGTGAAGACGGACAGAAGCATCGTCCTGTTATGGTTCATCGTGTAGTATATGGAAGTATTGAACGCTTTATCGGGATATTGATCGAACACTACGCTGGTGCTTTTCCCGCATGGCTTGCACCTGTTCAGATAAAGATCCTGCCGATTACCGATAAAAATGCTGATTATGCATATTCGCTGAAAAAGAAAATGTTTGATCTTGGACTTCGGGTAGAAGTCGATGATAGAAATGAAAAAGTCGGTTATAAAATGCGGGAATGTCAGGTGAAAAAAATTCCGTATATTTTGATCGTCGGCGATAAAGAACTTGAAGAAAATAATGTGTCTGTACGAAAACACGGTGAACAGTCGACAGAAACGATGCAGACAGATGAATTTATAGCAATGCTGCAGAAACAAATAGAAGAAAAAAAGTGATTGACATCTGAAAAAAAATACGGCTTTCTTTATCTTTTTTTCTAAGCAGGAAATGACGCAGGCAAGATGTCTGTGTCATTTTCTGTTTAACATGAAGCGTGTATAATTATATGGAATCTTTTTTATAAAACTAGAATGAAGTTGTATATTCATACAGCATTTGATATAATAAGGCAGGAATAATATACGTCAAGTGTAAAAGGAGAGATGACAATGGATACTATTGCAGACAAAAAAGATAAGAAAACGGGCTTGGGTTCCATCCGTATAGCTGATGAGGTCGTCAGCATTATTGCAGGTCTCGCAGCAACAGAAATAGAGGGCGTTGACGGCATGAGCGGCGGTCTGGTCGGCGGGATAGCTGAGATGCTCGGCAGAAAGAATTTTTCTAAAGGTGTTAAGGTTGAAGTAGGGGAACAGGAAGCTGCTGTTGATTTATATCTTATTGTAAAATATGGTGCGCGTATTCCTGATATCGCTCTGCTTGTACAAGAAAATGTTAAAAAGGCTATTGAAATGATGACAGGACTGCATGTAGTAGAAATAAATATTCATGTACAGGGCGTAGGCTTTCCTCCTGAAGAAAAGGAAGAAAGGGAAGAAGTCGTTCGTGTCCGCTGAGAAAGAGGCTTTTCAATGGGGATTATAAATCGATTCTTATTGTTTTTTTACACCGCATGTATCGCTTTGCTGTCACTGGGAGTTATTGTTTTATGTACAGGTGTTGTTCCGCCTGATGATTTATGGAACGATCTGCTTTATATTCTGGGACGGGCAGAAACGATAGTCGCTGCTGCCTTGGTTTTTCTTATCAGTATTGAACTTATGGGAAATTGTTTTGCATCAAAAAGAGATAGAGATCTGGGCGGTGAAGGGATCATTGTACACGGCGCGCAGGGTGATGTGAAAATTTCCAAAGGAGCTATACTTGGTTTTTGCACAAAGCTATGTTCTGGTATGCCCGGAGTACGCGATGTGAAGGTGAAAGTCAGGTTTTTGAAAAAAGCAGACCATGATGATTTGACTACGGATCTTAAAATAAAGCTGATGCTTGGGCAGGAGTACAGTGCTGTTGATATATCTGATGAGATACAAAAGAACATTAAGAGTCAGTTAGCGCTTTACATGGGACTGGATGATGTTTCTATGGATATAATTATAGATAATATATCCGCCAGCGGCAGCAAAAAGAAACGTGTAATTTGATATGGCTTGATAATTGACTTGGAGTAAATTATGGAAAACTTTTCTTGGAAAAAATGTATAAAATTCCTTTGGGATAATCATCGCGGAAAAAGTTTGGGAATTTTTCTGGGTTTGATAATAAGTTTATCCATTTTAATTTTTGGTTTTTTTAAAACACTTTTTGTTTTGTTTTTTATCGGAATAGGATTGTTTATAGGCAATAAAATAGACAGAAATGACGATTTATTAGAAACTGCGGAAAATATTCTTGATTATATACAAAAATTTATTCCGCCTGTATTTCGTCGATAAAAGGAGAAATTTTTATTTATGAGTCGAAGGCAGGCTCGTTGTGTAGCTTTGCAAACGCTGTTTCAGCTTGATCTTAACAGCATCCTTAACAAGGAAAATGCTATTGACGGTGTTTTGGGTCTTACAAAGGTTCTGAAAGAGCGGGATTTTTTGTATATGCATAATTTAGTGGACGGAACAATAGACAATAAGGCATATATTGACAGTAAAATAGGTGCAGTATCAGGGGACTGGCATCTTGACAGAATGCCGGCGGTGGACAGAAATATCCTGCGCATCGCTGTTTATGAACTGGAATTTGGCAGTGCGGATTTGACTCCCAAAATAATAATAAATGAGGCTGTTGAACTGGCCAAACAATTTGGAACAGATGATTCCAGCCGTTTTATTAACGGCGTTTTGGGTTCTATTGTCAGAAAATGAATTAAAGCCGGGCAGAAGCCCGGCTTTTTGCTTAAAAGGAATATTTATGTCTGTTTATAGTGTTAGTCAAATAAATTCTTATATCAGTGAGATAATGTCTGCTGATGATAATTTAAAAAAGGTAATGATACGTGGTGAAATATCAAATTTCAAACTGCATTCGTCCGGGCATTGCTATCTTACTTTGAAAGATGATAAAGCTGCCATAAAAAGTGTCATTTTTCGCCGTTTTGCGCAGAAACTGCGGTTCAGGCCTGAAAATGGTCTAATGGTCATAGCGTGTGGCAGTATCAGCGTATATGAACGGGATGGTACTTATCAGTTATATATAGAGCAATTGATAGCAGATGGTGCCGGTGCTTTGAGTGTGCGGTATGAGCAGCTGAAAAATCAGTTGGAAGAGGAAGGTTTGTTTTCTCCCGCCCATAAAAAAAACCTGCCTGTGCATCCTAAATGTGTTGGCATTATTACGTCGAAAACCGGAGCGGTACTTCATGATATATTCCGTGTGGCTTTCAGACGTGATCCCTCTGTGAAATTGCTGCTTTTCCCGGTCCTTGTTCAAGGAAAGGCTTCATCTGAACAGCTGGTTGCCGCCCTGAAGTATTTCAATCAGCATAGAAATCTGTGTGATGTTATTATAATCGGGCGCGGAGGCGGTTCAATGGAAGATTTGTGGCCGTTCAATGATGAAGGTGTAGTACGAGCAGTATACTCTTCCGCTGTACCCGTTATTTCTGCGGTTGGGCATGAAACTGATTTCACACTGATTGATTTTGTCAGTGATGTTCGTGCGGCAACACCGTCGCATGCCGCTGAATTGTGCATCCCCTCCAGGGAAGAATGGCTGCAAAGATTATCCTTTCTGGAAAAAAATATAATGAATATTATGCGCAAAAATTTTACTGTCCTGCATGAACGCTTGAACAAATGCATTAACAGCATTGTTTTTAAAGACAGCTATTATCTTTTAGGCAGCAGACATCAGCAGATGGATCAGCTCTTTGCCGGATTAGACAATTCATTGCGTAGGCAGATGGAAATAAAAAAAAGTGCATTGGCTGTCTTAGAAGGGAAGGGTTCTCTGCTAGACCCGGAGGCTGCTATGAAGAGAGGATATTCTTTGATATATAAAGATAAGGTGATCATAAACAGTGTTTCTCTCTTGAGTAAAAATGATAAACTGAAAATTATTTTGGCAGATGGGCAGGTTTTAACTTCTGTTGAAGATATAGTGAAGGATATGCAATATAATGGCAAGGAAAAAGAAAAGCTTTGAGGAAGCTGTTGACAGACTTGAGGGTTTGGTAAATGAATTGGAAAAAGGGGAACTGGCTTTGGATGATATTTTGAAAAAGTACAGGGAAAGCACTGATCTTATCAAATTTTGCCGCGGTGAACTTGAAAATGCCGATAAAGAAATAAGCGGCCTTTGGGAATTGAGTGCTTCCGGTGAACAAGTTCCCGTCAATATAGACGCGGGAGAAAATGATAATGAATGAATATATGCAGCATAAAGTTTCTTTAATAAATGAGGCATTGTCGCATTTATATTCAGAAAAAACAGCATTGAATGCAGTTCTGGCAGATTCCATGAATTATAGCCTGAAAGCCGGCGGGAAAAGGCTTAGACCGGTTATGCTGATGGCCGCGGCTGATGCTGTGGGCGCGAATGGTGATAAGTATGTGCGTATTGCCTGCGCCATGGAAATGATTCATACATATTCTCTTATCCATGATGATCTTCCGGCAATGGATAATGATGATTACCGCCGCGGTAAGCTGACAAATCATAAAGTATACGGTGATGCGATGGCTGTTCTGGCGGGCGATGCATTGCTGACAATGGCATTTGAAGTAATTGCTTCTGAGCATGCCGTAGATCCTTCTGTTCTGCTGCGGATATCTTTAGAAATAAGCAGAGCTGCAGGGCCGGAAGGCATGGTAGGCGGGCAGGCTCTTGATCTGTCGGCGGAAAACAGGCATATTGAATTGGACGAATTGAGAAAACTGCATTCTGCAAAAACAGGTGCATTGTTTCGTGCGGCGATAAGAACAGGCGGTATTTTGGCCAAAGCGGATCAGAATGAATTGGCGTCGCTCACAAGATATGCCGATGAATTTGGACTGGCTTTCCAAATTACTGACGACATACTGGATGTGATCGGAGACGATGAAAAAATTGGCAAACCGGTGGGCAGTGATGAAAAAAATCACAAATCCACTTATGTATCACTACTTTCTCTGAGTGAAGCAAGGAAAATGGCAGAAAAATCTATAGCCAATGCTGTAGAAGCCCTGGAACCATTTGGCAGTAAAGCTGAATTCCTCCGCGGATTGGTAAAAAAGCTGTTGGACAGGCAAAATTAAAAGGAAGTGCGCTCTTGGATATTTTAAATAACATAAAGCAGCCCGATGATTTGAAACTGCTTTTACAAAATCAACTATTGCAGCTCGCAGAGGAGATACGTAAGCTGATTATTGATGTGGCAGCTGAAAATGGAGGCCATCTTGCGTCCAGTCTGGGAGTTGTCGAATTAACAATAGCGCTTTATAAGGTATTTGATTTTCCCACGGATAAAATTATCTGGGATGTGGGTCATCAGGCTTATGCACATAAGATTCTGACCGGACGGCGTGATAAATTTCATACATTAAGGAAAAAAGGCGGAATAACAGGTTTCCCTAAGATAACTGAGAGTAAATATGATGCTTTTGGCACAGGTCACGCGAGTAC
Source organism: Pectinatus haikarae (assembly GCF_050916305.1). Classification (GTDB taxonomy): domain Bacteria; phylum Bacillota; class Negativicutes; order Selenomonadales; family Selenomonadaceae; genus Pectinatus; species Pectinatus haikarae. Next base: position 1,959,573 of record NZ_CP116940.1, read on the forward strand.
ATCCATTTCTGCTGCACTTGGCATGGCCTGTGCCAGAGATATTGACAGACAAACATACAAGGTCGTCGCTGTAATCGGCGACGGAGCTTTGACGGGAGGAGAGGCCTTTGAGGCGTTGAATAATGCCGGCGCCTTAAAAAAAGATATTGTTATTATTTTAAACGATAATGAAATGTCTATATCAAAAAATGTCGGAGCTCTTTCCCGTTATCTGGACAAAATACGAAGTGCGCCTGAATATACGAAAGTGAAAAAAGATGTTGGCACTCTGCTGCAGCATTTACCTAAAGTAGGCGATAGAGTTTATAAAACTGCCAGCTTGCTTAAAGACAGTATCAAGAATGTTCTGGTCGCAGGAAATCTTTTCGAGGAAATGGGATTGTCATATATAGGTCCTGTCGACGGAAATGATATGCCAAAGCTTATAGAGGTGCTGCAGGGAATAAATAATATGCAGGGACCGGTATTGCTGCATGTCATCACTAAAAAAGGAAAAGGGTATATGCCGGCGGAAAAGAAACCGGATAAATTTCACGGCATAGGACGTTTTGACATTCAAACAGGCGAATCGCTGGGAAAAATTTCAAATATACCAACATATACACAGATTTTCAGTGAGATGTTATTGAAAATGGCGGAAGTGGATAAGGATATAGTAGCTGTTACTGCCGCTATGCCGGGAGGAACCGGGCTGACTCCTTTTTCGCAAAAATATCCTGAACGTTTTTTTGATGTGGGCATAGCAGAGGAACATGCTCTCACTATGGCTGCCGGGCTGGCCGCCGCAGGGAAGAAACCGTTTGTGGCACTTTATTCCACATTTGCGCAGCGAGGCTATGATCAGATTTTACATGATATCTGCTTACAGAATCTGCCTGTTACCATTTGTTTGGACCGGGCGGGCATAGTAGGAGAGGACGGACCGACACATCATGGCGTATTTGACTATTCTTTTCTGCGAAATATCCCAGGCATATTGATGATGGCTCCTAAAGATGAAAATGAATTGCGCCGTATGATGTATACGGCTGCGGGCTGTAAAAGCCCGGCGGTGATCCGATATCCGCGGGGGCAGGCCTGTGGAGTGAACTTAGACGCTGGTGTGCAGACTGTCGATATCGGCAAGGCAGAAATTATAACTGAGTCAGCAGGTGATACCGTTATAATAGCTGTAGGAACGATGGTACATCCGGCAAGAAAGGCCGCACAAAGATTATCTGACGAGGGGATCGCCTGCAGTGTAGTGAATGCCAGATTTATTAAACCAATGGATGAAAATATGTTTGCGGAGCTGGGAAGAACAAAGCGGTTTATCCTTACTGTGGAAGAAAACGTACTGGCAGGAGGGTTTGGATCGGCTGTATTGGAAATTTTAAGCAGAAATGATGCAATGCCGCCTAAGATAAAATGTATGGGGTTGCCCGACCAATTCATTTGCCAGGGAGCGCGCAGCGAACTTTTGCAGGAAAATAATCTCACAGCTGAGGGAATAATTTCCGTGATAAGGGAAAATTCGATAAAGTAAAGGGGCTTATCTCCCTGTATATAAATATATCGGAGAGGATAGAGTTGATGAGCAAGCAAAGATTAGATGTTGTCTTGGTCGAAAAGGGATTGGTTCAAAGTCGCGAGAGAGCTAAGACAACCATAATGGCAGGGCTGGTCTTGGTAGATGAGCGGAAGATAGATAAAGCAGGTACGCTGATAGATCCGGAACTGCCGATACGTATACTGGGAGACAATATAGGTTATGTGAGCCGGGGCGGGCTGAAGCTGGAAAAGGCTATAGAGGCTTTTTCGATAGAATTGACTGATAAAGTATGTATTGATATAGGTGCGTCGACTGGCGGTTTTACGGATTGTGCATTGAAGAATGGTGCAAAAAAGGTGTTTGCTATTGATGTTGGCTACGGGCAGCTGGCGTGGTGTCTGCGTACAGATGATCGTGTAGTAAATATGGAAAGAACAAATATACGTTTTGTTAAACCGGCTGATTTGGGGGAATACGCGGACTTCGCATCTATTGATGTGGCATTCATATCGCTTACCAAGGTGCTTCCTGTGGCAAAGACTCTGCTCGTTGAAAATGGGAAGATAGCGGCCCTTATAAAACCTCAGTTTGAGGCGGGGCGGGAAAACGTCGGTAAAAAAGGCGTGGTTAAGGACCCGCGCATCCATGAGAATGTTATAAGAAAAATAGCTGATTTTGCTGTAGAGACAGGCCTTAAAATTGAAGGAATAACTTTTTCACCGGTTAAGGGGCCGGAAGGTAATATAGAATATCTTATATATCTGAATAATGCTGATATGCCGACAAGATGTGTCCTTAATGATGACAGTATAAGCTGTGTTGTTTCAGAGGCGCATAAGATGCTTGATATAAAATAATAATAGAGGCAAAAAAATGAGAATAGGTATTTTCCCGAATTGTAAAAAAAAGGCCAGCAAAGATATTCTTGACAGAATGAGGATATTTTTTGAAAAACAAAATGCCGATGTGTTTCTGCCTCAGGAAATGGCAGAGCTTTTCAGCTGCAAAGATATTGGTGTAAAAAATATTCTTAATGCGGATATCGATGTCGGCATCAGTATAGGCGGAGACGGGACGCTGCTGGGAGTGTGCAGGCTGCTTGCACCTCACGATATACCCGTATGTGGGATAAACATAGGAACTTTAGGGTTTCTGGCGGACATTGAAGTGAGCGAGCTGGAAAATAAACTGATCAAGATATTGAACGGCAATTATAACATTGAGCAGCGTCTTATGCTCGCCGGTTACATAAAGAAGGACAATGCACTCAAACTGGCGGGTTATGCAGTAAACGATATCGTTTTGACAAGTGCAGGGGTGGCCAGGATGGTGGGGCTTGAATTGGAATTTGATTCTTACAAGGTGCCGAGTTATCGTGCCGATGGTCTGATTGTATCCACTGCCACAGGGTCTACCGCTTATTCCCTTTCAGCGGGAGGACCAATAATAAATCCGAAAGTAAAGGTGCTTTTAGTCACCCCTATATGCCCGCATACCTTTTATGTGAGACCAATGATAATAAATGAAACAGAAGAGATAAATATAAAGGTGAAAGATACCAGTCAGGATGTAATACTGACTTTTGACGGACAAGACGTATATCCTATTTCATCGGATGAACAGGTGATGATATGCAGAGCGCCTTTTTCTGCTAAAATCATTAAATTTGATGATAAAAATTATTATAAAATACTTTTGAATAAGTTAATTCGGAGCAATACAAATGCAGATGCTCAGTAATGCTATTCAAATCAACCAATGTCTTCTGAAAGAAGCGGTAAAAAACGCAGATCTTCTTGTAGATGCCACCTGCGGCAATGGGTCCGACACATTGTTTCTAGCAAATAATGCCAAGTATGCACATATTTATGCTTTTGATATCCAAAAAGAAGCTATAGAAAAAACAAAGGAAAAAACTAAGAAATATGAGAAAAATATATCTTACATATGTGATTCGCATATAAATATGAAAAAATATGTGAAGCACAAGGCTGATGCGGTGATTTTTAATCTGGGATATTTACCTGGGGCATCGCACGAAATAACCACACATGCAGATACAGTATTGAAAACTATAGATGCGGTAAAAGATTTGTTGAAAATCAACGGCATAATTTCAATTTTGGCCTATCCCGGACATGCAGAAGGGTATAATGAATATTTGAAGCTGCTTGAATATACGAAGATGATGGATAAGCATATTTTTACGGCGTGCTGGTATAAATTGCATAACCATACTAATGCTCCGGCGATGTGCTGGATAGAAAAACAGGGGTGAATTTACGTGAAATCACTGAGACATGAAAAAATTAAAAGCATTATAGAAAACTCGATTATTGAAACACAGGAAGAACTGGCCGAAGCATTGCGAAATCACCATATTGACGTTACGCAGGCTACTGTTTCGAGAGATATCAAGGAAATGATGCTGATAAAAATACCTACTGATGACGGACGCTATAGGTATGCCTGTCCTTCCGACAAAAAATTCTTTTTTTCAAAGAACCGTATGGAACGTATTTTTCATGACAGTGTCATCAACATAGATTGCAGTGAAAATATAATTGTAGTAAAGACACTGCCGGGAGCGGCAAACGCTGTTGCTTCGACTTTAGATTATGCAAAGTGGCCAGAGATAATCGGGACTGTCGCAGGTGACGATAATATATTGGTTATTATAAAACCGTTATCTGCCGTGGAAAAAGTGATGAAAAAACTGGAAAAATTTATATCTTGATGTATTTTGTAAAGAGGGATAGGTCAGCATGCTGAAAACATTGACTGTATGGAATCTTGCGCTTATTGATCATTTGCAAGTCAATTTTGACGATGGGCTTAATATACTGACTGGTGAAACCGGGGCCGGCAAATCACTGCTGCTTGGTGCACTGGGATTGCTTATGGGGCAGCGTTCTAATATTGATGTTATAAGGAATGGCGGCAGTTATTTGCGTATTGAAGCTGTTTGTACCATTGATAATGATGACGTACACAGCTTTCTTGAAAATAATGCTATCCTTGATGAAGCAAATGAGCTGATTATAGTCAGGCAGATAAACAGAAACGGGAGAAATATAATTCAGATAAATGGCTGTCAGGTCACTGCAGCGGCGTTGAAGGCACTTAGTGAACTAATGATCGATATTCACGGACAAAATGAAAATCAATCCCTTCTGCGGCCGGAAGAACAGCTTGCCTTAGTTGACAGGGCAGTGCCGGATTTTGAAAAATATATGGAAACATATATAAAAGCATATGGGCAATATAGGGAGATTACAAAAAAACTGAATGAAAAAAAAGCGGCTTCTCAAAATTATACGGAACATATGGAGATGCTGCGCTGGCAAAATGATGAAATAGAAGCAATCGCGATCCAGCCGGATGAAGATAGGGAAATTGAAGAAAAAATAAAAAAGATAACTAATACGGAAAAAATAGCCAATTTAGTAAAATCCACCTACTCGCTGCTTGCCGATGACAATAATGGAGAGACAGTTTTAATTGCACTGTCAGGCATTAAGAAGAATCTTGATGCACTCTTGAAATATGATAAAAATTTTGCGACTGCTAAAAAAATAGCGGATGATGCATATATACAGCTTCAGGAAATCAGCTACGAAGTACGCGATTACATCGATGATATTGATTATGATCCGACTGTCTTAAACATGCTTTTACGGCGCAGTGATGATATTGAAAGACTTTGCCGGAAGTATGGACCGGAAGTTGATAATGTTCTGGCTTATCAAAAAAAGATAAAAGATGAACTGGATGAAATGGAAAATTACGATGTCATAATAAAGGATATGCAGTCGGATGCTGATTTAGCAGAGAAAGAACTTGAAAAAGCCGCTGCTGAACTCAAAGCTGTACGCAAAAAAGCTGCAGATGAGCTTTCCAAACGAGTGAAAGAACAGCTGCTTGATCTGGGAATGCATAATGCACAGTTTGCTATCCAGTTTAAAGATACACAGGAATATAGTAAAACAGGTACAGAAACAGCTCAGATATTATTCTGCGCTAATGTTGGCGAAGAATGTAAGCCGCTTCAAAGGACGGCTTCCGGAGGTGAATTATCACGTATTGCCTTGGCAATAAAAACCGTGACTGCGGCAGACGATCATGTCGGTGTGATGGTATTTGATGAAATCGATGCGGGCATAGGCGGGAAGACCGCGCAAATGGTAGCTGAAAGAATAGCCAAGATAGCAGCATTCAAACAGGTGCTGTGTATAACTCACCTGCCTCAGATAGCCTGTATGGCTGATGCCCATTTTTATATTGATAAAACTGTCCAAAAAGAACATACAGTTACACGCATTAAGAAACTTTCATCGGGAGAGCAGCTCAATGAGATAGCTCGCATGGCATCAGGTATCGATATCACAGCAGCTTCTCTTGATAATGCCATGGAAATGCTTAATAATGCCAGACTGAAGAAAAAAAGAATGGAAAAATAACTTTCTTATAAGCAGCATATAATGAAAAATATATTTGATTTGGAGATGAAATATATGTATGAAGATCTTATTGAAAAAAAAATAGCTTCTGTAAATGTTTTTGACGGAGACCTCCTCCATGTAAAAAAAGACGAAGTTGAACTGCCTAATGGACGCTATGCGAGCAGAGAATGGATAGAACATCCAGGAGCATCTGCTGTTATACCGTATACAGCTGATGGTAATATAATTATGGTCCGTCAGTATCGTTATCCTGTAAGGCAGGTGACCTTGGAAATACCGGCAGGAAAACTTGATTTAGAAGGGGAAGATCCATTGGCATGCGCAAAACGGGAGCTTAGTGAAGAAACTGGATATACCTCTGAAAAATATACAAAGCTTTTGACCTTGGCGACTACTGTCGGCTTTTCCAATGAATATATACACATTTATTTAGCGGAAGAACTAAAGGCGGGACAGATGCACCCGGATGAGGATGAATTTCTTAACTTGCTGACGATTCCTTTGGCAAAGGCAGTGCAAATGGTATATAATGGTGAAATAATCGATGCAAAGTCTGTGTCGGCTATACTCTTGGTCAATATGATCAAAAATAAAGAATGCTGAGTGTTCAGCGATAGGAGGTCCTTATGTTTGGTTTCGGCCCTGAGATGATTTACGGGATTCCGGGTCTTATCATTGCGTTGACGGTTCATGAATATGCACATGCCAGAGTGGCGGTGTATTGCGGTGATTTTACACCGCGGCTGCAGGGACGGCTTACACTTAATCCTGTTGCACATATTGATCCGTGGGGATTGATTGCTTTGTTTATATTCAAATTTGGCTGGGCCAGACCAGTAATGATAAATCCAAGAAATTTCCGCAATATGCGTCGGGATGATATTCTTGTTTCGCTCGCCGGACCGGCATCTAATATTGCAGCGGCTTTTGCTGCGGGCATATTATTGGCTTTTTTGTATAAATTCGGCTATATGCAGCAATGGATACAGCAGGTTTTATTGATGACGATGATCTATAATGTCAATTTTGCGGTATTTAATATGCTTCCTATTCCGCCTCTTGACGGATCAAAAGTATTGATGAATATATTGCCTTATGAACTTGCCAGGCAGTACGCACAGATTGAACGGTACAGCATGGCAATTTTTATAATTTTTCTGTTGTTGGCCAATACGCATATACTGGGAAGTTTTCTCAGCATGTTTACCATACCTATTATGAGCTTGATCAGATTAGTTATGGCACTGCTGATTTGATTTAGCTCATTAAATTAAAAATATTACACAGGTTTTTGTGCGAAATGAGAACCTGTGTAATATTGTAGTACAGGATGAAATTTATGTCTTTAGAGTATAAAGTGCATCTAAAGGCCTTTGAAGGGCCGTTGGATTTGTTGCTCCATTTGATCGAAAAAAATAAAATTGATATTTACGATATACCTGTTGCTGTTCTAACAGAACAGTATCTTATATACTTAGATCAATTCCGTGAATTCAATATTGATATAGCAAGTGAATTTCTGCTTATGGCTGCGGAATTACTGCGTATAAAATCGCGCATTCTGCTGCCGGAACTGGTAAGTGAAACAGATGATCAACAGGAAGATGATCCCCGGCAGGATTTGGTAGAACGACTTTTGGAATACAGAAAATTTAAGGAAATCAGTAATGTACTTGACGAAATGGCAATAGCACAGGGGCAGATTTTTTATCGGGAAACAGAGCTGGGACCTGTTCAGCAGCTGCCTCCCCAGAATATGGATATAAAAACTTTATGGATAGCTTTTCAGAATGTTATGGAAGGACAGCTGTCCGATAAAAAAATCCAGAAAGTCGCAAAAGATAAATTCAGCGTGCAGGATAAGATGTTGATAATATTGACATTGCTTGGAAATAATGAAAAAGAATGCGCACTTTTTACAGAGGCATTCGATGCTGATGCTGATCGGGCGGAGCTGATCGTCACTTTTTTGGCTATGCTGGAATTGATAAAATTAAAAAGAATATATATAAGGCAGGATTATTCTTTTTCATCCATATATATTTTTTTGAGGAATGATGAAGAAAATGTTTTATGAAAAACTGAAGGCACCTCTTGAGGCAATGCTGTTTATATCTGCTGAGCCGCTATCCTGCAAGCAGATAGAGGCTATACTGCAGATTGACAGGGAAAATGCGGAGGCATTAATCAATGAACTTCAGGAAGACATGAATAGAAATAAAAGCGGCCTGATGATAAAAAAAATAGCGGATGCATATCAGATGTGTACAAAACCGGAAATGGCCGTTTATCTGAATAAATTAACAGAAGTAACAGATAAAAAATTGTCTGCACCCGCATTGGAAACACTGTCTATAATTGCTTTTAAACAACCAATAACAAAGCAGGAAATTGAAAATATCCGTGGCGTACGGGTGGACAGTATAATAAATAAACTTTTAGAACGTGAATTAGTGCAGGAAGTAGGCCGTAAGAAAGTAGTTGGCCGTCCTATTATGTATGGGACGACAAATACTTTTTTAAAATGTTTCGGGTTGACAAATCTTGGACAGCTGCCGGCACTTTCTTTTTAATTAATGAAAAACTCGGTTATATTAATGAAAAATTATTTTTTTAGCAAATGAGAGAATAATATATATGCTTTTGAGAAATATGATGAGTAAAATTTAATTGACAATTATTATGTACCTGTATATAATGACCATATACAAGCAATGGTGCTTATCTCATCAGATAAGGGCCATTTTTTTCATCCCCATATAAATGAAAATATTATTCATTGTAAAACGTAAATTATATTAATCTCAATGATATATGAGCTTAACCTGCAAAAGGCATCCTGATTTTGGGGTGAAAAAGGAGCAAATTAACTGTATAAGATAAGAGTCTGCAGTAATTACTGCTGAGTATTTTTATCATTTTATAAATTTTCAGGAGGATGTTATGGCTGTTTTACTTGAAAGTGATAAAGAATATGATTTGCCTAAAATGTATAAGATAAGACAGGTCTTTCCGAATGAAGAATTGAAAAATATTACAGAAGAAATTAGCTGCAAAATGAATTCACCGGAAATATATTCTAAAATACGTCCTGATATGCACGTTGCTGTGTGTGTTGGCAGCAGGGGAATAAAAAACCTGTTTACGATAGTTTCTGCGGTGGTAAATGGTTTGCTCGAAAGGAAGGCAAAACCGTTTATTTTATCAGCTATGGGAAGTCATGGCGATGGCACCGAAGAAGGACAAAAAGAGATTTTAGCGGGATATGGTATCACAGAAGACCGTCTGCATGTGCCTATAGTAACGCAAATTGGTGTACAAAAAATTGCTGCGCTTTCAAATGGAACACCATTATTTTTCGATGAAGCAGCTATAAGGGCAGATTTAATAGTTCCCATTAATAGGATAAAGATACACACTGATTTTGTTGGTGACATACAAAGCGGACTCTGCAAGATGCTTGTGATAGGTTTGGGAAATCAAAAGGGATGCTCAACTGTCCATGAGGAAGATCCAACAAATTTTTCTAAGATAATCGAAGAAGGGGCCGGAGTGATAATTGAAAAAATGAAAGTCGGATTCGGTGTCGCTATAGTTGAAAACGCATACGATAAAACGGCTTGTGTTGATGTTATTGCCGGTGAAAAAATAATTTCCGGTGAAAAGGAGCTTTTGAAAAAAGCAAAAAAATATATGCCTTTTATTAGGCTGCCATCAATAGATATATTGGTAATGCAGGAAATAGGTAAAAATATTTCAGGGGCAGGCTACGATCCCAACATAGTAGGCCGTAGTTCTGTGCTGAAAGAGTTTACAATACCTTTTCCCAAAATAGAAAAAATGATATTATTGGATATAACTGAATCATCTCATGGCAATGGCATAGGTATAGGCTTATTCGATGTAATTACGAAAAATGTATTTGCTAAGCTGGATTTTAGGGCAATGTATACGAATGCGGTTGCATGCAAATGCATTGAAGATGTTAAAATTCCACTGATGGCAGATGACGAAGAGGAGGCTGTCCGGATAGCGGTGAAAACTACCCGGAATTTGAATAAAAAAAAGTTGAAAGTGGTGCGGATAAAAAACACTTTGGAATTGGAATATATAGAGGTATCAGAGGCATTGCTGCCTGAAATCGAGAATAATGAATATCTAAATCTAATCGGAACGTAATATTATAAAAATTTTATAATGAAACAAATAATGGAAACAATATATATTGACAAATGTGTCGTTTCGTATTATGATAAAAAATATAAAAGCAATGGTGCTTATCTTATTTAGATAGGCACCATTTTTATTTATATTAATATATAAATGAAATAATCATTAATATTAACAAATGATTTATATTAATCACTGGGCGAATATCATAAACGATGTTCAAAAACGATAAGATATTAATGTAATTATGGGAGGAAAAAATGAATTCATTATCAGATGCATTTATACCTAAGGGAAAAATTAGATCTCTATATATTTTTATCATCGCAGCAATAGCTTTTGTTGTGATTTTAGGAATATGGTCTGCGTTTACATTGATAGGAAAAATGGATCCGTTTTTTTTACCGCCGCCAACGGATGTAGTTAAAACAGCAGTAAGCTTATTTTCACAGGGCGATTTCATAAAGGATATCGGGATAACAGTATTTCGTGTAATGGCAGGTTTTGTGATAGCAGCTGTAGTGGCATTGCCGTTTGGCCTCACAATAGGAACATATGCGCCTGTTTCAGCTTTATTGGAATATGTAGTTTCTTTCATTAGATATCTGCCGGCATCTGCGTTTATTCCATTGTTTATTTTATGGATAGGAATAGACGAACCGGAGAAAATAGCTGTTATTATTTTGGGCAGTTTGCCGCAGCTGATTTTGATGATTGCTACTAATGTCCGCAATGTGCCGATGTCGATGATTGAGGTTTCCTATACATTGGGTACTTCCAAGGCAAGTGTATTATGGAAGGTGATTCTGCCGAAGGCTCTGCCTGATATCATGGACACCTTCCGTACTGTTCTGGGATGGGCGTGGACATACGTAATTGTGGCAGAATTAGTAGGAGCTTCATCGGGAATAGGCTTTATGATAATACAATCACAAAGAATGATGAATACATCCAATATATTTGTAGGGATTTTGACAATAGGTTTCATCGGCATGATAATCGATGTTGCGTTTAAGATTTGCCATAAAAAATTCTTTTTTTGGAATAATTAGGTGACAATGGGAAGGGAATATATATGCGGATAAAAGATATAGAGAATACCAACACAGGCCTTACCGTTGAAAATGTGACTAAAATATATAAAACAAAAAAAGGTGATATTCTGGCACTGGATAATGTGAGTTTGCATGTGCAATCCAATGAGTTTTTAGCTCTGCTGGGTACATCGGGATGCGGGAAATCTACACTATTGCGAATTATATGCGGGCTGGAAAAGACAACGGAGGGAAGTATAATAAATCAGAGAAAGGTAATAGCGGGACCTGGAGCGGACAGAGGAATGGTTTTTCAAGCCTATAATCTTTTTCCCTGGATGACTATTTCAGAAAATATACAATTTGGTCTGAAACAAAAGAATGCCTCTCGCAAGCAGGCGAGAGAGATAGCTGAACATTATGCTGAGCTAGTTGGTTTGAAAGGATTTGAAAATCAATACCCGAACTCTCTGTCAGGAGGTATGCGACAAAGAGTAGCGATAGCCAGAGCATTGGCTAATGATCCGAGCGTATTGCTTTTGGATGAACCCTTTGGAGCGCTTGATATGCAGACAAGGGGCGTTATGCAGGAACTTTTGCTTGATATCTGGCAAAAATCACCAAAGACAATAATAATGGTAACCCATGATATTGATGAAGCCATTTTTTTGGCAGACAGAGTTGCAATAATGTCTGCACGGCCGGGAAGAATTAAAGAAATACTGGATATAAAGGAAGGCATATCAAGGCCGCGTAATTATCATATCAAGACATCACAAGAATTTATTGCTTACAAAGAAAGGGCTACTGATATTATCAGGGAAGAAAGTATGAAACTGTTGAAATAATATTAGGAGGATGCTTATGTATCTGATAAGAAAGTATATAACTGAGGAAAATCAAGAAGTTCGATTGGTCATAGGATATACTTATGATTTAGAAAGTGCGGTGGATATAGTGAAATTGAATTATGGCGCTCCTAGTGCAGTGGAATCAATAACGGGAGGTGAGGTACTCTACTATAATAAGGAGCATAAAAAGATAGCTTTTTGGATACGGGAAATTGGTTTGCTGCAAAAGGAAGACAAATTTTAAAATAGTGAGCAGATATAATTGATAGACTTTATGAAAATAATTATTATGCGGTTGGAGGTTTTAATATGAATTCCAAATGGAAAAAAGTATTCGCAATGGGGCTGATTTCGACCGTGCTGCTGGCGGCAACGGGGTGCGGGGGAAACACAGATACTCAGTCTTCGGGGTCAGGTGAAACGGCTAAAAATGATAAGGTTATCATTGGGCAATCATCTTGGATTGGATTTGCACCACTTTATATAGCGGAAGAAAAAGGTTTTTTTAAGAAACATGGAGCCGACGTGGAAATACAATCTATTGAAAGCAAAACAGACAGCAAAACAGCATTAGCTGCTGATAGAATACAAGGCATTTCTACCGATATGTCCACTCAGGTTATGAATGCGGCAGCAGGCATCGATTTGACTCAAATACTGGCATTGGATACTTCTGCGGGAGGCGACGGTATAGTAGCTAAAAAAGAATATAAGATTATAGAGGACTTGAAGGGAAAGAAAATTGCACTTGATACTACGGGCGGAGCCGATTATTTTTGGTTTCAATACTTGCTCCAGCAAAAAGGAATGACATTAAAAGATTTTGATGTGCAGAATATGTCCGCAGGAGATGCAGGGGCAGCTTTTGTTGCGGGGAAAGTAGATGCTGCGATCACATGGCAGCCATGGCTTTCAAAGGCTGAAAAAACAGATTTTGGGCATACGTTAATGGACAGTAATGCTACTCCAGGTGTGATTGTAGATACTTTCGCAATGAAAAAATCTTATATAAAAGAACATCCTCAGGCGGCAAAAGCTATCGTAGCAGGCTGGTATGAAGCGCTTGAATATATGAAAACGAACAATGACGATGCAATTGCTATCATAGCAAAAAGAGTAGGAGAAAAACCGGAAAATGTAAAGGATGAGCTTAAAGATGTAAAGTTCTATGATCAAGCGGGTAATAAAGAATATTTCGGAACTGCTGATCAAAAAGGTGAGTTTTATAAAATTACAGCTATAGCCGCTAAACTATGGAAAGATCTGGGACTGGTTGATAAGGATGTAAATGCAGATTCTATTATAGACGGATCTTTTCTTGATCCGCAATAAATATTAATAATTGGCAGATCAATATTGACTGTCAGACGTTGAAAAGCTCTCGGCCGTTTATATTATCTTACGGCTGAGGGCTGTATTTATTTATAGAATAATCATAGGGTTTGTAATTTGAGAAGGGAAATATGTGTTTTATGGAGAAATATATAATAAAGGTATATATTTTCATCAATATTTTCAGACCGGATGTAAAATCATGATACTGGATACAGGAAAATAAAAAAATATATAAAAATTTGAAATCATATTTATAAAACATGGTATTTTATGTTACAATAAATATGATTCTATTTTTGGGGGAATTATGTTGACAAGATTAAAAGATGCTCTTGATCATATTGCCGCGGCGATTATTAAGCAGCGGGATTTATTGGATCGATTGGATTCCATTGGTGACAGTGATCATGGAACCAATATGGCTCGCGGGTTTACCGCAGCAGTGGAGGCATTGGATGCTTTAGAAGATTTAAGCACAAAGACGGTCTTTACTGTTGTTGGAACAGCGTTTTCGGAAAATATCGGCGGAGCTTCCGGTCCTTTGTATGCGACAGGTTTTTTACGTGTTGCTGCACTTTGCGACGATAATACGGCTTTCAATGTAAAAAATGTGGAAAAACTTTTGGGAGCGGCTATTGACGGAATAAAAAAACGGGGACATTCCGATGCGGGAGAGAAGACACTGCTTGATGTTCTGATTCCTGTTTATGAATGTTTTACACCGGAAAAAGCAGGAGATAAGACTTTGTATAAATGTATAGAAGCTGCAGTAAAGGCAGCTAAAGATGGATTGGATTATACGAAAACTATTCCTGCTACAAAGGGACGTGCTTCTTATATTGGCGAACGAAGTGTAGGACATGAGGATCCGGGTGCTATGTCTTCATTGATTATGGTTCGCGAATTATTCAATTTTTTGAAATATTAATAATGCCTGCTATATCTATATTTATAAATAGATATAGCAGGCATTATTTCTGAAAATTTTAAATTAATGAATTATTTTCTTGCTTTTGCAGAAATAATTTGTTATACTAAATATAGGAAAAGACGAACCTAATATAGTTTCATATAGGTATTGTTTTTTCTGGGATGTGGAACTTTGTAAAATGTTGATCAATGTAACAGAGCCTATGGTTGAGAGCTTTTTGAAGGGGAGTGGAAGGTTATAAAAAATTCCTTTATCTTTCTATTTGGCAACAATTTTTACTGAAGTGTACAAGGACTGAAGATACTATTGCTTTATAGGTAAATGTGGGCACTACATCGTAAAAATTGCCATATGGTACAGTTTGTGTTGATAATAATGCGCATTAAGTTCGGATGATGGGAGTATAATTGAACATTTATTTTGCAGAATTTCAATTATATGAAATGATAGCGATAACGCGTCATTTGCAGGTAGCCTGGCTATGTTTTATAAAGTGTATATTCTCAATCGCGAGAGAGTATATGCAGACAAAAGAATAAAGAGGTATTTAATATTGAGTTATTGCTGAAGGCAGCTTGTATGTACGTGTACAAGCTGCTTTTATTTTAATCTGCGATGAATAAAAAGGATGCCTGACAAAAATTTTGTCAGGCATCCTTTTTATGAAAACAATAAAGTTATTTTTTCCGACGAAGTTTTTTTACCAGATTGCGACCAGGCAAAAGATGGATAACTTTTACACCTGTATTTTGAATACGGCGTAAAGGCGCAATTTTGACCTTGATATGAGGTTTCATATCTGAAACAGTACCAAAATCTCCTCTGCACAAATAAGTCATTTTTGTTTCTTCAGGTTTTATAATTTTACGTAAAGCACGAACAGTTTTTTCAGGTGAATTATTTTCCTTGCAAACGAATAAATCAATTGCAGCGTATTTTAAAGCAGGGTACACATGAATGGTGAGGTGTCCTTCATCCAAAGGAATGAAGATGACAAAATGGTTCAGATCAAAAGATTTTACTTCAGTTTGTGAAGGAGTAAGACCATTTTTATGCAAAACATTCTTTAGAGAATCTGATAATAAAGAGGCATTGCTTAATTTTTCCGGATTGCAGTTATACATGTCAATAGCGAGCTGCCGTGCTAAAATTTTCACGCAAATACTCCTTTATTCGAGGAAATCTTTAAGTTTTTTGCTGCGGCTGGGATGGCGCAGTTTTCGTAGCGCTTTAGCTTCTATCTGACGAATACGCTCACGTGTTACACCAAAACTTTGGCCTACTTCTTCCAAGGTTCTGGCCCGTCCGTCATCCAAACCAAAACGAAGCCGTAATACTTTTTCTTCTCGCGGAGTAAGAGTCTTTAAAACATCTTCAAGCTGTTCTTTTAGAAGAACGAATGAAGCTGCCTCAGCTGGGGCAGGTGCATCATGGTCTTCAATAAAATCGCCAAGATGAGAATCTTCTTCTTCCCCTATAGGTGTTTCCAGAGAAACAGGTTCCTGAGCAATCTTCATTATTTCCCTGACACGTTCGACAGTTACTTCCATTTCATTGGCAATTTCTTCAGGGGTAGGATCACGCCCTAAAGATTGCAAGAGCTGCCGTGAAACGCGGATAAGCTTGTTGATTGTTTCCACCATATGAACAGGTATTCGAATTGTACGTGCCTGATCAGCAATGGCGCGAGTTATAGCTTGTCTTATCCACCAGGTAGCATAGGTGCTGAATTTATATCCTTTGTTGTAATCAAATTTTTCTACGGCTTTTATGAGACCTAGATTACCCTCTTGAATTAAATCGAGGAAGAGCATACCACGTCCTACATATCTTTTGGCAATGCTGACGACAAGACGCAAATTTGCCTCTGCCAGCCTTTTTTGAGCATTTATATCGCCATTTTCCATTTGTTTAGCCAATGCTATTTCTTCATCGGCATTCAGTAGAGGCACACGGCCAATTTCTTTGAGATACATACGGACAGGGTCATCAATGTTGATACCCTCAGGTATGCTCAGATCAATATCATCATCAGTCTTACTGTCAGAATCGTTTTGACCCGCGTCATCAGATAACTTCTCACTTGAATTTTCATCAACAATGTCAATGCCTTTTTTGGTAAATTTTTCATACAGATCATCTATTTCCTCCGGCGAAAGGTCAACGCTTTGCAACGCTTCCATTACTTCACCATAAGTAAGAACGCCGCCTTTTTTCTTTCCCTTTGAAAGCAGGACTTTTATGAATTCGGCACTTTGTGAGATCGCAGCAGGTGTCTGTTTAGTTGTTTGTTGCATACACATGCCTCCTCCCCAATAGTATATAAGAGTACAAACCAGTCTGCATAATGCTCAATTAACTCCATCCATTTCTTTAATAATTCGCTGAATTTCTCTAAGTTCCTGCTGAAACCCATTATCGCCTTTTCGCTCCAGCTCATCAGCTCTTAAACTGTGTTCCAGATAACTTTTTTTCAAATATGATAGATGGATAGTTTTCAGATAATCATCCAATAAATCAGTTTCAGCATTATTTTCATTTTCTACGATACAGCGTGATAATTCGGTGTAAGCAGTATCACTTAAAAGTTCTGAAGCGGTTATGTCACTGACAGGTTCATGATCAGCAGCCTGTCTTACTGTGTAGGATAATATTTCACGGTGATTTTTATCGGTAAATTCATCCATAGAGATAGAAGCCATAATATAATCCACAATATCTGGTTCACGCCAGATTTTGCTGATTATGTATCTGCCGGCTTTGATAATGGCATCGTTACCAGTTCCGTCAATAGATTTCATAGATTTTATCACAGGCAAATTTGAGTGCTTACTTTTTCGTTGATGCTTTTGCAGCTCAGATCGCAGATCCGTTTCATCAATTCCCAGCGTTTGAGCCGTCCGGATTATATAACCATTAGACTCAACTGAATTGTCTACCGAAGCCAGAACGGGAAGGATGAGAGTCACTGCTTTTAATTTGCCTTCAAGTGCCGTATAATCAATAGTATGCACTATGTGATACAAATGAAAGTCAATAAAATTTAAAGCTTCATCAATAAGCTTGGTAAAAGCAGAGGCGCTGTGTTTGCGGATAAACTCATCAGGATCTTTTCCGTCGGGCAGGGTGATAACTTTTACGTTGGCACCACTGCCGTGTGCGATTGATAAAGCCCGTATAGTAGCCAGCTGTCCGGCTGCATCACTGTCATAGCAAAAATAAATATTGGGAGAATACCGCATAAGCTTTTTACATTGTTCAACTGTAAAGGCCGTACCCAATGAAGCAACTGTGTTGCAAATACCACTGCTTGCCAGAGCGATAGCATCCATATAACCTTCAACAACTATAGAATATTCTTGGTGGCGGATAAACTTTTTTGCCTCGTTTAGCCCAAATAATAAACGGCGTTTATTGAATAAAGCCGTTTCCGGTGAATTGAGGTATTTGGGCTGATCATTACCGAGGGTGCGGGCACCGAAGCCCACAGGCTGTCCCTTTTCATCAGCGATGGGAATAATCAAGCGTTCTCGGAACCGATCATAGTGACCTCCTGATTTTTTCTTTACGATTAGACCAACCTGCAGCAACAATTCTACATTGATACCGCGTTTTATAAATGCAGACGATAATTTGTCCCATCCAGGAGGTGCAAATCCCAAATGGAACTTTTCGATAATCTCCTTATTGATACCGCGTTTTTGAAGGTAAAGTATACCAGGTTTTCCATAGCCGGTTTTTGTAAGGCAATTATGAAAAAAGTTCTGAGCCATTTCATGAATTTTGTACAGGCTTTTTATTTCCTGTTCTTTTTTTACTTGTATTGCTGATTTCTTCTTTTGGGGAATAGGAATGTTAAGCCGTTCGGCTTGGAGTCTTATCGCTTCTCCGTAGGAGATATTTTCTATGAGCGATACAAATTTAAATACATTTCCCCCTTTATGGCAACCGAAGCAATAGAAAAAGCCTTCATCCGGTACTACGGAAAAGGAAGGTGTGTTTTCTCTATGAAATGGACAACAGCCCCAATAATTATGACCGCGTTTTTTCAATGAAACATAGGAAGATACAACTTTTAAGATATCGGATGAAGAATAGACTCTTTCCACGAAATCATTATATGAAGTATTGTCTAACATGATATTCACCCGTGTGCTTGAAAATTTAACGAGACAAATAAATAAGATTCTATGTTAATGTTAAATTTCCTTTAATAAAATTTGACTTAAACACAATAATTTGGAAATTGATGGTTTATAAAGAAAACAAAGCGGAAATAGCTTTTGTTTATTTTGTGCAGTTCTCCTATAAATCAGCGTATCCATAGTTTTCATTAATTTGTTTGTTATGAATTAAATTCAATAAAAATTCCTGATATCCTTTTTTTGTTGTAAATTCGTTGTTTTTTTATATCTAATTTGTTAGGATAAGAAATATAGCATTTAGGGGGAATTAATTTGGCTGAAAATATCATATTGGAAAAAGTTCTCAAAGAATTTGGCGAACTGGCGAAAATACCAAGACCGTCCGGGCATGAAAAAAATGTGAGCGATTATATTGTCACAAGGCTGAAGAGTATGGGGCTTGTGGTTTATCAGGATAAATATAACAATGTAATAGCCGAAAAAAAGGCGGCAGATGGTTTTGCTAATGTTCCTTTAGTCATGCTGCAAAGTCATATGGACATGGTTTGCATTGCTGAAGAAGGAATAACATACGATCCGCTTCATGATCCTATAAAAATAAAGAATGACGGGAAATTTTTATCTGCCGAGGGAACGAGTCTGGGAGCTGATGACGGTATAGGCATAGCCAGTATATTTTATCTTTTGGCGCAGAATTTTAAACATGGACCCTTGCGCGCTGTTTTCACAGTAGATGAAGAACAGGGAATGACGGGAGCCCGCGGTCTTGATAAAAAATATCTGCAGGATGTTTCTTACATTATAAATTGCGATTCTGAAGATTATGATGTGGTAACCATAGCCAGTGCGGGCAGCGTACGTGTCAGCTTTGAGAAGAACATTAGGTTTGGTCAGCCAAGGGAAGATTTTCACAGTGCGCATATAGGTATAAAAAATTTGCTTGGCGGTCATTCGGGGACGGAAATAAATAAAAACAGATGTAATGCAATCAAAATGCTGGCACTTGTTCTGTGCAGTCTGTATGAGGAAAGAATAGATTTTGCTCTTGCCGAAATAAAAGGCGGTAGGGCTGATAATGCTATTGCCTCGGAAGCTTTTGCAGATATAGTGTACAATGCAGATCATGAAGGTAAGATAAAGATGATCTTAGAAAGGCAGGAAAAAGAATTTGGTGAAGTATATGGGGCGATAGAAAAAAATGCCAAATTTATTTTTGAGGAAACAGCCATGCCGCCGGCAGTGATCGTGGAAGAAGATGCAAAAGCATTGATTGCGCTTCTTTGTGTTTTGCATAGTGGAGTATATGCTATGTCACAGACAGTGAATGCGCTGCCTGAATTATCTGCTAATATAGGCAGGCTGGGTGTTGCTGACAATAAAGTTTCTGTCCGCTTATTGGCAAGAAGCGCCACAAATGCCAATCTTTCTTTTATAAAAACCGCTTATAGAAATTTGTCTGAAATGAGTGGATTTACTGCTGTATTTGCACCGACTTCACCTGCATGGAAGGGGAACCCGGACAGCGCGCTGGCAGGCATTGCCGCGGAGATATTTAAAGAACAGAATAATAAACCGATGCGGCTTGAATTCATTCATGGCGGACTGGAGTGCAATTATTTTGCCGATAAAAAAAGCGATGCAGATATTATTTCGATAGGTCCTAATAATATTGACATCCACACTCCACAGGAAAAATTGCAGCTTGATACAGTGGTACCGCAGATACTGCTTATGATGGAAATTGTTTCAAGGATTGCAGGAAACGGCAGAAAGGCGGTATGATCGGCAATATGGCTTTGAAGAAACCGCGTATTAATGCTATTGAATATATGCGCGGAATATCTATGCTGGGCGTTATAGGCATTCATGTGGGGTCTCAGTATATAATAAACACCAATGCCAATATACAGCTTATAGCCGTTTTTGAAATAATGACGAGATTTTCTGTACCGATTTTCTTCTTTATTTCAGCTTTCGGGCTTTTTTATAATTTAGATATAAATGCAAAATTTGATTATTCGCAGTTTATGAAAAAACGTTTTAAGACGGTTTTGGTGCCATATTTTGTGTGGTCGTTTTTTTATACAGCTCTTTATGCGGTCAGATATAATGACCCTTCTGTATTGAACCCCTTCCATATGGTTTATTTGTTGTTTTTCGGGATCGCTTCTTATCAGTTATATTTTATGGTTATACTTATATGGTTTTACTTATTTATGCCGCTATGGATATATATGGTCAAGCACAGCAGCAGGAAGAGCTTTTTTCTCTTACTGCTTGCCCAGATAGTTTTTGATTACTATTCCAGCTTTATAATGAATCCCTACGGTATAATAAATCCTCTTATAAAAGATCTGCTTGTGTATCGGTTGAATTATTGGGTTGTTCATTATGTATTCATATTTATTTTAGGCGGGTTTCTGGCGGTACATTTTGAAAAATTTCGGGCATTTATGAAAGAAAGACGTAAATTTATAAGAATGTTTTTTATAGCTTCTCTTGCAGGACTTTTGGGATATTATTATTACTGCATTTTTGCGGAAGGTTATACAGCCTTGGAAGCAATCAATACGGCACATCAGCTTTCACCGGCAGGAATGATTTATACAATAGGGGCGGTTATATTTTTATTCAGTGAATTCTGCAATTGCAGATATCCTGAGTCTGTGAAAAGTTTTTTCTCTCTTTTGGGACAACATTCTTATTTTGCATATTTATGTCATCCCATATTTATATCTGTGCTTGCCGCCGTTATGGTCAAACTTAATCTTGTTATGACAGCGGTAAGCAGCATGATATTTTATGCAGCGGTGGTATTTTTGTCTATCATCGCGGCTGTTTTCTGCAGGTGTTTTTCAGAGAAATATTGTCCGTATATTAATTTCCTGACAATCGGTATATATCCCAAACATAAATAAAATCTTGCATTAGCAGTAAAGTTATGATATATTATTTCTATTGTGTGTTATTCAATGAGCTTATTAAGGAGGCGTATTATAGATGGCAAATGTTTGTGAAATTTGTGGTAAGGGTGAAATGGCGGGAATGAATGTCAGCCATTCTCATTTGAAGACAAAGCGTACATGGAAGCCTAATATTCAGCGTGTGCACGCGGTTGTAGATGGTGAAGTGAAGAGCATCAATGTCTGCACTCGGTGTATGCGTACCAACAGTAAAGTCCAGCGTGCTAATTAATTTGCGCTCTCTACTTTTATAGAGCCCTTATCCCAAAAGGATAGGGGTTTTTTCTATTTGATTTTAATCAGTCAGGAGAAAAAATGTTTTCAGAAAAGATATTACAAGCAAGAGATGAGGCATTGAAGGAATGCCAGCCGTATTTTGTCTGTCCTGATAAAATGGCAGAAAAAAATACGCTGAAGATTTTGAACGCAATGAGGAAAGTAAAAGTTTCTGAAGCCCATTTTAACACTTCCAGCGGTTATGCCTACGATGATATAGGCAGGGGAAAACTTGAGGAGCTTTATGCTTGGGTATTTAAGACTGAAGCGGCGCTTGTCAGAACACATTTTGTGTCTGGAACGCATACTTTGGCAACAGTTTTATTCGGAATTCTGCGGCCGGGAGATGAATTGACGGCGGTAATGGGCGCACCTTATGATACGATGCGAACTGTTATAGGACATGAAAAAGATATTCCGGGATCTTTAAAGGAATTCAACATTGGGTATAGACAGGCAGAATTAACTGAGGACGGACATGTGGATTATGAAGCGGTGAGAAGATGTATAAATGAAAAAACGAAAATGGTTTTAATACAGCGCTCACGCGGATATAGTATGAGACCCACATTGACAGTAAAGGATATAGAAAATATATGCGGTTTCGTGAAAAATGTAAAATCGGATTGTATATGTTTTGTGGATAATTGCTATGGTGAGTTTATTGAAGAAAGAGAACCGACAGAAGTTGGTGCTGATATAATAGGAGGGTCTTTAATAAAAAACCCCGGTGGGGGATTAGCGCCGACCGGAGGGTATATCGCAGGCCGGAAAAAATTGGTGGACCTGGCCTCTTATCGTCTTACCTCTCCGGGAATGGGGGCGGAGCTTGGCGCATCACTTTCAAATAATCGATTGCTTTTTCAAGGTTTGTTTCTGGCACCGCATGTGGTGGCGCAGGCAGTGAAAAGTGCTGTATTTGCTGCAGCTTTTTTCAGCAGGCTGGGATATAATGTACGGCCGGATATCAATGATAAGCGCGGTGATATAATACAGGCCATCGAATTAAAAACAAGAGAAAAACTTATTGCTTTTTGCCGCGGCATACAGAAATATTCACCGGTAGATTCTTTTGCCGCGCCTGAGCCGTGGGATATGCCGGGTTATACGGATCAAGTGATAATGGCAGCAGGAACCTTTATTCAGGGAGCGTCCATAGAACTGAGTGCGGACGGACCGATGCGCAGCCCGTATGCTGTATATATGCAAGGCGCACTTACTTTTGAACATGGGGTTATAGCTGCTATGGGGGCAGCACAAGAAATGGAAAATATAAAGAATGGAAAATAAAAGCATGACCCGGATTTTTTCCGGGTCATGCTTTTATTTTCCGTCAGGCAGTATAAAAAGTTCTTTGTGCTGATTGATTATAGCTGCCATCAGTTGTTTACCGATCAAATCAGGATGAAGTCCGTCCGGAGAGTATTTTTCGGATAGATTGCCATTTTCATCATAAAAATAAGGTTCAAGATCTATATAATATGGCAATGTACGAATGTAATCATTTACCTGTGTCATTTTTTCTTTCCATGCAGGATCGGTATCAACATTAAAAACAGTTTCTATATTTGCGGCATTTAAGGGGGTCAATGTCAGGAATATAGGACGTATATTATTTTTTTTACACTTTGCAAAAATAGCCTGCAGATCATTTATTATCATCTGAGCACTGATACTGCTGTCCCTCAGACTGTTTGTGCCAGCCATGATCAATAAATTGCGCGGAGCAAAGATAAGGACATCTTTGTCAAAGCGTTCGAGTGACATACGGGAAGTATCGCCGCTTTTGGCAAGATTCACTGTAGGAAAATCTAAATAGGTTTGATAATTGTATTCTAAATTAGCAGGAGAATAAGAGATATTGC
Organism: Pectinatus haikarae; assembly: GCF_050916305.1. Classification (GTDB taxonomy): domain Bacteria; phylum Bacillota; class Negativicutes; order Selenomonadales; family Selenomonadaceae; genus Pectinatus; species Pectinatus haikarae. The sequence continues at coordinate 1,983,137 of NZ_CP116940.1, forward strand.
CGCCTCCGTGGCTTATGCTGTCACCAAAGACGGCAACATCTCTGGTTCGTTCTGCTACGGACGAAACGGTTATTTTTTGAGAATCAGACCATGTACCTATTGGCTGATCTGCTTGATCAATCGCGCGTACACGCCAATAATAGGTGCCAGATTTGATCATTGGCTTCGGGTCATAAGCGCTGAAAAGATTATCAACAACAATGGATTCGAGACGATCAAGGGAGGCAGACGTATCATTTTCCCTTAAAGGTGGATGATCAAGCAGTTCCACTTCGTATCGGCTGGCATTATACATCGGCAGCCAATGATATACAGGATAAAGAGGGACAGGACTGTCAGGCAGAGTATCATAAGAGTCCGGCAATGGCTTTGACGGCGGGGTCAAGCTTTTATCAATATGTATCTGTTGTATTTCAGAGAAAATACCTATAGGATTTCCACGCGCATCCAGGCCTCTTACCCGCCAAAAAATATGAGGGTTATATAAATAGGGAGACAGATCAGCTTGATAGCCGTGTGTAAAAATACTGCGGCTGCTGAAAAGATGATTTACTTGCGAAAGTTCAATGCCATCGGGATCATCGGGAGGACCTGATAATAACTCAAGCTCATAATAAACAGCATCGGGTACCGTGTGCCATATAAGATATGGACGTATACTGGCTGGTGAATCTGATGTATAATTTGTTATAGGCGTGGGAATAAGAGGACTGCCCGTAAAAACAGGATCACCGACAAAAGGAGAATCGGATATGATACCAAATAACCCATGAGCCCTAACCCGGTAATATGTAGGATATATAGTGGGAGGAAGTTCATACTTGTTAGTAAATGAAAAATCTCTTTTTATAAGATGAAAGGGAGTTTTGACAGCGGGATTATCAGGATTCTTTGTAAAAATATCTATTTCATAATAACTGGGATAAGGAAGCCGCTGCCATAATATGAGGTTATTTTTTTCAAATTGTACATGCCAGGGGAAATTTTCCAGATTCATGATATCTGTTTTTTCTGCCAAGAAGATACATACCAAGGTAAAATATAGGATAATAACAGCAAAGGCTATGAATTTTTTCATTTTATCGGCCTCGATAGCTATTTATGTTTTCAAATAATAAGCATGAAAATATATTTTAGCATATTTTTATTAAAAAGTAATTATCAAAAAATTAGAATGTGAGAGAAAAAAATTCTTTAATAAAATATTATAGCGAAAAGATTCAAGAAGGTAAAGTGCAGAAACTTTCATAAGACGGTCTTACTTGACGATATGAAATTTAAATCTTATAATAAAAAAATGTGCTCAGGGACTGTCAGGGATAAATCCTTTTGATAGGTCCCTTTTTGGGTTTGCAGAAGGAGGTATTTATGGACGCGCTTTTTAAAAAGATATCATCTGATCCAAGTGTGGCAGAATTAATAAACTGCTATAACCGCAGCAAGGGTCAAGCATACATATATGGATTGTCCGGTTCACAAAAGCATGCGGCAGCTGCAGCCTGCTATATGCAAAAACCTATGACTATAGTTATTGTCTGCAGTAATAATGAAGCAGCAGGGGAATGGCTGATCGATATGAATGCGCTGCTGCCAAAAGATGCAGTTATAATGGAACTGCCGGTGCTTGATATGATGACTGTTTCTGCCACGGCTAAAAGTATGGAACTGACGGCTAAGCGGATGGAGGTGTTAGGGCGGCTGACACAGGAAGAGCCCTTGATCGTCATCGCCAGTACTGCGGCGGCTGTGCAGAAAAATTTGTCGAAGGCAGACTTCGATAAATACAGCTTGACGATAAAAATAGGCAATCAGATGGACAGGGAAATATTGCTTGCTAAGCTGACAGGACTGGGATACGAGAATATAGATCAGGTAGAGCATATGGGGCAGTTCAGTTCACGCGGCGGAATAGTTGATATTTTTCCAATCAATGCAGTTGATCCTTTTCGTATAGAATTTTTTGATAATACTGTTGAATCGATACGTATCTTTGGTCTAGATTCACAAAGATCGGTAGAAAATGTAGGCTCAGTCACGGTAATGCCATTGGCTCCAGATGAAAATAATGGCAAGAAATCAATATTTTTGTCATACTTGCCAGAAAATTCTGTTATAATTATAGATGAGCCATTGCGCATTCGTGAAGAAATTTCTACTTTGGTCAAAGAAATACCGGAAGTCAAAAATAATATTTTTTCTTGGGAACAGCTTTTGGCAGCAGCCTGCAAAAAAAACGTTATATATTCTTCATTGATGCTGCAAAAAATACAATTTGCCGAACCCGATAAATTGATAAGCATCACTGTAAAGGCAATGGTGCCTTTTCAGCGGCAGCTGGAGATGATGTGTGAAGAATTAAAAAATTGGCTTATCAATAAAAATGATATTATGATTTTAATGGATGATGAACAAAAGGCAGAATATATGCATGATATTCTTAATCAGCATAATATTCCTGCCAATTTTTCGCGCTCCGGAAAATTCACGAGCGGCCTCGTGTGTATAATGACGGGAGTATTGGGGAATGGTTTTGAACTGCCGCATGCTCATTTGGTCGTAATTACAGAAAAAGATATTATGGGAAGGCAGAAAAAACGTGCTGTTCTTCGTCAAAAGAATAAGGGAGAAAAAATAACACATTTCCGTGATATTAATGTAGGCGATTATGTGGTGCATATCAATCATGGCATCGGAAAGTATTTGGGAGTAAAAACAATAACGGTAAATGGTGTGCATCGTGATTATCTGCATATAAAATATGGCGGTGATGACAAGCTTTTTGTTCCCACTGATCAGGTGCATCTGCTGCAAAAATATATTGGCAGTGAGGGGGACGTACCGAGACTGAGCAAAATGGACGGAGTAGCCTGGGGAAAGGCAAAAGCAAAAGCTCAGGAGGCCGTTGAAAAGATAGCCAAGGAACTTGTTAAATTGTATGCAGAGAGGAAAGAAGGAAAGGGATATGCATTTCCGGCAGATACTCCATGGCAGCATGAGTTCGAAGATGCTTTCCCTTATGAGGAAACACCAGATCAGTTGGCATCTGTGAAAGAAATAAAGGCTGATATGGAAAAAGAGAAACCAATGGACAGACTTCTATGCGGCGATGTGGGATTCGGTAAAACAGAGGTGGCCATACGTGCCGCATTTAAGGCTGCCATGGATGGAAAACAGGTGGCTGTCCTTGTACCGACAACGGTGTTGGCACAGCAGCATTATCAGACTTTTTCCAGCAGATTTGAAGAGTTTGCGCCGATAATAGATGTAATATGCCGTTTTCGTACGCCTAAAGAACAAAAACAAACCTTGGAAAAAGTTATGACGGGACAGATCGATATTCTTATAGGCACACACGCTATTTTGAACAGCAAAAAGGTAAAATTCAGCAATCTCGGTTTGCTTATAGTAGATGAAGAGCAGAGGTTCGGTGTCAAGCAGAAAGAGAAGATAAAGCAGCTGAGCAAAAATCTGGATGTGCTTACTCTGAGTGCGACCCCTATTCCGCGTACACTGCATATGTCTCTGGTAGGTGCGAGGGATATGAGTATCATTGAAACTCCGCCAAAAGAGCGTTTTTCGATCCAAACCTACGTCATAGAAAATAATGATGAAATTATTCGTGACGCAATAAAAAGAGAACTGCGCCGTGGTGGACAGGTATATTTTATTTATAATCGTGTTGATACTATAGATAAAATGTATTTAAAACTAACGGACATGCTGCCAGAAGCTAGAATCAAAACTGCCCATGGACAAATGCCGGAAAGTATGCTGGAAAAGGCTATGATGGATTTTTATGAAGGTAAATACGATGTTTTACTGGCGACAAGCATTATTGAAAACGGGCTGGATATAGCTAATGCAAATACAATCATAATTTATGATGCTGATAAATTTGGTCTGTCTCAAATGTATCAAATGAGGGGCCGGGTAGGAAGATCAAAAAATATGGCATTCGCCTATTTTGTTTACCGAAAGAACAGAGTATTGACAGAAACAGCGGAAAAGCGATTGCAGGCTATAAAAGATTTTGCCGAATTGGGTTCTGGTTTTAAAATAGCTATGAGGGATCTTGAGATCCGGGGGGCCGGCAATTTGCTGGGGGCACGGCAGCATGGACATATAGCCAGCGTAGGTTTTGAAATGTACTGCAGACTGCTGGAGGAAGCTGTGGAGCAGATGCGTACGGGTGAAAAGATAAAAGTGCAGGATGAACCTCTGATTGAAATAAAGATTGATGCATATATTGATGGTGATTATATTGATGATGCCATGCATAAAATGGAGATTTATCAGAGAATTGCTGCGCTGCGCAACGATGGGCAAATAAAAGGATTAGAGGAAGAACTGGCTGATCGTTTCGGCAGGATGACTCCGCCTGTTGAAAATTTGCTGAGAATAGCAGAAATAAAAAATTATGCAAGAGATCTTGGGATAAAATCAATAGTAGAAAAGAAGGAGTATATTGATTTTACTTTGCAGCAGGCACATAGTATAAAGGCAGATAATCTGCTAGTCATGCGCAGATATATGGGAGGCCTGATAAAATTTTCTCAGGGAAAAAGCAATATAATACAGCTCAAACTCACGCCTAAGAATATGGCTGATCCATTAAATATAATCATGCGTACATTAAAAAGAATGGAAGGCGAGGATCTGCAGCAGTGAAAGGAGTATTAAAATGGGAAAAATAGAAATAGTGGGACTGGGGCCATCTGGGGCCGAACTGATTACCAGAGAAACATGGAGGGTGATGGCAGGAGCGGAGTTATTATGTCTGCGGACAAAATATCATCCTGCTGCAGACGAGCTGGAAAAAGAAGGAGTCAGCTTTATCACATATGATCGTCTGTACGAAGAAGCTGACTCTTTCGAAGATGTTTATGAACGAATAAGCAATGATATTGTGGAGCGTGCGAAAAGTACCAATGTGGTTTACGCTGTTCCGGGCAGTCCGATGGTAGCTGAACGTACAGTAGGTTTTATAAAAAAATTGGCCTTGGCAAAAAATATAGAATTAAAAATATATCCGGGTATGAGTTTTCTGGAACTAATTTACACGCAACTGGGAATAGATCCGATAAACGGACTGTTAATAACAGATGCTCTTGCCCTGAAAAAGCAGGAAGTAAATCTGGCATCAGGTGTTGTCATAACTCAGTTGTATGATATTCACACGGCCTCTGAGGTAAAGCTGACCTTGATGAATGAACTGCCTGATGATTATGAGGTGGTGCTGCTTTACAGGCTGGGACTGCCGGAGAAAAAAATTACTCGTTTGCCCCTGTTTGAACTTGACAGGCATAAAGAAATTGATTATTTAACAAGCCTTTATGTGCCGGCATTTCAAAGGCAGAAGGATCAGTTTACATTGTCGCCGTTAGAGGATATAATAAATAGACTGCGTGCCCCGGGCGGCTGTCCGTGGGATATTATCCAGACACATAAATCTCTTCGCCAGAATCTTATTGAAGAAGTCTATGAAGTCATTGAAGCTATTGATTTTCAAGATCCCAAGCTGTTGTGCGAAGAATTGGGCGATCTTTTAATGCAGATTGTTTTTCATGCGCGAATGGCAGAGGAAACCGGATTTTTTTCTATGCAGGATGTTATTGACGGTGTGACAAAAAAATTGGTGCACCGCCATCCACATGTTTTTGGTGATATATCAGTCAGAGATGCCGGAGAGGTGCTGCTTAACTGGGAAGCCATAAAAAGACAGGAAAAAAGTGAGAGAAAATCGATCCTGGATGGAATACCAAAAGATCTGCCGGCACTTATGAGTGCCTACAAGCTCCAGAATAAGGCATCTAAAGCCGGGTTCGATTGGAAGAATGTGAAACCGGTGTGGCAGAAGCTCAGCGAGGAGATAAATGAGTTGAAAGAAGCTGAAGCATCAGGCGATAGGAAAAAAATAGAAGATGAGCTGGGCGATGTTTTATTCACAATAGTTAATTTATCACGTTTTTTGAAGGTCAACGCGGAAATAGCCATGCTAGGCAGCAACGAAAAATTCCGCCGACGGTTTTCTTACATAGAAAAAAAAATCAAGGCGGAAAAACGACAATGGGAGACATATGAAATGGAAGAATTGGATACATTGTGGGATGAAGCAAAAGATTTTGAAAATGCCAGAGCAAAATAAATATTATTAATGGTTATTGTTTGAAATATAAAAAATGGCTTTTATTATGCCGTATTTTGGAAAAAACTATAAATTTTTATAAATTTTATAGATAAAAAAAGGAAACGAGCAAGTTACAGCGAATTGAGAGTATCGTAACAAAATCAAAAGGAGGCTATATTCGTGAACAAATCCGAATTGGTGGCCAGCGTTGCTGAACAGGCTGGTTTAACAAAAAAAGACGCTGAAAAGGCAGTTAACGCTATTTTTGCTAGTGTACAGGATACCTTGGTAAAGGGAGAAAAAGTACAGATAATTGGCTTTGGTACATTTGAAGTAAGAGCACGTGCAGCTCGTAAGGGGCGCAATCCTCAAACTGGTGATACCATCGAAATCCCTGAATCTAAAAATCCTGTATTTAAAGCAGGCAAGGCATTGAAAGATGCTGTGAATTAATTTGTTTGAGGAATGGTCCGCGCTGTTGCTTTGCTTTTAACAAGTTGCAAGTAAAGAGCGGTCAGATTTCGTGCATAATAATTTCTGAATCCCGAATGTGATCTTTTGCACTGGAGATAGAACTTATTAATTGATTTTACTCGCAGAGCCTGGTGATCTACTATCAGGCTCTATATTTTTTTAGGAGAAGAAAAATTGCGGACGATAGTCATAACAGGGGGTACTTCAGGAATTGGGCTGGCTTTAGCAAAATTGTATTTGAAAAACGGGGATGTTGTCACAGCAGTGGGACGGTCAAAAAGAAATTTTGACATGGCAAGGACATCTGTGCGGGAAGGAAAGGAACATTTCTATTTCATTCAAGCAGATGTGAGTGTATGCGCTCAGTGTGAAAATGCGTCGGAAATGATAGCTGCGCAATTCCCGGTCGTTGATGTACTGGTAAACTCAGCAGGAATATATCAGGAAAAGGCGATTACTGACGTCACAGAAGCAGAGTTTGATGCTGTTATGGGAATAAACATAAAGGGCACATATTTTATGTGCAAATATATTCTTCCTCTTTTGCAAAAAAGTGTTTCTGCGCCTTCCATTGTAAATGTTTCTTCGGATGCGGGGATAAACGGCAATTATTTTTGCAGTGCCTATTGCGCGTCCAAGGGTGCCGTAACTGTGTTTACTAAAGCATTGGCTCTTGAACTTTCTTGCTGTGGTATACGTGTTAATTGTGTATGCCCGGGTGATATAGACACTCCGCTTACGAGAAAACAATTCAAAGATGAAGATGATGCCCGGGCGGCTGCTTCTCTTTATCCGATCGGACGTATTGGTACGGCGCATGAGGCTGCCTCGGTAATATATTTTCTGGCATCGGCAGAGGCATCTTTTGTAACAGGTGCAGCATGGACGGTGGACGGAGGACTTACTTCTTGTTAAGATATACGTATATCAATATTCAGGTTTCTTTATTTTATATTGATTTTATCTATTAACTCAGGTATAATCAAGCTAAATGAAAGAAAGGCTGGTATTCAAATAAATGGAAAAAAATCAGGTTCTGGATAAAGATCAGGCCTTGGAAAATGCCTTAAAACAGATTGAGCGTGACTTTGGCAAAGGGGCAATCATGAAGCTGGGTGAAGCTTCAGTCAATATGAATATAGAAGTAATCCATTCGGGAAATTTGGCTCTTGATATAGCTCTCGGGGTAGGCGGTGTGCCGCGCGGAAGGATAGTTGAGATCTATGGGCCGGAATCTTCTGGGAAAACAACAGTAGCTCTGCATATAATAGCTGAAGCACAAAAAACAGGAGGAACAGCGGCCTTTATTGATGCGGAACATGCACTTGATCCTGTTTATGCAAAAAGGCTGGGTGTCAATATAGATGAACTGCTTATATCACAGCCTGATAATGGTGAACAGGCTTTGGAAATAGCCGATGCTTTGGTGCGGAGTGGAGCAGTTGATGTAGTGGTTGTTGATTCTGTTGCGGCACTTGTGCCTAAGGCTGAAATAGAAGGAGAAATGGGAGATTCGCATGTGGGTCTGCAGGCACGTCTGATGTCTCAAGCGATGCGTAAACTTACAGGCTATATCAGTAAATCAAGGACTACCGTTGTATTCATAAATCAGATAAGGGAAAAAGTTGGCGTTATGTTTGGCAGTCCTGAGACGACAACAGGGGGACGGGCGCTTAAGTTTTATGCTACCATACGCTTGGATGTACGTAAGATTGATACGATAAAACAGGGAAATGATATAGTAGGCAACAGGACACGTATAAAAGTAGTAAAAAATAAAGTGGCACCGCCATTTAAACAGGCCGAGTTTGATATTATGTATGGAGAAGGGATTTCCCGGGAGGGGAGTATCATCGACTTGGGTACCAATTTTGAAATAGTAGATAAGAGCGGTACCTGGTATTCATACAGCGGTACCAGATTGGGACAGGGAAAAGAAAATGCAAAGCTGTTCCTTAAGGAAAACCCGGAAATGAGTCAGGAAATCGAGGACAAGATCAGGGACAAGGTAATGCCGGAAGCTCAGACGGAGATTGAAAAAAACAAAAGCATGCAGAATAAAGAAAAAAATGCAGCAGGCGACAACAAGGTGATCACTGATGCAGACAAGAAACAGTAAGTCCGCACTGGCAAAAGCTATAGATTATTTGTCTGTGCAGGATTATTCCGTAAACCGGATCGTGGATAAACTTTTTCGCTGCGGCTATGAACAACAGGAGATTGATGCTGCTGTTGTCAGGCTTATTGAAAAAAGATACTTGGACGATGAACAGCTTTGCATCAGATATTGGTCTAGGTATCTTGCAGAAAAAAAATACAGTGTTTTGCAGATCAAGGCAAAGCTTAAAATGAAGGGCTTTTCAGCGAATGTTATTGATAGATGTACACCGCAGGAACTATCAGACTATGAAAAAATCACGGCATATAGTATCTGGCAAAGATATATGAAAAAAAATAAGGATATTGATAAATTTATGCAATATCTTTATCGCAAGGGTTTTTCTATGTCAAGTATCCGTTATGCAGCTGATGAATCCGCAAATAGTGAACTTATACAGAGCAATTAAGGCAGGATGGTTATTTTTTGCCTGTTTTTGCGGCAGCAGATATATATGTATAATGAAATGATTGTATAAATGTAAAACTTTATAAGCGCTGTCAGTGAACTGCTGTTGTCTATTGCGGCAGTTTTTTGCTATATATGGTTGACAAGTGCTGAATATACGTACTATCATTTATACTAATAAATTTAGGAAATGATTTAGGAAAAGGAGAATGTAACGTGGCATATTTTTTTGAAGAACCGTCTCATACCTTTGGCGAATATCTGTTAGTCCCAGGTTATTCATCAGATAGATGTATCCCTGTGAATGTTTCACTTCAAACCCCGTTGGTAAAATTTAAAAAGGGGGAAGAGTCAAAAATAAAGATTAATATACCCATGACATCGGCTATAATGCAGGCTGTATCAGATGATACAATGGCTATTGCACTTGCTAAAGAAGGCGGTGTTTCTTTTATATTCGGATCTCAGTCGATAGAACAGCAGGCAGAGATGGTTTCCCGCGTGAAAAATTATAAATCCGGTTTTGTAAGCAGTGATTCCAATATTAAACCGACTACCACTCTCGGTGAAATATTGGAACTTAAAGATGAGACCGGTCATTCCACTATGGCTGTGACGGATGATGGCACAGCTACGGGAAAACTGGTAGGGATAGTTACCAGCCGCGATTATCGCATCACACGTATGTCTATGGACCAAACTGCGGAAGAATTTATGACACCATTTGCTAAACTGGTTTATGCAGATGCTGATACCACGAATTTGTCGCAGGCTAATGATATGATATGGGACAATAAATTGAATATGCTGCCGCTGGTAGATAAAAATCAGCGTCTGCGTTATATGGTTTTTCGTAAAGATTATACAGATAACAAACAAAACAGAAATGAAGTTATCGATAACAAAAAACGTTATCTTGTCGGCGCGGGTATCAATACGCGCGACTACGCAGAACGTGTACCGGCTTTGCTGAATGCTGGTGCTGATGTTCTTTGTATAGACTCATCAGAGGGATTCAGTGAATGGCAGAGTATCACGTTAAAGTATATACATGAGGAATTCGGTGACGATGTCAAGGTCGGTGCGGGAAATGTTGTTGATGCGGAAGGTTTCAGATTTCTCGCCGAAGCGGGAGCAGATTTTATTAAAGTTGGCATCGGCGGCGGGTCAATATGTATTACACGTGAAACCAAGGGGATCGGCCGCGGACAAGCGACGGCTGTTATTGACGTCGCCAAGGCCAGGGATGAATATTATAGAGAAACCGGTGTCTATATACCTATCTGCTCAGATGGCGGCATTGTTCATGATTATCATATGACGCTGGCGTTGGCTATGGGTGCAGATTTTATGATGCTTGGCAGATATTTTTCACGGTTTGATGAAAGTCCTACCAATCGTGTACGTATAAATGGTACGTACTTAAAGGAATACTGGGGTGAAGGCTCAAATAGGGCCCGCAACTGGCAGCGCTATGATATGGGTGGTGATAAAAAATTATCTTTTGAAGAAGGCGTTGACTCATATGTGCCATATGCAGGTTCCTTAAAAGATAATGTTGAACTTTCTCTGAGTAAAATGAGGTCTACCATGTGCAACTGCGGTGCTTTGACGATAAAGGAATTTCAACAAAAATCAAAGCTGACATTGGTTTCTTCAACTAGCATAGTCGAGGGCGGTTCACATGATGTTATTCTGAAGGATAAATTTTCTCACGAATAATTCAGGAAAATGCTAATGATCAATAATTAATGGTATAATAAAAACAGCCATTGCGTTCTGGCAATGGCTGTTTTTTAAATGGAGGCCGAAGATGAAAGTAAAGCTCATAAAATATACATCTGAACCGGAACGGACAGTGGCGATGGCGGCGCGATTGTGTTATTCACCGGTGGGAGCCGAAGAGCTGGCAGAAAAGATGAGTGATGGACAGGTCGAAAAGCTTGTAAAAAAAATAGTGAAAATGGGGCATGCATCAACTCTGGAACATGTTAGTTTTACCTTTGCAATCGAAGGAATATCGCGTGTTCTGACTCATCAGCTTGTGAGACATCGCATTGCCTCATATTCACAGCAGTCTCAACGCTATGTTGCTGAACATGATTTTGAATATATACTGCCTCCGTCTATCCAAAAAAATGAAACGGCAGCAAAAAAATTTACTGATCTGATGCAAAAAATAAGGACAGCGTATGATGAATTAACACAAATGGGCATACCGAAAGAGGACGCCCGCTATGTTTTGGCGAATGCCGCAGAAACTAAGATAGTAGTTACTTTCAATGCAAGATCGCTGCAGCATTTTTTTTCTTTGCGCTGCTGTCATCGTGCTCAGTGGGAGATAAGAGCTATGGCCTATATGATGTTGAAAGAGGTAAAGAATGCGGCGCCTCTGCTTTTTAAAAATGCAGGGGCCTCGTGTGTTGCTACAGGAGTGTGCCCGGAGGGCGATATGACCTGTGGTATGTTTGACGAAATGATAAAATTACGTGAAGAATAATGAATGGAGAAAAAGATGCCTTTTAATAAAAAAAACTCATCGAGTATAAAAAAGAAAAGCACAGGATCTGCAGAGTCTTTTGGCAGAAGAAAAAATACTAAAACTAAGGACCGGGAGGAAAGAAAATTCACTGGCAGGACCGCTAAATTCAGAGATGCTCAAAAAACGGCAGAAGCTTCTGAACAGACACAAGAAATTTCTCCGGATATAATTGCCGGGCGTAATGCCGTAAGAGAGGCTTTGAAAAGCGGCAGACATATTAATAAAATACTGACGGCAGAAAATGCGCATGGCGGTTCAATGCAGGAAATAATATCAATGGCGAGAAATTCCAGAGTTATTATTCATACTGTCAGTCAAAATAAACTTGATGCTCTTTCAGGGGCAGAACATAACCAGGGTATAATTGCATATACACCGCCTGTTGATTATGCTGAACTTGATGATGTTCTTGCCGGAATTGCCGAAAAAAATGAAGTACCGTTTTTAGTTTTGCTTGATGAATTGGAAGATCCTCATAATTTAGGTGCTGTGCTTAGAACGGCGGATGCTGCCGGTGCACACGGAGTCATAATTTCAAAACGGCGCAGCTGTCCTCTTTCATCCACCGTTGCCAAAGTATCGGCAGGCGCCATAGAATATGTGCCGGTCGTCAGAGTGAACAATATTGCCCAGACTATTGCTGAGCTTAAGACTAAGGGGTTTTGGGTAGCCGGGGCTGATGCTTCGGGTGAGACTTTCTTTTATGATGCCAATCTGACAGGACCATTACTTATTGTAGTTGGCAGTGAAGGAAAAGGAATAGGCCAGCTTGTGCGACAATCTTGTGATTTCTTGGTAAAGATACCCATGAGGGGAAAAATAAATTCGCTCAATGCTTCTAACGCGGCGGCCATACTCATGTATGAGGTCTTGAAGCAGCGTATGAAATAAGAAGGAGAATTTGGTATGAACGTCAAAATGTGCGCACATCTTATTGTCGATGGATATAATGTTATAAATTGCTGGCCGGAGCTGCTGAAGAAGAGCAATGATTTAGAACATGCCCGTGATAAGCTTATTCATATGCTAGTGGAATATGGTGCTTATGAAAAATATGATGTTACAGTTGTGTTTGATGCTTTATATACATCTTCAGTGCAATCATTTGAGCAAATGAATGATCATTTTGAAATTGTTTATACCAAAAAGAATGAAACGGCGGACAGTTACATTGAAAGATTGGCATACGAGCTGGTTCATGAAGGCAGAGATGTATTTGTAGCTACATCTGATGGTGCGGAACAGAACGCCGTTTTGGGTGCAGGGGCATATCGTATGACTGTAAAGGAATTGAGCAAAGCAATCACTGGAGTCAGAAAAAAATTGCGTAATCGTTGTTCAAGCAGTAAACTGACTTCTGCTGCGAGAAATGAGATCGCAGATAGAATTGAACCTGCTGTATTGAAACAACTTGATATAATGCGTAAAAAACATTATGATCGGTAAATATCTTTTTATCCAGTTTCAGCTTTTATTTCGGGCAGAGCACGAAGCTTATTGTCTGCAGATTTCAGCAATAGAAGAATGTTGTCTGCTGAAAAATCCGTGAATATTATTTGATTGTGCGTAGCTAAAGTACATCATGGTACTTTTTGCAGGATTTTTATTTTGCATCTAAATGTTCGGCGGCGCGGTTTACATTTATAATGTCTGGTGTTATAATAAAAATATCAACTTCAGCATGTATTTTAGAGAGTGGGTGCAAACCCACTCTTTAGTATTATAGGCGTTATTATTTTAGGAGGAACAATGGCCGGACGAATTGAGATTGAAGCGGAAAAACTGGTGTTAAATTTGCTTGCGGGTACTGAATACGAATTGGTTGATCTTGAATATGTAAAGGAACGGGATTGGTATCTGCGTATTTTTATAGATAAAAAAGACGGTGTTGATCTTGATGATTGTCAGGGAGTAAGCCGTATGATTGATGACGAATTGGAAAAGAGCGGTTTATTGAAGGAAAGCTATATATTGGAAGTTTCTTCACCAGGGATTGACAGGCCGTTAAAGAAGGATAGAGATTTTGAACGGGAAATGGGAAAACAGGTTGATGTGACAGCCTATAAAAAGATAAATGGAGCAAGGGAAATTATCGGCAGACTCAGTGCTTTTTCTGCCGATGCTATAACTCTTGATGATTCGCTGATAATACCTCGTGCACAGATAGCATCAGTGCGGTTGCATATTGAGTTTTAATATAATTTAGGAGGATATAGATTTGGCTACCAAGAATAAAGGCTTTTTAGAAGCCTTTCGTGAAGTTGGCAAAGAAAAAGGTATAGCATTAGAAGTCCTATTTGATGCTATTGAAGCAGCACTGATTTCCGCATATAAAAGAAATTTTAATTCAGCGCAGAATGTGAGGGTTTCGCTTGATCGCACCACAGGTGAATTTCATGTATACGCCATAAAGAATGTTGAGAGTGAAGTAAAAAATGATATCACTGATATTTCTCTGGAAGCAGCTCAAAAAATACATCCTGATTATCAGGTGGGAGATGTGATCGAAGAGGAAATCACGCCTGCCAACTTTGGACGTATTGCTGCTCAAACGGCTAAACAAGTGGTTGTACAGAGAATACGTGAAGCTGAGAGAGGTATCATTTACGAAGAATATTCCAATCGTTCTAATGATATTTTAACCGGCATAGTGCAGCGTGTTGAAGGTAAAAATGTGGTTGTTGATCTGGGCCGTACGGAAGCTATGCTTACGCCTGCGGAAAAAATTTCATCGGAACATTATACACCTAATGGACGTATGAAATTTTATGTAGTAGAAGTCAAAAAAACCACAAAGGGGCCGCAGGTACTATTATCACGCACACATCCGGGGCTTTTAAAAAGACTTTTTGAATTGGAAGTGCCCGAAATAAGCGATGGTACTGTGGAAATAAAGTCTGTGGCAAGAGAGCCTGGAATGCGTTCTAAAATTGCTGTTTATTCAAAAGATGAGAACGTTGATCCGGTAGGATCATGTGTAGGACAAAAGGGACTTCGGGTACAGGCTGTCGTTGACGAATTGCACGGTGAAAAAATAGATATTGTTAAGTGGAATCAAGATCCGGCAAAATATATTGCAAATTCTTTAAGTCCTGCCAAAGTTATTTCTGTAGCAATAAAAGAAAATGAAAAAATATCAAAAGTGATTGTGCCGGATTATCAACTATCTCTGGCAATTGGCAAGGAAGGTCAAAATGCACGGCTGGCTGCGAAATTAACAGGCTGGAAAATAGATATCAAGAGTGAATCGCAGGCAGTTGAAGGCGGTCTTGCTGAAGGAATGGAAATAGTCACGGTGACAGGTGAAGACTCTTTTTCAGTGGATTGAGGTAAAGGGGCAGATTTATGACTGGCAAAAAAAAATTACCGGAACGTATGTGTGTTGGCTGCCAGCGAATTCGCAGCAAAAAAGATATGATAAGAGTAGTCAAAAACCCGGAAGGTGATTTTTCCATTGACCGTACAGGAAAAAAATCAGGCCGCGGAGCATATATATGTGCTGATATTCAATGTTTGGAAGCGGCTATAAAAGGACATCGTTTGGAAAAATCATTTAAAAGTCCGATAGACGCTGATATATATGAAAAATTAAGGACAGGATTTTTTGACACAAATGAAGGATAATATGCTGCAAAATTTGCTTAATTTATTAAGTATGGCATCACGTGCCAATAAGATAATCTCTGGAGATTTTGCTATAGGCAAGGCAGCGGCAGGCGGAAAAGTCAGACTGCTGCTGGTTGCCGGAGATACGGCGCAAAATACCAGTTTAGAATATAAAGAAATTGCATCTAAATATAGTATCCCGCTTATTTTTTTGACTACGACTAAGACCGATTTGGGACATTGTATCGGTAAAAATGAGCGAGCTGCGGTTGCTGTTTGCGATGAAGGTTTTATGAAAGCTGTGACTAAAATATTAAAATGACATCAAATAATGGGGGTGGATCGATGTCCAAATACAGAATATATGACCTGGCAAAAGAATTTGAAACTGACAGTAAGACAGTTTTGAATATGTTAAAAGTCCATAATGTAATAGTAAAAAGCCATGCTAGTACAGTGGGTGATGACGAACGAAAAATTATAGAAAAAAGTTTTCTGCAAAAGAAAAATATAATTGAGAAAAAAATTGAATCTGTGCGGGAGAATATATCAATAAAAGATAATCGGCAGAAAAATATAAAAAAAATTGATAATGACAGGTCTGATAATATAAATAATATTAATGAAAACCCCGCTTTGAAAAAGCAGGGTTATGAAAAAAAACAAGTATATAAAGGTAATGATAATATAAAAACTACAATACAAAAAACAGCAGACAGCAATGTATACAGTAATGAAAGTGCAAAGGTACCTATTGAGAGAACACATAAAAATCAGCAGGCGTCTGAACATGACAGTCAAAGAAATCTGATGCACGCCAGTCAGGCTGCTGCTATTAATAGCAATGACCATAAACCAGTTGACAGAGGAGATAACCGAACAGCTGCTGGTAACAGATCTGGACAAGGCAATGGGAGTGGTATGGGCCAAAATAGCAGACCAGGGCAGAGTGACAGTGCTGGGCGCAACAGCAGACCGGGACAAAATAATAGTACCAGTCAAAATAATAGACCTGGTCAGAACAACAGTGTCGGTCGCAGCAGACCAGCACAAAATAATAGTACTAGTCAAAACAGATCTGGTCAGAATAATAGTGCTGGTCGCAGCAGACCGGGACAAAATAATAGTACTAGTCAAAACAGACCCGGTCAGAGTAATAATGCTGGCCGCAACAGCAGACCGGGACAAAATAATAGTACCAGTCAAAATAGCAGACCAGGGCAGAACAACAGTGTCGGTCGCAGCAGACCAGGACAAAATACTACTACTGGACAAAATAGACCCGGTCAGAATAACAGTGCTGGTAGAAACAACAGACCAGGACAAAATAATAGTACTGGTCAAAATAGCAGTACTGGACAAAATAATAGACCCGGACAAAATAATAATGCAGGTCAAAATAATAGATATGGCAGCAGTCAAAATATAGGATCAAATAGAAACAGCAGAAAAAATTGGAGAAATAATAGAAATAACAGAAATCATCCTATACAGCAGAAACAGGAAATAGTGAGACCTAAGGTAATAAAAGTAGGAGAAACTATTTCTGTAAAAGAGTTGGCCAGTAAAATGACTTATACGGTCACCGATGTTATAAAGAAGCTTATGATGCTGGGAATAATGACAACTATCAATCAAGAAATAGATTTTGATACAGCTGTACTGGTCGCTGCAGAATTCAGCATAAACGTTGAAGAACTGCCGCCGGAAGTGGACTTGACGGAGATTCCCGAAGTTGAAGATGCAGAAAAAGATTTGTTGCCGCGTCCTCCTGTAGTTACGGTTATGGGACATGTTGACCATGGTAAGACATCTTTGCTCGATGTGATAAGAAAAACGTCTGTAACTTCGAGTGAAGCTGGCGGGATAACGCAGCACATCGGAGCTTATCAGGTTATGTGCAAGGATAAAAAAATTGTATTTCTTGATACACCAGGACATGAGGCTTTCACGGCAATGCGTGCGCGCGGAGCACAGGTTACAGATATAGCGATCCTTGTTGTGGCTGCCGACGACGGCGTTATGCCGCAGACATTGGAAGCTATAAATCATGCTAAGGCAGCCAAAGTTCCTATTGTAGTGGCAATAAATAAAATTGATAAACCGGGAGCAAATCCGGAACATGTTAAGCAGCAGCTCGCAGAGCATGAACTTGTTGCTGAAGACTGGGGTGGGGATATTATAATGGTTCCCGTCTCAGCTAAGAAAAAGATGGGTATAAATGATCTTCTGGAGATGATTTTACTAGTTGCGGAAATGCAGGAGCTGAAAGCAAATCCAAACAGAGAAGCCCGTGGTATAATCATAGAAGCTCAGCTTGATAAAGGCCGCGGTCCCGTAGCTACAGTGCTTGTTCAAAGCGGCACACTGCATGTAGGAGATTCTATTATTGCAGGTACTGCCTTTGGTAAAGTCCGTGCCATGATCAATGATCGCGGTGAAAAAGTGAAGAAGGCTGGACCATCTGTTCCAGTTGAGGTCTTGGGCTTGTCAGATGTACCTGCTGCCGGTGATGAAATGGCTGTTTTGGAAGAACATATGGTACGTACAATAGCGGAAAAGCGTATTGGCAAACAACGTACAGAACTTATCAATAATAAGAAAGTATCACTTGATGATTTATTCCAACAGATAAATGAAGGAAACATAAAGGATCTTAATATATTATTGAAGGCTGATGTGCAAGGGTCTCTGGAAGCATTGAAGACTTCGTTGCTTGGTCTTAATAAAAGTGATGAAGTGCGAGTGAGTATAATTCACTCAGGTGTTGGCGCAGTGAATGAATCAGATGTTATGCTGGCGTCTGCGGCAAATGCTCTGATCCTTGCTTTCAATGTGCGGCCGGATGGCAATGCAAGGAAACTTGCCGATACTGAAAGTATAGATATTCGTACTTATCGGGTAATATATGAAGCAATAAACGATATCGAAGCTGCCATGAAGGGTATGCTTGCACCGAAATATAAAGAAATTATTCAGGGAAAAGTAGAAATACGCCAAGTGATGAAATTCTCCAAGGCTCTCGTGGCAGGTTCCTACGTCCTTGAAGGGAAAATTTTTAACACATCGAAAATACGTATTCTTCGCGATAATGTGGTCGTGCATGAAGGACAGATTGAGTCGTTGCGCCGATTTAAAGATGATGTAAAAGAAGTGGCTGCGGGATATGAATGCGGTATAACTATCGAAAACTATCGTGACTTTAGAGAAAAAGATATAATCGAAGCTTACAGCATGGAAGAAATAGCTCCGCAGAGCTTATAAGAGCTGATACAGAAGGTTGTGAAAAAATGGGCGTTCGTGTTGAGAAGATACAAGAACAGATAAAACAGGAAGTCAGCGATATAATATTGAGAGGTCTTAAGGATCCGCGGATCGGTTTTGTCACAATCACGAAAGTAGATGTGTCAAGCGATCTGAAAAATGCCCGGATATATGTAAGCATTCTTGGCAGCCAGGAACAATTTAAGGGAACATGGGAAGGTTTAAAACATTCGACAGGTTATATCAGACAGGAACTTGCCAAGCGCATAAGAATAAAGTTTATTCCAGAGATAGCTTTTTATCCCGATACCAGTATTCAATATAGTGCTCATATTCAAGAGCTTATTAATAAGATACACAATGCAGGAGAAGGGAAATCTGAGAATGGAAATAACGATCAGTGAAGCCGCGGCAAAGATAAAAAAGGCAAACAGCATAATAATAGCACCGCATGTGAACCCTGATTGTGACGGACTTGGCTCTACACTTGGTCTCTATCATGCGCTGACTAAAAAAGGCCATAAGGTACGAATTTTCGTAGATGATGATATACCTGAAGCATACCATTTTCTGCCTGGATGGGAACTTTTTAAAAAACCTGATCAGAAAATAACCGGTGCAGATTTATTTATAGTTCTTGATGCTGAACCGGAACGTACGGGACGTGTAAATAAAATCACAGATGCACCTATTCTCAATTTTGACCATCATCGTTCAAACACAAGAACCGCCGATTTTTTATATTTAGCTCCATACAGGGCAGCAACAGGAGAAATTATTTATGAATTATTGGCAGAACTCGGCATAGAATTTGATTATAAGATGGCGGTGTCCGTTTATGCTGCTATAGCCACAGATTGCGGGTTCTTCCGTTATTCTAATACTACAGAATTTACGATGAAGGCTGCGGGAGATCTCCTTGGCTATGGCGTCCGCCCGAACATTATATCAGAAGCTTTGGAACAAAGAAAATATGCTGATGTAAAGGCGATTGCAGACGTTATTAATACAATAGAATTGTATAACGAAGGGAAAATAGCAGTAGCCGGCGCTGATAAAGATATTGTGGAAAAATGCAGCAGTACAGAAGGTTTTGTGGATCTTGTTCGTGTTATAGAAGGTGTTGATGTAGCTGTGCTGATAAAATATGCCGCTGATAATGTGACGCGTATAAGCATGCGATCAAAAAAAACCGATGTTGCTGCAGTAGCTGAAAAGCTGGGCGGAGGCGGTCATGTGAGAGCTTCCGGCTGTAATCTGGAGATGTCTTTTCACGAAGCAAGAAAAAAAGTTATTCAAGCATTGACCAGGGAAATGGCAGGGCAGGAAAATGCCGATTAACGGATTTGTGAATGTGCTTAAGCCTCCGGGGATGACATCACACGATGTAATAAGCTGCATGCGTCGTATTTATAGAACAAAAAAAATTGGTCATGCAGGTACGCTTGATCCGGCAGCGGCCGGAGTTCTGCCGGTTGCTGTCGGTCATGCCACACGCCTTTTGGAATATATGGCCGATACAGATAAAAGCTACAGAGCTGAAGTAGTGCTGGGAATAGGGACCGATACTGATGACGATACAGGCAGTATTCTCAGGCAGGAAAATTTCATTATGCCTGAGACAGCTTTGCTGAAGACTGTTTTGAAAAGCTTTTGCGGTGAGATAATGCAGGTCCCTCCGGCATATTCGGCTATTAAAATAAATGGACAAAAAGCGTATGAACTTGCGCGTCAAAATATAGAAGTGAAAATTGCGCCGCGTCGTATAAATATATATGGCATTGAACTTTTGGGATGTATGGAAAATGGATTTTCTATGGATGTGGATTGTTCCAAGGGAACATACATACGTTCTTTGTGCGCTGATATAGGCAAAGCCCTGAATATACCGGCTGTTATGGGATTTCTTCTGCGCACCAGGGCAGGAGCTTTTAGGCTTGCTGAAGCGAATACGCTTGAGGAGCTTTCTCAAGATCCGGCTGCCTTTGTACAGGGAATGGATATATTGCGGGGAACGATGGAAACCTGCGATATAAATGATGAAATGCTTGCTGATTTTTACCAGGGGCGGAAAATAGAATATAATGGTGAAATCAATGACGGTACGGCGCTGCTGATATATTGCGGTGATATATTCGCCGGCATAGGAAAAGTAAGCGATGGTGGAGCGGCTATAGCACCCCATAAGGTATTTAACAATAAATAAAAAGCTCGGCATTTTTGCCGAGCTTTTTATTTATTATTGCTGGTGAGCCGCATTATATTGTCAAAAATTTCTTCACAGGAGCATTTATCCTTTGTTAAAATAATTGTGTTATATAAATTAGGATCAGGAGCCCATTTAGCTATGTGTGCTTTGTCGAAGAC
Source organism: Pectinatus haikarae (assembly GCF_050916305.1). GTDB lineage: Bacteria > Bacillota > Negativicutes > Selenomonadales > Selenomonadaceae > Pectinatus > Pectinatus haikarae. Next base: position 2,004,083 of record NZ_CP116940.1, read on the forward strand.
GTAAAAAAGAGACAGGACAGGAATGCCGAGTGCCAATCCTAAATGCATGGTACCGGTATCAACACTTATAAGTCCCATACTCAGTTTTAAAACGGCAGCTAAGAGCGGGATAGATGTTCTGTTGGTCAAATCAATATATTTGTCGGTATAGCGCAGTAATTGGCTGCTGTAATCAGCAGCACGTGAGCCGGCTCCTAAAAATAATATCCGATAGCCGGCGGCATGCAGTTTTTCAACGAGTGCCGCGCAGATCTGTACAGGCATATCTTTTTCAGTTCTTTTTGAAACGGTGCACAGGCAGATGTATTTTTTTGCAGCAGGAGATATAGAAAACTGCTGTAAAAGCGAAAATGCCTCCCGAAAAACTTGCTGTGGCGGTTTATACAGCATAGGTATATTTTTCAAAGGCAAGTCTGTATATTGCTCAAGTAAAACAGTGTTGCGTTCCTGGACACGCTGCAGGCCGTGATAATCAATTTTCTTGTTGGATAGGAAAATACGGAGCGGCCCATTGTTTTCTGCATACACTTTTTTTGCACCTAAAAGACGTGATAAAATTATACCGCGTTCATTACCGTAGATAACAAATGCGGCATTAAATCCTTCTGCAAAAAAAGTTTTGTATTCGTAATAGAATTTCAAGGCACCGGCCACGCCGCGATGTTTTCCTTTTTTGTCATAAATAGTAACTTTATCCACACCATCAAGATATAAGGCAGCATCCGCAAATGGTTTATTAGTGATAAATGTTATATGGCTGCGTGGGAAAATATTTTTTATATTGCGGCACAAGGGACTTGTTAACAATATATCACCAAAAAAGGATGTGTTGATAATTAGAAATTTTTCCATATGAAAATGTATTATCTCCTTAATTTTTTATATAGATATTTGCAATACCATTTCAGAGAATTGACCTTTTGACCTGAATAAAGCAAAGCTTTTGCATAAACTTTCATTTCTTTATAATTCAAGGGCATCTGCAAAGGCATATCAGCCCAGGGCGTTTCTTTTTCATATTGAGCATAAAGATCTTTACGAAAGACAGTGCTTGCTCTGCTTATAGGCCAGGCAATATTCCATGGTTTTGGATGTGCCGCAAAATGCAGAAAAACAATTTTTTCCTTGTCTTCGGCAAAACTGTCAATACAGTTATATCTTTTCGGCAAATAGATAATTTTGTTGTGCAAGGCTATGTTCAGAGCATCCTGGTCAAGATAGCGGAATCTGACCGGATCATTTTTAAATAATGCGAGGACCTTATCCATCACATGAAAAGAATTCCATTCTTTTATATTTATGATCAACATACCTGCGTTAAAATATGTATGTTCTTTTAAGGATAAAGCGCTGCAGCGTTTTTTGTTCATCCATTCCAAATCAGGTACGGCTGCAGCAATTGCATTCTCCAGATTGCAGCTGAAGATATATTCTATTGAACTGAGGCATATTATATCGGCATCAAGGTAACAGACACGTTCTTCTTCGTTTAAGATGGAAGGAAGTATAAAGCGAAAATATGTCGAAACCGGTAAATGAACAAAAGTAGGCAGCGTGTTGAAAAAAGAGGTGTCTATCTCGTAGAGTACAATATCGGTCTGTATAAGTTCTGCCAGGTTTCTCAGCTTTTTTTTATTATCAGCGGAAAGTGTTGATGTCAGAATGTGAAAACGAAGATGCAGATTAGGATTGTGGCGGCATATAGAAAGTACTGAAGCGGCTGTGCAGCGCATATAGTTATCATCTATACCATAACCGATATGGACAATATTTTCTTTGCTTTTGCTGAACAAGTGATCATATTTGTTGCATAGGGTATCTGTAAGCATGCTTATTCCTGCCTTTTCATATCTTCTTGCGTAATTTCCAAAGACCATACAGGCAAGACCATTTCAGCCAGCCTTTGAAATTTCCCGTTTTTTTCATCGTTCTGGCCATGAATTTCGCCTGTTTGTACGTATTGGGATTTTGTATTGATACGGCTTTCCACGGAGACATCATTTGATATTTTATCCATAAGGATGTCAAGAAATGGAACTGTCCCCAGCTTTGCCAGGGTTTGACGCTTCCGGAGTAGTGGAGAAAAACGGTATCATCCGCCGGGTTTTCATTCATATCCGCAAGGTGGTAGATCATGTTATAACAGTGCGGAAGAAATAATATCTTATCGGCCAAAAGCATATTTAAGACATCCTGATCATAAAATTTAAAATTACTTTTTTGTTGCAGCATTGTAATAGATTGTTCAGAAATATGATTTTTATTCCATTCATCTACATTGATCAGCATCATACCGGAGTTAAAATATTTTTCTCCGGTAAAGCCGAGATTTTTTTTTGCATAACCAGTCATAAAATCATAATCGGCAGCAACTGCTGAAATCACACCGTCAAGATCAATTTGGAAAAGCTTCTTTAACGGTTGCAGACAAAGAATGTCAGAATCAAGATATAAACACTTGTCCGTTTTGTTCTGTAATTCACCGCAAATTATGAAACGATAGTAAATTGCTTTTGACCAGGTGAATAAGATAGGGAGATGGCTGAATTTATCTCCATCAATGTAATATATATATACTGCAACAGTTTTATATTCCTGACCCAGTAGAGCAAGACAATTTATATCGGCACTGTTCAGCTTGTCGGTAAATATATGAAAGACTATATTTGTGCCGGGGTTGTTCTTCACAATAGACGTCATCAATACACCCATGCCGAGTGCAAATTCTGCATCTATACCAAAAGCGATATTCATGCCGGTTCTTATAGATACATCATTGGCTATATTTTTTTTTGCTTTGATAATATTGCTGAAAAAATCCATAATTTATTCCTTTGTCTTAAATTGTAAATACACAGAGCAGTATAATCAGGGTGAACTTGTGCTTTATTTTGCTTTACGTTAAAATAGTTAAAGAGGTGAATTATGAAGAATTTATTTATAGTAAATACGCCATTTCATTTGCTGACATCATTTATTTTGAGCAGGAGCATTTTTGCCGCTGATGATAATTATTTGGCACTTATTCATCCGCATGGTTATTCTAAATGGGCAGAGAACCCCTTGATGGCATATATGGCATCAGACAAGAGCGGATATGTGAAAGTATTTTATTTATTAAACTGGCTTTCACATAAAAATAAAGAAAAGAGTTATAAAAAACAAGCTGATGAAGTAAAAAACAGCATCGGTAAAATTGGCATAGAAAGAGCTTTCCTTGGCAGCGATATTGATCCGCAAAATCAATTACTGGTAGCGGCATTGGGAATGAAAGATTTTTATCGCTATGAAGACGGGCTTTTTTCCTATTATAATGAAGATCGCCGCAGACCTAAAACACATGAAATTTTTCATAAATTTAAAATATGGCTCTTAAAAAAATCAGCTGGCATAAAAAGCGATATGTATATTAATACAGCAACAGCAGGAGACAGTCATGCCGGTGTTGTAGATTATATGTACGCACCGGAGCTTCTCGGACGTTATTCACCCAAGACAGTAAAAATAACCGAGAATATGATACATACTGCTATAGCAGATCTAAAAATGCATGATCTTTTGCAGGAAACTTTTACAGCAAAATGTGTATTGTTTTTGAGCCAGCCGCTGGTTGAAAAAAAATGGTACACAATAGAGCAGGAATTGACATGTTTAAAAAAATTGATTCAACCATTCGATGATAAGGCAGTGCTTTTGTATAAACCTCATCCCAATGACAGTAAGTATAAGATAGATTATTATCGACAGAATTTTCCTCAGATGCGCATCTATGAGGGGATTGAACCGGCAGAACTGCTTTTCGCCCGCGAAAAAAAGCTCATTGCTGTGGCCAGCTATCAGTCAACTGCCTTAATGTATCCTGCTATGTTTTCCGGCAGGCCGTTCAAATCCATAAGTCTTGCTGATTTCGGGCAAAGCCCTGTTCTGCATGCATATAAAGAGATCATGGAAAAAGCGGGAATATTTTTTCCTCAAACGACAGATGAGCTGGTAAATTATATGCAAAAGTAAATAAAATCAGGATTAGTGAAAAATAAGTTCAAGGATAAACAAATATCCCTGAACTTATTTTTGGGGCTGGGAACATTCGTTGTACAGAGAAATAATCTCATCAAACATTTTTTCAGGAGAAAAACGGGAAATAATATCGTTTCTGGCGGCTTGACCCATCTGAAGACGCAAGATAGTATTTGCTGCTAATAATTTGAGTTTGCTGTACAAGATCTCACAATTTCCGCTGGGGATGAGGTATCCTGTTTTACCATCGGTAATAACTTCACCTGTGCCGCCGACATCATAGGCGAGCGCGGGTTTTTTCATTGCCATTCCTTCAGCGAGGACCAGACCAAAGGTTTCAAAACGTGATGGCAGAACAATCACATCGGCAGCAGACAGATAATTTTCCACATCGGGTTTATGACCAAGAAAATGTACTCGGTCTGTCAATCCATTTTTCCATATTTGATAACGCAATTTCCACTTGCCCTTACCGGTACCGATAATCAGTAAATGCCAGTCTGCAGCACCGGTTTGTTCTGATAAAAGTTTGATAAGATGCTGATGGCCCTTATTGCGGAGATTTTTTATCCGGGCAGTAATTGCCAGGCAGAAAGTTTTGTCAGCTATATTTAATCTCTTGCGAAGATCATTACGATTATCGTGAGGAGAAAATTTTTTGGTATCAACACCATTATAAATAACTTTTACTTTTTCCGGTATGGCACCATTTTCTAAAGCAATGTGGTATACATATTGACTCACGGCTATTATTTTATCACACTGCAGAAGAATCCTTTCTTTTCTGCTGCCGAACAAGCCGTGTGCAGTATAAAGAACCGGCAGATCAGGCAAATATTTTAACTTGCATTTTACTGCCGTGATACCTGCAGCAGCAGAATGAGCATGGACAAGCTCTATATCATATTTTTTTATTATGAATTTGAGAAAAAATGCCGCAAGAGAAGTGTTCAGCCGCAATGGCAGGAATATCTGAGAAATTCCCTTGGCAGCCAGCTTATCGGCAAGCTGTCCGCCGCCGGAAACAACGATAACATTATGACCGTTTTTCTGAAGAAGGGGAGCAAGCATAGCAACGTGACTTTCGGCACCGCCTATATTCATTCTTGGTACAAGAAGAAGAATATTCATTTTTCAAAACTCGATTTTTCTGGCAGAATTTTTTCAAAGGAAGCGATAATATGTCTTTTTATATTGGCAAAATCAATATTATCATTATCGTTCACACAGAGCATAGGCATGTCTTGTGATTCAATAGCAGTATATAAATCAGCATTATCTGCTTCCTGTCCGTATATTTCAAATACCTGTCCCTTAGCGTGACGGCCTATGGGCTCAAAGTCGCCCTTTATAAGCTGCCAATATCGAATAAGCCATTGATCAACATCACTGCGGCTGCGGAATTTATTGCAGCTGCTTTCATCAAGTACATCATTTTCTGCAGACCAGATATCATTATAAGTACTTTTTAAAAATGAATAGGGCAGGTGATTGTTAGAAAAACCGCGAAAATGATGCTCTCCTGAGAAAATAAAATTGCGCAAAGCATTCCAGCCATATTTAGGGGACATCCATTTCCAAAAATGCTTGCGGACTTCTGCCTTTTTATCAAAATTAGCATTCAGTACAGCCATACTGTTAAATTTTATAAAAGGCATCATATCGCCTTTTACAGGAGAACTTATGGCAGTGACAATACAAAAATCTGTTGGCAGTCCGTTTTTGAAAAATAATTCTTTTGGCACCGGTTTTAGAATAAACATGTCGTCATTAAAAGATACAAAGCGTTCGGCAAGACCTTTTATACGATGTAAATTCAGCTCTAAAGGACTGGAACTGAAAGTAGGAAGATATTGTGGAAGAAGATAATTATCGTGGCGGATGATATTTAATTTGGGATGTTCAGTATTTAACCATGCCGGTAAATGTCCGCAGGTTATAAAATGGATTTTATTTACCCAGGGCGCAAACTTTTCTACACCACGGAACCAATATTGCAGATTGTCCCAATCGCGATACCGGCTGAGACGCTTATCTCCATTTATATCAGAAGAATAGGCATTCTTTTGTTTCTGCCAGGATGGATCATTGCCGTCCACCCAGCAAATAGTAAAATCTATTGGCTGATTATTTTCTTGCATTTTATTTGCCCTTTTCTGTATAAGTTTTTGTCGCTCGATGACGCTCTACCGATTTCCATCGATTGTGCAGCCAAAACCATTCCGCAGGATGTTTTATTATATGATCTTCTATTTGTTTTGTTATTATCATGGTAGCTGTGCGTATATCTTCATGTTTATTTTGGGTTTTCGCCACAAAGATAGGTTTATGGATAATTATTTGATGAGTGAGTCCGGGGCCTTTGACTATAAAAACAGGAATTATAGGAGCATTGTTGCGGCGGGCAATAGTCGCTGCTCCGTGAGCACATGAAGCATCTCTGCCTAAGAAAGGCATAACTATACCGTCTTCAGCAGCATCCTGATCCATTATGAGGCCAATGAGCCAGCCCTTAGAGATCATCTTGAACATGTTTCGGACATCATACTTATACATGACATATACACCTATCAAGGCACGGTATTCGTTCATAAAACGATCAGCGCCGCGATTGGATTGTTCCTGAGCTACACCGACAAGCTTATAGCCATTTTGAGATAAAGCGCCGCCTAAAAGTTCCCAGTTACCGCTGTGAGCAGCTGCAAGAATACCGCCGCGGCCAAGCTTCAAAGCCTCATCAAGATTTTCTGTACCGGATAAAGTGATATATTTATTCATATTATATTTCATGATAGGAAAACGCAGTACATCGATTATCATGGGACCAAATTTTGTCCAGCTTTTTTTTACGATTTGTACAGCTTTCTTATGAGATATATTAAGGCTGAGTACAGCATTTCTTACAGCCATATTTTTTCGTTTAGGCGGAATTAAAAACCATGTTATATGACCAATGGCCCTGCCTATCAGGTACGATATTTTTTCTGGCAATAAACAGAACAGTTTACTGAATAGTTTCAATACATAATAAAGAGCGATGAAAATCACCTTCCTGTTATTAGCTGGTCTGACTTTTGATAAGAAGGTTCAAAAGTGTGGGATGCCGCTGTCCGGCAAGTTTTACTGTGCTGAATAAATTAAAATCAGCGTAAAACTGCTGTCAATTTATTTATTACCTGCTGAGGCTCAATAGAGGCAAGACAATCACGGTTAAAGCGGCATTTCCGTTTCCAGCAGTGTCGGCAGTCATAGGCTACTTCAATATAATTGTTTTTTTGATTGTAGGGTCCGTTGCGATTGGCATCTGTAGGTCCCATGATCATAATAGCAGGTTTGCCAAGAGCAGCCGCCATATGAAGACTGCCGGTATCACCGCCGACGGTGGCAGAGGCATTTTTAATTATGAATGCCAATTCTTTTAAAGCTGTTTGTCCCACCAGGTCAACGGTGTTGTTTTGTGTCAGATTTTTTATTTTATCTGCGATAAGACGGTCTGTTTTTCCGGCACCGGCTAAAAGCGGAATTATTTTTTTACCGCAGCACCAATCAATTAATTCTGCGAAATAGGAAGCAGGCCAGCGTTTATTGGGCCAATTGGCACCGACCACCAAAACCACATAAGGATCGCTGAGATTCACTTTATTTTCAAACAGCAGAGAACGGGCTTTAGCAATATTGTCTTCTGTTATGCCCAGCGGAAATACTGGATTATCAGCGTTCCCGCCTAATCGGCGGACAACATCCAAATATCTTTCCACTATATGACCATTATGGTTTTTTCCGCTCAGCGGTGTACTTATGATTCCGCTGCCCTCACGCATATCCGTGTAACCGACTTTTTCTGCAGCATGGGCCAGCCAGGCAATAAGAGCTGATTTTAAAAGTCCCTGCAGATCAATACTGATATCATAGCGGCGTTTATTGAGACGTGCAGAAAAAGGTTTCATATATTTAAGAAAATCAATAGGCGAATTTAATTTCTTCCGATCGAAAATAATAATTTCATCAATTGCCGGACAATCGTTGACTATGTCGGCAGCTACGGGAGAAACTACCCAAGTAAGATGACAGTCCGGCCAAGTTTTTTTTACAGCTGCCGCCACAGGCAACGCATGGATGACATCACCGATAGCACTGAGCTTTATTATAAGAATATTTTTCATGGTCAGCTGCAGATCTCTTGTACTTTCTTTATGATGTTTGTTGTGGAGCAGCCCGGCAATAATTTGATAAACTCGGCGTGGCCGCCATATTTTTGCAGGGTTTTTGCCTCGGGCAGGGTAGACAGAGAGTAATCGCTGCCTTTTACATAAATGTCCGGCCGTACCTTTTCTATAAGCTTTTCAGCGTTGGTTTCATCAAACAAAACCACATAAGTCACAGATTTTAGAGCATTTATCACAATGGCTCGTTCATTTTCGGGGACAATAGGTCTTTTATCGTTTTTCCAACGTTTTACGGAGGCATCGGTGTTCAGACCGACAATGAGGCAGTCACCATATGAAGCAGCCTTCTCCAGATATGTTATGTGTCCGGCATGGATAATATCAAAGCAACCGTTGGTTAAAACTATTTTTTGACCGGATTTTTTTAAAACAGAGCAAAGCATTGCTATATCATCATTTTTTATAATCATAAGCTCACTTTTCCAAAATATTTTTCAGTTCTTTTACCGCTACTGTGGCTGTACCCATCTTGCGTACAGCTATGCCGGCAGCATAATTGGATAATTTTGCTGCCAGAGAAGGATCATAGCCTGCTGCTACGGCCAAGATAAATGCGGCTACACAAGTATCACCGGCACCGGAAACATCGTAAACTTCACTTTTATCAGATACGGGGATGCGAGTTGCTTTGCCGTTTTCTTCAAATAAAACCATTCCTTTTTCACCGCAGGTTACTAAAATACCTTTAGCTTTTAATTTCTTCAACAAGAGAAATCCAGCATTATAAAGATCGGTCTCTGTATTTATTGCAGAATTTACGGCGCTGGCCAGCTCAGCATCATTTTGCTTCACGTAAGTGACACCTGCGAAGGATTCTATATCGTAGCGTGAATCGACTATGCAGGGAACATTGTTTTTCTGTGAATAGTTTATGGCGAGTTCACGTACCGCGGGTGTAATTGTACCACTGCCATAATCACTGAGAACAATGCCGCCGATTTTTGGCAGCAGCATACGCAGTTTTTCTAAAAGCAGTGTCTCGTCAGAAGGGCTTATCGGTGTATTATTATCATGATCTATGCGTACTACCTGCTGACTGACGGTTGCTCTTCCTCCGGCAATTATCCTGGTTTTAGTTATAGTGGTGCCTTTAGCTGAAACCAACATACCGTCGATGCCGACACCGTTAACCGTCAAAATATTTTTAAGGCCTGCACCGGCGCTGTCACTGCCTAGTAATCCCACAGCGGAAACGCATCCGCCCAGTGTAGCAATATTATTTACTACATTGGCAGCGCCTCCGGCAACAATTTTCTCTTCTGCCTGTTTGAGAACTAAGACAGGTGCTTCACGAGAGATTCGGTCGATAGTACAGTGCAGGTATATATCTGCGACCATATCGCCGATGACGGCTATATGTTTATTTTGCATACCGCTCAGAACAGCGGATAATAAATTTTTTCTGTTTTCCATTTTGTATCACCAATGAACAAGATTGAATTTTATATGCCATGAATTTCTTTTTTCCCGGTATCTGAGTTCCATATCAAGGCAATGAAAGTCATGATACCAGTAATAATCCCTATCCATCACCTTCATACCGTCTCCGGCATCAAATTCGTTGGCAATGACAATTCTGTCCTTGTCAGTAAGCTCGTAGCTGAATCCGGCAGTGACTTTTTTTGAATAATCATCATAACCATAATCAAATAACGAGTTTTGTGTTGTTGACTGCGAATAATGATAAGCAGTATATGCTACAAGTTTGGGGCTTATATCAGCCATCACTGTAGCATTATAGTAGAAATTATTTGAGTTGCTTGAGTCATAGGATTCATAGATCCAGGAATAGCCTATGTTTGGATAAAGACGTATTTTGGGAGATCCAAGATTGATGGGGGCATGCGAAAGGCTGACAGAATGACTTCTGTGCCAGCTTGATTTTATATCATCGTCCCATTTGCCGTATTCCGTGGAAAAGCCAAAGCTAAGCGGTGTGTTGGCAATATGAGTATTATAATCAAAAATCATAGTTGGTTCTTTTTTTATCCATACATTGTTGCTGTCTTCGTAATAACCGTCTTCAAGACGTACAGAAGCTTTGCCGTCTGCCCATTGCAGTCCATAGACATTGCGAAGATCATGCTTGGTATAATAATTGAAATCAATATAGGCTTTGATTTTTTCATTAAGATTTTGGTCATAATAATAATTTATATGCAGGCCATCATCACTGTCATAATTTACATGCACGGGGATGGTACTGTTTTTGTCTGAAGCATTTTTCCCTATTGCTGTTATATAACGGTCTTTTTTATAGATTACCTGCCCTTTGATCCAAAATTTTGCATTATAGGCTATCATATGATCGTCCGGCCATATTTCAATCTTATCGGCAGACATATAGTAGTCCGGTTTTTTTGCCGGACAACGTGTGATGGAACCATCATATATGATCATCTCTTCGGGATAAAATTCCATTTTTTTCCCGGATACTTGTTCAGTATCTATGGATCCCTTTACATTTTCCATTTTGCCGAGTTTTGTATTGTAATTGTATGTGGTATTATAGCCATCCATGACAATATTCGGTTCACCGGCTGCAAGATCTCCGGATTGGGCCATGTGAGCCTTATCGGGAATAGCTGTATCACCGCTTTTGGCATTACCTGACATGGAGTCAGTGGTAATCCGCGAATAATCGTGGGTTATGCGGACATTCCCTTTAGCAAATACATCGCCTGTGCCGCTGTCATAAGAAATATCATTGCCTTCAAATATTATAGGTGCTGGTTTTGAAGGATCGAGTGGACGTATAAATTTTTCATTGTCAATGTCAGCACGCAGTTCTTTAAGTTCTTTGTTTTCTCTATGCTGGCGGGCATAATCTTTCTGTTCTTGAATATAATTCAGCAGATCGATATCTGTATCATCTGCATAGGCATGAGTCTGTGCTGCATTGAAAACGGCAGCAAAGGCAGTTAATGCCGATAATAAATAAATTTTTTTGTGCATATAATTAAATTCTCCTAAAAATAATATCAACTGTTGTATATTCGTGAACAAAAATAAAACTCCTGCTTAATATGGTCAGTCATACCAGATAATATTAAGCAGGAGTTCTATTTTGAAAATGAAATATATGTTACTGTCTTTTATATTTGCTGCTGAGTTCTGCCAGATACAAAGCTGTTTTTGGGTCCATGCGGTCGCTCGACAGCCGCCAAGTCCAATTTTTGCCAACTGTGCCGGGCAAATTCATTCGAGCTGATGAATCAAGCAAGAGTACATCCTGAAGAGGTAATATAACTATGCGGGCTTCACTGGCATAAGCGTATTCTATCAATTTTTGACAAAGCTGATCCGACGATGCGGCATACAGTTTCAACTGTGCTGATAAAATAGCTCGTGCTTCCGGTGTAAGATTTTTTTTCAGCCATCCTATGGTAGTATCATTATCGTGAGTGCCTGTGTATAAAATATTATTTTCTGCACAGGAAAAGCTTATATTTTTTTCTGTGCTTAAATGCAATTCAAACTGCAATACTTTCATCCCCGGAAAACCGCAGTCATTTTTTAACTTATCTGCATCTTCCGTTATAATACCAAGATCCTCTGCAATAATAGAAATTTTTCCCAGCTGTTTTTCCAGAGACTTAAAAAAAGACAAACCGGGACCTTTTTCCCAACAGCCCGTACGGGCTGTTGAGGCCTTGCTGTTTACAGACCAATAGGAAGCAAAACCGCGAAAATGATCAAGCCGAATTACATTCGTCATGAGAGAAAGAGTACGAAATCTTTCTACCCACCAGCAATAATCGTCCTCGGCCATTTTATCCCAGCGATAGTGTGGATTTCCCCAAAGCTGACCATCCTCAGTAAAATAGTCAGGCGGCACACCGGCAACCGTTAAGGGATTACCGGTTTCATCAAGATTGAACATAGCTTGATGTGCCCACACATCAGCACTGTCATGCGAAGGGAAAATAGGCATGTCACCGATGATTTTTATATTGTGTTTAGCCGCATAATTCTTTAATTCCCGCCATTGGCTGAAAAAAATATATTGAACGAATTTTATGTAGGCTATTTCTGTCTGATGTTTAGAAGAAGCCTCAGACAAGGCTTCCTGAGAATGATTTCTCAATGGAGCCGGCCATTTTATCCATGAGGCGTTATAATGTTTTTTCAGCGCACTGTAAATGGCATAATCTTCCAGCCAATATTTTTGTTCACGGCAAAATGAATAGAATTCCTCACAGGGAGAAAATAATGAAAAGGCTTTTCTGAGCAATGTATCCTTACTTGATTCTACAGAAGAAAAATCAACACTGTCAGAATCATCAATATGATAGATATCTTCTGGCATAAGTAATCCGTCACGGAGCAGACTGTCGGGAGAAATAAGCAATTTATTGCCGGCAAAAACAGAAGGTGACTGATAGGGAGAGGCACCGTAACCTACAGGATTTAATGGTAATATCTGCCAATATTTTTGGTTGCTGTTTTTCAACCAATCGATAAAAGAGAATGCGCTGCTGCCTATATCGCCGATCCCGTAAGGTGAATATAAGCAGCTGGGATGTAGAAGAAGACCGCAGCTGCGTTCATATTGGAGCGGTTTCGTTACCTGCCTTAGGACCATACCGGATAATTTTTCTATATCCAGTGTCAGGATATCGTCCTTCAGCAATATTTCTTCAGCTTCAGATAATACATCTTTTACCGCGGTATGGCAAAAACCATGCAGATCAAGTGTGAGATGAGCGGTGTTCTTATAGCTGCGGTTGATTATTATAATAAAGCAGTCATTTTTGGCAGATTGTCCAAAAACATCACTGCCTGTACGGATACAACGTAAATAGACTATTACATCGTCTTGAGCATAAAGAAACAAAAGTTCGCCTGTTCTAAGGGCAATATGCTTATTCCTCAGCGCAATCAAGGTTTTGAACCATGCCTGTAATTCATTATTGCCCTCACTCCAGTTATAGGTACCGCGATTATATGGATCACGCAGTCCCTCCATCCCTATTTCGTCACCATAATATATAGACGGTACACCTGGATAAGTCATCTGCCATAAGGCGGCAAGCTTGCTTCTGAGCATTCCCAACCTGTAGTGAGCAGGATCAAGCTGGTAATTTCTTTGAGCTGCGGCAGATATAGTCTCATAATTGGAGGCTTCACCTAATAAACTGATGACGCGTTCAACATCATGGCTTCCTACTAAATTCATCATTGCATAGTAATTATGATAGGGGTAATTCTCTTTTTGACTGGACAGATAACAACAAGTCTTTTGGGCAGATATTCTGCAAAGCAGAAAATCCAGCACTGTCTTGCGAAATGGGTAATTCATGGCTGAATCCATTTCTCCGCCGCAAAGATATTCCCGCGAAATGCCATAACTGACTTTATTTGAGGCATCTTCCCAGACTTCACCGATAAGAATGGCATCCGACTTGATGCTTTTCATTGTTTTATAAAAGTGCCGTGAAAATTTTTGTGGTAATTCGTCAATGACATCAAGGCGCCACCCGTTTATACCATTTTTCAGCCAATGCCGCAGCACGCTGTTTTCACCGTCTATGATGAAATTCATATACGACGGTGAAATTTCGTCAACATTAGGCAGTGTATCAAATCCCCACCAACTGTCATATTCATGAGGATAGCTGCGGAACGTATACCAATCGTAATAAGGCGAGTTTTTGGATTGATAAGCGCCTATGGAAGAATACGTATTTTCTCTGTTGAAATATATACTGTCACTGCCAGTATGGCTGAAAACACCGTCAAGAATAATTCGTATGCCCATTTTCTGCGCTGAAGTACACAAGTCAATAAATTCTTCGTTAGAACCTAGAATTGGATCTATTTTGTGATAATCACCCGTATCATAATGGTGATTGCTGGCAGATTCAAAAACGGGATTAAGATAGATCACCGAAATACCTAATTCCTGTAAATAAGGCAGTTTGGCTTTGATACCGGCCAAGTTGCCGCCAAAAAAATCATAGGAAATGATATCTTTTGTGTCAACGTCTTTATAATAATAGGGCTTATCATGCCAATCAGCATGATAGACAGCGTTTTTTTTAGAAACAATGGCATTTCCGCAGCGGTAAAAACGATCAGGAAATATCTGGTACATTACAGCATTTTTGAACCATGCCGGAGTAGCGGCATCAGCCTGATAAACGGTTACCTGAAAAGAGGACGGAGAGCGTTGATAAATACATCCTTTTCCGCCGGTATTTTCGGTGCTGTTCCCATAAAACAGTGTCTCATCGGCAGTATCAATGATAAAATAATACCATAAAAGACACCCTTTATCTGGCAATGTCAGCTGAACCGTGTAATGCTTGGAATTTTGAAGAGAGTTGTGCAATGATATTATTTTTTCGCCGGATACTTCCTGCCATAAACGCAGAGATATTTTCAAAATCTTTGTTTCGGAGATAACATCGATTGACAGAAAAAGATCTGTACTTGTACGGCATGCTCCAAAGGGATAACGATAATAAGCATTATAGGAATCATGCAGCAGTAAAATTTCCTCAGGCAAGAAATCACCCTCTCAACTATTTATTTTTGAGCAGATTCGTATATACGTCTTTATATTGTTTGGCAGAATTAGTCCAGCTGTAATCCGATGACATGGCATTTTTTATAATGCGCCGGCGTAATATGATATCATCGTATTTTTCTAAGGAGCGTTTAATGGCAAAAAGCAGCTCATGAGCATTATAATTATCGAATACAAAGCCATTACCGTTGTTCGTATAACTGTCATAGGGGATAATAGTATCCTTCAATCCTCCAGTGGAGTGAACGATCGGAATGCTGCCATAATGCAGTGCTATCATTTGTGAAATACCGCATGGTTCATATCTGGAGGGCATTAGAAAATGAGAAGATGCGGCATAAATTTGATGAGCCAGTTCATCGCTGAATACAGTATTGACGGAAACTTTTGTCGGAAAACGCCATTGGAGGCCGTGAAACCATTCCTGATATTTGTAATCGCCTGTTCCAAGCAGAATAAATTGAATATTCTCATACTGCAGAAGTTCATCGAGAATTCTTGTGAGCAAATCTATTCCCTTTGCTTCAACAAGCCGAGATATAAAAGAGAGGACCGGAACATTTCTGTCGATAGGTAAGCCCAGTTTTTCCTGCAGATTTACTTTGTTTTCTGTTTTTTTCTCCAAAGCGTTGACAGCAGTATAAGGAACAAAAATATGAGGATCTGTTGCGGGATTATACTCGCTTTGATCTATACCGTTGACGATGCCGCAGAGACAATTGCTGCGGCGGCGCAGTACGCCATCCATTTGTTCTCCAAAATAAGAATTTTGGATTTCTTCTGCATAAGAACGGCTGACCGTGGTCAGAGTATCGGAATACAAGAGTCCGCCCTTCATGAAATTGATATTATCATAGAACTCCAGATCACCGTTATCAAAATATTTTTCACTTAGCCCTAATACATCTGTCAGAAATGTTTTGGGAAATACACCTTGATATTTTAAATTGTGTACAGTATAAACTGTTTTTATATTACTATATCTGCTATCGTGTGTGTATCCCAATTTTAAAAATACATTGATAAGACTGGTTTGCCAATCGTTTGAATGAATGATGTCAGGCCAAAAGTCTATTTCGGGCAGCATTTTTAGAACAGCACGGCAGAAAAAGACAAAACGTTCCGCGTCATCATCATAGCCGTATATATTTTCTCTTTTAAAATAGTATTCGTTGTCTACAAAATAAAAGGTAACTCCGTTAAGCTTTAATTTTTCAATACCAAAATATTGTTCTCGCCAAGAAACATTGACTGTCCCCGCGTATATATTTTTCATCTTTGACTGATATTGCTTCGCTATCGCGCTATATTTAGGCAGCACTACCCTAACATCAATGCTCTGCTTATTAAGCGCCTGAGGAAGCGATCCGGCTACGTCACCTAATCCGCCGGTTTTTATGAAAGGGGCTGCTTCTGCAGCAGCATAAAGAATTTTCAACATGAGAACAATCCTCCATTCTATAATTATTGAATATATATTGATAATTTGCCAAAAGAGAGCAATCAGATAAAAAAATCAGTGAGATGTTTTTTGCAGTTTAGCTTTTATGCGGGCTATTTTTCTTTTATTGCATCCATGTGAATTTTTTGCAGGCGAAATCAGTGGATGTTTTTGGAAAAGTGTACTGTTACTCTTTTCCGATAAAAATAATTTGTAGGATTCATCACTAAGATGTAAATATACGCAGGCGAGCGGCGGTATGGTGAGCGAAATCGAAAAAGGGTGGCTATTCCACGGAATTGCTTCTGCCTGTATTATGTCTGTGTTGGTAATGCCTGAACCGCCGAAGACAGTGTCATCACTGTTGAATATCTCTGTGTAGCCGCCTTTTATGGGAATGCCGATTCGATAGCTATAATAGATCTGCGGAGTAAAATTGAAAACAGCAATTAAGAAGTCAGTGCAATTTGTCGTTTTGCGCATAAAAGCGACAATGCTGTTTTGCTTGTCATCGCAGCTAAGCCATGTAAAACCATTCCAATCAAAATCTATCTGCCACAGAGGAGGTGAATCAATATAAAGTTTGTTCAGAGTCTTCGAATAGTGCAAAAGCTTATTATGCATCGGGTATTTTTCAGTTAGATGCCAGTCAAGGCTGTCATCGTAATTCCATTCAATGAATTGACCGAATTCTCCGCCCATAAACAATAATTTTTTTCCTGGATGGGCGATCCAGTAGGCAAAAAATACTCTTAACCCGGCAAATTTTTGCCAATAATCTCCTGGCATTTTTTCGATGAGGGAACATTTGCCGTGTACTACTTCATCATGAGACAGTGGCAGAACAAAATTTTCAGAAAAGGCATACATCAAAGAGAAGGTGATCTTGTCGTGATGCCATTTGCGATATATGGGGTCAAGACTTATATAACTGAGGATATCATTCATCCAGCCCATGTTCCATTTATAATTGAATCCCATACCTCCGCTGTGCACAGGGCTGCTCATTTGGGGCCAATCAGTGGATTCTTCCGCTATCATCAAGGCATCGGGATAATATTTAAAGACAGCTTGATTAAGCTTTTTTATAAATTCTATAGCTTCCAGATTTCCGTTTTCGCCATATTTATTGGGCTGCCAGCAGTCATCATGCCGCTCATAGTCAAGATACAGCATATTGGCAACAGCATCTATTCTCAGACCATCGATATGATATTCCGTCAGCCAGAATATAGCATTAGAAATAAGGAAACTGTGTACTTCAGTACGCCCATAGTCAAAATTAGTAGTGCCCCATTGTTTGTTCTCACTGCGCAGTTTATTATCAGATTCGTAAAGATTTTTCCCGTCAAAATTTTTCAAACCGTGTTCGTCATTGCAGAAATGTCCCGGAGCCCAATCCATGATCACGCCGATACCATTCTGATGGGCCGTATCTATTAAAAAGCGAAAATCATCAGGAGTTCCATAACGGCTGGTAGGTGCATAATAACCTGTTGCCTGATATCCCCAAGAACCATCAAAAGGGTGTTCATATAAAGGTAAAAATTCTATGTGTGTATAATGCATATCCCGTACATAATTTATCAGCTCCACAGCCGCATCCCTATAAGACAGATAATGATTGGCAGGAGCACGGCGCCATGATCCAAGATGCACTTCATAGATAAGCATTGGTTTTTCATATGATGAGTGCGCTGCCTTTTTTTCCTGCCATAAAATGTCATGCCATTCATATCTGCACATGTTATATAAGCAGGAAGCTGTGTTAGGTTTTTTTTCTGCATAGAATGCATAGGGGTCTGCCTTGTAGATAAGTCTGCCATCGGCAGTTTTTATAGCATATTTATATAGTGAATTTTCAGTCAGATGAGGAATGAATATATGCCAGATTTCTCCGTCAGATAATTTTTTCATGATATGTGAATTTTTATCCCAGCCGTTAAAATTACCTACAACACTAACTGACTCAGCATCAGGCGCCCATACGGTAAAGCGCACACCGGATATATTGCCGCTGTTTGTGAAATGGGCCCCGAAAAGTCCGTAGGAGTGATAATTGGTACCTTGATGATATAAATAAATATCATAAGGCTTTAAATCTGATATTATCATAATATATCCTCACTTTCTGTAACTTTTAATATATGCTTAATAGTTATAAAACAGGTTTTTTTGATAAAAAATAAAATTTGACTGGATGCAGACCAATTTATCAAGAAGGCAATTTTATCATATTCATTCCCCAAATATCATCGGCATATTCTTTTATCGTTCTGTCGCTGGAGAAAATGCCGGAGTGAGCAATATTGATAAGGCTGGATCTTTGCCAATTGAGAGTATCTATATATTTCTTTTCAATAATTTCATGGGCAGCGCAATAAGCGGGGAAATCTTTGAAAATAAAATACTCGTCATTGCTGCCAAAAAAATAGTTATATAGAGAATGAAAATCACCATTGCTGGTGAACGGACCGGATAAGAGCTGATCAATAACACAGTGAATGTCAGGATTGCTGTTATATTCATCCCATGCTGAGTAATGACCGTTTTGATAATAAGATAATATTTCATCGGCATTGAGACCGAAAATGACGCAATTATCATCACCAACTTCATCATGTATTTCTACATTTGCCCCATCCAGAGTCCCCAGTGTGATGGCGCCATTCATCATGAATTTCATATTGCCGGTGCCGGAGGCTTCCTTACCGGCGGTTGAGATTTGTTCGCTGACATTAGCCGCCGGAAATAATTTTTCAGCCAGTGAAATGCCGTAATTTTCCAGAAAAACTATTTTAAGTTTTTGGTTGACATTTTCATCGGAATTTACGATGGCCGCAACGGTATTGATAAGACGTATCGTTTCTTTTGCTATGTGATAACCCGGTGCGGCTTTTCCGCCAAAAATAAAAGTACGGGGAAATATATCAAGATGCGGATTTTGACAAAGCTTATTATAAAGATGCATCAAATGGAGTATGTTCATGAGCTGACGTTTGTAAGAATGTATACGCTTTACCTGAACATCGAATATGGACAGAGGATCAATAATTATGTTGTATTTGGTTTTTATAAGTTGTGCCAGTTCATTTTTATAGAATTGCTTGACATCAGTTAATTTTTTCAGCGCAGATGGATCATCAACATGTTTAAGAAGATCAATGAGCATATTTGGCGCAGTTTTCCATTTAGGCGATATGAGCTCATCTATAAGTGATGTAAGTTTTGGATTTGAAGCAATGAGCCAGCGCCGATGAGTTATACCATTGGTTTTATTGTTGAATTTATTAGGATAGTAATCACTGAATTGTTTCATACTATAATTTTTTAGAATATCCGAATGAATCTTGGCTACACCGTTGACGCTGTGGCTGCCTACTATCGCCAGCCTGGCCATATGGACGAGTCCATCCTGAAGTATAGAAAAAGTGTGGATGATATCTTCATTGCCCGGATAACGCCGGCGTACGCTTTCCAAAAAACGTCTGTTTATTTCTTCAATAATCATATAAATACGAGGCAAATGAGGGCGGAACATATCTATGGGCCATGTTTCCAAAGCCTCAGGCATGATAGTGTGATTGGTATATGCCATGGTCCGCATAGTTATATCCCATGCCTTTTCCCACGAAAGTTTCTCTGAGTCGATGAGAATGCGCATTAATTCGGCAACAGCCATAGCGGGATGGGTATCATTGATGTGTATGGCAACCTTTTGTGGAAAATCAAGCAAAGATAAGTTGCTCTTCTTATAATGGCGTACAATGCTTTGAATACCGGCAGAAACCAAAAAATATTCCTGCGTCAGGCGGAGCAGTTTTCCCTTATTTGAGCTGTCATCTGGATAGAGACAGCTGGTTATTGCCTTAAGGCGATATTGAAATTTCAATTTTTCCTGCAGTTGTTCATGTGTCAAAACACCGCTTTGAGCAAAGTCCTGACTGACTTCTGCGTTCCAAAGCCGCAAAGTGTTTACTATGCCGTTGTGATAGCCGACTATAGGAACATCATAGGGAACCGCTGAAACGGTAGTATAATTTTCATAGATAAGTTTCAGATTTCCGTCCGGCATTTCTTTCATGTAGGCATTGCCGCCGAAGGGAACGAGTATTTCCTTTTCAGCTTTGCGGTATTCCCAGGCAAAGCCATTTTTAAGCCAGTTATCAGGTATTTCGACCTGGTTATTATTGATGATTTTTTGTTCAAACAATCCATATTGATATCGAATACTGCAGCCGTGTCCGGCAATGCCCAATGATGCCATGGAATCAATAAAACAAGCTGCCAGACGTCCCAGACCTCCGTTGCCGAGGCCGGCGTCAGGTTCTTCATCAAACAGGTTATCTAAGTCGATGCCAAGATCGGACATTGCAGAACGACAGATGGCACCAATGTCCAGATTGAGTATATTGTTATTGAGAAGCCGTCCCAATAAAAACTCTATGGAAAAATAGTATATCTGTTTTTCTTTATGTTCACTATAATATTTATTTGTCCTTATCCAGTTTTCGCTTATGTATTGCCGGATAGTATTAGCCAATGCCTGATAAAGATTTTCATTTGTAAGATCTTCCATATCGCGTCCAAACATTATATTTGCTGTCTGTAAAAATAAATGTTCAAATCTGTTTTTTTCTTCCAGAAGTTTATTAGTCAACATTCGCTTGACACCTCTCCTTTTTCTTTGAGCTAAAAATAAGATGCTCTTTCCGAAGAATATTTGAATAATCTGCTGAGCATCCTGCTAAAGAACTGAATATATTGCATCAGATATTCCAGTTATGCATTTTTGCAGCAAAGGCTATCTGAACAGCAATAAAGGTATTTATACTACTGTAAAGACAGCCCTGCTGCATCATATTACTGTATTTTTTTCTACAATGAATGGATAGCTTTCTGCTCCTTTTAAGTATTTTTCTGCTGAGATAGTGACATTTTTATCACATATAACATTTTCCAGACAAGAATTTTTATGGAGTTGGCAGCCTTGCATAATGATACTGTTTTTTATTTTAACGCCTTTTTCTATTCTTACATCACGAAAAAGAATGCTGTTTTCAACAAGCCCCTCTATTGTACAGCCATTGGAAATAAGAGAATTATGCACATTGGCTCTGGATTTATATTGAGCAGGGACATCATCTTTTGTTCTTGTATAAATGGGAGCGTTGTCAATGAAAAGTTCATTCCATATTTGAGGATTGAGCAGATCCATACTGGTTTGATAATATCCATATAGTGAGTTTATACATGAAACATAGCCATCATAACAACAACCATAAATATTGTAATGGGCTGTCATTCTCATTATTCCGTCCAATAAAAAGTCTGAACCGCCTCTTTCATATGAATGTTCTACTATTTCCAAAAACACTTTTCGTGACATGAGGTAAGTCCCCATGGAGACATCGGCGTCTTCTCCGGCAGCAGGGCAGTTGGCAATATCAGACACAAGTCCGTTCTCTTTGGTTTTGATAACAGTGCAGGGGGAGTGCAGTTTTCTGCCGGGACGGTAATAAAGCATTGTTATATCAGCATTTGTGTTTTGATGAAATCGGAGAACATTATTAAAGTCAATATTAAATACAGTATGTGCTCCGGACAAAAGAATATATTCTTGAGGACTGCGGCGCATAATATTGAGGTTTTGATAAAATGTCTTCAGTTCCGATTGACGAATGTCATCATCGTCATTTGAAGGCAGGAGATAAAACAATCCTTCATGGCGTCTTGCCAGATCCCAATCTTTGCCGGAACGCAAATGGTCAAGAATAGATGCGGCTTTATCAGGCAGCATAATACCAACGGATATGATCCCCGAATTAACCATACTGGATAAAATGAAATCTATAAGCCGATATCTCCCTGCAAAGGGAATAGTCGCAATGGGACGTTTCCTCGTTATCTCTTTGATCAGACGGTTGTCTTCATGCAAATTTATCAAACCCAATACATAATTCATTTATATTCTCCTGCGCTTTAACCTACTTGTTTATTATCACTGCCTACAGAAGTGATTGTTTCACCTTCTGCAATAACCGTAATGGAACCATTGTCGGAAAAAATGTGACAATCATTCATAATTTCACAATTCTCAGCTACAATTGCTTTTTCAACGACTGCACCTGCATGTATTATGCTGTAGGGCATTATTACGGAATTGACAATCCTGGCTT
The DNA here is from genome assembly GCF_050916305.1 of Pectinatus haikarae. Lineage (GTDB taxonomy): Bacteria > Bacillota > Negativicutes > Selenomonadales > Selenomonadaceae > Pectinatus > Pectinatus haikarae. The sequence goes on from NZ_CP116940.1 coordinate 2,026,478, forward strand.
TTTTCCCTATGTGAACACCAGGAAAAATAACGGAATTTTTTATACTTCCATCGATAACAGCTCCGCCGCTTACAAGGGAATTTGTTATTTTTGCATTTGCACCTATGAAGTGAGGCGGCAAAGGGGTGTGAGAAGAATAAATACGCCATGAACCGCCTAGATCAAAAGAAGGAGTTTCCTTGAGAAGATCCATATTTGCCTCCCAGAGACTTTCTATTGTACCAACGTCCTTCCAATACCCGTCAAATGAATAAGAAAATAAACGGACATGGTCAGCAAGCATTTTTGGAATTATATTTTTACCGAAATCATGTTCGGATAAGCAGTCTGCGTAATCTTCTTCTAAATAACGTTTTAGTAATCTCCAGTTGAAAATATATATGCCCATAGAAGCCAGTGTACTTTGCGGATTTTTAGGTTTTTCCTCAAAAGCGGTTATACGCCCATTGCGGTCTGTGGTCATTATGCCGAATCTCGAAGCTTCTTTGTGCGAAACTTTTATGACACTTATTGTCGCTTCAGCCTTATTCATCTTATGTTCTTCCAACATCCATGAATAGTCCATGGTATAGATATGGTCGCCTGAAAGTATCAGAACATAGTCGGGATCATATGTTTCGATGAAATTTATATTTTGATATATTGCATCGGCAGTGCCCTTATACCAATCTGCTTCCTTTTCACGCGCATACGGCGGTAAAATGTATACTCCGCCATTTTTTCTGTCCAAATTCCATGCTTCACCTGTACCAAGGTATGTATGCAGTTCCAAAGGCTTATATTGAGTAAGCACTCCGACTGTTTCTATACCTGAATTTGAACAGTTGCTGAGTGGAAAGTCGATGATGCGGTATTTTCCACCAAAATGGACAGCTGGCTTTGCAACTCTTTTTGTTAAAACACCGAGACGGCTGCCCTGACCACCTGCCAAAATCATTGCCAGGCATTCTGTTTTCATAAAAATCCCTCCTTAATAAATAGTATATGCTGCAAAATAGAGCCTGAAATATGAAAATGAAATAAAGCAAGAGATATTTATATTTTAAAATATTCACTTGTCTTAGAGTAAATATTTAAAATCAGTTTTAAGTTTATATTAAAAAATTTCCCATAATTAGAAATATAATAAAAATATCTTTAAAAACACTAATAATTAATAAAAATATGTGTAGAAAGAATCAATCATGCAGATAAAAGCAGTTTTATGGAAGTAATATACTCTCTTGCCAAGGTTGTTAAATCGATGCCGGCAGAGGCAGCATCATCCGGTGTCAGTTTTATGATATTTATATCGTCATAATAGATATAGATATTGCTGCCGTCACTGTCCAAAATATAATAATCAGGATTATAGGCAGGCTGCATAGATATTTTGTAGATATTACCGGCCAAAAAATAAGTCCTTTCAAGCTGGGAAAGCCCCTCAGCAGAAACCTTCAGTGGAGGTGTTTGTCCTGAAGCGTTGGCTATATATGCTGAAGAATCTGTCTCCTTTACCTGGACCGGAATTTTCAGGGTATCCAGATATTTTTTCATATTCTCTATTCGTTTCAGAATGCCGGGATGATCAGAGAAGAGATCGGTCTTTTCTCTGGGCGATATAGAATCCAGTTTCATAAGCCCAATCAGCATGCTGTAAGGGTTATAGCCAGCTGCCAGTGTTTCATCAAAGCCGATTCTATCAGCCTGTGATTCATCGCTGCGGCTGTATCCTGCTGTAATAGCGGATAAAATAGCTGGTTCTGCAGTTAAGCCGTTCTCTGTTTTCGCTAACAGGATCGTTGCCAGTATTGTCAAACCTATATTTTTTTGCAGCTGGTTGATGGAATGCCTTTTTACTATATGAGCAACTTCATGTCCGAGAATACCGGCAAGTTCATCATCTGTCTGCATCTTATCGGTAAGTCCCCGGAATACATAAATAAATCCTCCAGGCAGGGCAAAAGCGTTTACATCATCAGAATCAAGAACTTTGAAAGTGTATTTTAAATCTTTTCTGCCAGATACAGCGACAATATTCTGACCGATTTTATTGACACGTGCCTGGAGTGCAGCATCATCAACGAGTTTGTATTTTTCTTCAACATATTTTGCTGCATCTGTACCTATGGCTATCTCTTGACTGACAGATATCAGATTCGCAGATGCACTGCGGATGAAAATGAAATTGCAGAATAAAAAAGATAATACTGCGAAAGACATGAAAGAAGCAGCCATTCTTTTCATAATTCCAAACCACCCCGTGCTTTTAATATATAAAATCTTCTGTGCACTATATAATAAATCCTGCTTATATAAAAAATTTTTAATATTTTTCTTCAAATACAATTTTTTATTTTCAAACCTCTGGAAAATTTACTTTGCATAGACGGTTTTAAGTCAAAATGCGTTTTCAGAATCTCAGCAAGCGAGAGCACATCTTCTTTCCTGCCATACTTGAGCTCCAACTCTATTTCCTGTATCGGTTCAGTAATTGACAGTCCATATATATGACCTGTATCAATAGCAGCTTCCAGTTTTGATTGATTAAAAAATACAGTTGATTGTTGGCGTAAAAAAAAATTTTTTACGATAGGAATAAGTTGATCATCATAAATTAAATTTATTTTATCACGTATATTTTCTATATCGTCAAAAATTTTTAAATTGGGGCAGATTGAACCTACCTGACGATTAATTTCTAAACGGCGGGCAAGAAAATCACTGGATTGATTTTTCCCCTTTATAGTAGCGATATAAGTATTATTTTCTTTGCGTACCCGATAAACAATATGATTTTTTTGAAGAAAGGCATTTTCAGTATCATAATAGCATGCCGACATATGAAAAAATTTTGGAGGACCTGGTCGATAAAGTTCAGATATGAAATGACTGAGATAACGAAGATCTTTACTATTATTTATTTGCAATTTTACTTCAATTTCTTCATTTTTTGACATAATGCAACACATCCTAAAGTTTTTTGAAACAGAATGATAAGTATATTATTCCTGCATATCTTTGGCAGATGATAAATCAGCTCACAGCAATAACAGTATTATAGATCCGAAAAAGAGCGTCAGGCTAAGTGATCTCAGAAGTGAAACGACGGCCTGGCTATGCGCAGGGATCAGCCTGCATATAAAATACTGGAGCATCCATGTACAAAATGACATGCCGAAGAAGAAACCTGGTATATCCCAAGAAAAAATACTGTAAACGGAAATTACGGCCGCAATGAACAAGGCAGTGTACTGCCCTCTGCTGAGGGCATTTTTTGCAGGAACGGCAGGTACTTTGGGACGAATTTTCTGAGAGCAGCTGTTGTAAGCTTTTTCTGCTTCATCAAAATCTTTTTGGGAAAAATTTTTATATATCATCTCATCCTCCGCTGCATAAATTTTTTTAAGGATTTACGCGTTGTTCAAAACATAAAATTTATAATCACCATTTCCGCTGACATCAAGTCTGTATTCATGATGGGGCAGAAGTGTCGCACGATGACCTATACTTACTATTGTGATCTGCGGCAGTTCCTTTTTCAGGAGAGTGTACATATGATTTTCTGTGGCTTCATCTAATGCAGAAGTAGCTTCATCCAAAAATACCCATGCAGGTTTTTTTAAAAATATTCGCGCAAAAGCCAGACGCTGCTGTTCACCGAGAGAAAGAATGCTGCTCCAGTCATTTATTTCTTCAAGCTGGTCAGCAAGTTTGCTGAGTTTACATGATTTTAGCAGCTGATCAATATTTTTGGTGTCAATTGCCGGAACTGCCTGAGGATAGTATAATGATTGACGCAGTGTACCCAGAGGCAGATAAGGTTTTTGCGGTAAAAATAATATATTTTCCTGAGAGGGAATAGTGATTTTACCTTCGGCAAATGGCCAAATTCCGGCTAAGGTGCGAAGCAAAGTGCTCTTACCGCTGCCGGATGCCCCTGTTATTATCATACTTTTTTCTGCGGACAGCTTCATACAGAGATTTTTTATGATGGTTTCTCCGTGAGGAAGTCTGACCGTGAGCGCGCTTATGTCTAATTCATCATCCAAATTTACGTTGACATCCGCTTGAAGTGTATCGGCAGTTTCCATGTGTTCGGCAAAGGTGCTGAGACGGCGGATGACGGAAGACCACTGTGCTATGTCGGTATAAGAGCTGACCAAATAAGATAAGGCATCCTGCACCTTGCCAAAGGCGGTCAGAGTCTGAATGAGCCATCCTATCGGCAGCATTTCATTGAAGTAGCGAGGAGCAGCTATTAAAATAGGAAGAATGATTGCTATTTGGGAATAACTGACAGTTATTCCGGTAAGGATCTTTTGGCGATTCATTATTTGCTTAAAGTTACCTATGACAAACATAAAGCGCTTTTGAAAATTGATTTTTTCAGGTAATTCGCCGCGATAGAATGCGATGCATTCACTGTTTTCTCTCAGACGCACCAGAGAAAAACGAAAATCGGCTTCATATTTCTGTTGATTGAAATTCAAACTAATTAATTGATGTCCTGTTTTATGCGTTATAAAAGTTCCTATTATAGAATACAAAAGTGTTACCCATACCATAAAGCCGGGAATAGATATGGCTTGTTCGCCAAAGGAAACGGTGAAGCTGCCTGAGAGCTGCCACAACATGGCTATAAAAGATATCAATATCATGACTTGCTTGAAAAGTCCTATGCCGAGAGAAAGTGTGAGACTGACGAAAAGATTTATATCTTCTTGAATACGTTGATCAGGGTTGTCTGTATTGTTTTGACCTGTCTGCAGCTTATAATAAGTTTGCTTGTGCATCCATTTTTCTATGTATTGTTTAGTCATCCATGTACGCCATTTTATCTGCAGCATCTGCTGCAGATAAAATGCGTAAACCGCAAGCACAATGAGCAGCAGGGCGAGAATGCTGAATTTCCCAATAGAGTGCCAAAAAGCTTGATAGGAATAGTTTTGCAAAATAGTATAGAATTCGTTATACCAATCAGTGAGCTCCAGCATCAAATATATGGATATTAAATTAAATAGGACGACGGTAGCTAAAAGCCCTCTTGCTTTCCATTTTTCTTCTGATTGCCAGTAATCCTTAAATAGAAGCCAGAATATTCTTGAGGATTTTTTTATAGAATCAATCTGCATATGTATGCCCCCGATAACTTGAAATAAAGTATGGTTAAAAGTATAATAAAAAAATAGATTTATTGCAATGACAGAAGGCTGGCATGAGTATTTATCCGAGAAAACATTTGCAGGATAAAAATCGTTCAAAATAGGAGACTACAGATGAAACATGATCTTTTTTTTGCGGGAATAGGTATGTTTATTGTAATATTATTATTTGCCGGCTACCGTTATCTGCCGCAAAGACGAGTTTTTTATTTGTTTACAGCCATTGTTCTTTGCGGCACAGGAGCTGTTTTTTTATTTTGGAACGGACAGACACAGAATAATAATATGACTGAAGAACAGAGAATGCAGATTCTAAGTGAGCAGCCCTTTTTTATAACATGGTATGAAGAATATAAACAGTATGTTGAAGAAATAGATCGTATCTGGATGCGCTATAATAATGCGTTAGATGAATTTTCTGCCCAAAAAATTAGCATGGAAGATATGAATACAGATTTGCTGAAAATACAGGCCGATTCTGATGAACTGAGAAATGAGCTGGAAAAAAAATTGCCGCCGCAGGAATTGTCAGATGAAAATTATAGACTGGTGTATGAAGTCTTGGAAAAGACACGACAATATCTGGCTGCGGAAAATTCTACCATAAAAATGACTGTTCAAATGATGCAAATTCCTCAATTTAAAATGAAAGCAGTTGAGGAACAGTATAGGGAACTGGATAATATCCGCATTCTTAATTCGCCGGTCAACTTGAATGCAGCGGGAGATATTTCTTCAGTGAGGGATAATCTCAGTCTGCCGGATCTGTAAAATTACCTTCAAAATCAACATAATCTTTTATTTTATAAAGGAATAAGCTTTTTAATAAAGAATATACTAAAAGAATAAATAGAGAGAATTTTGTTCTTATGACCACCAAAAAGGGGGAAGTTTCTTTAAGTGGAATTTCATCATATAAGTGTTATGGCTGATGAAGTTATTGAAAACTTAAAAATAAAGCCAAATGGAATATATGTCGACTGCACTCTGGGCGGTGCCGGACATTCTTCCCGCATTGCCGGGGCACTGAATGAACAGGGTGTCTTATTGGGGATAGATCAGGATACTGAGGCAGTGAATGCCGCAAAGGAAAGACTGGCGCATTGTGTCTGCGATGTCAGGATCATACATGATAATTTTGCGCATCTTGAGCAAATACTTATTGATCAGGGAATAGAAAAGGCAGACGGTTTTTTGTTTGACCTGGGTGTTTCCTCACATCAAATTGACGATGCCGGGCGCGGTTTTTCTTATATGCATGACGCAGTTTTGGATATGAGAATGGATAAAGATGCGAAACTCACGGCTCAAATTGTTGTCAATGAGTATAGTCAGGAACGGCTGACTGAAATAATAAAAAACTATGGTGAAGAAAGATGGGCAAAAAGAATAGCGGCATTTATAGCAGAAACCAGAAAAACAACTCCAATACAGACTACGGGACAGTTGGTGGATGTTATAAGGAGAGCAATCCCTGCCGCAGTTCGCAAAAATATGCAGGGGCATCCTGCTAAGAGAGTTTTTCAGGCTGTCAGAATAGAAGTCAACAATGAGTTGAATATTTTGGAAGAATCTTTTAAATGTGCTGTACGGCACTTAAATAAGAATGGCAGACTTGCTATAATAACTTTTCATTCATTAGAGGATAGAATTGCTAAAAATACCCTTAGGCTTATGGCCAGAGGCTGTATCTGTCCGCCGGAAGTTCCTTTTTGTGTATGCGGACATGAAAAACAGCTGAAGCTCTGTGGCAGGGCGGCCACTCCGTCTGAAACTGAAACAGACGATAACTCCAGAGCCAGAAGTGCTAAACTGCGCGTCGCGGAGAAAATAATATAAATGGAGACTTAATTCAGACGGCGTTTTGACGCCGCCTGAATAGTAGTCGAAATTATCCAGGAAGTTAGCCGCTCTTTACTCACCGCTTGCAGAAGCAGGAGTATTAGAGCGGGTTAGTCATCGGATAAAAAAGTATTTTGGGAAGAACATGCGGAGGAACGGGCAATGTCAAAGTATTATAATTATAGTAATTTAGCAGAGAAGCCGACTGATAAGAAAAGAAAATCGCCTACACGCAATTATATAAATTATTCTAAATCAAAAGCAGCGGGAACTAAGATACATTTAAATAACAAGCTGCGCTTGCGTTGCTTTTTCTTAGTTGTGATTGTATCTGCGATGGGGATGTTCATTACCTTTCGCAATGGAGTGGCAGCCAGCCAAGGGTATGAGCTTGTAAAAATGAAACAGTCTGTGTCTTCCCTTGAAAAGGAAAACTCAAGATTAAAGCTTGATATCGCTGGACTGAAATCGCCTGAGCGCATAAAGGGGATAGCAGTTAAAGACCTTGGCATGGTGCTGCCGCCTCAGATATATTTTGCTAACAAAAATCGTTGAGCTTGTGATTTAAGGGGCTGTTTTTTTACAGCTCCTTTTTAGTTTGCTGATTATCTGCTATAATATATTTGTTTTGGAAAAATAGGAGGTATTGTGATGCCAAAATCTATAAAGACATTGATAGAAAAGCTGGACAATGCTAAAATTACGAATGATGCAGAAGTTGATATCACTTCAGTCGAATGTGATTCGCGCAGGGTGAAAAAGGGTTCTCTTTTTTTCTGTGTAAAGGGGGCCACAGTGGACGGACATGAATTTGTTCCGGCTGCTTTGTCAAATGGTGCCGTGGCGGTCATAGCTGGAAGAGATGTCGATGTACCTGATAATATAGTCAAAATAATAGTTGATGATGTACATGCGGCAATGGAAAAAATTGTGCCGTTTTTTTATGACTATCCTGGCAAAAAAATGAGAATGATCGGTGTTACCGGTACCAACGGAAAGACAACGATAACGTATATCATACGGTCAATTTTGCGTAAGGCCGGATATAAGACAGGTCTTATAGGCACTATAAAAATAATGATAGAAGATGAAATACTGCCAATTCATAATACTACACCTGATATAATTGATCTGCAGCAGACGCTGTTCTGCATGGTAAAAGCCGGTATGGATTACGTTATTATGGAAGTATCGTCCCATGCGCTGGCACTGCATCGTGTTGCCGGGTGTGAATATGATACGGCAGTATTTACCAATCTTACGAGGGATCATTTAGATTTTCATAAAACATTTGAAAATTATGCTTTGGCAAAAGCCCGTTTGTTTTCTTCCTTGAGTGCGCCAGAAAACGAAAAAGGTAACAAGACTGCTGTGATAAATATAGATGATGGTGCTGCCGCGGTGATGCAGCAGCATGCAAAGTGCCGTACATTTACTTATGCGATCGATAAGCAGGCAGATATTAAGGCTGATAATATCAATATTCATGCTGATGGAGCATCTGTACATATAGGCGGTAGTTTGTGCAATATGGATTTGCTTTTGAATATAACGGGACTTTTTAATATATATAATGTCATGGGAGCTGTTGGCGCTGCCTTAGCGGAAAACGTAGCTCCTCATATCATAAAAGAGGCTTTGGCGGATTTTCACAGTGTTCCGGGAAGATTTGAATTGGTGCGCGCAGGGCAAGACTTTTCTGTTATAGTTGATTATGCGCATACACCTGACGGACTGGAAAATGTTTTAAAAACAGCCAGGCAGATAGCCAAAAAAAATATTATTACAGTATTTGGCTGCGGCGGGGACAGGGATCGCACTAAGAGACCAATAATGGGACGCATAGCTGCTGAAAGATCAGATATAGTTATTGCTACCTCTGATAATCCGCGTACGGAAGATCCTGAATTTATACTGGAAGAGGTTGAAAATGGTGTTCTGCCGTCTTTGCACGGTAACTTTCATGAAAAAATTACTGACAGAAAAACAGCAATTTACCGTGCCGTGGAATTAGCTCAAAAAGATGATATTGTCATAATAGCAGGAAAAGGGCATGAAAATTATCAGATATTGAAAACGGGAACGATACACTTTGACGATAAGGAAGTAGCTGCCGCGGCTATAAAAAGGAAACTTTCGGAGGGAAAATAATTGCCGTCTTTTACATTGGAAGAAATAAAAGAATATACTGGCTGTGAAGTTATAGAAGAAAAAAGCACAAAATTTGATAATGTGTGCACTGATACCCGCAGTATAATGCCTGGGATGATTTTTCTGGCTATAAAAGGAGAAAAATTTGACGGACATGATTTTCTTGATAAGGCACTGGAAAAGGGAGCGGCGGGAATCATTCTGTCGGACAGAAATAAAGCTGAAAAAGTAAAAAATAAAAATGGCACAATTTTATATGTGCCTGATACATTAAAAGCGTATCTAGATATTGCCGGTGGATGGCGAAGTAAATTTTCTCTGCCTGTATTGGCTGTAACCGGTTCAAACGGAAAAACGACAACAAAAGATTTAACGGCGGCTGTGCTGTCGGAAAAATATAAGGTTTTAAAAACACAGAAAAACTTTAATTCAGAAGTGGGTATGGCTCTGACCTTATTAGCGTTGAAACCGGAACATGAAGTTGCCGTGATAGAAATGGGAATGAGGGGTCTGGGGCAGATACGGAACTTGGCTGAGGCGGCTAAGCCGAATATAGGAGTGATCCTCAATGTGGGAAACACCCATATGGAACTGCTGGGATCGATTGAAAATATTGCTAAGGCTAAAAGTGAGCTGGCAGAGGCGATAGAGTCTGACGGAATTGTTATTCTTAATGCTGACAATGAATACACTGCTTCTATGGCAGAAAAAACAAGAGCAGGAGTAATAACTTTCGGTATAAAAAAAGCTGCGGATGTAGCCGCAGTAAATATACATACTGAAGGTGCCGCAAGGACGATATTTACTTGTAAAACTGCAGAGGAAAGTGTTGAACTTTCCATACCGCTCATCGGTGATCATAATGTTTATGATGCCTTGGCAGCTATTGCTGCCGGCCGTGCCATGCATTTGAATTGGGAGATGATAGCTCGGGGCCTGAATAATTTTGTATCATCCGGCATGCGCTTTGAGATTTTTGCGCTGAATGATTATACGGTTATCAATGATGCATATAATGCCAGCCCGCTTTCGACAAAGGCTGCAATAGAAAATTTATCTGTCATACCGGCAAAAAGACGTATTTTTGTGTTTGGGGATATGAAAGAATTGGGTGCCGCGGCAAAGGCAGCGCATGAAGAAATAGGAAAGCTTTGCTTTTTAAAAAAAATAGATATATTGATAACTTTGGGCGCCCTGGCTGGATATGCCGCCGCTGCCGGCAGGCTGTATGGAATGGAAAATGTCAGCAGCTGCAGAACGCGAGAAGATATAGCCGTGCTTTTGAAGAGCATTTTAAAAAAAGGAGATGCTGTTTTGTTTAAGGGATCACACAGCATGCAAATGGAAAAAATAATAGAGTTATTGGGGAAAAGGCAATGATGATAATAGCTTATCCTGTTTTGGCTGCAATTTTTTCTGCGGCCATCGTTCTTTTCTGCGGACCGAAGCTTATTCCTGAGCTTCACAAATTGAAATTTGGACAGAGCATACGACAGGAAGGACCTAAAAGTCATCAGGCCAAATCAGGTACGCCTACTATGGGCGGTATTATGATTGTTATTGGGATTACTGCAGGTACAATGGCTTTTGCACATTTGAGTGTAGAAATATTGTTGGCATTATTAATAATGTTTGGTTATTTTATTATAGGATTTATAGACGATTATATAAAAGTGGTTTTAAAACGGAATCTTGGCCTAAAAGCCCGTCAAAAGTTTCTTGCACAGCTTTTTATTGCACTGCTCGCAACCTATTGGGGAATACACAGCGGTGTATTGGATACATCTCTTTGGCTGCCGATATTGAATATGAATATAAATATTGGGTTGTTATATTATGTATTGGTATGGTTGGTTTTTGTAGGTACCACAAACGCAATAAATTTAACGGATGGACTGGATGGTCTTGCGGCTGGATCTGTCGCCATTGCTTCTTTTATTTATGCACTGATATGCATTTATCTGGCAAAATATGATCTGGCGGTTTTTTGTCTGTCATGTACCGGCGCATTGGTAGCCTTTTTAAAATTCAATCAACATCCGGCCAGAATTTTCATGGGAGATACAGGATCCTTAGCACTGGGCGGTGTTATATCGGCAGTGGCTGTTTTGACACACACAGAAATACTTTTGATAATTATTGGCGGACTTTTTGTAATAGAAGCTCTTTCTGTTATAATTCAGGTTATTTCTTTTCGCTGCAGAAATGGCAAGAGAGTTTTTCTGATGAGTCCGCTTCATCATCATTTCGAATTGAAAGGGTGGCCTGAGATCAAGGTAGTGCGGAATTTCTGGCTGACTGGTGCATTATTCGGAATACTGGGTATGGCTGTTGTTCTATTAAGTTAAGAAAGAAGTAATAAAATGAATTTTACGGATAAAAATATTATAATTTTAGGGGCGGGAATAAGTGGCATAGGAGCTGCGAAGACAGCCCATAAATTGGGCGCGGAAGTGACACTGTGCGATGCAAAACCAGCAGAACAGATAAAATATGATTTGAGTGAACTAAGAAATATTAATATAAAATTAGTTTTAGGTCAGCAGAAAATAAATATTTTAAAAAATGCGGACATGGTAATATTGTCTCCGGCGGTAGCATTACATATTCCTCTTTTGGACGAAGTAAGGAAACTGGGAATAAAAATAATAAGTGAAATAGAATTTGCCTGGTATATTGCATCAGCTCCTATATATGCGGTAACGGGGACAAACGGAAAAACGACTACCACCGTGCTGCTGGGGTTGCTCATGAAAAAGATATATGAACGGGTCGGTGTGGGAGGCAATATAGGTGTACCATTGTGTGAAGAAGTGCAGCGTGTCGCTGATAAAGGCTGTACTGTGGCAGAAATATCAAGCTACCAGCTGGAAAGTTCACATGAATTTTGTCCGCATATAGCCGCTGTATTGAATATTACACCTGATCATATCGCGCGGCATGGATCAATGGAAATATATCAGCAGATGAAAGAGAAAATTTTTGTCAATCAGACAAAGCAGGATTTTCTTGTTCTGAATTATGATGATCTGCGTACACGCAATATGGCCGAACGGGCTAAAAGTACGGTTATGTTTTTCAGCAGGGCGATATCTCTTGAAGAGGGAGTATTTGCCCTGGATAGCAAATTGATGATAAAGTGGCGGGGGAGAGAATATCTTGTTTGCGGCGTGGATGAAATAGGAATAAAGGGCGGACATAATGTGGAAAATGCCTTAGCTGCCACGGCTACGGCTTTTTTGGCAGGTGTTTCGCCGGCTCAGATAGCTGATGTTTTGAGAAATTTTTCGGGAGTTGAGCATCGTATAGAGGCAGTAAAAGAGATCGCTGGCGTGAAATATTTCAATGATTCAAAGGCGACAAATACAGATGCTGCTATAAAAGCGTTAGAAACATTTGACGGGCATGTTGTTCTTATAGCCGGTGGACATGATAAGAAAACAGATTTGACAGAATTTATGCGGCTGGCCAGCCAGCGTGTCGATAAATTGATTTTGCTCGGTGAAGCTGCCGCAAGATTCAGAGAGGCTGCTATCCTCAATGGAATAAGAGAAAATAATATAGTGGAAGCGGGCTATTCAATGAAAAAGGCAGTATCATTGGCGCGGCAGTATGCTGTTGCACCGCAGGTAGTATTGCTTTCACCGGCTTGTTCGAGTTTTGATATGTATGATGGATATGAAGAACGAGGACGTGACTTTAAAAAAATAGTTAACGAATTGGAATAATAGGGTAAGCAGGTAATAGGAAAATGAAACTTATTTTTTCAGGGGGCGGGACCGGAGGACACATTTATCCTGCAATAACGCTGATTGAGAGTATAAAAGAGAGAAATCCTCAGGCGCAGATACTTTACGTCGGGACCTCCAGAGGGTTGGAAGCCGATATAGTGCCGAAAGAAAATATCCCATTTAAAACTATTGATATAGAGGGTTTTTCCAGGCACCTGACTGTAAAAAATATTGTTGTTTTTGGTAAGGCAGTCGCTGGAATGATAAAGGCTCGCACCATACTAAAAGAATATAAACCGGATGCTGTCATTGGAACGGGCGGATATGTGAGCGGACCAATCCTTCTTGCAGCTTCTTTTATGAATATTCCTACGCTTATTCAGGACCAGAACGCTATTCCGGGAATTACCAATAAAATTTTGTCAAAATTTGTCAATAAAATAGCATGCGGTTATGAATCAGCATGCAGCCATTTCCCTTCGCAAAAGACTGTCCTGACAGGAAATCCTGTACGAAAAGATGTTTTGATGTCTTCCCGCAGTGAGGCATTGTCTTCAATTGGATTGGACAATACAAGAAAGACAGTTCTCATTACAGGAGGAAGCAGAGGGGCAAGAAGAATAAATGAAGCTATGACGGATGTGTATGAGCAGTTTTTGAATGATACGGCAGTTCAATTCCTGCATATAACGGGGACAAATGAGTATCAGAAAGTGCTCGACAGTATAAAAGCTAAAGGCATCGATTTGGGGAGAGCAGATAATATATTTGTAAAACCGTATTTATATGATATGCCAAAAGCTTTGGCAGCCGCTGATATGGCAGTTGCCAGGGCAGGAGCCATAGGTTTGGCAGAAATAACAGCCTGTGGTATTCCTTCAATACTGATTCCCTATCCATATGCCGCGGAAAATCATCAGGAATTTAATGCCCGCGCACTTGTCGAAAAGGGTGCTGCAGTAATGATATTGAATTCAGAACTCACAGGCAAACGTCTGGCTCGGGAATTGACAGAATTGCTTGCATCAGAAAATAAAGTGCAAAAAATGGCTTTGGCCAGCAAAACTATGGGACATCCCGGAGCGGCAGGGGAAATTGCGGATATGATTTTAGAACTGATTTATAATAAAGGATAATCTATTTAAATTGCAGGAGGGAAATTTTTTGCTTAAAAATATAAAAAAAATTCATTTTATCGGTATAGGCGGAGTCGGCATGAGCGCTATAGCTGAAGTCTTGTTGGAAAAAGGATACATTGTGACCGGTTCGGATTTGAATGCATCAGATATTGTTGCAGGTCTGCAAAAACGCGGAGCTTTAATATATAAAGGGCATTGTCCATCAAATATTACTGATTGTGATGCTGTGGTAATCTCTTCGGCTATAGCTGAGGATAACCCTGAATTATTGACTGCCAAAAGCAAAAATATAAAAATATATCATCGCTCAGATATACTGGCTGAGCTGATAAATTCAGCTAAAGGGATAGCAGTGGCAGGATCACATGGCAAAACCACCACATCATCAATGCTGAGTGTGGTCCTGGATAATGCAGGTGTTGATCCCACCGTATTGATAGGTGGTGTAGTCGATTATTTTCACGGCAATGCCAGACTGGGAAAAAGTGAATATGTGATAGCTGAGGCTGATGAAAGTGATGGATCTTTTTTGAAGTTTAATCCTTATATTGCTCTTGTTACAAATGTTGAGGACGATCATATGGATCATTACGGAACAATGGAAAATATCATTGTGGCATTTCGCCATTTTTTGGCTAATACTGATCCGGCAGGAATAGCAGTTTTATGTTTTGATCATGAAAATGTGAGGAAGATAGCTGCGCTCACCGACAAACGTTTTATTTCATATGGAATTGTCAATGATGCTGACTATATGGCAGCTAACATGAACATGTCAAAATTAAAAACAAGCTTTGATGTAATTTATAAAAAAGAAAATATTGGTAAAATAGAGCTGAACATACCGGGACGGCATAATATTTTAAATGCTTTGGGAACCATAGCGGTATGCAGGTTTTTGGGCATATCTATGGAGAAGATCGCAGATGGATTTAAAATATTTCACGGTGCTGACCGCAGATTTCAAACAAAAAAAAGAACAAGTGACTTTTGGGTAGTAGATGATTATGCACATCATCCTACAGAAATAGAGACGACTTTGGAAGCGGCAAAGCAGACCAGCCCAAAGCGCCTTATTTGCATATTCCAGCCGCATAGATACAGCAGAACAAAAATTTTGGCGCAGGAATTCGGCAGCTGTTTTTCACAGGCTGATATTTTGATTTTTACGGACATATATTCTGCAGGTGAAAAACCTATTCCGGGTATATCTGGAAAAACTATTTTCGATGAAGTAGAAAAAAACGGGAAAAAAGCCATATATATAGAAAATATGGAAGAAATAAGCAGTTATGTGAAGTCTATAGTCAAGTCTGGTGATTTGATTATTACGATGGGAGCAGGTAATATATTCAGGTGCGGAGAAAAATTGGCACAGGAATTATAGCTGCTTAGCCAGTATAAAAACATATATGCATAAGCATAATTACAATCAGGCAGGAGAGTAAAATATGAAATATAATAAAATCGCAGTTGTCATGGGCGGACCATCTTCAGAGGCAAAAATATCGCGATTGACAGGAATGGCGGTAATGGAAGCTTTAAAAAGCAAGGGCCATGAGGTAATACCAGTCGAGCTTTGTCGGAACACTGTTGTGGATGATATAAAAAAAAGTGGCTGTGACGTGGTTTTTAATGCTGTTCACGGCAGGTATGGCGAGGACGGAATACTCCGTGCAGTTATGGAGATGATTGATATGCCATGTACAGGCTCAAATGTACTTGCAAGCGCGCTGACTATGAATAAGGCAGCCAGCAAACGCATATTCTTGTCGGCAGGTATAAGCACGCCGCGTACATTGTTTTTTAAAGATACAGATGCAGAAAACATTGATATAAAAGCGCAGGTAATGGAAGAATTTGATTTCCCGGTAGTCGTCAAGGCTGTGGATCAGGGATCAAGCATAGGCGTAGTTACTGTAAATAATGAAGAAATTTTTATTAAAGGAATGGAAGAGGCATTCCGATACAGTAAAGAGATTATTATAGAAGAATTTATAAAGGGCCGTGAATTGACAGTCGCAGTGTATGGCGGCAAGGAAAAAAAGGCCATGCCCATAATAGAAATAGTTGCAGCAGACGGTGTTTACGATTATCATAATAAATATACAAAAGGCTGTTCAAAGCATATAATTCCAGCTCCACTGCCGGCAGAATTAACAGAAAAAATCAAGCAGATATCTGTAGAGGCCTGCGAAATAACGGGCTGCAGCGGAGTGGCTCGTGTTGATTTGATTTTAAGCGAGGATAATGTGCCCTATGTGCTGGAAATTAATACGGTGCCGGGAATGACTGAAACATCATTAGTACCTGACGCAGCGGGGCACGCAGGTATAAAATTCCCCGAACTGTGTGAAATGATGATAGATATGATAGATTAAAAATGCGAAAGAATATGGGAAGGAGAGGGCGGCAGCCTGCGTATAGAATATGAAAAGAAGATTTTCCCGATATACGGCAAGAATATCTTTCCTGCTTCTTTTGTTAACAGGCGCTGTTTTTTTTCTGAATTCCCCCATATTGGCAGTGAGCAGCATAGCGGTGCAGGGAAATGAAGAATTGACCAAAGAACAGGTAATTCAAATAGCAGATATCAGAGAACCAGTAAATATTTTTGCGGTAAAAACAGATTATCTGCAAAAGCGTTTGGAAAGCGATCTGCGCATTGCAAAAGCTTCTGTAAGGAGAAGTTTCCCCAATGTTCTTCTTATTGATATAAAAGAACGAAAGCCTATTGCTACATTACGCTGCAATTATGGATATGTTGATATAGCGGGCAATGGAATTATTATGAACTCCTATCGGAATATGCAGACCATGAAATTTCCCATGATGACCGGTATCACACTGGGGGACGTTTATATTGGCGATAAAATAGATGATGCGAATGTCTTGAAAGCGGCAGCTTTTCTTGAGCAAATGGACAGCACCGCTTTAGCGCAGATATCGGAAATCAGCATCATATCACCTCAGAATATTGTGGCATACACTACAGGCGGTGTGAAAATAAAATTGGGTGATTTGTCATTTTCTGAGCAAGAGGCGAAGAAAACAGCTGTTTTTCTGAACGATTTAAAAACAATGAAAAAACCTGTCGAATATGTTGACTTTGGCTATATATCACCTGTACTTAAATTTAAATCCTGATCGAGGAGTAAATTATGCTGTCAAGAAAATATAACCGGATATCTATAATACTGGCCTGCTTCCTTCTGGGGTTTATGTTGGCAATTCAGTTCCATTCTACGCAGAATAGTCTGAAATATTCAACGCAGTATCAAAGGACGGAGGAGCTGTCACAGCGTCTTTTGGCAACAGAAAAAGAAAGGGATTCTTTGAAAAAACAGAATCAAAAATATACACAAGATAAAAATGGTGGACTGACAGATGCGCAGATCATTGAAGCTGGTGCCTCAGAGGTCAGCGGACCGGGTCTGGTGGTGACTGTTGAAGACAGCAGCAAAAAAACTGCCACCGATGAAAATGCTAATTTATATATAATACATGATGAAGATATGCTGCGGATCATAAATGAGCTTCGTGCGGCGGGAGCTGAGGCTATTTCCATTAATGGGCAAAGAGTGGTGGCTACGACCGAAATAAGATGCGCAGGACCTACTGTGTCTGTTAATAATGAACGTTCGGCACCTCCTTTTGTAATAAAAGCAATAGGTGATGCCGACACGCTGGAAAATGCAATGAAGATGCGCGGGGGCGTGATTGATACGTTGAGTGTATGGGGCATAAAGATTGATATTGCAAAAAAAACGCAAATGCTGCTGCCTGCTTATAGCAAAGGTGTTGATTTTAAGTACACTGAATTGGTGGAGAAAGGCGGAGAAAAATGATTTTTGCTGTATTAAGTTTAACTGCAGGGGCAATAGTAGGGTATCTATGCAATGTAACAATACCCGGCGAATACAGCAAATTATTTTCTGTGGCGTTGCTTGCTGGATTTGATGCCATATTCGGCGGATTGAAGGCCGTTTCATTAAATAATTTTGATAATACCAATTTTTTGCTCGGCTTTTTTTTAAATACAATATTAGCAGTTTTTATGGTATTTATCGGTGACAATTTGTCAATTGAACTCTATTATGTTGTTCTATTTGTATTTGCTCTCAGAATTTTTAAGAATCTATCATACCTTAGACATCACCTGATTAGAAAATAATGAAACTATATAGAAAATTAAGATGGATTATTCACTGCATATGTTATATAATATAACTATTAATCTGATTGCTTATATGCCATGAACGGCATTTTATATGGAGTATATGGGGGTTGCTTCTATTGTTTGAATTAGATATGGACGTTGACCAATTTGCTAAGATAAAAGTTATTGGTGTTGGCGGTGGCGGTAACAACGCAGTCAACCGCATGATTGAGTCCGGTCTTAAGGGTGTTGATTTCATAGCGGTCAACACGGATGCACAGGCTTTATTGAATGCTAAGGCACAGAATCGCATACAGATCGGTGAAAAATTGACAAGAGGATTAGGGGCCGGTGCGAAACCGGAAATTGGTGAAAAAGCTGCTGAAGAAAGCAGAGAAGAACTGCTTGGAGCTCTCAGAGGCGCTGATATGATTTTTGTGACGGCTGGAATGGGCGGAGGAACAGGTACAGGAGCGGCACCCATAGTGGCAGAATGTGCACGCGAGATAGGTGCACTTACTGTTGGAGTTGTGACAAAGCCATTTACCTTTGAAGGACGCAAACGCTTTAAACAGGCTGAAATAGGTATTGTGAACTTGAAGACAAATGTCGATACACTCATAACTATACCTAATGACAGACTGTTGGATGTTGTTGATAAAAAAACATCCATGATGGATGCTTTCCGCATAGCTGATGATGTGTTGCGTCAGGGCGTGCAGGGGATTTCGGATTTGATAGCCATACCGGGACTGATCAATTTGGATTTTGCCGATGTCAAATCTGTTATGAATAATGCAGGTTCAGCGCTCATGGGTATAGGTGAGGCAACAGGGGAAAATGCTGCTGTGGATGCAGCTCGTGCGGCAGTGAACAGCCCTCTGCTGGAAACTTCTATTCAGGGTGCCCGTGGAGTGTTGCTCAATATAACAGGCGGTTCCAATTTGAGCCTTTTTCAAGTAAATGAAGCTTCCGCTATAATATCAGAAGCTGCGCACGAAGACGCGAATATAATTTTTGGTGCGGCTATTGATGAAAATATGCAGGACAATGTACGGGTTACTGTTATTGCAACAGGATTTGATGACAGCACGGTAACTGTCGAGCTGGATGGTAAAAAAATGGATGTTAGTACTGTAACGCATAAGATAAATGACTTTAAAATGGACAGGGAAATTCCTGATATACCAATATGGATGCGGAAAAAATAGCAGAATGCAAAGAGAGCAATCGTTGCGGTTGGCGGCGGTTGCTTATTTTTTATAAAATGTTATACTTTAATGTAAAGTGAATTTTTGACAGAATAAGTGCATTGATTATTCGCTTCTGACAGTTGGGAGGCTGGTTATGCGGCGCTATATACCGTTGTTTTTTATCGTGTGCAGTATCTTGTTAATTTTGTTGGCGGTAAACACATATTGGATATATCATACAAGTGATAATCGGCAGATTACTGTTACAAGGAATAAAATAACTGTTTATACTACACTGCCTATGCAGGTAGCTGCTCCAATAGCGGCAGAATATGAAAAGCTTAACAAAGTAAAAGTGAATTTTGTTTTGCTTTCTGAAAAAGAATTGACAGATAAAATGCAAAATGGAACTATGCCTTTGAATGGACAGGCAGACATTATTCTTGCAGGGCAGGATGTTTTGAAACGGGCAGCTGCTTTAAATGTTTTGGCAGCGTTTTCGTCTGAGCAGGAGGATGTTGTAGCAAACATATTTAAAGATAAGAATAATTTATGGACGGGCATTTGGTACGATCCGATTATTTTTTGTGCTAATAGAGATTATCTGCAGGCTGCTCCTTATATACCTCGTACATGGGCTGCTTTAGTGAATGAGGAAAATATACGTATTGGACTCACAGACTTTTTGGCTTCTGATACTTCAGCAAATTTATTCTATGCGTTCATCAGGCATTATGGAAATGAACAGGCGTTTTCCTTTTTGCAAAAGCTGCATCCTAAAGTTCTGCAATATGCAAAATATCTGTCAACACCTGTCAGAATGGCTGGAATGGGTGAGGTAGATATTTCTATTGCAGTGCAAAGTGAGGCTGTTAAATATTTAAATAATAATTATCCTTTAGTGATAATTTATCCTGAAGACGGGACCTATTATCAGGTTACAGGAGCAGCACTTTTAAAAAATGCGCCCGATAAGGCTCAGGCATCCCGATTTATTCAATGGCTTCTCGGTGATGATATACAGCTTTGTCTGCAGCGAAACGGATTTTTTTTCGTACCAACAAATTATTCCACATTTGCTTATAAAACTTATGCGGGAAAGGGCTTGGTTCCCTTTTCAAATAATATAGAGATGCCTACTGAGGAGCAGAAAATGAGTCTGCTTGATGAGTGGGTAAAAAATATACGGCTGCAATAGACCGTATGTGCAATGATGGGTGGATGATTTGCTTTACAATATATATTTTGGAGGAACTAAATGCTTAGAGCTGGATTTGTAAGTCTTGGATGCTCAAAAAACCGTGTTGACACAGAGGTTATGTTGGGTATACTGAGTAAAAATGATATAAAAATCACTGCCGAACCATCTGAGGCAGATATATTGATAGTAAATACCTGCAGCTTTATTGAGTCAGCGAGAGAAGAATCAGTAACGACTATTTTGGATATGGCCGAATGTAAAAAGACGGGGAAATGCAGATCCCTGATTATCGCAGGCTGTTTAGGCCAGCGTTATGGACAGACATTACTGGATGAGATGCCGGAAGCTGACGCTGTTATCGGTACAGGCGCGTGGAACAGAATCATGGAGGCTGTGGATTCAACTTTGGCGGGGCGGCGTGTGGTAATAACCGGTGAGGCAGATACTATCTATGGGCAGGATACACCGCGCATCATTACAACACCTTCCTTCAGTACATATGTTAAAATTGCCGAAGGCTGCAACCACAGATGCGCTTTTTGTTCTATTCCTTTGGTGCGTGGCAATTACCGCAGTCGTACCATTGAAGATATAAAAGAAGAAACAGTGCGGCTTGTCAAAAATGGCGTAAAAGAAATAAATCTTGTTGCCCAGGATACGACAAATTATGGCAGTGACATCTATGGACGTGAAAATTTGGCTGGACTGCTTCGCGAATTGGTTAAAATCAAAGAACTGCAGTGGATAAGAGTACAATATACCTACCCGCATTCTTTCACCGATGAACTAATTAACGTGATGGCATCGGAAGAAAAAATCTGTAATTATGCAGATATTCCACTTCAGCATGCCCATAATGCCGTGTTGAAAAATATGCGCCGTTCTGATACGACTGAATATATTGAAGATGTGATAGGCAAGTTGAGAATGCGTATTCCGGGTATATCTCTGCGCACGACATTTATTGTTGGGTTTCCCGGTGAAACAGATTCACAATATCAATTTTTGCGGAATTTTGTGGAAAAATATCGTTTCGATAAAGTAGGGGTCTTTACTTTTTCAAAGGAAGAAAATACACCTGCGTACAGCATGTCCAATCAAGTGCCAGAAAATATAATGCAGGAAAGATATCACGATTTGATGAGTGTGCAGAGTAGAATTTCAGAAGACATAAATAAAAGCTTGGAAAATAAGATATTCGATGTGCTTGTTGAAGGCCGCGATGCAGAACAGAGCAATGTTGCATATGGCAGATCATATCGTGAGGCTCCTGATATAGATGGGCAGATATATATAGAGAATGATGAAGAAAGCAGTCCTGGGGATATTATAAAAGTAAAAATTCTTCAGGGATTTGCTTATGATCTCGTGGGCCAAAAGCATAATAAGGGGACTGAAAAATGCGAGTTGAATTAATTACTACGGGCAGTGAGCTTTTGCTGGGGCAAATTGTTAATACCAATAGTGCGTATATGGCCTCTCATTTGAATGATATAGGATTTGATGTGCTTTATCAAACCACTGTCGGGGATAATTATGACAGGATGAAAACTGTAATCAAAAATGCGCTTGAACGGGCAGATATAGTTATAACTACGGGTGGTTTGGGTCCTACTCAGGGAGATATAACTAAATATGTGTGTGCAGAAATAATGGGAAAAACCATGGTCACTCATGCCGAAAGTAAAAAAAGAATGGATGATCACTTTCGCGAAAAAAACATAGAAATGACTGAAAATAATTCTCGACAGGTGCTTGTTCCGGAGAGTGCGCATGTTTTCATTAATTATAATGGTATTGCACCCGGTATCGTACAGGCCTGTGACGAAAAAGTTCTGATAAATCTGCCCGGACCACCGCGCGAAATGAAAGATATGTTTGACAGATCTTTGAAACCATTTTTACGAGATAAATTTGGTATAAAGCATGTTATTCATTCAGTGGTGCTTGATACTTTTGATATAGGCGAATCGTTTTTGGAAACAAAAATTCGTGATCTTATTCTTAAGCAGTATAATCCTACATTGGCACTGCTCGTTCGTCCCAGCGGAGTGATAATTCGTATAACAGCAAAAGCAGACAGTGTCGAAGAGGCAAAACAGCTTATTCAACCTGTAGAGGAGGAAATATATTCACGTGTCGGACAGTATGTTTATGCCGTTGATGATGAGCCAATGGAAAATGTAGTCGGGAGGCTTTTGGCGGCAAAAAAAATAACTGTTTCCTGCGCCGAATCTTGTACAGGCGGCCTGCTGACAAGCAGGCTTACGGATATAGCGGGCAGCTCAGAATATGTAACGGGTTCGATAGTCTCTTATTCCAATCTGGTAAAAGTAAAACATCTCCATGTGCCGGAATCAATTCTTGCCGAAAAAGGAGCTGTAAGTGAAGAAACAGCTCGTTATATGGCTGAAGGAGTGGCCAAATGCATGGGAACAGATATCGGTGTTGGAATAACGGGAATTGCAGGACCAGGCGGTGCAACGGAGCAAAAACCGGTGGGACTTGTTTATATATCTGTGACAGGAGATAGAGGCACATATGTCGTTAAAAATTTATTTTCGGGAAAAAGAGAAGAAATTAAATATCGTGCTACGCAAAAGGCACTAAATATGATACGATTATACTTAGAAGATAAATCAGTCTTATAATGGGCAGGTTTATTTTATTGCAATCTTTATTGAGGGAATGTTCTTTCGAGATAGTGTTTTATGTTGCACACTGCGGGGAGTATGGAGTAGATTGGAGTATCTCGCAAGTTCAATTTATAAAAGTCAGGAAGTTCAATCCGAAAATAAATGAGTTTATAAATTATAAATTAAGAAACAGGAGGATCTATTTTTGAAAAATGAAATAATGTCATTTGGTGATATTACTTTGAACAAAAAAATTGTTAATGCATTAAGTGATATGGGCTTTGAAGAACCATCACCAATTCAGGCAAAAACAATTCCCTTAGTTTTGCAGGGAAATGATGTACTTGGACAGGCACAGACCGGTACAGGTAAAACGGCTGCATTTGGTATACCTACTGTGGAAAAGATAGACGAAACTAACAGGCACATACAGGCACTTATTATAGCACCTACCAGAGAATTAGCTATTCAGGTAGCGGAAGAATTGAATAAAATAGGCAAATATAAAAAAATAAAAACGTTGCCTATTTACGGTGGGCAAATGATCGAACGCCAGATTCGTGCTTTAAAGAATGGTATTAAAATCATTGTTGGAACACCCGGACGTTTATTAGATCATATCAATCGAAAAACAATAAATCTTGATTATATTAAAACACTTGTCCTAGATGAAGCGGATGAGATGCTTGATATGGGCTTTATTGATGATATAAAGTCAATAATGTCTCATATTCCTAAAGAAGAAAGGCAGACATTGCTTTTTTCGGCTACAATGCCGGCTACTATTGAAAAATTAGCACAAAGTTATATGAATAAACCGCAAAAGGTTTTGATTAGCAGAGGACATCTGACGGTTCCGCTTATTGATCAGATTTATTATGAAACGCGGGATAAATTTGATGGCTTGTGCCGTATTCTTGATGTGGAGGAGACTGGCAAGTTCATTATTTTCTGTCGTACAAAAAAAGGAGTGGACGATCTTATTGCCTCGTTAGAGGCCAGAGGATATATGGCTGGCGGGCTGCATGGTGATATGAATCAGGCACAGCGGCAGAGAGTAATGAAAAAATTCCGTGAAGGTAAGCTGGATATTTTGATCGCTACGGATGTTGCGGCAAGAGGTATAGATATAGATGATATTACGCATGTTATCAACTATGATATTCCGCAGGATCATGAATCGTATGTTCACCG
Organism: Pectinatus haikarae; assembly: GCF_050916305.1. GTDB lineage: Bacteria > Bacillota > Negativicutes > Selenomonadales > Selenomonadaceae > Pectinatus > Pectinatus haikarae. Next base: position 2,050,868 of record NZ_CP116940.1, read on the forward strand.
GATCGGCAGGACAGGCAGGGCAGGACGCAGCGGTATTGCCATAACCTTTATAGAACCGCGCGAATATAGGCAGCTGCGGCTTATTGAAAAGCTTATAAAACATAGTATGATTCGAGGTCAGCTGCCAACATCGGCGGATGTGCTCGAATTGCAGAAAGAAGCAATAAAGGAAAAACTAGTGAAGGTGTTGCAGACTAATAGTTATTCCGATTATCATATGATTGTATCGGATTTGGTGGCAGATAAATATGACTCTCTTGATATAGCCGCAGCCGCAGTAAAGTTATCGGTTGAAGGATTAAAAGAACGTAATGGGGCTGATGATGAAGGCGGCGGTAACTTAGAACAAAAATTTGATAACAGCGGCGGCGCTCCTGGTATGGTAAGACTGTTTATCAATATAGGCCGCAATCAGAAGATAAAACCGGAAGATATTGTACGCTTTATAGCCACGGAAGCTGATATCCCAGGCAATATTATCGGTGTTATCAATATATATGATAAGTTTACTTTTGTGGAGATTCCCCGCAATGTGACCGAACGAGTTATTTCTGTTATGCATAGAAATACTCTTAAAGGTTATAAAATCAATGTGGAACCGGCTAAGAGCCGCAATTAAGGGCTGGCTTATTAAAGAATAAAAAATATATCTTTAAGGATGCATGGAAATATCTTCTGTGCATCTTTTTTATATAAAAAGACTGCCACCAAAGCGTTTGACTTTGGTGGCAGTCTTTTCGGTTTGTGACTTTCAGCATTGCTGTTCCTGGATGACAGTACCTATAGATTGACAGATTATTTCCAGTTGTTTTTGATCCGGACCTTCTGCCATTACACGTATCAGCGGCTCTGTACCCGAAGGACGAACTAATATACGGCCATCACAGCCAAGTTCCTGTTCACCATCTTTTATAGCCTTTTTTATAAGTTCATTGGAATCCCAGCCGTTTTTAGAGGCTACACGTACATTAAAAAGCAGCTGGGGATAGGTTGTCATAACATCTACTATTTGAGACGATTTTATTTTATTTTCTGCAATATGGGCAAGAACTTGCAAAGCCGTTATAAGACCATCACCCGTAGTAGCAAAATCGGTAAAGATGACATGACCGGATTGCTCGCCGCCCAAATTATAATTATTTTTTTTCATATTTTCGAGTACATAGCGATCTCCGACTGCTGTTACTTCTACATGGCAGCCGTTTTTTCTGAGTGCTTTATGAAAGCCGATATTGGCCATGACCGTTGAAACTACTGTGTTGTTGTTAAGCCTATTATTTTTTTTCATAGCGAGGGCACAAGCTACGATAATATGGTCACCATCTATAATGCGTCCCTTTTCATCAACACAAAGGCAGCGATCAGCATCCCCATCATGAGCTATACCGATATCCGCAGCGTGAGATAAGACTTCCTTTTGTAAATATTCCAAATGTGTAGATCCGCACTCTTCATTTATGTTGATTCCGTCCGGATTATCATTTATAACTATCAATTCTGCGCCAAGCCTGCGCAAAACTGCAGGCATTGATTCATATGCCGCACCGTTTGCACAATCAAGGATTATTTTCAGTCCGGTCAATTTTACTCTGACTGTTGATGCTACATAATCAATATAGTCATGAATAAGATCATGCCTGTATTCGATTGTTCCGATGTTTTTGCCGACTGCACGGGGAAAAATATCGTCAGTGTTGATTTTGACGACTATTTCAGCTAATTCATCCTCTACTTCATCGGGAAGCTTATACCCGTCTCCACCAAAAAATTTTATACCGTTGTCATGAAAAGGATTATGGGAAGCAGAAATTACGATACCAGCATTGGCACCATATTTTTTTGCTAAATAAGCCACTGCAGGAGTGGGAATAATACCGGTTATGATCACATGACCGCCCGCTGAGCAAATGCCGGCAGCAAGAGCCGATTCAAACATGGCACCCGAAATGCGAGGATCCCGTCCAATTAAAATTCTGCATGCATCGTTATCATCTTTGCCAAAATACAAGGCAGCAGCTCTGCCGAGTTTATAAGCCAGTTCTGCTGTAAGCTCTTTATTTGCTTCGCCGCGTACGCCGTCTGTGCCAAAAAGTCTAGTCATTAAAAAAATCTCTCCTTGAATTTATTTGGTGCAAATAATAATTTCTATCTTTTATATATATAACTTAGTGCAGCATTCATTCCATCAATAGCAGCACTCATTATACCACCTGCATAACCAGCGCCCTCACCAATAGGATAAAGACCGGCAATGCTGACGGATTTGAAGGTGTTTTTGTCCCGTATAATGCGGCAGGGTGCTGAAGAACGCATTTCGAGGCCAGTCATCACAACTGATTTATCAGCGAAACCAGGAATTTTTTTATCAAAATTTGGCAGAGCAAGTTCGATAGCCGCAGAAACTTTGGCAGGAAGAAGCTCATGCAGATCTGCCAGAGTGATACCCGGTTCGTAAGTAGGGATAGTCAGAAATTTATCAGAACCATGCTGATGAGTAAGAAAGTCGCCTACGGTCTGGACCGGAGCATGGTAATTTTTGCCGCCGGCAGAAAAAGCAAGATTTTCATAATGCCGTTGAAATTCCATTCCCGAAAGGATGTTCCCGCCAAAGTCCGCCGGTGTCACAGGTACCAGCAGCGCACTGTTAGCAATACCTGTGTTTCTGGCATAATAGCTCATACCGTTGGTAGTGAGCCTATTTTCCTCTGAAGATGCGGATACTACTTTACCTCCAGGACACATGCAAAAGGAATAGCAGGATAATGCTTTTTCCCGATTCTGCCAAGTAAGTGCATAATCTGCAGCGGGAAGATACGGGCTGCCTGCATCAGCACCATATTGTGAAGCATCTATTAAAGATTGGGGATGTTCAATGCGCACTCCTACAGCAAAAGATTTTGCTTCTATCTGTATTCCTTTTCTCAAAAGCATTTCATATGTGTCACGGGCACTATGTCCTATGCCTAAAAATAAATTTTCACAAGGAATAGATTCACCGGATGAAGTAGCAACACCTTTTAATTTGCTGTTGATTATTTGCAGATCTGTGAGCTGATTTAAAAAATATATTGATCCGCCGGCAGCCAGAATTTTTCTGCGGATGTTTTTAACTACGCTGCGTAATATATCTGTTCCGATATGCGGTTTATGCAGGTATAGAATTTCCTGAGGAGCACCTGCTTCTACAAAATCGCGGAGGACCTGAGTTATTTTAGCATCATTGATTCGTGTGGTCAATTTTCCGTCAGAAAAAGTGCCCGCACCGCCTTCACCGAATTGTACATTGGATAGGGGATCAAGAGTACCTGTTCGCCAAAAATTTTTTACATCTTCATGTCTTGTGTCAATATCGCGGCCTCGTTCAAGAATAATCGGACGATAACCGTAGCGGCATAATGTGAGAGCGCAGAACATACCGGACGGACCAAAACCGGCGATGACAGGACGCAAATTTTCAGAATTTCGCTTAAAGCCAGAGACAATGGGAATTACCTTTGGCAGTGGCTGTGCAGATAACTCGATATTTTTATTTGTTCGCAGACGTTTCATAAGTTTTTTTTTGTCTGCATTATCCGTTAAAAAAACGTCAAGTGTAAAAACGTTGAAAATGGGAGAATTTCTATATCGGCGTGCATCTATTGCTTTACGGACTATTACAGCTTTTTTTATATATTTATCACTGATTTTTAAATAAGCAGCAGCTATTTTTTCTAAAGGTTCAGTATTGTTAAAGGCTGTGTTCAAATTTTTTATGCGAATCAATTACGAAACCACCTTAGTTTTTATCAAGTTTTTTTTCGGAAATTTTGATGCTCACAGTAACTGTATTAGTGGAGGTGGTGACCCCTTGAGGAATCAGTAAGTTCACAGTCTGATCACCAGAAGAAGTTATTTTTCCCAAGGAAAATTTTTCCGTATCAAGATAATTTATGGTAGAAATTACCTGAGGATTGCCCGTTATTTCTATTTTATCGGGTGTTGCCTTTAAAGAATCAAGAGTATACTCCGCGGGCAAATCAGAGTTTGCCAATGGTTTTATAGTGACGATTTTGCGGGTGAGACCGTGAGCCAGTGTTATACTGGCATTGACGGTGGAACTTAAGAGCGTGACATTGCTGACGTCTTTATTGTCGTCGTCAACAGCCCGAAGCGGCACGATGACAGTAAAATCATCTTTATTATTGTCAAGACCTATATAGCCTATAGCTCTGCGCACAGCATCAACTTGTGTCCGCGGCCCTCTTACGACTATTGTGTCCGCGGATTGCTTTGTGCTGGCAACTACCATATCGTCGGCTGGTTTTCCGGAAAGAACAAGATCTACCGGAATCTGTTTTTGAATTATTTTATCAACAACGAATTTTATATTTTCGGGCGAGGAGCCCAAGAGTTCAAAACCTGCCGGAAGCTGGATATGAACAGGAAGCGTCTGTTCACCTTCCTTGACATCAGTCAGATCTACATATGCTTTAAAATCAGAGTTGTCAACAGAAGCAAATGCGGAACGCGGAGCTTTAAGTCTGATTTTTATTGTGTCATTGTCATGATGAATTTGATAACCGTCAGGAGCGTTAATAATACTGAGCTGTACAGAGACAGAATTTGTTATTGAAGGATTTTGTTCATTCATCACATAAAGCCACAATCCCAATGCCAAAAGCAATGAAATGCATTTTAAGAATAAATTCTGCTTTAGTAAATTTATCATTTTTTACCGTTCCTCCAGTTCCTGATAAAATCGCTGAATACAGAAGATTTTTGAGAAAACAGCGGTATCAGATACTGCCTGAGCTGATCTGAATCTAAATGTCTGTATATACGACCGTGTTCAGCCACTGATATTGTTCCTGTTTCTTCGCTGACAACGACTACGACCGCATCACACTGTTCGGATAAACCTATCGCAGCACGATGACGTGTACCGAGTTCAGTACTTAGTGTACGGTCATCTGTCAGCGGCAGAAGACAGCCGGAGGCAATAATGCGTTTGCCTCTTATAATTGTGGCACCGTCATGGAGTGGAGTGTTTGTAATAAAAATATTCATGAGCAGTTCAGCAGATACGACACCGTCTATGAAAATACCATTCGAAGCTATATCATCAAGTCCCATTTCTCTTTCTATAACAATAAGAGCACCTGTTTTTTTCTGAGCCATACGCATAACAGCAGAATCTATTTCACTCACAAGACTGCGGGCCTCATGGATATCAAGCAGGGCAGATCTGACGAAAAAGCGTCCCTGCCCGATATGCTCAAGGGCACGACGCAATTCTGGCTGAAAAACAATCGGCAGAGCCACAAAGAGCAGTGTAACAGTTTTTTGCAGGAGCCAGTAGATGACATGCAGTCCGAGCCAGTCACTTATTATAGTGAGCACGAGTAATACAATAATACCCTTGACAAGGGTTATAGCCCTTGTGTTTCTCAGCATTTCATATAATTTATATAAAATAATGGCAACAATAATAATGTCGGCAACATCAAGTGCATCGATAGTTGATAATAATCCCTTAATTTCTATTAACATTATGATTCTCCTCAGAAAAGGTATAAATAGCTATTCTATTTTTTAAATATAAAATCCTTGTACATCAGACAATTTATGCAAGTGTATAAAATATTATTTTTACTGATGGTAGACACAAATAATATTGCGTACAAAAAAATATCAATTCAATACATATAATAGTATCATATTATTTATGTGTTGTGGAGGACCAATAAATAAAATCAATAGGAAAATGAAAAATTTATGGTAAAATATAGTTATAGTCATGTATTGAAAATATGATAAAATTATTTACAGAGTATTGATCAATGTGAAAATCTCAGCGAGGCGGGAATGTTTTGAGCCAAATAATGATTTGCTGAATCAAAAAGGAAAGAGGATAAAATGTGGAAAAGACAGTAAAAGTAACATATTTATATAACAGCGGCTTTGTAGTTGAATTGGGTACGAATGCATTAGTTTTTGATTATTATACTGATAAAGCGGATTGTTTGTCCGATATTTTACAAAAATACAAAAGCGTTTATTTTTTTGTTTCGCACAGTCATTTTGATCATTGGAACCCAGCTATAGGCAAATTTTCGCAAAATGTGCGAAAATATTTTTTGAGCTATGATATACATAATATGGAGACCTTGCCTGGGGAAAAAACGGTTGTTATGAATGAATATGATGAATATAAGAGTGATATGATAACTGTAAAATCATATAGCTCCACAGATGCAGGCATATCTTTTCTTGTCAGCATTGAAGGCTGGAATATATTTCATGCCGGTGATTTTAATTGGTGGCATTGGAAGGGAGATACCGAAAAAAATAATGCTTTTGCCAGAAATGGTTTTTTAAAGCAGATGAAGAAAATTGCAGGAATGGAGGCTGATATCGCTTTCTTTCCGTTAGATAGGCGTTTGGAGGAATATTGCGATTGGGGTGTAAAAGAATTTTGCAGGCAGACCAATGTAGATAATATAATTGCTATGCATAATGCAGGACGTCAGGCTTGGCCTCTGAAGACAAATGCAAGTGATGGCAGGCATACAAATGTATGGTCACCGGAGCTGTCTGGTGAGACAATAATTATAAAAAAAGACAGATAATAATATTGAAAAAGGAGAATTTTAAATGGAAAAAAATAAGATTTTATTGTTCAAGACAAATCAGGGTGATTTTGAAGTAGAGCTGTTTGAGGATAAAGCACCAATAACGACTAAAAATTTTCTTGATTTGGCAGATAAGGGATTTTATGATGGTGTTATTTTTCATCGAGTTATTGATGGTTTTATGATTCAGGGAGGAGATCCCGACGGAACAGGAATGGGAGGACCTGGGTACACTATTCCTGATGAATTTGATGTAAGCCTTAAACATGACGTTGAGGGAATTCTTTCCATGGCTAATGCGGGACCAAATACCGGCGGTTCACAATTTTTTATAACATTAGCTCCCACGCCGTGGCTTGATGGATATCATTCTGTTTTTGGCAGAGTTGTGAAAGGGATGGATACAGTTACTCAAATAGGTCATGCCGAAACAGATTTCCAGGACAGGCCGTGTGAAGAAATAGTAATTGAATCAGTTTTTCTGAAGGAAGATTAAAAAATGAATGCGTACACGTATATGCTTCATTGTAAAGATGGAAGCTTTTATACGGGCTGGACAAATGATTTGGCGAAGCGTCTGGCGGCACACAGTAATGGGAAGGGTGCAAAATATACGCGTATGCGCCTGCCAGTGAAGCTGGTATATTATGAGACGTATTCCAGTAAGTCAGCTGCAATGAGCAGAGAATATGAAATAAAACAGCTTACCCATAAAGAAAAAATCAGTTTGTGCGGTAACGTTGATGACAAATTTTTCTAAAAGTGATAACATATAGCTAATTATCCAGTAAATTAATAAGGAAGGTAATGAGTTAATAAAAGCACTAGTAGGAGAAAATATTTTTGTCTGCAGTAAAAGAATATGCGGAGACAGTGCTGCTTTGTTTTTTTATCCGGCGGGAAATGATATACTTTTGCTGTATGCTTTAAAGTTGATCATGATGTTCCTAAATACAAGGCAGGGGGATGAAGACTCTTATGCAGAAACTGATAACAGAGGTTTTGAATATTGAATATCCTATTATACAAGGCGGGATGGCTTGGATATCTGAATCAAAGCTTGCAGCGGCTGTTTCAAATGCCGGCGGTGCGGGAATTATTTCAAGCGGTGGTAGAACAACGGAGTTTGTACGCGAACAAATAAGGCTGGCAAAAAAATTAACTGAAAAACCTTTTGGTGTAAATATGATGTTAATGGCACCTAATAAAGAAGAGATTTTGGAGGTAATCTGTGAAGAAAAACCGGCTTTTGTCACCCTGGGAGCTGGAAATCCTGTTCCTTATTTTGAACGGCTGCATAAAGCTGGCATAAAGGCAGTGCCTGTAATACCAAATGTAAAGCTGGCTAAAAGAGTGGCAGCTGCGGGTGCGGATGCCTTGGTAGCTGAGGGGATGGAAGCAGGAGGACATATAGGAGTTCTTTCGACAATGGCTCTGATGGAACAGGTGATACCGGCTGTTAATATACCTGTTGTCATGGCAGGCGGTTTTGCGGATGGCAAAGGGTTGGCCGCCGCATTGCTGATGGGAGCCGCAGGCGTACAAATGGGAACGCGTTTTCTGGTGGCGGATGAATGCCAAGTGCATCAGAATGTTAAAGATATGCTCTTGTCTGCTAAAGATACAGATACCATCGTTACCGGTTATACATTGGGAGCTGCCGTCCGCGGTCTGAAAAATAAATTTTCACAGGATTTTGTCGAGAAAGAAAATAAGGGTGGCGCAACTAAAGAAGAACTTATAAAGATGGCTACAGGAACAAACAAGTTAGCCGCGGTGGAAGGCGATATCGAGTACGGAATGGTCCAAGCAGGGGAAAGTCTCACATTGCTGGAAAAGATAGAACCGGCAGCTGATATTATTAAATCAATTGTGATTGAGGCAAGAGCTGCACTGCGGCAGGCTGAACAGATACGTTTTTGATCTTTTTCGGTGGGCATTAGTTTTAGTAACAGGTATATAAAAAAATAATTTATATAGGATTTTCAGGATGCAGTATGGAATATATAGTAGGTCAGATCAATGCTTTTAATAGATGGATTTATTAATCCAGGGAGGAATTGAGCTTGGAAAAATCTACGCTTATAGGTTTAACTGCAGGTTTTTTATCTTTAGGGATAGGATATGTACTAAAGGGAGCGGATCCATCCATATTGGTCACTCCAGCAGCATATTTGATAATCTTGGGAGGGACTGTGTCGTGTTTGTTTACGGGTTTTACGCTCGAGCAGATGAAGACCTTTCCTAAACTTATCAAGAAAACTTTACAGTCCCCTGATAATAAACCTAAAGGTGAATTGCTTCACTTGTTTGTGGAATTATCCCAGATTGCACGCCGTGAAGGTATATTGGCATTGGAAAATCGTATCAATGAAATACAAGATCCTTTTTTCCGGTCAGGTTTGTCGATGGTTATTGATGGAATGGATCCTGAATTCGTCAGTGATGTATTGGAAGCGGAGCTGCAAGTTATGGAACATCGTCATGCTGAATGTATGTCGATATTTGTTCAGGCTGGTACATATGCACCGACACTTGGTGTTTTGGGGGCCGTTGTAGGTCTGATTGCGGCGCTGGGTAATTTAGGTGATATAGTTGCTTTGGGACATGCTATTTCTGCGGCATTTGTTGCTACCCTGCTTGGTATATTTACGGGTTATGTATTATGGCTGCCTATAGCTAATAAGCTGAAAATATTATCACAAATGGAAATAGCTCAGAAAAGAATGATAATTGAAGGCATTTTATCTTTGCAGGCTGGTGATTCACCGACAGCCATAGAAGCTAAGTTGATGATATTTATCCCTCAGACAGAAAGGGATTTATTGAAATCCGAAAAAGCGGGTGAATGAAATGGCACGAAAAAAGAGAGCGAAACCAAAGGAAGATCATCCGAGTGAAGCATGGCTTTTGCCTTATTCAGATCTTATGACATTACTGCTGGCCTTGTTCATAGTCCTTTATGCCATAAATGCAGCATCAAAGCAGACCACTTCAGAAGAAGTGACAGCTACCTTCAGGCATGGTTTTAATGCGGGAGGTATATCCTTTTTTGATAAGATGGGTACTCAAAGCGGATATACGGCTTATTTAACAGAAGATGAATCTAAAGATAAGTCTGTGAATAATTACGTGGCTGAAAATGATAAGCTGGAAAAAGAAAAACAGAAATTAGAAGCATATATAAAGGAAAAGAATCTGGAAAATGAAGTCAGTACACAGCTGACAGAACAGGGATTGATGATCCGTGTCAAGGAAAAAGCATTGTTCCCATCGGGCAGTGCCGACCTGACAAATGATTCTGATAAGATAACTACTATAGTTGCTTCTTTATTGGGAGCTGTAAAGGAAAATGTTGTGATATCCGGGCACACGGACAATGTGCCTATTTCGAACAGCAGGTATCCTTCAAATTGGGATTTGAGTTCACAGCGGGCGCTGAATTTTATGAAAAGTGTCCTGCAGAAAAATCCACAGCTGGACCCAATAAGATTTCAGGCCACAGGAAACAGCGAATACCGTCCTATTGTACCCAATGATACGCCTGAGCATCGCGCTCAAAACAGGCGTGTAGAAATTTTGATAGCACGCAGTTATAACTCATCGGGAATGCAGACAGTTAAGTAAAATTTATAATATAATTAATGCATATTAAATTTTTGTTGATAAAACAATCAGATTTAATATGCATTAATTATATCAAAAAGAATATAGTGCCGTTGTTCATTAAGACTGATAAATTTATTTAGTTTTTGGGGGAAGTCAATTGCGTATTGCAACAAAAGAAGAAATAAGACAGGTGGACAAGAAGGCTATTGAAGAGTACGGTATGGAAGAAATTGTCCTTATGGAAAATGCAGGGAGAAAGGTAGCTCAGGCTGTAGAAGATTTTTTTGACGATATAGGCAATAGATCTGTTTTTATAGCTGCAGGAACGGGCAACAATGGCGGTGATGCACTGGTAGCAGCCAGATATTTGCTTAATTATAGTGCCAGGGTCAAAGTTTTTCTTGTAGGTAATATTGATCATATGACAAAATCAGCCAGCTCTAATTATAATATATTGAAATATATGCATGCTGATCTTTATCATATAGGCACTGAATATGACTGGGATAAAGTAAGGCTGTCATTGGGGCTTGCTGATGCTGTGATAGATGGGATATGCGGAACGGGAATAGATCTGCCGCTTAGGTTTGATCAGCAGAAGATGGTTGCATGCATCAATAATGCACATAAGCCGGTCGTGGCAATTGATATACCGAGCGGTCTTGATGCTGATACAGGAAGTGTATATGAAGGGCAGGCTGTGAAGGCAGCATGTACTGTTACTATGGGTATTCCTAAGGTGGGCTTGCTGCTTTATCCAGGAGCCTATTATGTAGGGAAGCTTATTATTGATTCTATAGGAATTCCTTTGGCTTTACTAAATGATAAAGCTATACAGCAAAGAATGATAGATAGATGCTTAGTCAAAAAGTTTATCCCAGTTCGCTCTATGGAAGTGCACAAGGCAAATTGTGGCAGGGTTTTGGTGTTAGCGGGATCTATAGGCTATACGGGGGCTGCAGCTCTTTGCGCTCAAGCTGCTCTTCGGCTGGGGGCAGGTCTTGTAACGCTTGCGGCAGCCAAAAGCCTCTATCCTATTTTTGCTGAAAAATTAACAGAAGTTATTGTTATGCCCTTGCCCGAGGAAGAGAAAGGAATATTAGGGATGCAGGCAGCGGAAGTGCTTTTGCCCAGAGAAGAAAGTTACGATACTATTTTAATGGGACCGGGTCTGGGAAGATCTGAGAAAACTATGGAATTTGTCCGCAATTTCGCGGTAGCTGTGAAAAAGCCGCTTGTTCTTGATGCCGATGCAATTTTTGCTTTTGCCGGGCATGCGGAAGAATTAAAAAATTGTGCATTTATTCCGATATTGACACCACATTTGGGAGAAATGGCCAGCTTACTTCAGATAAAAGTAAAAGAATTGAAAAATGATTTATGGAAATATGCAAGAAATGCTGCCGCAAAATATAATTGTATATTCATATTGAAAAGTGAAAAAACAATTGTTGCCTGCCCTGATGGAAATATATTTTTAACGACTGTAGGTAATCCGGGTATGGCTACTGCCGGCTGCGGCGACGTTCTGGCAGGAGTGACAGCAGCTTTGCGAGCCGATAGGCTGGACGGGAAAAAAGCTGCTGTTTCAGCTGTTTTTCTGCATGGGACAGCAGGTGATATAGCAGCCGGGAAGGGAATGGCCGGGCTCACTGCCGGTGATATTTTAGACAGCATTCAGTCCGCCCGCAAGTATGTGGACGGCAAGTGATATGACGTTGTTGCTAAAAGGAAGAAAATGAATAGTGAATGCATAGATAGGTTACAAAGGTAAGGTATTTAACTAAGATAAAGCAAATTGACAACTGTTATTAAAAACCCTATACTATACATAATTATATCCTGTTTTATCGCAATATAGGAGGGGTTTTATTGTCCGCGTGTAGACGTATTGTTATTGACTTGCCTAACGATCTGGCTGGTGAATTGGAAAATTTGGCACAGGCGGAGCAGGCTAGTCATGAGGAATTATTGTGTAAAGCTGTTCAGTCATATATTGAGAATTGCAAACATAGAAACATTGTGGAACAGATGAAAAAAGGTTATAAAGAAATGGGGTCAATCAACATAACTATAGCGGAAGAAGGTTTATATGGAGGGATATCAAAAAGATGACCGCGGCATGATAAAACGCGGCGATATTTTTTATGCCAATCTCAGTCCGGTGATCGGGTCTGAGCAGGGAGGATCGCGCCCAGTCTTGATATTGCAGAACAATATAGGCAATAAATACAGTCCTACTATAATTGTTGCGGCAATAACTGCACAAATAAGTAAAGGAAAGCTGCCTACACATATAGAATTAAAGGCGGAAGAATGCAGACTGGACCGCGATTCTGTCGTACTGCTTGAACAACTGAGGACAATTGATAAAAAAAGACTTCGCAATAAGATTACCACGCTTGACAATGATATTATGAAAAGCGTGGACGAGGCTGTGAAAGTCAGTATGGGTTTGGTACAGCTCTAAAATAAAAAATAATTAATTGGGCGGCAGAATCAAGAAATAGTGGCAGATTTAGTATCATGCTTTAAAAAATGAGGACAATAACAGCTGATAGCGATATAAACAGATATTTTGTGATACATAGCAGAGCATTTGATTTTTCACGAAAATGATATCATTTGCATCTTGAATTATTGAGGAAGATTTTGCCGCTTTTTAGTGACATCAAAAGAGAAAATATGTTTTTACTGATAATGTAATTTTTGAGATAGGGATAATTATTGCTTGTATACGGTGTTTTTTCTGATCAGGCAGAAAAATAATCATCGGCTGTATGCAGACAATAGTAATATCAGAGTATCAATTATCTGATAGAAAGTGAGTATCAGCTTTGTTAAAAAGGACAGCTTTATTTTTTATTTTTCTAATGCTTCTCATTCAGACAGTTTGCTCGGCGGCTTCTTTTTCAACAGATGATTTTCGATATAGTGTTTTGAAGTCATCTGGAGCGGAGAATTATTTACATATGGAATTTAAACTGGGCAGTAAAGATTCTCAGTATATTTTACAGGTCAATCCTCAAAATAAGAAAGAATTATTGCTGACCTTTCCGGGCACAAAAATTAAGAACACCAGCCAAAGGCCGATTACACTTGATGGTTCGCTTGCTAAAAGTGTGAAATTTACGAATGAAAATGGAAGCGGCAGGGCGGTCGTATCTCTGCCGTATGACGCGGATACAGTCAACTATAAGGCTTATATAATCAATAATGCTGACTCGCGACGCAGAAACAGCTCAGTTTTGGCAGTGGATATCAGTAAAAAAGCAGCGGTACTGTCCCGGTCACTGCAGGCAGTGGCCGGACATGTGATAGTCATTGATCCTGGACATGGCGGCAGTGATTCCGGAGCTGTAGGACCAGATGGGATCATGGAAAAAAATGTGACACTGGCTGTGGCAAAGAAAGTATATAACATTCTCGTCAATAACGGGGCGACGGTGATTATGACGCGTACTGTAGATAAGGATGTATATGCACCCAATGCAAGTGCGGTTCAGGAACTGCAGGCACGAGTCAATGTAGGAGAGTATACGAAAAACACAGATATTTTCCTGAGTGTGCATGCCAATTCTTTTACAAGTCCCTCTGCCAACGGTACAGAAACATATTATTACCAAAGTTCATCACAGGGAGAAAAGTTAGCTTCGCTGATACAGGATGAAATGGTGAAAAGCAGCGGACTGAATGACAGAGGAATAGCAGCCGCAAATTTTTATGTTTTAAAACATACGTCGATGCCATCAGCATTAGTGGAACTTGCCTTTATATCTAACTACAGAGAAGAAGGACTGCTAAATGCCGATGATTTTCAGGAAATGATGGCAGAAGCTATCTGCAGAGCCATAAGCAGGTATTTCCAGGCCGATTAAGGGGGAAATAATTTGGAACGGATAAGGACAATATTAGCAGCATTTTTTATTATCTCTACGGTTTTTATAGCGGGGTGCAGTGATAATTCGGGAAATAAAGCTCAGTCGGAACAACAAAATGGACAGATAACAACAAATGATCAGGCAAAAAATGAAAAGGAATCTTCTGATAAAAAAAATATTAAACAAGTCAAGGCTACAGTATATTTTCCGGATGAAAACGGACAAAAACTTATTGCCTCGGACAGGACTTTGAATACAGAAGTCGACGATAAATATCTTGCGGCGGTTAAAGTTTTACTGCAAGGACCTAAAAAAGGAGAAGGAATTGCTGTCATTCCCAAGCAGGCAAAACTTCTGGCGGTCAGCGTTGATAAAAATGGAATCGCATCAGTCAATTTTGATAATGCGCTTGTTAAAAATTTTTCGGGCGGTTCTACGGGCGAAATAATGCTTGTGGGATCTGTTACGGATACGCTTACTAATTTTCCTGAGGTAAAAGCTGTACGGTTTTTAGTTGACGGTAAACCGCTTGCAACATTAAGCGGACATCTTGATCTTACAGAACCTGTTAAACGAATGAAAAACATATTATAGAAAAACACACCGGAAGGATCATTTTTCCGGTGTGTTTTTTTTCCATATGCGATATAAGAGGGCATTGTTGTTTTTATAGATTTTTTCTAAATCTTCGGCAGAAAATTTATGACAATTTGGTTTGTTTTGTAAATCATGGAAAAAGCTATTGAATTTATCTATTAAAAAGGGGTGCCTCAGTAAATATATAGTTTTGCTGCAATTTCGCAAAAAAGATTTATTTTTCTTTAAATAGGCTGTTTTTGTATTGCTGTAATATGATAATTTGAAGGAATCGTCTTCGTTTTGCGGCTGCGATTCACTCAGCAAATGGATATTTATGGCAGGATTATTCCTCATGGATTTTATTAATTGCTGAAGCTGTGCTTCTCTTTCCTGGGCAGAAGCAATATAGTCTATTTCGCCATAAGTAAGCTGTCCGTTTTCTATATAGCGTATTATATTGGCCTCGGGAAGGATAAAATCAATATGTGAACTGCCAAATTGTTCTTCCCAGGTTATCTGCATGTTTTGAATGGTTTGTTGCATATCAGAGGAATATTTATAGTCACGTGAAGAACTAAGGAGCTTTTTGAAAGCCTGAGCGGGCAGAAAAAATTCAAAGCCTTTTGCACAGAAAAGTAAAAGATCGCTGTTCAAATAAAAAAATGAACGGAATTTAACAAGTTCTATATCATCTTTTGGTTCAAGGATACAGCAGTTAAAATCAAATTTTTCATATGTGCGTTCCCAAACTTCTTTTACCGTCTTTTTATCTGTTATATAAGTGCAGATATCTATTAAATTATCTTTGTGCATTGAGTAGTGCATGGTAAAATAATTTTTTACCGTTATTATATTTGATTTTGCAAAATTCTGGTCATCGTATATATAGAAGTTGATATTGATATATTTGTTGAGCATATTATATAATCTGGGAAGAAAGGAATCCGGAGATTGTTTGAGTTCATTTATGCAGCAGCCAAGATAAATATTGACATTTTCTGAAGAAAAATGACAGCAGTTTAAAAAATCGAGAAGCGCATTACGGGAAAGCAAAGAAACGATATCGCCTGTTATAAGAATACTGATGTCCTCTTGAGTGGTGCTGAATAATGAAGCAATTTTTGTGTTGAAAAATTTTTTTATATTGGTCCTTCCAACGATCGTTAAATAAGATGCCGCTGAAACAGCAGACTGACCATTGTCCTCCGGGATCGGTTCAGCTTGATTGTGATAATATACATCGTTCAGTAGATTATTTATTTCTGTTGTCAGACGGTCCTTTGTATTTTCTGCGGTCATTTTGACAGAAAGCCTTATATCAAATTCGTTGAAAAAAGGATAAATACGATCCTGCTTTATCAGTTCATCTGCTATAAATGTGGCTATGCGGCGATTGATACGTGTTATATATTTAGGAGAAGGATGATTGATACCGTTACACCATTTGCTCAGATAGGAAACATCATAACCTATGAAATCGGCAAGAGCACTAAGCTTTATGCCGGAAAATTTTGTAAGATGTTTTAATGTCTGTGAAAAATTTTTTTTCATTGCAGGTTAATTCCTTTATATTTAATGAAAAACATTTTACTATAAATAAATACTAAGTATATTATACAATAATAATACTAAATATGAATAATAAAATTAATTTATTATATATAGAATGGAAATTATTGATTTTTTTTGAATAATATTATTCAAGATAAATCAAAGAAATTAGCGAAAAATCTGTAAATTGTACTATTATTATAGGCGTATTTTTTGAATAAAACAAGTTAATGGATATTCAAGAAAATAATCTATAGAAAAAATGATCATTAAAAGGCTTAAATAAAGTGATGTGCCGATTTGAATAATAATTCAAGTTAATTCGTAACACATTTTGCCTGCGTTGACTATGTACTGCATTTATTTGTATTATATATACATGGAATATGTTTATTGATTTTAAATATATATAATATTTCATAAATTTTAAATATTAATGAAACAACTTATGTCTTTCTTATATTACACACAGTCAGTATGATCGCAGTTTTGATAAGAGTGTAAAGTATCGCTGAACAGCAAAAGGAGAGAAGGTTGATGTTATGCAATGAAAACACAAGGTACCAGATGCAGATCGATTGCAGAAAATTGGAAATGGAATGTTGAGGTACTGCATGAAAAACAGAGAAAGAGCGTAAGTTTTTTTAGATTATTTTACGCAAGGAGAGAAGAAAATGTATATACAGAATTTTGATCCGCTAAATAATATGTTTCTATCAGCAGCATTGGCATTTTTACCTATTGTTTATTTCTTTGTAGTATTAATAGTGTTCAAAGTAAAAGGACACTGGGCGGCTATATCTACTACTGTTCTGGCTGTTGCACTGGCCGGCTGGGTTTATGATATGCCGATTGTTCTGTCGATTATGTCAGCTGTACATGGAGCATTATACGGACTTTTTCCTATAGGATGGATAGTTATAGGTGCTGTTTTTCTTTATAACATCAGTGTAAAAACAGGTCAGTTTGAAATCATAAAAAAATCAATAGTGTCTATAACCGATGACAGACGGCTCCAATTGCTGCTCATAGCCTTTTCCTTCGGAGCTTTTCTCGAAGGTGCAGCGGGATTTGGCACACCTGTGGCAATTACATCAGCCATGCTTATAGGCATGGGCTTCAAGGCAAAAAAGGCAGCGTGCCTCAGCTTATTGGCGAATACAGCCCCGGTAGCCTTTGGCGGCTTGGGAATTCCGGTATTGGTTGCAGCGCAGGTAACCGGTTTTTCGGGGGATTACATTGCTAAACTTTTGGCAATGATATGTCCGATAATAGGTTTTATCGTTCCGTTTTATCTCATAATTGTAATGACGGGCCTTAAAGGATTGAAAGAAGTTTGGCCGGCAGTTCTTGTTACTTCAATATCTTTTTCTATCCCGATGGCGCTTACCTCTTTTTTTCTGGGACCTATTCTTCCTGACATAATAGCATCACTGGCATCTATGATAGCCTTGGTATTGTTTTTAAAAGTATGGCAGCCAAAACATGTTTACCGTTTCGAAAATGAAGCAGATATATCGGACGAAAGCACAGCTGTACTCAGCAAAAAAATGATTATAAAGGCATGGAGTCCCTTTATTGTACTCATAATGTTTATAGCTGACTGGGGAATGAAAAGTGTCAGCAGTGTATTGGACACAGTGAATATATTAATACCGCTGCCTTTTTTGGACAAAGCTATAATGAACAGCACGACTAACAGTCTTTTGGCGGCGGTCTTTAATCTGAACTGGCTTTCCACAGCAGGAACAGGCATCATTCTGGCCGCATTTATGTCTTGTCTCATACTAAAGGTTTCTTTGAAAAAATCGATAGGGATTTTTGCTTCGACGATAAATGAATTGAAAATTGCTCTGCTTACCATAAGCGGTGTATTAGCTTATGCTTATGTGGCAAACAACAGCGGTATGACCACAACGATGGGACTGCTGGTTTCAAAAACGGGCGATATGTTTCCATTGTTTGCACCGATAGTAGGCTGGCTGGGAGTATTTGTGACGGGCTCGGATACTTCGGCAAACGCTCTCTTCGGTAAATTGCAGACAACAGCATTTTCTGCTGTAGGTATAATGCCTGTGATGGGAATAGGCGCCAATCTGGCAGGCGGGGCCGTCGGGAAAATGATATCGCCGCAATCCATAGCCATCGCAGCCGGGACGACCGGATTAACAGGCAGAGAAGGAGAAATATATAAATTCAGCATGAAACATTCGATGATCTTACTGGCTATAATATGCTGCATAATTTATTTTTATGAAGGTGTTTTTGTTTCCGTTCTTGCGGCAGAGGCCGGAACAGGTGCTGTGCAGGCAGCCGGCAGCAGTTCCGCCGGAGGCAGCGGTGTAATAATATTGCTGATTTCTTTCTGTGTTATTTTATTGGCCAGAACAATGCTGGCATCGTCTTCTGATAAAGGACTGCAGCATTATAAAGCGCATTAAATTTATGGAGAGAAGAAAAATGAAAATACTAGTATGCATAAAGCAAGTACCGGGAACGAACAAGGTGGAAGTGGATGAAAAAACAGGAGTGCTGAAAAGGAACGGGACGGACAGCAAGATGAATCCGTATGATCTGTACGCGCTGGAGACGGGGCTGAGACTCAAGGAGAAGTACGGCGGTACAGTAAGCGTTATCACAATGGGTCCGCCGCAGGCGAAGGCTGTTTTGTACGAGGCTTTTGCGATGGGTGCGGATAACGGGGCGCTCATAACGGACAGGAAGTTTGGCGGAGCGGATGTGCTGGCAACGAGCCGGACGCTGTCCCAGGGTATAAGGAGGTTCGGCAGTTTTGATGTTATTTTGTGCGGGCTGCAGACGACAGACGGAGATACGGCACAGGTAGGACCGGAAGTGGCAGAGCTGCTGGATATACCGAGTGTCTGCAATGTCCAGAGGATCGAAAAGGCCGAACAAGGCAGTATCATAGTGGATATGGATATGCCGCATGATATAGAAACGATAAAGGCAGCTTTTCCCTGTCTGCTGACAGTAAAGAAGGATATCTGTCAGCCGCGGCTTCCTTCTTATCTTCGCAAGCAGCAGACAATGAAAAAGGATATAGATATATATACTTTCAGTGATATGGAAGATAAGGATGAAGAAAAGTACGGTCTGACGGGTTCGCCGACGAGTGTGCAGCGGATCTTTCCTCCGATAAGCGATAAGGTGCAGGAGCATTTGGAGGGAACAAGCAGGGAACTGGCGCAGAAGATATACGCCACCTTAAAGCAGAAAAAATTCATAGCGGGATAGAGGGAAAAACCATGGCAAAACTATTGATTCATCAGGAAAAGATAACGGATGCCAAAGCACTGGCAATGATCTGTCCGTTCGGCGCTATGCAGGAAAAAGACGGCCGGCTGAGCATAAATGCAGGCTGCCGCATGTGCAGGCTGTGTGAAAAGAAGGGCCCCAAAGGGGCAATAGAATATGTAGAAGATAAAAAGGCACCGCAGATCGATAAAACAAAATGGCGGGGCATAGCCGTCTACGTGGACCATGTGGACGGATCGATCCATCCCGTAACATATGAATTGCTGGGAAAAGCAAAAGAACTGGCAGGAAAAATAAAACAGCCTGTTTACGCGCTTTTCATAGGAAGCGGTATAAAGCATAAGGCCGAAGAGCTTCTGCACTACGGAGCGGATAAAGTATATATCTGTGATAAACCACAGCTGGAATACTTTAAAATCGAAGCATATACCAGTGTCTTTGAAGAATTCATCACCAAAATAAAACCCGCAGCCATTCTCGTGGGTGCCACACCGGTGGGAAGACAGCTGGCTCCGCGCGTAGCGGCACGTTTCGGCACAGGTCTTACAGCGGACTGCACCATCCTTGACATAAAAGAAAACACCGATCTTGTTCAGATACGTCCGGCCTTCGGCGGCAATATTATGGCCGAGATACTCACCCCGAACACAAGACCGCAGATGGCTACCGTGCGCTATAAGATAATGGACGCTCCCAAATGGAGCGACACGGCAACGGGAACGGTACATGAGCTTGCCATAAGCGACGAAAAACTGAAAAGCCGCATTCAGGTGCTCGGCGTCACCAAAAAACCAAAAGAAAAAACAATAGACGGAGCAGATGTCATTGTCGTTGCCGGACGCGGCATCAAAAAAAAGGACGACCTGAAAATGCTCGAAGAACTGGCCGACCTGCTGGGAGGACAGACAGCCTCCACAAGACCGCTGGTAGAGGCGGGCTGGATGGACCCCAAAAAGCAAATAGGACTCAGCGGACGCACAGTAAGACCAAAACTTATCATTACCTGCGGAGTATCCGGTTCAGTCCAGTTTGTGGCGGGCATGAACCATGCCGACACCATCTTTGCCATAAACAATGACCCTAAAGCTGCCATCTTCAAGACGGCAAACTATGCGGTAAAGGCAGATATTTACGACGTGATCCCCGAGCTGATCCAAAAAATAAAGACAGGGGGAAAAGCACTATGACACCTTATAAACAAATAACCGAAGAAGACCTCCGGAACCTGAGCGAAATAACGGGCAGAGAAAGAATCCTCTGGCAAAAAGAAATCAATGAAGAATACAGCCATGACGAACTGAGTGCGGGACGCCATTATCCGGAACTGGTCATAAAAGCCGCGGCTGCGGAAGAAATATCCAAGATCCTCGCCTACGCAAATAAAAACAACATCCCCGTGACCCCGAGAGGTGCCGGCACAGGACTTGTAGGCGCCGCGGTGGCTGTCGAGCAGGGTATCCTGCTCGACACCACCCTCATGAACCACTTCATAGAACTTGATGAGCAAAACCTCACCCTCACCGTAGAACCGGGAGTACTGCTCATGGAACTTGCCGAATACGTAGAAAAAAGAGGCTATTTCTACCCGCCGGACCCGGGAGAAAAATCAGCAACTATAGGCGGCAACATCAGCACCAATGCCGGAGGAATGCGAGCCGTCAAATTCGGCGTCACCCGCGACTATATCCGCGGCCTTGAAATAGTCCTTGCCGACGGAACAATAATGACACTGGGCGGCAAAACAGTAAAAAACAGCTCCGGCTATGCCTTAAAAGACCTTATAGTAGGCTCGGAAGGAACACTGGCGATCATCACCAAAGCGATCCTGCGGCTTTTGCCCCTGCCCAAAAAAAACGTCAGCCTGCTCGTCCCCTTCCCTACACTTGAACAAGCAATAAGCGCCGTCCCCCCCATCATAAAATCCAAAGCCATCCCCACCGCAATAGAATTCATGGAAAAAGAAGTAATAAAAGACGCCGAAGAATACCTCGGCAGAAAATTCCCGGACAACCAGGCGGACGCCTACCTGCTGCTCAAATTCGACGGAGGCACGATGGAAGAAATAGCCTCCTACTATGACTCTGTGGCACACATCTGCCTTGAACAGGGAGCGACCGACCTGCTCATAGCCGACACCGACGAAAGAGCCGAAGCCATCTGGAAAGCAAGAGGAGCATTCCTTGAAGCAATAAAAAGCTCCACCACGGCCATGGACGAAGTAGACGTAGTAGTACCGCGCAGCAGCGTCAACGACCTCGTCGAATACATCCACCAGCTGCAAAAACAAACAGGCACAAGAATAAAATGCTTCGGGCACGCAGGAGATGGCAACCTGCACGCCTACATCCTCAAAGATGACATGACAGAAGAACAATGGGAAAAAACCCTGGAAATGACAATGGGAAAAATGTACCAGAAAGCCCACAGCCTTAAAGGAAGCGTTTCAGGAGAACACGGCATAGGCTACGCAAAAAAAGAATACCTGAAAAAATCCATGCCGGAAGAAGCCATACAGATCATGAAAGGGATCAAAAAAGCTTTTGATCCGCTCAATATTTTGAATCCCTGCAAGGTTTGTCAGTAAAAAGTATCGGCATAATATGATATATATAGCAACGGAAAATTATTGAGGAGTGAATCAAAGTGAGAAAGGTAAGCCACGAATGGCAGAAATATTTGCAAAAAGGATTTATAGATAAAAAGTATTGGAATGATTTCAAAGAAAACGCACAGGCTGCCTCGGTGGAGTTAAAGGAAGTAAAAAATTATGAAGATGCGATGCCGATCATTGAAGATATAATAGCTGGAGCAGAAGCTTCCAGATTGGCTGCTGTCGGCGGTGGAGAATCTGAGGAGCTGAGCCGTATATATAAAAATCTGGGACAAAAATATCAGGTCTATACAGACAAGTTTGAAATAGCAAGAAATGCACCTTCTGTTGATATAGGTATTTCTACCGCGGAGTTTGGTGTGGGAGAAACAGGAAGCATTTGTGTTGATAATTATTCCTATGAAGCCAGAGTGGCTACTATGCTGCCTCCTATAAATATAGTATTTATGAATAAGAACAATGTAGTGGATACTATGACGGATGCCTTTGAGATATTGGAACAGGTTTTTGATAAAGGGTACACCGGTTTTGTTACAGGACCAAGCCGTACTTCGGACATAGAAAGAGTGCTGACTTTAGGTGTGCATGGTCCAAGCAGATTGATACTATTTGCAGTGGATGGGATGGAGTGATAAAAATGGAAAAACGTAATATAAAAATAGAAATAGAAGATAAACTGCATGATGAAATCCTGCGCAGCAACCTGGAAAGATTTTCGGAACAGTATCCCGCCGCCAGAGCAAAGGCTTATGCCAATGTTGAAAGTATAGAAGCTTTGCGGGATGACCTCAAGGAAATGAAAAGCTACTCTGTATCCCATATAGAAAAATTAGCTGATCAGTTTCAGGAATCCCTGGAAAAAAGAGGTGCCAAAGTTTTCAGAGCTAAAGACGGAGAAGAGCTTAAGCGGCAGCTGCTCGAAATATGCAGGGAAAATGATGTGCATAATATTGTAAAATCAAAGTCGATGGCAACGGAAGAAATAAGACTGAATGATTACTTGGAAGAGCAGGGCCTGCATGTAAAGGAAACGGATTTGGGCGAATGGATGCTTTCTGTTGCGGGCCAGCACCCATCACATATGGTAATGCCGGCGATTCATTTGAACAGAAATCAATGTGCCAAGTTTTTTTCTGATGAGCTTAAGGAAGATATTCCGAGCGATATCCCCTTTATGGTGCAGACAGCCAGACGAGTGATGCGCAAGGAATTTCTGAAGGCAGATATGGGGATATCCGGAGCAAACTTCGGCATAGCTGAGAACGGTGCCATAGGTCTCGTTACGAATGAAGGCAATGCTCGTATAGTAACGACTATGCCGCCGATACATGTTATTATAATTGGCTATGAAAAGCTTATACCGAAGATAAGTGATGCTTCGAAGATAATGCGCCTTTTGCCGCGGAATGGTACGGGGCAGCGAATGGTAAGCTATCTGACGCTGGTTGATGGTCCTACACCGATAATTCATGAAAAAAACGGTAAGATGGTAGAAGAAAATAAAAAGGTGTATGCTATTCTGCTTGATAACGGAAGACTGAAAGCAGCGCATGATCCGGTAATGAAAGAAGTATATCAATGTGTGCGGTGTGCTTCATGTCTGAATGTCTGTCCCATATGGTCGACTGTTGGCGGTAACGTGTATGGACATATTTATTCGGGAGGCATAGGCGCTATTTTAACGGGGCTGCTGAACAGTATGGATGATTTTGCTCAGTTCAGTGATTTATGTATAGGGTGCCGCCGATGCACTACGGTGTGCCCGGGAAAAATAAATATTCCAGACCTTATTCAGGAATTACGCAATAGGCGGGTAGCGGAAAAAGGATTGTCACTGCCGGAAAAATTAATATTCCAAAAAATTATGACGAACAGAAAAATTTTTCATACACTGCTCAGAACGGCTTCAATAGGACAAAAGCCGGTGAAATCAGGAAAATTTATTCGTAATCTGCCATTGTTTTTTGCCAAAATGACAGAAGGACGCAGCTTGCCGGCGATAGCAGATAAACCATTCAGAGACAGGGCAAACGATCTCTTCAAAAATAATCCTTCCTCCGCAAAAATGAAGGTGGCCTTTTTCAGCGGCTGCAATTTAGATTTTGTTTTTCCCCAGACAGGTGAATCTGTGGTAAAAGTTTTGCAAGATATCGGTGCAGAGGTAATATATCCGCAGGATCAGAATTGCTGCGGTAAGCCGATCATAGGAGCAGGGGATCTTGAAACGGCACGCAAACTAGCAATGCAGAATATAGAAGCGCTGGAAAAAGCAAATGCCGACTATATAGTGGCAGCCTGTCCAACCTGCGCAGAAACTTTGAAACAGACATATAAAGAATTGTTTGCCCATGACAGGATATGGCTGGAGCGTGCTGAAAATCTGAGTAAAAAAATAAGAGAATTCACTTCGCTGGTAGAAATGTCATACGCAAAAAATAAACGCTTGAAAACCACCCATGGTGCGGAAAAAATAACTTATCATGATTCATGCCACATGAGGCGCAGCCTGGATATATATAAAGAACCGCGCAGACTGCTTGAAGGTGCTCCCGGCTACGATTACGTGGAAATGGACGGTGCCGATCAATGCTGCGGCATGGCAGGCTCCTTTGGTATGAAGTATGCGGACTTATCCGTTCAGTTGCTGAACAGAAAGATCCATAATATCAAAGAAAGTGGTGCTCAGACTATTGCTGTAGCTTGTCCTGCATGCATGATGCAGATCGGCGGAGGTCTTGATAAAAACGCACCGGAAATAAAAATAAAACATATAGCTGATATTTTAGCAGAAAATATTTCTGATTAAATTGCCCACTCAACATTTTTAATATAGAGCCGCATGATAAGATTATGGTATTACAATCACAAATACTGTAATTTATCCTGCGGCTCCTTTTATATATTATTACATAGAATCACATCGATAATATACAGTATACATTCGATTATTATATTATATTTTTCATCAAAAGGTGGTATAGTTTCAATATGGAAAAGTTGAATATGACCAATTTAGAAAGAATGACTATTCCGGAAAAGATAAGCAATGATCTGCGCAGACAAATACTTGTCGGAAAATTAAAAGGCGGTGATCAGCTAAAGCAGGATGCTTTGGCGCAGGCATTCAATGTCAGTGTCAGTGCATTCAGAGAAGGTCTGAAAATTTTGGAGGGAGAAGGTCTGGTTCGCTTTATGCCAAATCGCGGAGCTATGGTGACTGAATTGTCATCGGAAGCTGCTCTGGAAATTTATCAGATACGTATATTTTTGGAAATGGGCGCGTTAGAACTCGCCATTCCCCAAATGGATAAATATGTCATAAACAAGGCAGCGGAGTATCTCGAAGCTGAAAAAGACTGTACAGATCCAGCCTATTACAATGAAATAAATTCATTGTTTCATGAATGTCTTTATGAATCCGCCCAAAATGACAGATTGCTTGATATGATAAGAGTTCTTCATAATAATGTGGCAAGGTATTTGATCTTGTATTTAGGCGAAATGAATTACAGAGAATTTTCGCATGGAGAGCATGAAGCCTTGCTGAAAGCCTGTGAAGAAAAAAATACGGCAAAAGCAAAAAGAATTTTAAAAAAACACATGATGAGCGCTTGGAAACAGTTTGACAGATACATAAAAAGACATCAGACCACTCAATAAAAGGGGAATATTTATGTTAAGCCGGCGTATGGAATCTTTTAAAAGAAAATATATTGAAACAACACCTTCTATCAGCAGCAAGAGAGCGGAAATTTTTACGCGGTCTCATAAAAACACAGAAGGAGAACAGCTTATATTAAGAAGGGCAAAGGCCTTCCGTGCAGTATGTGAGGAAATAGATACACCCATATTTGAAGATGAATTGATCATAGGCAGCATCGGTGAATTTCGCCGCAGCGGCATCATCTGTCCTGAATATTCGTGGAGCTGGGTGGAAAAAGAAATGGATCATTTTTCTGATCGCCCTCAGGATCAGTATGAAATAAATCATGATACTAAAACAATATTGAGTGAAAAAGTATTTCCTTATTGGAAGGGAAAGTCACTTGAAGAAACATTTTTGGCCAGGCTTGACAAAAAAACGGCAAAATTGCTGGTTGATACTGGAATCGTTGACAATGATTCCAAGTGGAGAAGCGCTGTAGGCGAAATAACAGCCGATTATCAGGATCTTATATTTAAAAAAGGTTTTGGCGGTCTGAAAAAAGAGGCGCAGCAGAAGCTTGATGCATTGAGCAGCGTAACGGCTGAAGATATAAATAAAAAAGCATTTTATCAGTCTGAAATAATAGTTTGTGAAGGAATAATAACTTTATCCAAACGATATGCGCAGGAAGCTGCCAGATTGGCAGAAAAGGCTGATCCCGCCAGACAGGCTGAACTTATGGAAATTGCAGCTATATGTAAAAATATACCTGAAATGCCGCCAAAGAATTTCAAGGAGGCAATTCAGTGTGTTTGGTTTACGCAATTGGGATCAATTTTATCAGAAAATTCTCTGGCGCTGAATTTAGGGCGATTTGATCAGTATATGTATCCTTACTATAAGGAGGATATAGCCAAGGGTGCCATTACCCGGCAGGAAGCGTTGGAAAGGATAGAAGCTCTCTGGATTAAGCTGTCCGAATGGGTATGGGCAATATCAAGTAATACGGCACAATTTTTTGCAGGTTATAATTCTTTCCAAAATCTTACTGTAGGAGGAAGAAAACGCGACGGCAGCGACGCGACAAATGATATATCTTATCTCTGTCTTGAAGCAACAAGCAATATCAAAACACATCAACCGGGGCTCAGTGTACGTATTCATCCAAATTGTCCGCCGGAATTTCTGCGTGAAGTGTGCAAACTGGTAAGACTGGGAACGGGTTTTCCTGCTATCCACAACGATCGGGCCGGTTCACAGATGCTTGTGGCCGCGGGCCTTTCACCGGAAGATGCGAGAGACTGGAATAATTGCGGCTGCGTTGTACCTCATTTTCGCAAGATAGGCGAGTGGACGTCGGCAGTGAATATAAACTTGGCAGCTGCTATGGAATATGCGGTAAATGACGGATACAGCAATATGACACACAGTATCATGGGAATGAAAACTTCGATAAACGATATAAACACTTATGAAGAGTTTAAAAACCTGTTTTTTAAACAAATTGCGAACCTGATAAAAGCAGCGGTGACAGGTTCACTGATCTGTCAGGAGGTGCATAGGGAAATTGTGCCGCGTCCCTACATGTCTCTTCTGGTGGACGGATGTATGGAAAAAGGCCGTGATTTGAGTCAGGGCGGTGCCAAATATTGTCTGGGGCCTGTACTTACAGGTATAGGCCTGGCCGATACGGCTAATTCTCTGGCGGCAATAAAACAACTTGTTTTTGAAAAAAAATTATTTACCTTGCAGGATTTTGACGAAGCTTTGCGTGCTGATTGGCAGGGTTTCGAAAAACTGCATGCGGCTGTGTTTTCTGCGCCTAAATACGGCAATGATGATAATTATGTGGACACCATTGCCACGGAAATATCTGATTTTTATCATACGGAAATTCATAAATACAAGGATATCTTCGATGCGCCATTTAATTCGGCTTTTATGGGCATATCCAATTATATACCGGCAGGCTCCGTCATAGGGGCAACACCGGATGGGCGCAAGGCGGGCGCACCGTTGACAGAAGGCGTGTCTCCACATGCCGGAACAGATATAACGAGTCCCACAGCAGCTATGCGGTCAGCTGCAAAAATAAATCATGATATTCATCAGGGAGGGACGCTTGTGAATGTAAAACTTTCTCCTGATTTGATAAAAACAGACAGAGGGCTCAATAATCTGGCTGCACTGATTAAAGGTTATTTTGCCTTGGGAGCATTCCATATACAGTTCAATGTAATATCTCCTGACATTCTTTATAAAGCACAGGAAAATCCTAAGGACTACCGTGATCTTTTAGTGAGAGTTGCCGGATACAGTACACAGTTTGTTAATTTATCAAGAAAAGCTCAGAACGCAATAATTGAAAGAACTACTTATGAAACAATGTGATTATATATTCCAAATGCAGCGGCTGTCTGTCAATGACGGAGAGGGCATACGCACCACTATTTTTCTCAAGGGATGCAGACTGCGCTGTCGTTGGTGTGCCAATCCCGAATCATGGAGAGATGTTCCGCAGGTAATGTTTTTCGCACATAAATGTATCAGCTGCGGAAAATGTATTACGGTATGCCCGTCTTTGGCTAATAATACGGACAGTGCGGGACGGATATTTTTTCATAATGAAAAATGTAAGACCTGCGGACATTGTCTGCAGGTCTGTCCGGTCAATGCCCGCCAGATGATGGGAACGTATTTTTCTGCCGATGAAGTAATGGATCAATTAAAAAAGGATATGATCTTTTTTGATGAATCAGGCGGCGGTGTTACGTTTTCAGGTGGCGAACCGTTCCTTCATACGGCATATTTACGTGCATTGATTAAAAGATGCGGGCAGTTGGGAATTTCTACCGCCGCGGAAAGCTGCGGATATTTTGATGCAGAAGCCTGTAAAGATATTATTGCGGCAATGGATATGATTTTTTTCGACATAAAGATGATGAATAGTATTCGGCACAAAAAATATACCGGCATAGGAAATGAAGAAATTCTTCATAATATAGCGGCTGCCGCACAAATTAATGACAATATAGTAATAAGAGTTCCCTTGATAAAAAACATAAATACAGATAAGCAGAATTTCGCAGCAATGATTGATTTTCTGCGGGAGAATTCTCTGAATAAAGTTGAACTGCTTCCCTATCATATATTAGGCTACGAAAAAATGCGGGCACTTGGCATGTCTCCAGAAAAATATTCCACACCGGTTGGAGCTGAAATAGAAGAGTTGGAATATTTACTGAAAAGCAATGATATAGAAGTCGTGAGTTATAAATAATCAAATATTTGTTTTTATGAAAAACAGCCAGAGAATATATTCCCTGGCTGTAAAAATTTTATATTATTTATTCTCCTCCTGATTAATGGCTGATAATATTAATTATCGTACATTAATATTTATTGCTGTCTTCAAAAGCATTCATTAAAAAAATTATGCTTGCTATTGTTGACTGCAGTGCAAAAACAGCAAAATATTCGGGAATATCGCTTGAAGGTTTTAATGGTTTGCTTTTTTTCAGTGAAGAAATATTAATTTTTAAGATATTAGATAAAGACGTATATTGAGTTTGCATATATCCGGGAATCAATTTGCTGTTGCAAATTATATTGATAAGTTTAGTCCCCGAATTTAAACTGACAATCCATTTTTTACTTATACAAATATATTTCATTGTATTATCAAGCGCCAATAATGAATTGCTGATGGTCTCTTGATAATTTTTCTTGCTGTAATATTCTTGTGCCTCAAGAATATTGTTTATCACGTCATTAAATTCATATTTAGTTAATATTTTTACGGCAGAAGCCATAAAAGTATGCTGCAAGTTAGTTTCCATTTTATTTCACCCGTAAATTTATGTTGATATAGTAGCTCAATAAGAATATGCACATTAAATATGGTACTATTTTATAGCACAAAAAAAGAACCCCCGACAAAAAAGGGCTCTCATGTATCCTAAACTTATAATAAGATTACTTTTAGTGTTACTTAATCATATCATCATACACCAATAAAGTCAAATCTGTCTACACTGCCAATGCATTTTTAGCTTGCTAGAGACATATAATGCATAGTAATTTGAGTCAGGCGGCTTTGTCAATTAAAGAAGAAACATTCGTGCTATACTATCAACAAAAAAAACAATAATCAGCGCAGGCAGTAAATTGATCGCATTGACAGATTTGAAATGTAATATATCCAGTCCTATTACAAGCGTAATAATGCCTCCTACAGAGATAAAATTTTCAATGGCTGTAGCGGTTATATGTGGTGCCATAAATGTTGATAAAAAAAATAATGCTCCCAAAATGATGACTTGAGGGATAATAATGAGCAGCATTGGAAAACCTAATACAGTCGCAAAAGTAAAGGCACCAAAAATATCCATAACACTTTTAGCAATAAGTATGGTAGCGTCTCCATTTAAACCTTCTGTGATCGCGCCAAAAATATTGGTGCCACTGGCGCAGAATATCATAAGGACTAACAAGTATAAGGAAACATATTCTTCGCTTAATGTTTCTTTTTCTAAATGCAATAAAAAAAATATTTGCCGGGCTATTTTCTTTATGATTTCATATATTTGAAACTTTTCTCCTACGATGAGGCCTAATCCTAGTGAAAATAATACCACAGATATGTTTTCCTGCTTGATCAAAGAAATAATTCCTATGCAGATAGCAGACAGTCCTGAAAAGTTTATAAGAAATTGAAATTTTCCTTTTTGGTATTTTCCTTTCATCAGACTGCCGACAATTGTTGCTGCAAAAATCACGGAACAATCTATAATGATGCCGACGGGCATTGCAATATTTTCTGCCATAACTTCCACCTCAATGCAATGATATTCATAATAAGATAATATATATTCACATATGAAATTATTTTTGTCAAGTATAGTATGAGAGATTAATAAAAAGCACGGCATAAAGGATATTTTTCAATCCATATGATTTTGTGAGAATAGGCTGTAAATAATCTTCAAGCCAAGTACTTTTTTATTCATAGTCTGTTATAATGTATTTATATTAATTTTCTGATGATGGATGAAATATCAAGGAGGGCGGATTGTTATGAAGGAAAGACAGATTAAGCAGAAGGTTGTCGGCGAAAAGGCTGTTGATGGGGCCGGGGTAAGACTGGTACGTGTATTAGGAAATAATACAATAAGAGATTTTGATCCTTTTTTGATGCTGGACTCATTTGACTCTGTAAAGCCGGAGGATTATACAGCAGGATTTCCGATGCATCCGCATAGAGGAATCGAAACAATAACCTATTTAATAAAAGGGAAAATTGATCACGAGGACAGTCTTGGCAATACGGGTGTTATTCGTGAAGGCGAGTGCCAGTGGATGACAGCCGGAAGCGGCATACTGCACCAGGAAATGCCGCGGGAGAGTGATCGAATGCTGGGATTTCAGCTTTGGCTGAATCTGCCGCAGAAAAATAAGATGACGGAACCGGCTTATATGAGTATCACTAAAGATATGATAACCAGGACAAAAGCCGGATCGGCAGAGATTGCAGTGCTGTCAGGAAGTTTTGGCGGGAAAAAGGGTGTTCTGCCAAAATATATACCGGCTAGTATATATGACATAATTTTGCCTAAAAATGAAGTAATAAAGCTGCCTACAAAGCAGGATGAAAATGTATTTGTCTTTACTATCTTAGGTGATATATTTGCGGCAGGAGAGCACATTGCTGAAAAGACAGCAGTGTTGTTTAAAGATGGTGATTACGTGAATATAACTGCTCCGGCGGAAAATGATGTGAGATTTATCTTTTTTTCGGCAAAAGCGTTGAATGAATCGGTAGCATGGGGCGGTCCTATCGTAATGAATACAAAAGAAGAACTGGCGGAAGCCTTTTCTGAACTTAACGAAGGAATATTTATCAAACATAAATAATAAAGATATAATTTCTCAGGTTTTTAAATAAATATTACTGAAAAAATATTGCTCAGCAGGATATTCTGCAAAATGCCGGTCATTCGAAAGATGACCGGCATTTTTTTACAATAATATTCCTTGGTCGCTGATATATAAGTATTTTTAATTTATCAGCTGATTATTATCTCATACTTGACAACTAATAAATAAAGTCGTATAGTTTTAATATACCCCATGGGGGTATAAGGAGGCGATAATATGGTATGTCAATGCAATAATAAGAATAACGATGGTATAAAATATAAAAGAAGAGATATGGAGGAAAAAAAGAACTTAATGACCAGGCTTAATAAAATCGAGGGTCAGGTCAGAGGGCTCAAAGCAATGGTCGATGAAGACCGTTATTGTGTAGATATCCTGATACAGGTTTCAGCCGTTCAATCAGCATTGAACAGTTTTAATAAAGAACTGCTGGCGCGGCATATAAAGACATGTGTGGCGGAAGATATAAGAAAAGGCAATGATGAGGCCATCAATGAGCTTTGCGAGCTTTTGAAAAAACAAATGAAGTAGGTGGGAAAAGTGAAGGAGAAGTTTGCGGTAACAGGAATGACTTGTTCTGCATGTTCATCGCATGTGGAAAAAAGCGTGGCAAAGGTGTCAGGTGTATCGTCGGTCAGTGTCAACTTGCTCACTAACAGCATGCAGGTAGATTTTGACAATAAGATTACGAAGACAGCAGAAATAGTGAATGCTGTTGAAAATGCCGGCTATGGTGCTTCTGTATATGGAAAAGCAGAAAAAAAACAGCTGCCGTCTCAAAATACGGGGATAGCTGCCATGAAGAAGCGACTCATAGTTTCGATTGTTTTTTTACTCCCCCTGCTGTATATCGCAATGGGGCATATGCTTTATGAAGCTCTTTCATGGGAAATGCCTGTTTTTATGGACAATTATTTTACCGGTGATGCAAATGCAGTCGCTTTCGCATTTACGCAGCTTATACTGTTGCTCCCAATAATGTTCGTCAACCGGAATTATTTCGAAAATGGTTTTAAGACGCTCTTTAAAGGCAGTCCCAATATGGACAGTTTGATTGCCATAGGCGCTGGTGCAGCCGCTGTGTATGGGATATTTGCTATTTATCGCATTGGTTATGGGCTGGGTCATGCTGATATGGCAGTTGTTGAACAGTATAGACTGAATCTTTATTTTGAATCGGCAGGAATGATTCTGACTTTGATAACGGTGGGGAAGTTTCTTGAGGCCAGATCAAAAGGAAAAACCAGTGAGGCAATTACCAAGCTGATGCAGCTTACACCGAAAACGGTGACCGTTATAAGAAATGACAGAGAAGAAGTTATTGATGCAGAACAGGTAGCCGCCGGTGATATCTACATTGTGAAACCGGGAGAGGCAGCGGCAGTGGACGGCATAGTTCTTGAAGGAAAATCTTTCTTTGATGAATCAGCAATAACAGGAGAAAGTATGCCTGCGGCAAAAGAAAAAGGTGACAAGCTGATTTCGGCGTCGATAAATAAAACTGGTTTAATAAAAGCCAAGGCGGTGAGGGTAGGCGAAGATACTACAATTGCTCAGATTATAAAGTTAGTGGAGGAAGCTTCATCAAGCAAGGCGCCGATTGCCAAATTGGCTGATAAAATAGCGGGCGTTTTTGTTCCAGTCGTCATAGGTTTAGCGATAGTTACCGCTGTTTTTTGGCTTAGTATGGGGGCAGGTGCAGAGTTTGCCGTTTCGACGGCGATTGCTGTTTTAGTCATTTCCTGTCCCTGTGCACTCGGACTTGCCACTCCGGTAGCTATTATGACCGGTACTGGCAGAGGCGCACAGCACGGTGTCTTGATAAAATCGGGAGAAGCGTTGCAGACTGCGCATCAGATAGATACAATGGTCCTTGACAAGACCGGTACGATAACACAGGGAAAACCAAAAGTAACAGATATAATATGTGCTGAGGGCATAGCTGAAAAAGAACTGCTGATAATTGCCGGTTCCATAGAAAAAGGCAGCGAGCATCCACTGGCAGAAGCAGTAGTCAATAAATGCATACAGGAAGATATTGCCTTGCTGCCGGTGTCCGAATCTGCCGCATATTTTGGCCGCGGGACAGAAGGTATTTTAAACGGACATAAATATTATGCAGGCAATGAAAAACTGATGAAGGAAAAACAGATCGACTTCAAGGGCCGATTTTATGATCTTGTACAGACTTTTGCCGGTCAGGGCAAAACACCGTTGATATTTGCGGATGAGAAAAATGTTTTGGGTATAATAGCAGTGGCTGATACGATAAAAGCAACAAGCAGAAAAGCTGTAGAAAAGCTGAAATCATATGGAATAAATGTGATAATGCTGACGGGGGACAGTGAGGCCGCAGCGAAAGCCATCAGTAAACAGGCGGGGATAGAACATGTCATAGCCGGAGTACTGCCTGATCAAAAAGAAGCGCAGGTAAGTGCATTAAAACAAGAAGGGCATGTGGTGGCCATGGTCGGCGATGGAGTGAACGATGCTCCTGCGTTGGCCGCTGCTGACGTCGGTATCGCTATCGGCGCAGGGACCGACGTGGCTATAGACAGTGCGGATATTGTTTTAATGAAAAGCGATCTTCTCGATGCAGCAAAGGCAATCAGGCTCAGCAAGGCTGTAATACGCAATATAAAAGAAAATTTATTCTGGGCATTCTTTTACAATGTTATTGGTATTCCTTTGGCTGCCGGTGCTCTTTACTTGACTTGGGGCATACGCCTCAATCCGATGTTTGCCGCGGCGGCGATGAGTCTCAGCAGTGTATGTGTTGTCAGCAACGCTTTGCGGCTGAAAAGACTGCGGCTTGGCGACTCTGTCAATGAAGATGAATCGGTACCAAATTCAAATATAGATGTTTATAAAGGAAAAGAGGAAAATAATATGAAAACAACAACGATTATGATTGAAGGTATGAGCTGCGGGCACTGCACAGGCAGAGTGGAAAAAGCTTTGCAGCAGGTGGATGGTGTCGATTCCGTGAAGGTAAGCCTGGAAAATAAAAATGCCGTGGTTTCGGCAGGTGAAAATGTAACTGCGGATGTTTTGAAAAATGCGGTCACAAATGCTGGGTATGATGTGATAGGTGTAAAATAAGCCGTTAAACTTTCATAAAGGAATATTGAATCAATAAACACCGGTAAAGGAATATATATATTGTTTTATCGGTGTTTATTTTAGATTTGTGATTATATATAGCTTATTTGGCGGAGAAATTAATTTTATAGAAGGAAAATTATTCGCTGCAGAGAAATCTTATTATTTAGAAGGTTTTTTGTTAAATCTTTATAATTTTAGGAATAAAGTAAATAAAATATTATCAAGGAAAGAGGAGAATGGGAATGTATAATTTATTGATAGGCGGTGCAGCCGGGCAGGGGATTGATACGACTGCGGCAATTCTGGAAAAATTATTCAAAGCGTCAGGGTATAATGTTTTTAGTATCAAAGATTTTATGTCACGTGTCCGCGGCGGGCATAACTTTTCCTTGATGCGCTTTGGTGCGCAGCCTGTATATTCACACAGCGAAATTTTGGATGGGATAATAGCTCTTGATAATGATACAGTGAAGCTTCATAAAAACAGCTTAAAAGAAAAAGGTTTTATTCTCTGCGATACTAAATTGACGGCAGAAGATGAACGTATGCTTAAAATAAATATGAATGATATCGCTAAAAAAATAGGCAACCCGCGTGTAGCCGGAAGCATATCGGTGGGAGCGGTGCTCAAGTTGTTTGGAGAATCACTTCAGCATGTTGAAAAAATATTGAAAACTTCCGTAAAACCGGATTATTTTGCTATGAATATCGAGGCAGTGAAAGCGGGATATGACGCGGTTGAAAATCGATTCAGACATATAGACGGAAAATATGCAGACAATATGCTTATTTCAGGCACAGATGCCGTGGCGCTGGGAGCTGCCGCAGCCGGTGTAAAGTTTTATTCGGCATATCCGATGTCACCGTCAACAGGAATAATGGAATCCCTGGCGGCTAAAAGCAACAAAGCACAAATAGTAGTGGAACAGGCAGAAGATGAAATAGCCGCCGTGAATATGGCAATAGGAGCATCCTATGCGGGTGTGTGTGCAATGACAGGAACGTCCGGCGGAGGTTTTTCTTTAATGGTCGAAGCCTTGGGATTTTCCGGTATAGCAGAAATACCTTTAGTTGTCATTGATGTACAGAGGCCGGGACCTGCCACGGGCCTTCCCACAAGAACGGAACAAAGCGATCTCGATTTTGTAAGATCGGCATCACAAGGCGAATTTCCCCGTATGGTCATCGCTCTGCGCAGTGCGCAGGATGCATTTTATCAGACAATGAGAGCTGTTGATATTGCGGAAAGATATCAGATTCCGGTAATAGTGCTCAGCGATCAATATTTAGGTGATTCGCTGTCTACCGTTGAGCTTTTTGATCCGAAACGGATAAAACCGGCCAGACCAAGTTCATCATATACGGGAGAAGAATATCTGCGCTACAGATATTCTGAAAGCGGTGTATCACCGCGGTTGATACCGGGAAAAAGCGGACAGGCTGTGGTTATAGCAGACAGCGACGAGCATGATGAAAAAGGCCATATAACCGAATCTGCTGAGGTCAGGACAAAAATGGTCGATAAACGTATGAAAAAACTCATAAACCTGAGTAAGGAATTGGCAGAACCAGACTTTATAGGAGAAAAAAAATTCAATGTGCTGCTGCTGGGCTGGGGATCGTTATGGGGGCCAATAAAAGAAGCGGTGGAATTGTTGAATAAAGATGGTAATCTAAAATACGCAGCCTTGGTGTTCGGTGATATATATCCTTTGCCGAAGAAAGTTTTGCAGGAAAAGGCAGAAACGGCTGAATATATTATAAATATTGAGCAGAATGCTACGGGACAGTTAGCCAAATTGATATGTGAAGAGACGAATATAGTGTTTGACGGCAGTGTGCTTAAATATGACGGCAGGCAACTGTCGGGAGAAGAGATAGCTCTGCGGATAAGAAAAGGAGAGATAAAAAATGACTGAGAAATTTTGCACTTATGAAACAGCATGGTGCCCGGGCTGCGGAAATTTTCCGATTATAGACTGTTTGAAAACGGCATTGGAAGAATTGGATAAAGATCCTTCAACGGTTCTTGTGGCAGCCGGCATAGGACAGGCAGCCAAGACCCCTCAATATATAAATACAAATGCTTTCTGCGGGCTGCATGGCAGATCGCTGCCGGCCGCTGTTGCGGCTAAAATCGCCAACGAAAACTTGACAGTCATTGTCAATACCGGTGATGGTGACTCATATGGCGAGGGCGGCAATCATTTTCTGCATAACATCCGGCGTAATGTGGACATTACTCATTTTGTCCACGATAACCAAATTTATGGACTGACAAAAGGGCAGGCTTCGCCTACCTCTATGACAGGTCTTGTGACAGGGGTCCAGGTTGACGGTAATTTCAATGAACCATTAAATCCGGTACTGCTCGCTATTGCGGCAGGAGCTGGATTTGTTGCCAGAGCTTTTTCGGGGAAAAAAGAACATCTCATTAAAATAATGAAAAAAGCAATAAATTATAAAGGATATGCTTTAGTGGATATTTTGCAGCCATGCGTCAGCTTCAATAAATTGAATACTTTCGGCTGGTATAATAAAAGAGTTTATGAATTGCCGGAAGAATACGAAACAAATAATAAAATTGCCGCAATGTCCATGGCAATGGAATTTGGTGATAGAATTCCCATAGGAATAATCTATGAACAGGAAAAACCGGTATATCATAGTAAAAATAAAATACTGGCGAATGGAGGACCTCTTGTGGATAGGCAGACTGATACGGCAGTAATAGAGGAATTGCTGAAAAGCTATATATGATGTATTAAGTTTTTCTTTATTATTTTAGGCTATTGAATTTTATTAAAAGATAAAAAAAGCAGCTGTTGTCAAAATGACTATAGCTGCTTTTTCTATCTTTTTCAACATATACAAACCTTGCCTTAATCGGCTGTTCACCGGCATGCCACCGGAAATCAGCAGTGGGTATTTTGGCCGATAAGACCGATAAATCCGCCGTCTTTATCTATATTGCTTTCTGTATGGCCAATCAGCCATTTATTTACTGCGAACAGTAATCTGTTTTCACCGTCGGCGGAAGATCGTTTTGCCGGCAGAGGCATGTTGGTTCCCTTGGGCAATATTACGCCGCAGCGGAATTCTTCGTCGTTTTGACGGCATGGCGCATAATGGAGAGTCGTGGCATATAATTCTACCGCAGTTCCCTGCGGCACAAAGAAAAGTTCTATATTATCAGTTTCATAGGTATTGGTGCTGTAGTCAATATCCTGCTGGTGCCCTAGCATTAAAATGAGATCGGTGGCAGCTATATCAATTTCCGAAGTGCGATGGTACTCTACCGCATTTAATTTTGTATTACAGCCGCTGCAGAAACCGAATTCAATGTCGAGTCCGCCAAAGATTTCGTGCTGCATCTGTCCGAATAAAGGCAGATTTTCCAATTCTTTATCGGACGCTTCATATACCACATCTTGTTTTACAGCTGCTTTTGCCGTCATTGTTTTTATGAAGGCAGAGCTGTCTATTTGGAGTATCCTGCCATATTCTTTGAAAGAATTATCCGATATATTTTTCATTGTCACACCTCATAAATTTTCCAAAATTTTTATTTCATTTTTCATAATATGTTTAGTTTTATCAGGATCAATTCCATTTACCAGATATTCGAAAATAATCTGCATGGCGCGTTGTCCCTGTCGATATGGATGCTGATAAATTACAGCTTTTATGACATGATTTTTCATCATTTCTATAGTGGTAGGAACTGTATCAAAGGCCAGAATAGTCAGATTATCCTGTCTGTTAAGAGAAAGTACTGCCCTGCATGCGCCGTATACGCCCGCTGCTACTATAAATAAAG
This sequence comes from Pectinatus haikarae, assembly GCF_050916305.1. Taxonomy (GTDB): domain Bacteria; phylum Bacillota; class Negativicutes; order Selenomonadales; family Selenomonadaceae; genus Pectinatus; species Pectinatus haikarae. The sequence continues at coordinate 2,089,494 of NZ_CP116940.1, forward strand.
CATTTATCTCGGGATAGCGTATAATCATTTCTCTTGTCTTATCGTATGAGCAAATATCATCATCATCATTTTCCTGAATATCAATTATTCTAAAATCATTATTTTTATTGATACTGTATTCAAAACCTTTTAAGCGCTGTCTGTGTCCCAATATTTTGGAGGACCCCATGATTATGCCTATATTGGCTTTGGGCGGGGCTATCATCTGCAACAATGCTCCCGCAGTTTCACCGCCATTTACATAATTGCTGCCAACATAACAGTGGCGATGAGATTCATCAGCGTCGTTATTCAGGGTTACTACAAAAATTCCCTCATCAACAAATTCATTTATTTTGTTTATTATTAATGGATCATTAATGGGGCTGATTATCAGGGCGTTTATTTTATTTTTCAGTTCATCCAGAATCTGCAGCTGTGCCCTTATATTATAGCCGCGTGTAGTATGAAACAGAATATTCAAACCGTAAATCTCGTATTTTTCGGCAGCTGTTTTAATACCACGGATAACATCGTCAAAAAAAGGATTTCCCTCAGCGGGAATTAAAATGCCCACGACCGGATTGTTCTTGCGCGCCGACAATGCTTTACCGGCAGGATTCGGTCTGTATTCCAGCTTTTTTATAACATTCAAGACCAAATCACGTGTTTCTGTCTTTACATTTCCCCGCTCATTAATGACTCTGTCCACAGTACCCCGTGAAACTCCGCACAAATCTGCGATTTGTTTGATTGTAACCATCGAAAGGCCCCCTGCAATGCTATAATATAGAAAGATAGTTTAATGAAATCTGATTCAGCAAAAAGAATATTAACATAATTGGTTTATACTTAAGCTGAACGAGAATTTAGTTTATGAATATTATATCATCAAGGGAATTAAATTAGCTATTGTTTAGTTGGGGATTTAGCAGCCAATATCTTTTAATGTTTTGCCTTCCATTAAATTTTGTTCAATTTTTTCTAAAGATACTCCTTTTGTTTCTGGTACATAGCGTATTGTAAGATAAACAAACAGCGCATTTAATGCGGCATATAGCCAAAAAGTCATTGTAGATCCCAAAGTATCAAGCAAAGTCAGGAAGGTGGCACCTATTAAAGTGCATGAAAGCCAATTTGTCATAGTTGAGCAGGCAATGCCGAAATCGCGGCTTTTCAATGGCTGGATTTCCGAACACAATATCCAAACTACGGGTCCTGCACCAAAGCCAAAACCAATAATGGCCAATATTGTCATACCGGCGGAAAGATATGGAATAAAAGGAAGAGTAGTACCGTTTTCGAGAGTAAAGAAACATATTCCTAATATAAACAAAGATACAGCCATGATGGCAAAGCATCTTTTTAAAGCCGGCTTGCGTCCGGATTTATCTACGGTTCCGACGGCAATAAGTGTCGCCAGAACAAATACAAGTCCGTTTATCACAGTACCTATCATTTGATCCTCTGTGGAAGAAAAACCGGCTATGCTTAATATTTTAGGAGAATAATACATGATTATGTTGAAGCCCGTGAGCTGCTGCATAAACTGAAGAAGAACACCCAGAAATACTACACGGCGCACATTTTTATTCGCCTTAAAAAGCTCCCAGCCGGCCTGCTTGAGTTTCAAGTTTTCTCTGATATCGTTTAATTCTGATCGCGCGATTGCGGGGTCTGTGTGCATGGAACTTAAAACCCTTGCCGAATCTTGAAAACGTCCTTTGGAAGCCAGCCAGCGGGGACTTTCCGGCAGAGCGATAACACATAAGATCAGTGCTGCCGCAGGGATGGAAATAATCATGAGCATGGAACGCCAATCTCCTGTATAACTAAAATAAGTATCAGATAAAAAAGCCGCCAGGATTCCTACGGTAACCATTAGCTGATATCCGGAAATGATACTTCCCCGGGCATCTTTATCAGACATTTCGGCCAGGTATAAAGGCGCAGTATACGAAGCAATGCCCACAGATAATCCCAAAATAAGTCTGGCGCCTATAAGAATAGTTACGCTGGCAGCAGATCCTGAGCTGATGCAGCCGATGATAAACAAAGCGGCACCTATCATCAGGGCACGTTTTCGGCCTATCCCGGCTGACAGTTTTGAAGCTATAACGGCACCTGCAGCAGCGCCTACCATCATGGAACTTACCACCCATTCCTGCAAATGGCTGTCAAGCTGCCACTCTTTGGCGATAAAGGGCAAGGCACCGGAAATAACACCCTGATCCAGGCCAAAAAGAAGCCCTGCCATGCCGGCAGCAACGAAAACAAAAATTCTGACAAATTTTACACGAGTCTCGGGAACAGACTGAAATACAATTTCTTTTCCGATATTTTCCATTTTATGCTCTCCTCAAAAAATATACACTTGATAAATTATGTTTTTGCGGGTATGATTGTGCGGAAAAATTTTATTTATAAGGCGGACAGATCATGATAACAGTCTTTAAGCTGTTTATATAGTTTCTTATAAAGCAGGTGTCCTTTTTCGTAATAATCTCTTTCTGCCGGTACGGGAGTACAGCTCGAGCCGATCTGTATGAATTCATCGCAAGCCGACACCACGTCTTTAAATAGTCCGGCACCGACACCGGCTAATATTGCCACACCGAAAGCCGGTCCTTCTTCAGCGGTAAGTGTTTTAACTTCACAGTTGAACATATCGGCGAGCATTTGACGCCATACAGGGCTCTTTCCTCCTCCTCCGCATGCCATCATTTCGTTTACATTGACACCCATATCTTTTAATATATCATAACAATCACTCAGCGAATAAGATACACCTTCCATGACTGAGCGTATCATATTGGCTTTTGAGTGGATAGCCGATAAACCAAAAAATACACCACGACATTCCGGATCCAAATGCGGTGTCCGTTCTCCCATCAGATAAGGCAGATAGATGAGTCTGTCACTGCCGCAGGGAATTTTGGCAGCTGCTTCGTTCATCAATACATATGGATCTTTATTTTGTTTGTCGGCAAGCTCTTTATAATCATTTGCGATATTGTCGCGGAACCATTTTAATGACAAGCCGGCAGCGAGTGTTACACCCATGACATGCCAGCATCCGGGCACAGCACAGCAAAATGTGTGGACCCGTCCTTTCGGATCAATTTTTAAATTATCTGTATGTGCAAATACTACACCGCTTGTGCCGATTGTAGTAAAAGCACGTCCATTTTTTGTTATTCCTGTGCCGATCGCGGCAGCTGCGTTGTCACCGGCACCGCCTACTACGACAGTTTTAGGGGAAAGTCCCGAAGCTTTGGCAAATGATTCGCTTATGTGACCGGTAACATCCGGTGATTCATATACTTTGGCAAGAAACTTTTTATCTATAGACAGCTTTTCCAGAATTTCATCTGACCAGCAACGGTTCGGTACGTCTAAAAGCTGCATACCGCTGGCATCAGAAACTTCTGTTGCATATTCTCCGGTCATGCAAAAACGTACATAATCCTTGGGCAATAAAATATGAGCGCATTTGGCATAATTTTCCGGTTCATGACGGCGGACCCATAAGATTTTGGATGCAGTAAATCCCGTAAGTGCAGGATTTGCGGTGATCTCAATCAAACGCTGTGCACCGATTTTTTTTGTTATTTCTTCGCATTCCTTTGCGGTGCGCTGGTCGCACCATATTATAGATGGACGTATAACAGCGTTGTTCTTATCAAGCATGACTAATCCATGCATCTGTCCGGATAAGCCAATGCCTTTAATGGAATCTGGAGCAATTCCTGATTTTGCCAGAACGAGCTGAATTGTATGCAAGGATGCATTATACCAATCGGCAGGATTTTGCTCGGCCCATCCGTTTTGGGGTTGGTGCAGAGGGTAGTCTTCTGACGCAGCAGCCACAGTTTTCATATACTCGTCAAAAAGTACTGTTTTAGTAGCTGATGTGCCGATATCTAACCCTAATAAATAATTCATCATTAAACCGCCTTTCTTCTCTCCATTATTCAGCTAATGACTGATCAAGCTCAAAAAAGACAAAAACAATGTTTTTAACAGCAGAATTTTTGTCAAATAAGGTAATTTTATCATATAAATGGAGACTTAATTCAGAGGGCGTTTTGATGCCGCCTGAAATAGTAGTCGAAATTATCCAGGGAGTTAGCCGCTCTTTACTCACCGCTTGCACAAGCGTGAGTATTAGAGCGGGTTAGTCATCGGATAAATAATATTTCTGATATTTCCACCTAATCAGCAATTTGCAAAATAAAATATGTGCTTAAGCACAATTTATGCGTTAAGTATATCGTTTGAAAATTTATTTGTCAATAAGCATTTTTGATATTTTTCAGATTTTTTCCATAAGTTATTGTATTAATAAAAAAATATTCTTTTTAAATAAAAATTCATATTGATAAAAACATTATTATAGCGCTAATAATTGATGAAGATTTATTTATATAAGTATTACAAATTTTTGTAAAAATCTATATTGACAAAACTGATTATAAAGTGTTATTCTTGATTCATAAAAAAATGTGCACAAGCACATAAAAGATTGTTGATTAAAAAGGAGAGTATAGAAATGATGACAAATATTCCAGAAGTAAAATGTGGTATTATTTCAGTCAGCAGAGATTGTTTTATTATTTCACTTTCAGAAAATCGCCGTAAAGCTGTTGTACAGTCCTATACGAAAAAATATGGTTCCATTTATGAAGCAAAAACTGTAGTAGAAAATGAAAATGATATGCTAAAGGCCGTAAATGAAGTGAATGATGCAGGATGTAATGCCCTGGTAGTCTTTCTGGGGAATTTCGGACCTGAAACACCGGAGACATTGATCGCTCAGAAATTTGACGGCCCGGTAATGTATATAGCTGCTGCGGAAGAAACCGGCAAGGATCTGATAAACGGACGCGGTGATGCATACTGCGGTATGCTGAATTGTTCATATAATTTGGGACTCAGGAAGATAAAAGCATTTATTCCGGAATATCCTGTTGGGACTGCAGAAAATCTGGCAGATATGATAAATGAATTTCAGCCTGTAGCAAGAGCCTTGATAGGGGTGGCCAATTTAAAAATAATTACTTTTGGACCGCGCCCTCAGGATTTTTTTGCCTGCAATGCACCGATAAAACCACTTTATGATCTGGGAATAGAAATAGAAGAAAATTCAGAACTGGATCTGCTTGTTTCTTATAAAGAGCATGCTGGGGATGCTCGTATTAAAGAAGTTATTGAAGACATGAAAAAAGAAATGGGAAAGGCTAATCCATACCCCGATCTTTTGAAAAGAATGGCGCAATACGAACTCACACTGCTGGACTGGGCACAAAATCATAAAGGCTCACGCAAGTATATCGCGTTTGCAAACAAATGCTGGCCGGCATTCCCGTCTCAATTTGGCTTTGAACCTTGCTATGTAAACAGCCGCCTTGTGTCCCGAGGTATCCCTGTGGCATGTGAAGTCGATATTTACGGCGCGCTCAGTGAATATATAGGTACTTGTGTAAGTGGTGATGCGGTTACTTTGCTCGATATAAATAACTCAGTACCGAAAGATCTTTTTGATGAAGACATTGCAGCTAAGTATGGCGGATATACTCTTAAAGATACATTTATGGGATTTCACTGCGGAAATACACCTATGTGCAAATTGGATAAAGGCGCTATAAAGTATCAGCTTATTCAAAATCGTCTGTTGGAAAATGGTGAAACGCCGGATATCACTCGCGGTACTCTGGAAGGAGATATCACGGCTGGAAAAATTACCTTTTATCGGCTGCAAAGCAATGCCGCCGGTGAAATTCATGCTTATATTGCTCAAGGAGAAGTTTTGCCTGTAGCTACCCGTTCTTTTGGCGGGATCGGAATTTTTGCCATTCCTGAGATGGGCCGTTTCTATCGTCATGTCTTAATAGAAAAGCAATATCCTCATCATGGTGCAGTGGCATTTGGACATTATGGAAAGATTTTATTTGATATTTTTAAATTTCTTGATATCAAGGACATTGCTTTTAATCAGCCTAAAAATATGCTGTATCCTACGGAAAATCCTTTTGCATGAAAAATTTTCAAATCTGGAAAGCTTCATGTATAAAATTTAGAAAGCAGGAATAAAATGATCATTACAATTGGTCGTCAGTATGGAGCAGGCGGTCGGGAAATAGCTGAAAAGCTGGCCGGTAAGATGAAAATTCCATTGTATGACAGAAAATTGGTAGCATATATTTCAGCTCACTTGGAAAAAGGCGTGGGACTTAATGAATTGGACTTGACCTATGATAATCTGTATGGAAATATATCACCATATGCTACAATGTTTGGAGATTTGGCCGTTGATGATGATAATTATCTATTTTCATCTCAAGCCAAAGCGATAGAAGCATTAGCGCAGAAATCGGACGGAATATTTATCGGACGCTGTTCAAATTTTATTCTAAAAAACTTTGGACAGGCCTATCACTTTTATATTGCGGCAGATGATGGTTTTCGTATGGACAGGGGTGTTTCTGTATATCATAAAACATTGAAAGAATTGGAACGGGAAGATGACAAAAGGGCTTCGTATTATAATTATTATACGGGAGCAAGATGGGGTGATCCTAAAGATTATGATATAACAGTTAATACTGGGCGGACCGGTATAAAAAGAGCTGTAGAAATAATAGCTGATTATGTAAAATAATATAGAATCAGCTAATGTTTGCAGAATGCATAAACAGAAGCCGGCCATGTGAGAGAATAAGCACATGACCGGCTTTTATTTATGTATTCGTAATAAGGCTGTCGATTGATAAAATTATTTCGAATAATTGTGGAAAAATTGAATTGAAATGGTATAATATAGAGAATTAATTATTACTAAAACAATTATCATAATAATAATTTGCAGGAGAAGCATTATGAGTGAATTACAGCTTTTTAAAATAGAAAATTTTATTGGTGGGAATCAAGATTGGTTTACTGATTACTGGATGAAAATAGGAGGCTGCGGAGCAGTGACAGCTTGTGATCTTTGCATTTATTTTGCAATGGTTTTCAGAGAGAAAAAATTATATCCCTATGCGGTGGAAAAGATAACCAAAGAGGACTATATAAATTTTTCCAACATAATGAAACCATATTTGGCTCCCCGAGTGCATGGAATAAATAAGCTGGAAATATTTATTGAGGGATTCAATGCGTATCTTTATGATAAAAAGAAAAAAGATATACATTTAGATGGAATTTACAGCAATTGTCCTTTACAAAATTTTAAGGATGCCGTACGAAATCAGCTGGATAAGAAAATGCCGGTACCCTATTTGAACCTTAAACATAGAGACCCGCGTTTGAGAGATTATGTGTGGCATTGGTTTTGGCTGGCGGGCTATGAGGAATTTAATAATGCCTTTATGGTGAAAGTGATAACATATGGAAGTATTCATTGGTTGTCATTAGATCAGCTCTGGGACAGCGGCTACGAACAAAAAGGCGGGATAATTTTAATCAATATGGACAAAAGCAAATCAGCGTGAGCTGATTTGCTTTTGTTAAAATATCGGAATGGTTTGCTGTGTCAGACCGTGCAGTGTAATCGGGCTGATACGGTTTATGCTGCTATCAGAGGTGAAAAGTATGGATAAAACTTATAAAAAGTATCCAATAGAAGAGAAAATTGCAGAATATATAAATATTTTGGGAAGATTCTGCGGAAAACGTGATATCAAGATTCTGAATGCTGATGAACTTAAAAATAAATATAAAATAGACAAGACCGATATAATGGTTTTGTTTGGCGGCAGTATTATAGCAGGCGGTGATGTATTGGCAGACGCTATGAAAAAAGGAATTGCCGAAAAGTATATTGTCGTTGGCGGCATGGGACATACAACCGAATATCTGCGCAAAGAAATGCATGAAGTGTATCCCGCTGTGATAACAGCAAATTTATCGGAAGCGGAGATTTTTGCGGCATATTTGAAAGAAAAATATAATTTAAATCCTGACTTTTTAGAAACAGAATCGACAAATTGCGGCAATAATATTTCCTATCTGCTGAAGCTTCTTAAAAGGCAAAATATAAAATTTAGTAATATTTTAATTTCTCAGGATGCTGCGATGCAGTATCGTATGGAATCTGTATTAAAAAAATATATGCCGGAAATTTCTGTAATAAATTTTGCTGCTTACAGTGCAACTGCTGCGGTCCGGGATGGCGAATTGATATTTATCGAAGATATATCCGGTATGTGGAAAATGAAAAATTATATCACTCTCTTAATGGGAGAAATACCGCGCTTGACAGATAATAAAAGCGGATATGGACCAATGGGGAAAAACTATATAATACACGTAGATATACCAGCTGAAGTGGAAAATGCTTTTAATGAATTGAAAAAAATTTATGGAACATTGATTCGTCGGGCGGATCAGCGATATTCGTCTAAATAGGAAGTATACGTACGTATAGGTTTGATAATTCAGTGATTTGCAAATATAAAGAAATTTATCGTTTTGGATAAACACTAAAAAGTTGTTCAATAAAAAAACTTTCTATTGAGTTATTAAACCTCAACAGAAAGTTTTTTAAATTATTTAATTCATATCATGTGATATCATATATTCAGCGATTTGCAGGGCGTTAAGGGCAGCACCTTTTCTTATCTGATCACCAACTACCCATAAATTTAAACCATGTTTTATAGAATAATCCTGACGTATGCGTCCGACATATACGTCATTTTTACCCGAGGTCATCAGGGGCATGGGATAATCCATTTCAGCAGGATTGTCTTGGACGATAACACCAGGAAATGCAGAAAGAAGATTTTTTGCCTCTTCTACACTTACGTTGTCTTCAAACTCTATATTTACAGATTCGGCATGACTTCTGAATACAGGTACGCGCACAGTTGTTGCAGTGATGCCGATCGTTTCATCCTTTAATATTTTATGAGTTTCGTTGATCATTTTCATTTCCTCTTTTGTGTAAAGATTATCCTTGAAAATATCAATCTGGGGGATTAGGTTGAAAGCAATCTGATAATGCTTTGGCAATGATGCACCGGGCAGAATTTCTGCCTTTACAGGGCGGCCGGCAGCTATATCTTCTGCCTGCTGCTGGAGTTCAGCCATAGCCTCTTTGCCGCCGCCGGAAACAGCCTGATATGTGGACACTACGATACGTTTGATCTTGCTTTTGTCATAAAGCGGTTTTAATGCCATTACCATGATTATAGTTGAACAATTCGGATTAGCAATGATGCCTTTGTGTTTTTTAATGCATTCAGGATTTACTTCGGGCACGATCAAAGGAACCTCGGGATCCATCCGAAATGCGCTCGAATTATCAATGACAACAGCACCGGCCTGAACAGCTGCGGGTGCAAAAGTTTTGCTGGCTGCTCCGCCGGCAAATAATGCTATATCAATATTTTCAAAGGAATCATTAGTCGCTTCTTCGACAGTATATTCCTTGCCCATGAAAATTATTTTTTTGCCGGCAGAACGTTTTGAAGCCAATAGACTGAGTTTTGCAAAGGGGAAATTGCGTTCTTCTATCAAATTGAGAAATTCCTGGCCGACGGCACCGGTCGCACCAAGAATAGCCACATTATATTTTTTCATTAAAACGCGACCTTTCTTATCACATTATTTTATCAAGATTTCTTACAAGGCCTTTTAAACCGGAAATCTTTTTACAGGCGAGAACCACTCCAGGCATGAACGAGGTACGATCTATAGAATCATGACGTATCGTGAGTGTCTGTCCGAGACCACCGAAAATAACTTCCTGATGTGCCACATAACCGGGCAATCTGACGCTGTGAATTGGAATGCCGTTTATTTCGGCACCGCGTGCTCCCGGCAGTTTTTCTTTTTCGTCAGGATGTCCCTGCTTCATGGGGCGGCGAACTTCGCTGATAATTTCCGCCGTGGTTATTGCTGTACCGGAAGGTGCGTCAAGCTTTTGGTCGTGGTGCAGTTCGATGATTTCTACATTGGGCAGATATTTTGCGGCTTCCTTCGCAAACATCATCATTAAAACAGCACCTATTGCAAAATTGGCTGCTATAAAAGCCGGAGTATTTTGTGCCAGGGCAAGCTGATTTAATTTATCCTTTGCTTCGTCAGATAAGCCGGTAGTACCGATGACAGGAGATACATGATTTTTGAGTGCCAGACAAGCGTTGGAAAATACCGCATCCGGTTTTGTAAAATCCACCATCACATCAGGATAAGCAGTATCGATAACGGATTGCAGATTTTCATTTACAATGATGCCCGTTTTTTTGCTGCCGATAAGATCACCGACGTCCATTCCGCCTTTTATATCAGATGCGCCGACTAATTCAAGCTCTTTGTCATCAGACACAGCTTTCAATACGGCACGTCCCATCTTGCCGCATGCGCCGTTTACTATAACTTTAATCAAAAAAAACCCTCCCTGAGATAGTGCAATGTTATTTAATGCTGTAAAAAAGTGCTGATCAGAAAACTCAATATTAGTAAGCTTAACATTTAGGTAAGTCTTGCTATATTATACTAAAAATAAAGAGAAAATCAAGAGAAAAAGAACAAAAGTATTATTTTTTACCATTTATGTATTTTTTATTAAAAAACCATAGTCCTCCATAGACAATTACTGATATTGCTATTACAATGGCGAGTCTGTTTAAGTTCTGATTGTATGTAAAAATGTCATGTCCGATCATTACTTCCAATGCAGTAGCCGGAAGTTTACCAATCAAGCTGGATAATGAATAATCTTTTAATGATATTTTACTGATGGCACCAAAAGCAGTCAGCACTCCTGAAGGAAAATAAGGAAGTGATCTCAGAACGAGCATGAGTTTAAAACCATTTTTTCCGCTGAGATCATCTATTTTACTCAGCCGGGTGCTTTTATGTATAAGTTTTTCCGCAGACGGGCGCAAAATAGTACGCATAAGTAAAAAACCAAGAATTACACCGACTGTTTCAGCAATCCAGGAGATTATGATGCCGATAGCCGGTCCGAAAAGCAGCCCGTTGGCTGTAATGGCAAAAATAGAAGGCAGACCTACTATATTAATGAGCAAGACCAGCATGAAGCCGAAAAAAATAGCCAAATTACCAAAAGAATCTATATAAGCAGCTATTTCCTTCATATCGCCGCTGAGTATCACACGAAAAAGATCGTTATAAAAATTTGGCGAAATTATATAGATACTGCCTACTAAAATAATGATCAGTGCATATCCCGCTATTTTTATCTTTTTTTCCGAGTTCACTTATAATACTCCCTTGTATTGAATTAACTATTGCTTTATTTTATCACAGTTCTGCTGCTAATACATTATTTTTATAATAATTAAAACAGGTGGTTCAATATAGTATGGGTCTGACTGCGTTTAAAATTGTGTTTTTATTAGTAAAATGGTATAATTAACTTAATTCATCTGGGTTTTTTCGGGATGAACAGTCATTTTCCCGAGAGTCACAGAGTGTGTAGTATTAATTTTGAAAGGATGTTTTAAATGGCTAATCCCGTTATTCGTGTTATGGAAAAAGAAAATGAAAATGCAGCAATAAGCTTCGGCCAAACAGCTACATTATCCGGTTCAATTAAAAAAAGTATCGGACTTGTAGTATTGACGATAATATCGGCGGCAGTATCGGCAAACTTTCTGGCGGATACCTCTTTAGCGATTGTAGGAATAGGAGCAGGTTTCATTGGAGGGCTTATTTTGGCATTAGTGACTTGTTTCAAACCAAGTATTTCTGAGTACACTTCGCCGGGATACGCTATATTTGAAGGTATGGCGCTGGGAATTATCTCAATGCAATTTGAACATCTTTATTTTGGTATATCAGCCATAGCTGTCGGTATAACCTTTGCCGTGATGATTTCCATGCTTGTGTTATGGAAGACCGGTGTGATAACAGTGACCGAAAAAGTTCGTTCAGCAATAATCAGCATGACAGCTGCAATTGCCATATTCTATTTTGCCAGCTTTATCGCTTCTTTCTTTGGCGCTGATTTTATGCCAAGAACCGGCATATTGGGTATTGTCGTGTCACTTATTATTTCAGCTGTTGCTGCTTTTAATCTTTTGCTGGACTTTGATAATATAGAAAAAGCAGTAACCAACGGTATGCCGAAATATATGGAATATTTTACTGCATTTGGATTATTGATAACACTTGTGTGGCTTTATATAGAAATTATTCGCTTGGTTGCGATGGTGGCATCCATGTTTCAGGATGATTGATTCGAGACCAAGAGTGTAGATAAAAAACCACCCCCATAATTAGACTTAAAAATCTAATCATGGGGGCGGTTTTTTTATTTGCAGTCATTCAAATTGCAGGGGCAGCTGTAATTTATGACCATTGATATAGGCTTTAGCTGACATCTTTTTTTTATTTGGTGTCTGCAGTTCTAAAATTTCTACAGAGTTTTCTCCGGCAGCTACAAGCAAGCCGTTTTTTGTAAGTGCGGTTACTTTGCCGGGAGTAGAATCGGCTAAAGAATCAACAACCGATGTTCGCCATATTTTCATTTTCTGACCATCGATAATACTGTAAGCTCCTGGCCATGAATTGAGCCCCCGGACAAGATTATGTATGTCCCGGGCTGATTTATTCCAGTCAATGCGGCAGATATCATCATTCAACATAGGTGAATAGGAGGACAGTTCATTATTTTGTTTTTCATGCAGAACAGTACCTTTTTGGATTTGTTCTATAGTTTCGGCAAGCAGATCTGCACCGGCGGCCATAAGTTTATCGTGCAGTTCTTCGGTAGTCATATCGTCGGTTATAGAAACAGCTGTTTTTAAAATCATGTCGCCTGTATCCAGCCCGGCGTCCATATACATGGTCGTGACGCCTGTGAGAGTTTCACCGCGTATAATTGACCAATGAATAGGCGCCGCGCCCCTATATGCAGGTAAGAGCGAGGCATGGACATTTATGCAGCCTTTCGGAGGGATATTTAAAATGTCCTGAGATAAGATCTGTCCGAAGGCAACGACAATAATTATGTCAGGATTCAGCCGAGATAATTGTTCGACAAAATCCGGAGACTTTACTTTTGCTGGTTGAAAAACCGGCAGCTGGTTATCCAGGGCAAAAGCTTTTATGGGAGATGGAGTCAGCTTCTGACCCCGCCCGCGTTTTTTGTCAGGCTGAGTTACTACGGCTATGACTTCGGAGATTTCGTTCAGTCTTTTTAGGCAGGGAACAGCAAAATCCGGCGTTCCCATAAATACAGCTTTCAAATTATTCATTGCTGTCCTCCAGGCGGACAAGTGTTTTGGCCTTATCAACAAAAAGAATGCCGTCCAAATGGTCTATTTCGTGCTGCAGACAGCGGGACAGTAAAGTTCCCTTTGCCAATATGCGCTGGGCTTTGCCCTGACGATTAAGAAATTTAACGGATACATTTTCGTAACGATCAACTTCGCCGTTCATTTGAGGAACACTGAGACAACCTTCAATACCCTGCATACTACCTTCGCAGCGAACTATTTCAGGATTTATGAGCTCTATAAGACCTTCGCCTACATCAATCACAACAATGCGTTTTAAGACGCCGATCTGCGGTGCGGCAAGGCCGACACCTTCTGCTTCATACATGGTTTCAGCCATATTATCAAGTAATTTCCTTATAGTACTGTCTATTTTTTCCACAGGAGAGGATTTTTGTTTTAATATAGGATCACCAATTTTTTTTATATCCAGTAATGCCATTAATCTATCATCTTCCCTTCTTTATAATAATATTATCATTGTCGACAAAAAAATTCAAATTACATAGTATTTAAAGGATTTACATCTATCTTAACGTCTTTGTCCGTATCAAGACCGATGGAGCATAAAAATTTGTTAACACAGGCAAGATCGGCGGTTTTCAGTAAGATATTGAAACGATATATGCCACGAAAATTTGCTATAACAGAGGGGGCGGGACCAATCAGCTGATGCACGCGGGTATCAGTAAAATTTTCTTTGAACGACTCTCGCAGCGATAGAGCTTTTTGTAATGCCGTTGACTCATTTTCATGTTGGACAGTTAGTTTTACAAGGCTGGCATAAGGCGGATAAAAGAGTTCCTTCCGCAAGATTAGTTCCTGCCTGTAAAAAGCGTCATAGTCCTGTGCTATACCGGATACGACAGCATAATGCTCGGGATTGTACCCTTGGACAATGACATTGCCTTTCAGCGTACCGCGTCCTGCCCGGCCTGCGGTCTGTGTTATAAGGCTGAAACAGCGTTCAGCCGAACGGAAATCAGGCATATTAAGACTGGAATCGGCGCTTATTATACCAACGGCTGTCACTGAAGGAATATCGTGACCTTTGGCGACCATTTGAGTGCCGAGAAGAATATCATAAGCTCCAGATTTAAAATTGCGCAAAATTTCCTGATGGGCAAATTTCCGGCCGGTAGTGTCCCGGTCGAGCCGGATAATTCTGGCTGTCGGAAAGGACTCCTGCAGTTCCTGTTCCAGTTTTTCAGTGCCTGAGCCAAAAAATTTTATGTATCGACTGTTGCAGGAGGGGCATATATCAGGAACATCTTCTTTGATATCGCAATGATGGCATTGCAGGTAATTTCCCTTATGATAGACGAGAGGCAGACCGCACTGCGGACATTTTATAACGAGTCCGCAGGAACGGCACATTACAAATGTAGAATATCCGCGGCGATTAAGCATGATGATGATCTGCTGTTTTTTTTCCAATGTTTTGCTGATAAGGGTTGAAAGCGCACGTGATAAAATATGACGGTTGCCCAAATGCAGCTCTTCACGCATATCAACATATTCTATATGAGGAAGAGGATGATTGTCTATCCTGTGAGGCATTTTCAGAAGCGTATATATTTTTTTTTGAGCATAAAAATAGCTTTCTATGGACGGTGTAGCACTGCCAAGAATGAGTGCAGCATTGTAAAGTAAAGACATTTTCTGTGCTATATCGCGAGTATGATAGCGCGGTGATTCATCCTGTTTGTATGATGAGTCATGCTCTTCATCCATAACAATAAGGCCTAGATCAAAAAAAGGAGCAAATATGGCTGACCGGGCACCAATAATGATCTTGGCATCATTTGTTCGAATACGCATAAAGGCGTCACTACGTTCGCTGACTGTAAGCCGGCTGTGGATCACAACGACGTTTTCTGCAAAAAAATTTTTCAGGGAAACAACAAGCTGTCCTGTCAATACGATCTCGGGAACAAGAATCAATGATTGTCTGACAGTTTTCAAGGCATATTTTGCGGCTTCTATATAAAGCTGAGTTTTACCGCTGCCCGTGACTCCGTACAGTAAAAAAGTATGCGGTTCCTGTCGCTGTATAAAAGGTATTATCTGGGATAAAGCGGACTGCTGATCAGAAGTCAGGAGAACAGGAGCTGATTTTTCCGGGTTTATATTATTGTAGCTGTTGCGGAAAGCACGCTTCTTTGTCAGCAGTATATAATTGCTGGCAGCCAATAGATTTAATATATTTCGAGAAAATTTGTGTGCGGTAAGCTCAGCTATACTGTGAATTTTACCATCCGCTAAAAATTCCAGCAGACGTTTTTGGGTCCTTTTTCGTGTCATATTCTGCAATACAGATTCTGTGACAGTATCACTGTTTATCTGCACATAGGTATCATAAACGAGATGAGCGCGTCTGGAGCAGAAATAATCTTGGAAAATGGCCTTTTGGGACTGGAGTTTTTTCAGTATTTCCGGTGTATTATCCTTTGCAACCGATCGTATTTGATTGAGATCACAATCAGGATTGGCTGCAATAAATTCATACACAGCATGCTCAGAAAGTGTTAAGGCAGCCGGATAATTATCAGTAACACTATATATACTGCGAAGTTTTATGCTGTTTTTTCCAGGAATGAACAGGCGTAATGCCTCACCCAGAGAGCAAAGATAAAATTCAGAAATAAAGTGTGCTGTTTGCATTACTTTATCGGTAAAATAAGGTTCAGTGTCAATTATATCTGCAATTTCCTTTAAAGGCCGTTTATCATCATCTTCGGCAGAAAAAATACGTACGATGAAGCCTTCCATTTTTCTGGCTCCGAAAGAAACAACGACGCGGCAGCCAGTTTTTAAAAATTTAAATTTTTCGGGAATAATATAAGTATAGCTCTCGGCAATAGTTTTTACCGATATGTTTATAAAGACGTCAGCCTGTCGTTTCAAAATAATCACCACTTTGATTATAGCATAAAAAATGCCTCCAAAGAATAACATGTCAGCAATAGTTATCCCCGGAGGCATTGGAGCAAAAGCAAGTATATGCCAGATTACAAAGCAGCCTGCTGTTTTAAAAGAGCAGCCTTGTCAGTATGTTCCCATGGAAGGTCCACATCTGTTCGGCCAAAATGTCCATACGCGGCAGTCTGAGCATAAATGGGCCGGCGTAAGTCAAGCATTTTTATTATTCCGGCAGGCCGCAGATCAAAATGCTTACTGATTAATTCAGCGATCTTTTCTTCATCTATTTTGGCAGTACCGAAAGTATCCACCATAATGGATACAGGATGAGCTACACCAATGGCATAAGCCAGCTGAATTTCACATTTATCGGCCAGACCGGCAGCAACCACATTTTTGGCTACATAGCGTGCGGCATAAGCCGCAGAACGGTCAACTTTTGTTGGATCTTTTCCGGAAAATGCACCGCCGCCGTGACGGGCCATGCCGCCATAAGTGTCAACGATTATTTTTCGTCCTGTCAGACCGCAGTCTCCCTGGGGTCCGCCGATGACAAATTTGCCGGTGGGGTTTATATAATATTTGGTTTTATCATCGACCATGTCAGAAGGAACAACAGGCGCAATTACTTTTTCTTTGATGTCTTTTTCAATAGTTTCAAGAGAAATTTCAGGACCGTGCTGGGTAGAAACGACAATGGCTTCGATATGAACAGGTTTGCCGTTCTCATAAGCGACAGTGACCTGTGTTTTGCCATCAGGACGCAGATAATCAAGTTCACCTTTTTTGCGAACTTCTGTCAGGCGCCGTGAAAGGCGATGAGCTATGGCAATAGGAAATGGCATGAATTCGGGAGTTTCGTTTGTCGCATAACCAAACATCATGCCCTGGTCACCTGCACCAATAGCATCATCATCCTGTACGTTCATGATACCTTTTTTTGCTTCGAGAGCTTTATCGACACCAAGTGCGATATCGGCAGATTGTTCGTCAATAGATACAGATATACCGCAGGTTTGAGCATCAAAACCGTATTTTGCTCTTGTGTAACCGATCTGCTTTATTTTTTCACGAACGATTTTGGGTATATCCACATAGCATTTTGTAGATATTTCACCGGCAATATGAACCTGACCTGTGGTTATAAGAGTTTCACAGGCAACGCGGCCCTGCGGGTCTTGTTCCAGAATAGCATCAAGAATACTGTCAGAAATTTGATCAGCAATTTTATCGGGATGACCTTCTGTAACTGACTCTGATGTAAATAATACACGCTTCTGAGCCATATTTTTCCTCCGTCTTTGAGTTATTTCGACGAGCTGTGCCAGAGTTAACAGGCTTTATACACAGCTCATTGCTGACGGGCAGCATCGATAAATTGTAAATAAAAAAGCTCTCTATACAAGATAGAGAGCGTAAAAGCCTACTCTCATCTCATAGGAAAAACCTAAAGGAATTAGCACCGTTTGATAATATCAATGGTTGCCGCAGTTTCACAGGGCCCGTCCCTCCACTGCTCTTGATGAGCTCAATATTTATTTATGCATATATAATACGCCAGCTGATAATAAATGTCAACTTCTTTTATTTTCAGATTTTTGCAGCGGTTGATATGCTATTCTGTTTCTAGTTAATTAATCAGCACTCGAAAAAACTAACGATCAAAATATAGGATTATTCTATCCAAGATGACTGAGGCAAGAGCAGTTTTCGTCATCAGGGGAACATCTTCCACATTCTTATCCTTTGTAATGATTTTTACAATGTTTGTATCAGTATTAAAACCAGCATTTTTTTTACTGACATCATTAGCAATTATCATGTCCAGATTTTTGCGTTCTAATTTGTCCTGTGCAAAAGCAAGCAGCTTCTGTGTTTCGGCAGCAAAACCAACAAGGAATTGCCCATTTTTTTTCTTCTGCCCCAGACTAAAGAGGATATCAGGGTTTTTCCTGAGCGTAATCGTTAAGGTCTCCGCAGTTTTTTTGATTTTCTGGTCAGCAATGTCTTCTACGCGATAATCAGCCACGGCAGCAGCCATTATAATTATTTCGCTGTCGGGAAATTTTTCCTCTATGCGGCATTGCATTTGTTTTGCAGTTTCTACTTTTATAATGTTGACGCACGCGGGGGCAGTAAGCGATGTTTGTCCGGAAATGAGGCTGACATCAGCTCCTCTTCTGGCTGCTTCTTCTGCCAGAGCATACCCCATTTTTCCGCTGGAGCGATTGCCTATATAACGGACGGGATCGATCGGTTCCCTGGTTCCTCCCGCACTGATAAGAATACGTCTGCCGGACAGATCCTGTTTTTCAGAAAAAAATTTTGCTATTGCATCAACAATTTCAGATGGCTCGGGAAGCCGGCCAATACCATCTGTACCGCAGGCCAGACGGCCGCTGGCGGGCGTAATGATATGATGTCCCAAAGCGGATAATGCATGAAGATTACGCTGTAAAACCGGGTTTTTATACATATTTGTATTCATTGCCGGTGACAGGAAAATGGGAGCCGTAGTTGCCATCAAGGTAGTGGACAGCATATCGTCCGCAATACCGGCAGTAAGCTTGCCTATAATATCGGCAGTGGCTGGTGCAATAAGAGCAATATCGGCTTTTTGAGCCAGAGCGATATGTTCAACATTCCAGGTATGAACTTTTTCCCACATGCCGCTGCTTACAGGATTGCCTGTTATTTCCTGAAAAGTAAGCGGAGCAACAAACTTGGCAGCCGCTGCAGTCATTATTACATTGACTTCAGCACCGAGCTTGCGAAATCTGCTGGCAATTTCCACGGCTTTATAGGCTGCAATTCCCCCGCAGACACCGAGCAGGATATTCTTTCCCTTTAACATTATTTTATACCATTTTTTATGCGTTGAAAGGTAATTTTATTTTCTGCTACTTCTTCCAAAGCATTCGTGACATTTTTTGTAGAAACCTTTGATGCTCTGATTTTTGAACCATCAAGAATTTCACGTGCACGCTTGGACGCAAGAACGACAAGCGTATATTTACTGTCTACTTTGGGCATCAATTCATCGATCGAAGGATTTACTATATCCATAATTATATCTCCTCATTTTTTACTTTATCTAAAATTTCGATATTTCGTTCTGTGCGGCAATGTTCGGCTGTAATTATAGCATTGAGCTGACTGACAGCCTCCGTCACATTTCTGTTGACAACTAGATAATGGTATCTTGTACCAAGGGATATTTCACCGACAGCCGCATCAAGGCGTTTTTGGATAACTTCCTGTGTTTCTGTGCCGCGGCCGCGTATCCTTTTTTCCAATTCATGCAAAGACGGCGGCAAGAGGAAGATGAAAATACCGTCAGCAGCTTTCTCCATGACAGACAGGGCACCCTGAGTGTCTATCTCCAGCAGAACATCTTTGCCCTGCTCTCTGAGGCTGTTGATTTTTTCCAGAGGAGTTCCATAATAATTGTCATAAACTTTCGCCCACTCCAAAAGTTTATTTCCTTTTATCATTCTCTCAAAGTCTTTTTTATTCAAAAACCAGTATTCACGCCCGTTTCTTTCACCGGGGCGGGGCAGACGCGTGGTGGCTGAAATAGAATAAAAAATATTTTTATTCAGCGTCAAAAGTTTTTTGCAGACAGTACCCTTGCCTGTGCCGGAAGGACCGGACAGAATGATCAGATTTCCTTTGATGGGCATTTATTTATCTTTATCCTTTGCTATGTCATTATTATCGTCAATTATACGATTGGCTACTGTTTCTGGTTGGATGGCAGACAAAATCACGTGATCGCTGTCGACTATGATGACAGCGCGTGTGCGGCGTCCGTAAGTAGCATCAATCAGTTGACCGGCTTCTCTGGCTTCCTGAATAATCCGTTTTATGGGTGCCGATTCCGGGCTGACTATAGCAATTACTCTGTTTGCCGATACAATATTTCCGAAGCCTATATTGATCAATTTAATACTCATATGATCCAGCCTTTCCTTAAAATAAATGCAGCTGCGCATCTATTCTATATTTTGTATTTGTTCGCGGATTTTTTCTATTTCTCCTTTGACATCAACAACAAGCTGACCTGCCTGAGAAGAATTTGCCTTTGAAGCTATGGTATTTATTTCCCGGTTCATTTCCTGAACAATGAAATCCAGCTTCCTGCCGATATTGCCGCAGGCTTTAAGAGTCTGTTCAAATTGATCTAGATGGCTTTTTAATCTGGTAGTTTCTTCTGTATAATTGGTTTTTTCCGCGTAAATAGCTGCTTCCTGAATTATGCGCGTCTGGTCTATATCATTAGCATTAAGATATTCTCCAAGGGTAGTTATAAGATTCTGACGGTATTTTTCTACTATTGCCGGATTAAGCTCGCACAGACAGCCGGTCTTTTTTCGGATTATGTCGATGCGATATAGTATATCATGGCAAAGATTTTTTCCTTCCGTCAATTTCATCTGTAAAAAGACTGCCAATGCTCCTTCCAGCGTATTTATAAAATCATCCCGCAGACTTTCAATGTCAGGAATTTTATCTTCTCTTGTCAGTATGCCGGGATAGGCTGATAAAGCAATGAGTTCATGTATTGACATATTGCCGGAGAGCGGTTCTGAATTGATAATGCCAGCGATTTTCGTCAACGCTTTTTGATAAGAAGAAACAAGATTCCGGTCGACGGTAATACTGTTGCTATCACCAGTCTTATCAATAAAGTTGACATATATGTCGATTTTACCGCGCAGCGAGTATTTGTTCAGGCAATCATTGATGACCTGCTCCAAGGATCTCAGTCCCATTGGCAGATGAGCAGATACATCTTTGTACCTGTTATTGACTGACTTTATTTCTATGGTTATTTTGTAATTTTCTTTATCGCAGGCAGCTGTACCAAAGCCTGTCATACTTCGCACAGTCAGATTTTTTATTTTATTCACTGTAATATATACCTTCAAATACTTTTTTCGCCGGACCGGTCATGTATACATTATTGTCTGTCTCGTCCCAAGCGATGGCAAGATCGCCGCCGTCAAGTTCGAGCCGTGCTTTTCGGTCACATAGATCATTTAAGACGGAAGCAACAAGTGACGCGCAGGCACCGGTGCCGCAGGCCAAGGTTATGGCAGCGCCCCGTTCCCATACACGCATACGGAGATGAGTGCGATTGATGACCTGAACGAACTCCACATTGGTCTTATTGGGGAAAATTTCGTATTTTTCCAGTACGGGTCCCCATTTATTAATATCGATTTTTTTAATATCATCAACAAAAATAACACAATGAGGATTACCCATGGAAACACAGGTAATATAGAATTGATTGTCATCAACGGTTATTTGTTTATTGATTATATGTTCACTGCCACAGCCTTTTACAGGAATCTGTTCGCCAGCCAGTACTGGTTCTCCCATATTTACGCATACAGATGCTTTATTGTCAGCTGTCAGCCGCGGGCGCATAATACCGGCTTTGGTTTCTACAGTAAAAGAAAGTTTATCGGTGAGACCGGATTTATAGGCATCAAGGGCAAAACAGCGTATACCATTGCCGCACATCTCGGCTTCAGTGCCGTCAGAATTAAATATCTGCATCCGAAAATCACATGTTTTAGAAGGCAGTGTGAGAATAACACCATCCGCGCCTACGCCAAAATGCCTGTCACAGATGGCGGCAGAATGTTCCTGGATATCATTTATATTCTCATTGAACCCATTGACAAGGACAAAATCATTACCGCAGCCATGCCATTTGGAAAATTTTAATTGCATAATAAACCCTCCAGACCTTA
This sequence comes from Pectinatus haikarae, assembly GCF_050916305.1. Lineage (GTDB taxonomy): Bacteria > Bacillota > Negativicutes > Selenomonadales > Selenomonadaceae > Pectinatus > Pectinatus haikarae. The sequence goes on from NZ_CP116940.1 coordinate 2,111,413, forward strand.
TAGTAATACATAATAATTGTAATATCTATTTGCATTTAATGCAACTATATTGAAAAAAGAAAAGAATATCCGAATATTATTCGAGTCGTATGGAAACAGATTTTTGGTGTGCCATAAGTCCCTCTACTTCTGCCAGATGCATACAGGTATCGGCAAGGTTTTTGCAGCCTGTCTGAGTTATATGCTGATAAAAGGATGTTTTAATGAAGGTTCCCACATAAACACCATTTGAATATCTGGCTGTGCGCATCGTCGGCAGAGTGTGATTAGTCCCTGAGCAATAGTCACCAAAAGCCACCGGCGTATATTCCCCGATAAATAGTGATCCATAATTTTTGAGTCGGCCGCTGAGTTTGACAGAGTCTGCGGTATGTATTTCAAGGTGTTCAGGAGCCAGTTTATTTGCCGCGTCCACCATTTCGTTTTCATTTTCGGCGAGAAGGATAATGCCGTTATCTTCCCATGATTTATAGGCTGTTTCACCTGTGGGCAATTCTTTTACATATTTTTTTATTTTTTCTTCTACTTCTTCGGCATATTTTTTATCCGTTGTAATTAAAATTGCTCTTGCGTTCGGATCATGTTCGCTCTGCGCAAGAATATCCATTGCTGTATAATCGGCATGTGTAGTGCCGTCAGCTATTATCAGTACCTCACTGGGTCCTGCAAGACTGTCTATCCCTACTTCACCGAGGACCTGTCTTTTGGCTTCTGTGACGTATCTGTTGCCGGGACCTACTATCATATCGACCGGTGTTATTGTCGATGTACCATAGGTCAGTGCACCGACTGCCTGTGCTCCGCCTACGCAATATATTTCATTGACACCGGCTATATCCATAGCCACCAGTACTGCGGGATGGATTTTTCCATATTTCTTTGAAGCGGGACTTACTGCGGCTATTCTCTTCACACCGGCGACCTTTGCCGGTATTGCCAGCATCAATGCTGTACTCGGCAGAGGATATCTGCCGCCGGGCACGTATGCCCCGCATGCATCCACAGGTATAAGCCTGTGACCTAATGTCACTCCGTCCACTTTGCTGGGGATTTCAAGTTCTTTCAAACATTCAAGCTGCTTCTTCGCGTAAAATTCTATTTGACTGGCGGCAAATTTTAAATGCCTTATAGTCTCCGGACTGATCAGCTTATAAGCTTCTTCAATGTCCTGCCGGGAAACTTTGATATTCTTTAGAGGTATGCCATCGAATTTTTCACTCAATGTTTTTAATGCGTCATCACCTTTTTCTTTTACGCTTTTTATTATTGATTCCACACTGCGGATAAGCTCGGGGGTACGTTCATAAGTTTTATGGGCAGCTTTTTTAATGGTTTGCATTTTTTATCAAATCCCCTTGTGTTTTTTATAAAGATTACTTAGTATTGTAACGTCGAGACGGGATTATTGCAATAATTTGACCGCAATATACATAGATGATATACTCAGTCTATTATTTTTGTCCCGTGATTGGATCAGTTTGGGTGTGTGTTCATCTTTAATGAACTGCAAACTATTGATCCTTTATATAATGATTTAATTGCAAGAAAATTTCAGCTGATCAGCTGAAATTTAAATTTATTTTACGGTAAAAGCTTTTATGAAGTGAAGGAGAAGAATAATGGGTCTCGATGGGTTTTCTCTTTATGCATCTGTATATGAACTGAATAAAATATTGACTGGCGGGCGTGTTGATAAAATTTGTCAGCCACGCAAAGCTGATATATATATTTCTGTACGTCTGCCGGGAAAAACGTATATACTGCATCTCTGTACGGACCCGCGTATGGCTTTTGCGGCTATAGCGGCGGAGCAGCCTGAGAATCCTCCGGAACCGCCGACTTTTTGTATGCTTTTGCGAAAACAGTTTGAAGGCGGACGGATAGCAGGGGTATCTCAGCTGGGATTGGATCGGGTAATGGTGTTTGAAATAGATACTTTGGGTGCCGGCGCGCTGATAATTACAAAAAAACTTTATGTGGAGCTGATGGGAAAGTACAGCAACGTGATATTGGTGCAAAATGACATTGTTATTGATTCTCTGAGGCGTGTAGGTGTTAACAGCAGCCGGGTGCGTACAGTTTTGCCTCAGCAGACATATCTGCCGCCGCCTCCTCAGGAGAGCATCAATGTACTGTTGACAACCGAGGAGAATTTTATTTCCCGTGTGAGAGAGCAGAGCGATAAAAGTATATATAAGGCTGTTTTGCAGCTGGGAGCAGGGTTTGGCCCGGTGACAGTCAGAGAATTATTGTTTTTAGCGGGATTACCTGCTGATATACCAGTGAATAAATTGAATGATGATGATTTTTCTTCTCTGACAGGAGCACTGCAGGAAATCATTTCTCTTTATAAAGAAAAGCAATTTATGCCTTTATTTATACAAAATGATGGAAATAAAGTGATAGCGATGGCTGCTTTTCCGCTACATAATTATCAGCAGCAGGTAAAAAAGTTTCCGACAATGAGCATGATGCTGGAAGCGGCATATGTTTTGATTGATGATTATATATCGCCGGAGAAGGAGCAGCTCCGTAAAGCAGCAGTAAATGAGCTGACTCGTCAGAAAAATAAAAAGGAAAAATTGATCAAGGAACTTCAGGCTGCCCAAAATGCTCAGGAACAAAAAAACAAAGCAGATAATATCATGACTTATCAATATCAATTTAAGGATCATATGGATGATATGATTGCAGTACCCGATATATATGATGAAAATGGGACACTATTAAAGATTGCAATGGATAAAAAGCTGACAGTCATTCAAAATATGCAAAAATATTACAATAAATATGATAAGCTGCGCCGTGCGGAAAAAATATTAAAGGAACAGCTAGCCTGCTGTTCCTTTAATATAGAATATCTGACCACTATAGAACTTTCTCTTGAGTCGTCTTCTGCCCTTTCAGAGATTGCCGATATAAGGGCAGAACTTGTAAAAAATGGCTATATTCAAGAAGAAAAACGCAAACGAATGGCACTTCCTGTGTCAACTCCGTTTAAATTTATTCTGTCGGACGGAAGTGAGGTCCTTGTGGGGAAAAATAATTTCCAGAATGACAGACTTACGCTGAAGACAGCACAGCCGGATGATATATGGCTGCATACAAAAAACATACCGGGTTCGCATGTAATAATACGGACAGCGGGCAGGCTGCCGGAACAACAAAGTATAGAAGAGGCTGCAATGCTGGCCGCTTATTATTCAAAAGCCAGAAATTCATCAAAAGTGCCTGTTGACTACACAATGTGCAGATATGTAAAAAAACCGTCAGGAGCAAAGCCCGGGTCTGTCATTTTTACCAATAATAAAACGTTATACGTCACCGTAAAGGAAAATTTGCTGCAAAAACTGAAGCAGATATAAAAAATACTATGTAAATCTTTTGTGTGAATGGTATTTGATGTATAATATTATCCAAGATATACTTAGATGATATGAAATGATCTGGAGGTAGTATTTTTAATGCATGAAAAAAAACCGATATATGTTATAGGACACAGGAACCCCGACACGGATTCTATCTGCTCTGCCATCAGCTATGCTAATTTTAAAAGATCTCTGGGGACTGATGCCGTTGCCGCACGTGCGGGCAAGATAAATAAAGAGACCGAATTCGCACTGAACTATTTTAATATGAAAAGTCCCGAATTGGTTACTGACATATATCCGCGTGTAAGCGATATAATGCCGGAAAATCATACTGTAATAAGCGAAAATGATAACCTTCGCAGTCTGGGAAAGCTGATGCGGGAAACTGACGTTAAATCTATTCCAGTTGTGGCTGGAAAAAGTGCCTTAGTGGGAATAGTCACAGTAAGTGATCTTGCCAAGCGCTATTTTGATGATCTTGGGATGCAAAGCTTTTCAGATACCAGGGTAACTGTGAAGGATGTGCTTTCAATTATTGACGGGATGGTGATGGTTGACGGCGATGAAAATAAGGTAATTGACGGTGATGTCCGTATAGCTGCAGGCAGCCTGCGGATGATAGAGGAAATAATCGAAGAGAATGATGTAGTACTGGTGGGCGACAGGATGGCAGCTACGCTGAAGGCCTGCCTTGAAAAGAAAATAACATGTCTTATAATCACCGGCAACGGGAAAGTCCCTGCGGAAGTGATAGAGGAAGCCCGGCACAGAGGCGTCATTGTTCTATTGACACCGTATGATACATATACATGCGCCCGGCTTATCAATCAGTGTGTTCCGATATCACGCATCATGCAGACTGATGTTACATATTTTAAACCTACTGATATGCTCAGTGATATAAAAGGCATAATGGAAAAAAAGAAATTCCGCAATTATCCGGTAGTAGAAAATGATCAGGTAGTGGGTATGGTAAGTGCCGACAAAATGATGGAACCGGAGAAGACAGAATTGATTTTGGTAGATCACAATGAACGGACACAAGCTGTTGAAGGTATTGAAGAGGCACGCATCCTTGAAATAATAGATCATCACAGGCTGGGCGGATTGCAGACAGGTGAACCAATATTTACCAGACAGGATCGTGTAGGCTGCACAAGCACGATAGTGGCAGATATGTATTTTCAGTATAATGTGGAAATACCAAGGCAAATAGCGGGATTGATGCTTTCTGCCATAATATCGGATACAGTGCTTTTCAAATCGCCCACCTGTACGCCTCATGACAAAGAAACGGCGGAAGCCTTGGCACAAATTGCTGAAGTTGATGTTAATAAATATGGTATGGAGCTTCTTAAGGCAGGCTCTGACGTTGCCGGTATGACGGCTCTGGAGATCGTAAAAAATGATATGAAGGAATTTCAGATAGGTGACCGGCGGGTGATCGTGAGTCAGACTTCCGTTATGGATAGTGAAGATATATTAAAAAGAAAAGACGAACTGCTGAAAAATATGAAGCAGGTGTGTGAAAAAGACAACTATGATATGTGTCTCGTCATGATCACAAATATCCTTGAAGAGGCGACAAACCTATTGTTTGTGGGAGAACCAAAAACTCTTATAGGAGAGGCATTCAAAAATGATGCATCAGATAATATAATTTATCTGCCTGGAGTAATGTCGCGCAAAAAACAGATAATACCGCAGCTTACCGAGGCGGCCAAAAAATATACAAAGAGTTGATCGGATAAATGCTGCTGTGTTAGCTAATTAATGCGGCAGCATTTCTTTGTTTGGCATTATTATAAAATAAAAATTGCAGGAGGATATTTTGAATATATTTGACGGACTCAATCCGGCGCAGAAAAAAGCCGTGGAACATACAGAAGGGGCATTGCTGATAATGGCGGGTGCAGGTTCCGGCAAAACAAGAGTGCTGACATGCAAAATAGCATATCTTCTGCAAAAAGGCATTTCACCGTATCATATTCTGGCGATAACTTTTACTAATAAGGCGGCTGCTGAAATGCGCGACCGCGCTGATACAATGATCGGTGATACCGCTAAAAATGTCTGGCTCAGTACGTTTCATTCTTTTTGTGCCCGTCTGCTTAGAATGGAAATAGAACATACCGGTAAATATAAAAAGAACTTTACCATCTATGATACTGCGGATTCGCAGACACTTATAAAAAATTGCTTAAAGGAATTGAATCTTGATGAAAAGCAATATGCTCCTTATGGTATCCAGTCGGCTATTTCCAATGCCAAAAATATAATGCTTGCACCAGCGGATTTTGCCGGACAGGCAGGAGATTTTTTTGAACAAAAAACAGCCGAAATTTATACAATGTATCAAAAACATTTGGTGGATAATAATGCGCTTGACTTTGACGATCTGCTGATGATAGCTGTTGAGCTTCTCGAGCAAAACAAAGAAGTGAGAGAAAAATATCAGGAAAGATTTCATTATGTATTAGTTGATGAATATCAAGATACAAATGGGGCACAATACCGTCTTACAAAAATACTTGCCGCTAAGTATCGCAATTTATGCGTTGTTGGTGATGCGGATCAATCAATATATGGCTGGCGCGGTGCCGATATAAGAAATATTATGGATTTTGAAAAGGATTATCAGGAAGCCGCCGTTATAAAATTGGAACAAAATTATAGATCAACACAGAATATTTTGGCTGCGGCAAATGCAGTTATTGAAAATAACCTGAACCGTAAACCAAAAGAGCTTTGGACGGAAAATCCGCAAGGTGACAAGATAGCCATTTATGAATCTTTCAATGAACGGGATGAGGCACGCTATATAGCAGAAAACGCGATCAAGCAGAATACTATTTATAACACTTCTTATAATGACATGGCCGTTTTATATAGAACGAACGCGCAGTCTCGCTCATTGGAAGAAGGGTTCATGCGGGCAGGGGTGCCTTATACTATGGTAGGCGGCCTGAAATTTTATGACAGAAAAGAAATAAAAGATATAATGGCGTACTTAAAAGTCATCTTTAATCCGGATGATCAAGTAAGTCTTATGCGTATAATCAATGTGCCTAAAAGAGGCTTGGGAGCGACCACCTTAAGCAAAATAGGTGAATTTGCATCAGCTAATAATATGGGGATTTTTGATGCTGTTTCAAGTACTGATGCGATCCCTGGGTTGTCAGCCAAGGCAAAAACGTCACTTGCTTCTTTTGCCGAACTTATTTTTAGAATGATGACAGCACAGACGGATATGACAGTACATGAGTTTATCCAGCTGGTTATGGATGAGTCTGGCTATATGATTGAGCTTCAGGCTGAACAGAAAATAGAAAATGAGACACGCATTGAAAACTTGAAAGAATTGTTGAGCGTTGCCAAGGATTTTGAAAAAGAAAATGAAGAAAATTCCAGTCTGGAAAATTTTCTTAATTCAGTTTCCCTTGTTGCTGATATAGATAATGCGGATTTTGATGAAGACAGGGTAACACTGATGACACTCCATGCGGCAAAAGGTCTGGAATTTCCTGTAGTCTTTATGGCCGGTATGGAAGAAGGAATTTTTCCTCATTCGCGTACATTAATGAATGAAGAGGAAATAGAAGAAGAAAGGCGTACATGCTATGTCGGAATAACCAGAGCGCAAAGAAAGCTGTACCTCACCAATGCGAAAAGCCGCATGATATATGGAAGAACAGTGATGTATCCGCCGTCCAGATTTTTGAAGGAAATTCCTGTTCAATATATAGAACAGGAGCAGTCAAAGATTTTGACTAATGCATTTGTTGCTTCACCTTTAAAGAATGAGCATATGCGCAGTGCGAAAGATTATATAAAAAAATCTCCTTACAGCAGTTCATCGGCTGCGGCGCGGCCCGGAGTAAAACCGGATATGAGTGTGGAATGGAAGGCAGGCGATAAGGCAAAACACAGTAAATGGGGAACAGGCACTATTGTGTCGGTGAAAGGAAGCGGGGAGGAAATTCAGCTCACGATAGCTTTTCCGGAGCTTGGTATAAAAAAATTGATGCAAAAATATGCACCCTTGGAAAAAGTATAGGATATTCATATGAGGCAGGGAGAATAAATTGGCTGAGAATATAAAAAAAAGGCTGAATGAGCTTCGCGGGGAGATACTTCACCATAATGATTTGTATTATAATGATGACTCCCCGGAAATAACCGATTATCAATATGATCAGCTTATGCTGGAATTAAAAAGAATTGAAAAGGAAAATCCTCAATTGATAACTGCCGACTCTCCAACGCAGCGAGTAGGCGGGATTGCAAAAAGAACAGCAGGCATACTTGTCAGGCATGATGTCCCTATGCTCAGTCTGCAGGACGTATTTTCCAAAGAAGAAGTGGATGAATTTGTCAGCTCTGTGCTTTCGAATATGCCGGACTGCGAATTTGTAGTAGAAGAAAAAATAGATGGCTTGTCGCTTTCTCTGCGTTATTATAATGGAATATTAAAAACAGCAGTGACACGCGGTGACGGCATAGTGGAGGGCGAAGATGTAACAGCCAATGCGCTTAATCTGCATGGAGTAAAAAAAGTACTGATGGATAAACTTCCATATCTTGAAGTGCGCGGTGAAGTATATATGCCGCGTGAGGCTTTTGAAAAGGTAAATAGCGAACAAGCTGCAAATGATAAAAAACTTTTTGCTAATCCACGCAATTGTGCTGCCGGTACATTGCGGCAGCTCGACAGCAGTGTTATCAAAAAAAGAGGACTTTCTCTTTTTGCCTTCAATTTGCAGAAAGCAAAGGGCAGGATATTTGTAAAACACGATGAGACCTTACAATATTTTAAAGATCAGGGAATACCTGTCATTCATGATTATGTGCTTTGCAAGACAAAAGAAGACGTATGGAAGGCAATAGAAAACATCGCGGCAAGACGGGGACATCTGCCTTATGATATTGACGGGGCAGTTGTAAAAGTAAATACTCTTGCCCAAAGGGAGCAGCTTGGGTCCACTTCCAAGGTGCCGCGATGGGCTGTAGCTTATAAATATCCTCCCGAGGAAAAAGATACAAAACTCCTGAACATAAATCTGTCGGTGGGCCGGACGGGCAGAATCACACCGACGGCAGTTTTTGAACCGGTAAGACTGTGCGGCACGACTGTGGAAAGAGCGACGCTGCATAATCAGGATTTTATAGATACGCTGGATATAAGAATCGGCGACATTGTCAGAGTCTACAAATCAGGTGAGATCATTCCTAAAATAAGATGTGTTTTGAAAGAGCGAAGAACCGCAGATTTGAAACCTTTTATAATAGGCAACGAATGTCCTGTATGCGGAGCACCTGCCGTGCGTGACGAAAATACAGCTGATGTAAGATGTACCAACAGCAGCTGTCCGGCACAGCTTGAAGGCCGGCTGGTGAATTTTGTCGGACGGAATGCTATGGATATAAAAGGTTTTGGTGAAAAATATATAAAAAAACTTATCGATGATAAATATCTGGGAGATATCGCCGATATTTATTATTTGCATAAATATCGTGAGGAATTGATAGAAAAAGGGCTGATCGGCAAAGAAAAAAACACTGATAAATTACTGGAAAAAATTGAGGAATCTAAGAAAAATGCTCCCTGGAGGCTGCTGTCGGGACTTGGCATTCAAAATATAGGCAAAGCTGCGGCCAAATCGCTGACGATACATTTTCAGACTATAGATGCTCTGGCTGGTGCAGAACAGGAAGATATTGAGCAGGTAGCTGATATGGGCGGAATAAGCGCAAAAATGATTTTTGAGTTTTTTCGCAGCGGGGAAAATGCTGCAGTATTGGAAAAACTAAAAAAAGCCGGCGTAAATATGGCAGAAAAGGCAACTGCCGATAAAGAAAGCAACAATTTAAATGGCAGGACCTTTGTGCTGACGGGCACCTTACCCATGTGGAGCAGGACGGAAGCTGCAGCAGCTATTGAAAACGCAGGCGGCAGGATATCATCTTCTGTTTCGCCTAAGACAGATTATGTAGTTGCGGGAGAAAATGCCGGCAGCAAGCTTGTTAAAGCACAGAAATTGGCAATAAAAATATTATCTGAAGATGAATTGAAAATATTGCTTGCACAATAAATGGAGACTTAACCGCTCTTTACTCACTGCTTGCAGAAGCGGGAGTATCAGAGCGGGTAGTCATCGGATAAAATAGCATTTGCATGCATAAGCGCAACAGGAACGTATTTATACAGCGAATGGTTATGTGCTATAATTGACATTATCTGCGAAATAAATGTAGGATGGTGGAGTATAATGAAGGTTTCAGGAAAAGATGTAGAAAATGTAGCAGGATTATCACGCCTTAGAATAACCGAGGATAAAATGGATAAATATCTTATAGAATTCAATGATTTTTTGGAGTATGTTGACATGCTGCAAAAAGTGGATACGGAAAATGTAGAACCGACGGCACATGTACTGCCGCTGCAAAATGTTTTTCGTGAAGACGAAATAAAACCATCATTAGACAGGGATATGGCCCTGTCCAATGCACCGGAAAAAGAGAATGGTTATTTCAAAGTGCCACGTATTATCGAGTGAATTTTAAGTCAGGCTCGAGGTATTATAAGCGATTATATGAGGAGGATTTAAGTGGAATTATATAAAAAATCGGCACATGATCTGCATGATCTGCTTGAAAAAAAGGAAGTAACTGCGGTTGAACTTGCAGATGCATTTTTGGAGCGTATTGACAGTATAGATAGTAAATTGCACGCATATATTACAAAAACAGCAGATACAGCTATGAAGGCGGCCAAAAAAGCTGATAAGAAAATAGCAGCGGAGGGTAAAATTCCTTTTTTAACAGGTATTCCTGGGGCCGTTAAGGATAATATCTGCACTCTGGGGATAAGAACAACATGTGCATCAAAAATGCTGGACAATTTTGTGCCGCCTTATGATGCTGCAGTAATGGACAAAATACAAAAAGAAAATGCCGTCATATTAGGAAAGACCAACATGGATGAATTTGCCATGGGTGGATCTACGGAAAACTCGGCATTTTTCCCTACACATAATCCTCATAACGCGGAGTATGTTCCCGGCGGATCAAGCGGAGGGTCGGCAGCCGCTGTGGCAGGGGGTTTAGCAGCGTGGGCACTTGGTTCCGATACGGGCGGATCTATCCGCCAGCCGGCTTCTTTCTGCGGTATAGTCGGACTGAAACCGACTTATGGAAGGGTATCACGTTATGGTTTAGTTGCGTATGCATCATCTCTTGACCAGATAGGACCGTTGACAAAAGATGTCACAGACTGCGCAAATATTTTAAATGTGATAACAGGATACGATGAAAAAGATTCTACTTCCGTTAAGGCATCATCCCCGGATTACACAAAATCATTGGTACAGGATGTAAAGGGACTAAGGATAGGGATTCCAGCCGAATACTTTGTCGATGGTATGGATAAGGAAGTTGCGGAAAGTATTCATATGGCTATTAATGATTTTAAAGCTATGGGAGCTGAAATAATAGATATTTCACTGCCTCATACAAAATATGCTGTTGCGGCGTATTATCTCCTTGCTCCTGCCGAAGCCACGACCAATCTTTCCAGATATGACGGAGTCAGCTATGGGGAACGTGTTAATGGAGATGACATAGTTTCCATGATGACAAATACACGCACGGAAAAATTCGGCAGCGAAGTGAAACGGCGCATTATGATGGGCAACTATGCACTCAGTGCCGGTTATTACGATGCATATTATTTAAAGGCTCTAAAAATACGTACATTGGTAAAAGAGGATTATGATAAGGCTTTTGAAAAAGTGGATGTCATTCTCACACCTACAGCTCCTACTACAGCTTTTAAAATCGGTTCGATGATCAATGATCCTCTGCAGATGTATCTACAGGATGCATGTACAGTTCCTTTGAATCTGGCAGGGCTGCCCGGCATATCTCTGCCATGCGGTGTGAGCAGCAGCGGACTGCCTATAGGGATGCAGATTATCGGCAAACCGCTTGATGAAGAAGGAATAATCAAGGCTGCGTATACCTATGAGCAAAGCAAGGGTTTCTATAAAAATATTGCGGAGGTGACTGAATAATGGAATATGAAGCGGTAATTGGGCTGGAAATACACAGCGAACTGAAAACTAAAACTAAAATTTTCTGCGGCTGCGAAACAAGTTTTGGGGCTGAACAGAATACGCATGTCTGCCCAGTCTGCCTCGGACTGCCCGGAGTGCTGCCGGTAGTTAACAAAAGAGTCGTGGAATTTGCTATTAAGGCAGGTATTGCTCTTAACTGTACCATTAATAAATTCAGTAAATTCGACAGAAAAAATTACTATTATCCTGATTTACCGAAAAATTTTCAGACCTCGCAATTTGATTTGCCCATAGCCGAACATGGATATGTTGATATCAATGTGGACGGAAGAACAAAACGCATTCGTGTAACGCGCATCCATATGGAAGAAGATGCGGGCAAGCTTGTTCATTCAGGAAATACGATAAAAGATTCGGCAAGCTCAAATGTCGATTACAACCGTACAGGCGTACCTTTGATCGAAATTGTATCGGAACCGGATATGCGTACTCCGGAGGAAGCACGCGTCTACATGGAAAAAGTTAAATCAATATTAGAATACATAGATGTTTCAAACTGTAAAATGGAAGAGGGAAATCTGCGGGCTGACGTCAATGTTTCTCTGCGTCCTGAAGGTACAGAAAAATTGGGAACAAAAGCAGAAATGAAAAACATCAATTCTTTTAAAATGGCTGAAAATGCACTCGAATATGAAATAGATCGGCAGCGGGAAATCTTAGAGGACGGCGGACATATTGTACAGGAAACCAGAACCTGGGATGACAATAAGGGCATGACACTTTCCATGAGAACAAAGGAACAGGCGCAGGATTATCGTTACATGCCGGAACCTGATCTTGTGCCGATTATTACTACGGATGAACAAATAGAAGCGTTAAAGCAATCTTTACCAATGCTGCCGGATGCCCGAAAAACGAAATTAATGGAAGAGCATGGACTTTCGGCATATGATGCAGGCATCATAACCAATTCAAGAGCGATGGCTGAATATTTTGATGACATTATATGCGATGGTGCCGATGCTAAGCTGGCGGCCAATTGGCTGATGGGTGATCTTTCAAAACAGCTCCATGCGGAAAACAAGGATATTCAAAATTCTCCTGTATCAGCAAAATATCTTGGGAAAATGATAAAACTGGTAGAAAAAGGGGTAATATCTTCTAAAATAGCCAAAGAAGTTTTCGGTGAAATGTGGAAAACAGGGGCTGAACCGGAAGCTATAGTCAAAGAAAAAGGACTTGTTCAAATAACAGATACAGCAGCTATCGAAAAAATAGTAGATACTGTTATAGCCGATAATCCGAAACCTGTTGCCGATTATAAAGGCGGTAATGTTAAATCAATCGGCTTTTTAGTAGGGCAGGTGATGAAAGCCAGCAAAGGTAAAGCAAATCCTGGAACAGTAAATACACTGTTAAAGACAAAACTAGTCTAATGATCATGAATTTATTATCAGGTGAAATGAATTAATTATATATTGAAGCAAACCAGTGGAAATATTCTCTTTAAAGGGGAAGCTTTTTGCTGGTTTTTCTTTTGTATAAAGGATTTTTTGCTGCATGGTGGTCAATTTATTGTTGACGGACAGAAAAAACTTAATTATAATCATAAGAAGTTTATGTGATAGTTGAACTGCCTTGATTTTAGTATACACGATATATTTATTATGACTCTGGTATATTTTTATTTTACAGGTGGACTTGAATGGAAAAATATTTTTTAGCAGCGTTGCAAATGGTTTCAGGTATAGGCAATGCCAGTCTGAAACGAATTGTTGACTATTTTGGCAGTGCTGTTAATGCATGGAATGCTTCAGACAATGATATAGAGGCAAGCAAAACTCTAGCCGAACCGCTGTGCAAAAAATTATTCAGACATCGGAAGTCTTTCGATGTAGATACAGCCGCGGCCAATTGGGAGTCAAAGAATATAAAGCTTTTGACAGCTGCTGAATCGGAGTACCCAGAATTATTAAAAAATATATATAATCCGCCTGCAGTACTTTTTTGCAGAGGATGCCTGCATAATGAAAAAAAACATTTGGCTGTTGTCGGGTCACGAAAATCTTCTGTGTACGGCAAAAGTCTTGCGGAAACATTTGCTGCTGATTTAGCTGGTGAAGATTTTATAATAGTAAGCGGTGCCGCACATGGAATTGATACTTTTGCCCATCGCGGCGCACTGAGCAAGGGTAAAACAGTTGCTGTACTGGGATGTGGCATAGATGTAGCCTATCCCAGAGAAAATAAAAAGATATTAGATGAAATTGCTGAAAAAGGTGCGGTGATTTCTGAGTATGCACCGGGCACACAGCCTCTTGCAGCTTTTTTTCCGGCACGAAACAGAATAATAAGCGGGATATCTTTGGGTACTGTTGTCGTTGAAGCGGCAAAACGCAGCGGTTCTTTGATAACAGCTGAAATGGCAATCAGTGAAGGCCGGGATGTTTTTGCTGTTCCGGGCAGTGTTTATTCTGAACAGAGTGAAGGATGCAATCATTTGATTCAGCAAGGTGCAAAACTTGTTGTCTGCGCCGGGGATATTATAGAAGAATATGGCATCAGCAGGGAAAAAGCGGTCTTGGTAAAAAGATCGGAGAGCGTATTGCCCATGTCGCTGGAAGAAAAAAAAGTATATGATATTTTAGCATATGAGCAGGCTCTCGGTGTCGATGAAATAATATATAAATTGCGTACAGATGTTTCCAATATAAGTTTCATTTTATTGCAGATGAAATTAAAAAAAATAGTTGAAGAAACGCTGCCGGGGATGTACGTACGCTCTGCTAAGGGGAGAATTCATTGAACAAAAAGGTAGAAGAATCAAAAAAAATATTAAAAACTAAAACAAGAAAAAAAAAGACTGCGTTAAAAAAAACTTTAGTAATAGTGGAATCACCAGCTAAGGCTAAAACTATAGAAAAATATCTTGGCAATAGAAAATACGAGGTGCTGGCTTCTATGGGACATTTGAGAGATCTGCCCAAAAGCCAGTTTGGCATTGATACTGAAAATAATTTTACACCTAAGTATATAAATATACGCGGCAAGGGAGATTTGATAAAATCTCTGAAAAAAGAAGCTAAGAATGCGGATAAAATTTATTTGGCATCTGACCCTGATCGCGAGGGTGAGGCAATCTCATGGCATTTGGCATATCTGTTGGGAGTAAGTGAAACGGAAAAATGCCGCATTGTTTTTAATGAAATAACTAAGCCGGCTATTAATGAGGCAATAAAAACTCCGCGAACGGTGAATATTGATTTGGTAGATGCACAACAGGCAAGGCGTATGCTGGACCGGATAGTCGGGTACAAACTCAGTCCGCTGCTCTGGCGTAAGATAAAAAAAGGATTGAGTGCAGGCCGTGTTCAATCGGTAGCTGTTAAAATAATATGCGACAGGGAAAAGGAAATACGTGCTTTTATACCGGAAGAGTATTGGACGGTAGAGTTAAAATTCAAACTCGATGACAAAAAGGCTGTGCTTAATGCGGAACTCTCTTTGATTGATGATAAGAAAATAAATATAACCTCTGAGCAGGATGCAAAAAAAATTGAAAAAGAGCTGCGAAAACAAACTTTTAATATTGCCGATGTCAAAAAAAGTGAAAGGCGCAGGAAGGCACCTGCACCTTTTACTACGAGTTCATTGCAGCAGGATTCAGCAAGAAAGCTGGGATTTACTTCAAGACGGACAATGATGATAGCTCAGCAGTTATATGAAGGCATAAATATAGGGAAAAAGGGACCTACCGGTTTAATAACCTACATGCGTACAGATTCTACCCGTATTTCTGAGCTGGCGCAGAAAGATGCCAGAGTATATATAACGGATAATTTTGGCGATAAATACCTTCCTGCAAAACCTCCTATTTATGCGGCAAAAAAAGATGCCCAGGATGCACATGAAGCTGTACGCCCCACAGATTGTTCACTTACTCCGTCACTGCTGGAAGAATTTTTATCAAAAGAACAGCTGAAATTGTATCGTCTTGTTTGGCAGAGATTTTTGGCCAGTCAAATGACACCGGCACTTTATGATACTATGAGTATACTCATAAAAGCTGGTATTTATACAGCTAAGGCAGTAGGTTCTGTTTTGAAATTTGCTGGTTTTACCGCTGTTTATGATGAAAATGATAAAAAGAAAGAAAAAGATGTAATACTTCCGGATGTTTCTGTCGGCAGTCCGGTACATTTGCAAAAAATTCTGCCGGAACAGCATTTTACCGAACCGCCTGCCCGTTACAATGATGCTTCAATAGTGAAAACTCTCGAAGAAAAAGGTATTGGCCGGCCAAGTACATATGCCCCCATCATTGAAACTATTCTGGCACGCGGCTATGTGGTTAGGCGTGAGAAAAAATTTGAGCCTACAGAGCTTGGGTTTATTGTGCTGGACATGCTGGAGGAATATTTCAGAGACATCGTTGATGCAAAATTTACGGCTGATCTTGAGGGAAGGCTGGACAAAGTTGCGGAAGGTACTATGGATAAAAATAAACTGCTTGAAGAATTTTACGGTCCCTTTGAAAAAACTATGGAAAAAGCCGATGCAGAAATAGGACATGTAGATATCCCCGAAGAAGTATCAGATGTAAGATGTGAAAAATGCGGACGCCTTATGGTTATCAAGCAGGGACGCTTCAGTAAGTTTCTGGCATGCCCGGGATTCCCAGAGTGCCGTAATACTAAACCAATATTAAAGGATACGGGAGCAAAGTGTCCAAAATGCAATGGACGGGTGGTTGAGCGAAAAACAAAGAGGGGACGGATTTTTTATGGTTGCGAAAATTACCCTGACTGCGATTTTGTCAGCTGGGATATGCCCGCTGCTGATAAAATCTGCGAAAAATGCGGAGCCAATATGTTCCAGCATCGGTACAAAAATGGTAAGGTCCTTTTTTATTGCGGCAATGAAAATTGTGAAACAAGGAAAGACCATCCGATAAATGCTGAGTTGAAAGAAATCAAGACGAAGTCAACTGTCAGTAAATCAACTGCAGTAAAAGCGACTGCCCGGACTTAAACTACAAATGGACGAACGGAGAAAATCATTGCTATGCAGCAGAAAAAAGTTATTGTTATCGGAGCAGGTCTTGCAGGAAGCGAAACTGCATGGCAGCTTGCCCAAAAAAATATAAATGTGATGCTTTATGAAATGCGCCCGAAAAAATCTTCGGCTGCCCATAAGACAGATGAATTTGCAGAACTTGTCTGCAGCAATTCCTTACGTGCTGCCGGCATCGAAAATGCTGTGGGTATTCTCAAAGAAGAGATGCGTGATATGAAATCACTCATAATGGAAGCGGCAGACAATAATACTGTTCCGGCAGGAGGCGCGCTTGCGGTTGATCGTCACGGTTTTTCACGTTATATCACTGAAAAGCTGAGGAACAATAAAAATGTGCATATTGTCAACGAGGAAGTAAAAGACATACCTATGTCGGAGGACACTGTAGTAGTTATTGCTTCAGGTCCGCTTACCGCAGGCTTGCTGGCAGCTGACATTGAAAAATTAGCCGGCTCTGATTATTTCTATTTTTATGATGCTGCTGCGCCCTTGGTGATCAAGGATTCTGTAAATATGGACAGAGCATACCGGGCGTCACGTTATGGCAAGGGCACGGCTGATTACATAAATTGTCCTATGAATAAAGAGGAATATGAATTATTCTGGCATGAGTTGGTGAACGCCGAAAAAACGCAGACAAAAGATTTTGAAAAGGAAATATTTTTTGAAGGTTGTATGCCTGTGGAGGTTATGGCATCACGTGGTGAGGATACTCTTTTATTTGGTCCGCTTAAGCCTGTGGGTCTGGAGATCCCTGAAAGCGGGGAGCGTCCCTACGCCGTCGTACAACTTCGGCAGGATAATGCAGCGGATAGCTTGTACAACATAGTTGGCTTTCAGACACATTTGAAGTGGCCGGAACAAAAAAGGGTATTCTCTTTGATCCCTGGCTTGGAAAAAGCAGAATTTGCCAGATTGGGTGTTATGCATCGCAATACTTTTATAAATTCACCTGAAATCTTATATCCTACTCTGCAATTAAAAAAGAATAGTAATATTCTTTTTGCCGGACAAATTACAGGCGTGGAGGGTTACGTGGAATCCGCGTCATCAGGACTTGTAGCGGGCATAAACGCAGCACGTCTTGCTATTGGCGAAGAGCCGGTCTGCTTTCCCGATGTAACGGCACACGGCGCATTGTGCCGCTATATTACTGCTGCTCCGGCAAAGCACTTTCAACCCATGAATATAAATTTTGGATTACTGCCGCCCCTTTTTGAAAAAATACGTGATAAGAAAATAAAGAAACAAAAATTGGCAGAAAGAGCATTAGAAAAAATAAAAAAATTCAAACAAGATATTGAATGATTTTATATTAATGATATAATAGTACCTTAGCCGCAAATAATAATTGGCGTTTATGGTTTTTCTTTTGGGAGGGAAACAGATGTTTAGAGCGACAACAATAGTGGCGGTAAAAAAGAATGGAACTACTGCTATTGCGGGTGACGGGCAGGTCACCTTTGGACAAAATACAATAATGAAGGGGAATGCCCGCAAGGTGCGGCGTATTTACCATGATAAAGTTTTGGCGGGATTTGCCGGTTCAGTAGCGGATGCGTTTACATTATTTGAAAAATTCGAAACAAAATTAGAAGAATTTAATGGCAGTCTTACGAGGGCTGCCGTAGAATTGGCTAAAGAATGGCGGACTGACAGGGTTTTGCGAAAATTGGAAGCATTACTTTTAGTGGCAGATGCGAACACGATGCTGCTTTTATCGGGCAACGGCGAAGTTATTGAACCTGACGGAGCTGTGGCAGCCATCGGTTCCGGCGGGTTTTACGCTTTGGCGGCGGCTAGGGCCATGTCAGGACATACAGAAATGCCGGCTGCAGATATTGCAAGGGAAGCTTTATCAATAGCAGCGGATATATGCGTTTATACTAACCATAATATAATAGTGGAAGAATTGAAGTAGGAGGATTTACTTTGAACGAACAAACGCCACGCCAGATAGTAGATGAGCTTGATAAATATATAGTTGGCCAAAATAAGGCTAAACGTGCTGTCGCGGTTGCTTTGCGCAATAGATGGCGCGCACACCGTCTGCCGGAAGCGATGAAGGATGAGGTCATACCTAAAAATATTTTGATGATAGGCGCTACCGGTGTAGGCAAAACAGAAATAGCACGCAGACTTGCCAAATTGGTTAAGGCTCCTTTTATAAAAATTGAAGCCACTAAGTTTACCGAAGTCGGTTATGTGGGCAGAGATGTGGAATCAATGGTGCGTGATCTGGCTGAAATTTCAGTCCGTATGGTCAAGCAGGAAAAAATGGCTGCTGTTATTGATAAAGCTAAAAAATTGGCGGAAGAGCGTATCCTGGATGTGCTTGTGCCTCAGCAAAAATCGACGTCGGTTAACCCAATAGGTGCAATATTTTCGTCAAATAATGCAGATAATGAAAAAGAAGACCCAAAACCTAAATATGAGGCCGGCAGGGAATTCTGCCGCAAACGTCTGCTGGCTGGTGCTTTGGAAAAGCAAATGATTGAAATAGATACAGAAGACAGCAGTACTCCCATGATAGGCATGCTGGCCGGAGCCGGGATGGAGGATATGACAAATAATATCCAGGATATGCTGGGCAGCATATTGCCTAAAAAACGTAAAAAGCGTAAGGTAGCTATTGAAACGGCGAGAAAGATTTTTGAGCAGGAAGAGGCTCAAAAGTTGATAGATATGGAAGAAGTGGCCAAAGAAGGAATAGAGAATGCAGAAAATGCCGGTATAATTTTTCTGGATGAAATAGATAAGATTGCCGTTAAGGGCGGTACTTCCGGGCCGGATGTCTCGCGTGAGGGCGTTCAGAGAGATATACTGCCTATCGTCGAAGGTTCTACAGTAGTTACAAAGTATGGTCCATTAAAAACCGAACACGTGCTTTTCATAGCCGCAGGGGCATTTCATATAGCTAAACCTTCTGATCTGATACCAGAATTACAGGGACGGTTTCCGATACGAGTTGAACTGACGTCATTGACTCATGATGATTTTAGAAGGATATTGACAGAACCGGCAAATGCTTTGCTGAAACAATATACAGCATTATTGAATACTGAAGGAGTATCCATAAGCTTCACCGATGATGCGATAGATCGTCTGGCGCAAATTGCCTGTGAGGTAAATGCACAAACAGAAAATATAGGAGCACGGCGTCTTCATACGATTATGGAAAAAGTGTTGGAAGATCTTTCTTTTGAAGCACCTGAGCTTAATAAAAAAAATGTTGTTATAGATCCTGCCTATATAGACGAAAAACTGGGAGAAATAATAGCCAACAGGGATTTAAGCAGATTTATTCTGTGAGTTGGCAGGGTTTGTCTTGATGGAGCTTGCACTGCCTGTACTTTTCTGCAAAAACAATATGCAGAGGTACAGAATGCATGCTCCTTATTTGCCTCCTGACATAAAAAAAGCATTAACTACGGTGGGATCAGGAATTAGGTTGAAAAATATATTAATTTATAAAATTGCAAAAAAACTGTATTTTTTTATACATATATGTTACAATAGGAAAGTAATACAGTTACAAAAGAAAGGGATTTAACAATGACAACATTATTAGAAAAAACAAGAAAGATCAACAGACTGTTGCAGAAATCTGACAGTGTGGAATATGACGGCATTTCATGTGTGCTCAGCAACGTGCTTGATGCAAATGTCTATATCGTATCCACAACTGGAAAAATATACGGTTACGCGTTTATAGATGATTTTGAATGCGATATTATGCTTGATAAAGTGGTAAGCCAGGGACAGTTCCCAAAACATTATGTTAATTGGCTGTTGAAAATGGATGAAACGTCTGCCAATATAAAATCAAAGACAGGCATGTGTGCTTTTACTGATAAAACAAAGTGTCTTTTCAACGGTAAAAATACTACTATTGTTCCTATTTATGGGATCGGTGAACGCAAGGGAACATTGATAATCGCAAAATTTGATGAAGAGTTCACAGATGACGATCTTCTCCTTGCCGAATATGGGGCTACAGTTGTCGGGATGGAAATACTTCGTGATCATACTGAAAAACTGGAAGACGATATGCGCAAACAGGCTACTGTAAAGATTGCACTGTCTACATTGTCATTTTCTGAACAGGAAGCTGCCGTTAATATACTTGGAGAACTCAACGGTATAGAAGGACTTTTGGTTGCGTCTAAAATAGCGGACAGAGTGGGTATCACAAGATCTGTTATCGTTAATGCACTGAGAAAATTTGAATCGGCAGGTCTTATTGAATCAAAATCTTTGGGAATGAAGGGGACCTATATAAGAGTTCTCAACGAACATTTGCTTGATGAAGTTCAAAAATTAAAAAGATGATGCTTCAAGACACTTTTTACATTAAAAACATATATATTACAAAAGGTCTAGGGACAGGCTGCAGAGCCTTATCCTTAGACTTATTTTATTTTGCTGTATTATAAAAGATATCATATGCAGTTAAAACAATATTTGTCCGCAAAAGGAAATAGTTTCTGGCAGCAGATCCTTTTTATTATTTCTAACTTTTTGTTCCCGTTAATAAAAAAATAACACTTAATAAGAAAAAATAAAAGGATATTTTTTTTATATATAGAAAATATATTATCAGCATATTAATGAGAGTTTGTTAAATAGGAGGAATTTAAAAGATTTAAAAGGATCTTGAATCTTTCGGATTCCTTTTCTTTGTTTGATAAATAATAAAGAAGGAGTAATGTGATGCTTGGCAATGTTGTGAACACACCGGTTTTTGGTGTATTAGAAATGGCTATGCAGGCTGCGAACATGAGACAGCAGGTGATCAGCAATAATATTGCTAATGTTAATACACCAAATTTTAAAAGAAACGAATTGGCTTTTGAAAGCCTTTTGGCAAAAGCGTTATATCCAGAAGATGATGACGAAACACTGCAATTGGCGAAAACCAATGAAAAACATTTTCCTAATGATAATACAGGAGAAGAGTCTGTGCAGCCTGTTCTCAGAACAGATAATAGCACTACTATGAGGGCTGACGGAAATAATGTAGACCCTGATATTGAGATGTCGGCTTTGGCTAAAAATACGCTTTATTATAATGCATTGGTCAGAGAGATGAATGTAAATATTACAAAACTGAGCAATGTCATAAAAGGGCAATAATTAGGGGGTATATAGTTTGGGAATGTTCGATTCTATTGATACTTCAGCATCCGGTATGACTGCCGAAAGACTGAGGATGGATGTCATCAGCAATAATATAGCCAACGTTAATACTACCAGAACTGCTCAGGGAAACGCATACCGACGGAAATATGTGGTTTTTGAACCACGGACGGATACGGAACAATCCGCATCTTTTTTTGCGGCCTTTTCTAACGAACTGCAAAAGCCGGGGAACGGTGTGCGAGCTGTCAGCATACAGGATGATGACAGTCCTTTTAAGCTGAAGTATGATCCGGGAAACCCGGACGCTAATCAGCAGGGGTATGTACAGATGCCTAATGTAAATATTGTTGCAGAGATGACGGATATGATCACTGCTTCACGTGCCTACGAAGCTAACGTTACGGCTGTTAATTCTGCTAAAAGTATGGCTATGAAAACATTGGACATCGGAAAGTAGCGGGGTAATAATATGAATATCGGTACGTTGCAAATGACACCGGTGAAACTTTTGGGACAAATAGGTGATGCCGGCAGCAAGGTTGTTGATGAGACAAAAACAGCGAAATCATTTGGTCAGTTTTTGACCGATGCATTGAAGGAGACCAATGCTCTGCAAAAAAATTCTGAGCAAATGGATATGGCTTTGGCTGCAGGCAAAGTAGACGATATATCAAAGGTCGTAGTGGCCTCTGAAAAAGCTCAGATTGCTTTGAATCTCACAATGAGTCTGCGTAATAAAGCGGTTGATGCATATCAGGAAATAATGCGCATGCAGGTTTGATTTGCTGAATGTTACGATAAATTGTCTCAAAACACGCAGAAAATCACTTCTGCACCGCAACATAATTGTCTGTCGGTGCAAGTTATTTTAACAACTTGCAGGCCGACAAATTAAAAAAGAATACAATCATAGGTGAAGGGATTGAGATAATGGCAGGCTGGAAGGAACGGTATCTGCAGTTTTGGCAAAAGATGGATAAGAGACAGAAATATGTTTTGGCCGGAGTTGGTGCGCTCTTAATCTTTGCCATAATAGGTGTCAGCTATTTATATGGCAGCAAGCCTGAAATGCAGCCTTTATTTACTAACATGGAAACAAAGGATGCCGGAGAGGTCGCTGCTAAACTTAAAGAATCCAAGGTCGATTATTCAATACAGGAGAATAAGGAAGGAACAACTATACTTGTTCCTGCGAAGGATGTTCACAAACTGCGTTTGGATTTGGCAGCACAGGGATTACCACGCGGCACAAAAGGCTTTGAAATTTTTGATGACAGTAAATTGGGAGTAACCGATTTTCAGAATAAAGTTAATTATCTGCAGGCCCTGCAGGGGGAACTGACTAGAACTATAGAACAAATAGATGCCGTTGAAAGTGCTCGAGTACATATAGTGTTGCCGGAAGACAGCCTCTATAAAAAAAATGAAAAACCGGCTACAGCATCAATATTATTAAAGCTGAAATCTGATAAAGAATTGAACAGCAAGGAAATAAAGGGAATTGTTAACTTAACGGCACATAGCGTTCAGGGATTACAGGCGGAAAACGTCACCATCATTGATAATGAGGGGAAAATTTTAAACGATCCTGATAGTCAGCAGGATGACAATAAAAACACTCTTGGCAATATTACACTTACTCAAATAAAGATGACCCAGAAAGTACGCCAGCAAATGCAGGCGGAAGTGCAGACTCTTCTCGATAATGCCTTAGGTGAAGGAAATGCTTTTGTACGTTTAAATGTAGCACTGGATTTTGATCAAAGGCAGACGGATAGGCAGACTTTTTCTCCGGTAGTTGATGATGCAGGGATCTTGCGCAGTTCACAGGAGAACCAGGAAACTTATAATGGAACGTCTGCTACACCGGGCGGACCTGCGGGAATAACTGCCAATACACCGGGGTATGTTGCCGCCAATAATACAAATGCACAGTATTCAAAACAACAGTCAACCAGAAATTACGAAATAAATGAAGAAAATCAAAAAACAATTGCCTCGCCCGGTTCTATAAAACGCTTGAATATTGCAGTATTGGTCAGCGACAGACTCACTGCCCAGCAGCAGGATTCCATATCGAGAGCGGTAACTTCTGCGGTGGGAATAGATCCTGACAGGGGCGATACCGTTTCTGTAGAACCGGTGCCGTTTAGTACGGAAGCCTCGGACAGAAGGGCAAGGGAAGAACAAGACGCCCGCGATGCTGCTAACAGGACACTTTATCTTGAAATAGCGGCAGTCCTTTTACCACTATTGCTTTTGGCAGCAGCTTATTATCTGTACAGACGAAAAAAACGTCTTGAAGAGGAGGCAGCCCAAGAAGAAATGCAGCGTCAGGCAGAGTTGGAACAGCAGCGCCTAACAATGCAAAAATCAGAAACCTCAGGGGCAGCACCGGAAGAAATGTCGGATGAAGAACAGGCACACTTGACTGAAAGACAGACTCTGGAGAAAATGATAGATGATGAGCCGGAGCAAGTGGCAGAATTAGTGAAGACATGGCTGGCTGAAGAGTAAAATACAATAGTAGGTGAATTAGATGTATGAATCCAGTACTAGTGAATTAAGCGGTCAGCAGAAGGCGGCTATTTTGCTGATATCATTGGGGCCGGAATATTCGGCCAAATTATTCAAGCACCTTGATGATGAAGAAATCGAAAAATTGACATTGGAGATAGCCAGTCAGCAACAGGTTACTCAGGAACAGAAACAGACGGTAATAAGTGAGTTCTACCAGCTTATAATGGCAAAATCATATATTTCTCATGGCGGCCTTGATTATGCACAGAAAGTTTTGGAAAAAGCTCTCGGGTCCGATAAAGCGGCCACTATTATCAACAGGCTTACTGCAAGTCTGCAGGTTCGTCCGTTTGATTTTTTGCGGAAAACGGATCCATCACAGCTGCTTAATTTCATCCAGAACGAGCATCCTCAGACTATAGCGATGATTTTGGCGTATTTAAATCCTGAACAGTCAGCCAGTGTTCTTGCTGCTCTGCCCGCTGAAAGTCAGGCAGACGTTGCGAGAAGAGTTGCCGTAATGGATCGCACCTCACCCGATGTACTGCGTGAAGTGGAACGTGTCCTGGAAAAGAAACTTTCTACTATGTCTTCTCAGGACTTTACGGATGCCGGCGGAATACAGGTCGTCGTAGAAATGCTCAATCGTGTCGATCGCGGCACGGAGCGGTCTATACTTGATAATCTGGAAATTGAAAATCCTGAACTCACAGAAGAAATCAAACGGCTTATGTTTGTTTTTGAAGATCTTGTCATGCTTGACGATAGATCTTTGCAGTTAGTGCTGCGTGAAGTCGAATCTAAGGATCTGTCGCTTGCTATGAAGGGAACGTCTGATGATGTAGCAGCGAAAATATATAAAAATATGTCTAAACGTGCTGCTGCAGCTTTAAAAGAAGAACTAGAATTTATGGGACCTGTCCGTATTCGCGATGTGGAGGAATCCCAGCAGAAAGTAGTTAACATAATCAGAAAACTGGAAGAAAAAGGAGATATAGTTGTGTCACGCGGAAAGGGCGATGAAATGATTGTATAAAGTTATTAAAGCTGCTGTTTTTGATAATGAACCGCATGTAGTAAAAGCGCCTGAACCGTTGTTTATTATAAATACCTCTCCTGATGACCCAACTGCCGATAAAAATAACGGGCTTAAGGAAGATCATCAATATAGGCTTGATGAAGCAACGCAAAAAAGAAATTCTATTGAAGATGATATAAAAAAACTGGAAAATGAATTGAACGATAAGCAATTGAAAATAAAAGCTTTGCGTGGAAAAGCCGATTTAATAATGAAGGAAGCTCAAGACGGCAGGGAAAAAATTCTTCATGAGGCTGAAAAAATTTCTGCTGAAAAGATCAAAGAAGCAAATGACAAAGTCATTGAAATAACACAAAACGCAAAAAACACAGGGCATGATCAGGGATATAAGGAAGGTCTGGAACAATCTCGTTCAGAGCAGGAAAACCTGATCAATGCTGCTAATGAAAAAGCTGTCAGAATAATAGATGAAGCAGAAAAACAAGTGGATGCCTGCTATAAAGATGCTGAAAAAGATATGACGGATATCGTAATGGCAGTATCTCTAAAGATTATTTCACAGCAGTTTGCCAATATGCCGCAATTGGTGTTGCCCGTTGTACAGGAGGCCTTAAAAAAAGTCAAAAATCAAACTTCTGTCGAGGTAAGGGTTTCACCAAACACGTATGAATTTGCGTTGGCTGCCAGATCAGAACTGCAGTCTATTCTTGAAGGAAATGCCAGACTTACGATACAGTCTGATGAAAGTCTGACAGATGGAGACTGCTGGGTTGAAACACCTGATGGAAGTATAGATGCAAAACTTTTGTCTCAATTAAGCGAAATCCAAAAAATGCTGAAGGAAGTCGTTGGTAAATATGAGGCTAATGGTAGATAAATTCAGGGAAATTATTCAAAACTGTGATCCCATAAAAATGTCGGGGAAAGTAGTCCAGGTAATAGGACTGGTAATCGAATCCATAGGACCAAATGTAAGTTTGGGAGAACTTTGTTATGTCTGTTCAAAGTTTTCCGGCATTAAACCTGTTCCCGCCGAAGTCGTTGGCTTTCGCAGCGGACATATTCTTTTGATGCCTATAGGAGAAATGCAGGGGATCGGTCCCGGCTGTGAAGTTATAGCTGCTCAGAAAACATTGAAAGCCAGAGTAGGAAAAGAGCTCTTGGGCCGTATCCTTGACGGGCTGGGCAATCCTATAGACAATAAGGCGGCACTGCCGCTTGTTATGGAAGAATACCCCTTACAAGCATCACCGCCTTCTCCTCTTTCACGACCCAGAATCCATGACTCCCTTTATGTCGGTGTGCGGGCCATCGATGGCTTGATAACGATCGGTTCAGGACAGCGAATAGGAATTATGGCGGGAAGCGGCGTGGGAAAGTCTACTCTTTTAAGTATGATAGCAAGAAATACGGAGGCAGATGTAAATATAATTGCCCTCATCGGTGAACGAGGCAGAGAGGTAAGAGAATTTATTGAACGTGATCTTGGCGAAGAGGGACTAAAAAAATCGGTTGTTGTTGTTGCTACATCAGATCAACCTGCACTTGTTCGTATAAAGGGCGCTATGACAGCAACAGCCATTGCTGAATATTTTCGCAATCAAGGGAAAAAAGTTGTTTTGATGATGGATTCAGTCACTCGTTTTGCCATGGCCCAGCGTGAAGTGGGGCTGACTATCGGTGAACCGCCGGCAACAAGAGGTTATACACCGTCTGTATTCGCCCTTTTGCCGCGTCTGCTCGAAAGAGCAGGAACCAGTGAGAAGGGGAGTATAACCGGTATATATACTGTGCTTGTAGATGGTGATGACATGAACGAACCTGTTGCCGATGCCGTACGCAGTATACTGGACGGACATATAGTATTGTCCAGAAAAATCGCAGCGCAGAATCATTTTCCTGCAATTGATATTCTTTCCAGTGTAAGTCGAGTAATGATCGATATTGCTGATCAAAGACACTTTAAAGCGGGTCAGCTTTTACGTTCTTATCTTGCAAATTATAATGAGGCAGCCGATCTTATAAGAATAGGTGCCTATGTGAATGGTTCAGATCCCAACATAGATATGGCTATAGAAAAAATAGAGGCAATAAACAAATTTTTATGTCAAGATGTTTTTGAGACTACAAGCTATAAAGACACGGTGAACGATTTGCTCACGATAGTGGGTAAGGAGTAATTGCATTTAAGGTTTACTGTTGACGTGCTGTGAAAAATGAGGAAGATAGTTGGAAAAATTTATATTCAAACTCGAAGCTTTTTTAAAAATATCAGTTATCGAAAGAGAGAAAGCGGAAATATCCATGGCTGCAGCTGTACAGAACCTGCAAAAACAGAAAAAAATTCTTATTTCCCTGAAACTTGAAATGGATTTAAACTTAAAGGAATATGAAAAACTTTTGGCTGAAGAAAAAGTAAATGTTAGCATGATGCAAATGTATGGTAACTTTTTCTCTTGGAAAAGAGGACAGATAAATTTGCAAGAAACCTCAGTGCGAAATGCTGTTTCTCAAAGGAAACAGTGTCTGCAAGTGCTTTTGGCAGCACAGAAAAAAGTCAAAAGCTTGGAACAGCTTCGTGAAAAAAGATTTGATGAATATCGTTATGAAGTCTTTGCCCAGGAACAAAAGCAGATAGATGAAATCGGTCTGCAGATGCATACGCGCAGGATTGGGATGGAGGAATAATATCTTATGCAGATAAATACTGTACCCGCTATGAAACAAAACGATCTTCTGGCAGATATAAATAATGTGCAGAAGCGTATTAAAGAAATAGAAGATCAATTTAGTATAAAGAACTTTTCTCCGGAAAAAATGACGTTTGATCAGACACTTACTAAGCAAATGAAGGATGTAAAACCGGACAGAGGCAGTGGTATCGGTCAACAGACAGCAGATACGGTACAATCTGCCGGTCGAAATGACAGCCAGACTCCTTCTGCTGCAGCCGTACATAATGTTCCACCACAGCAGATTGAAGAGATGATCCAAAAAGCGGCCGTAAAATATGGAGTAGATGCGAAACTCCTCTCAGCAGTGGCGGAAACCGAATCAAACTATAATGCTGAGGCTGTTTCATCTGCCGGCGCGGTCGGCGTTATGCAATTGATGCCTAATACTGCATCAGAACTGGGTGTAACAAATCCTTATGATGCTCAGCAAAATATTGAAGGCGGCGCTAAGTATTTAAAGGAATTGCTGAATGATTTTGGCGGCAACGTACGTGAAGCTGTTGCAGCATATAACGCAGGACCTCAAGCGGTGAAGAAATATCAGGGAGTACCACCGTATGCTGAAACGCAGAATTATGTGAGCCACGTTTTAGATCTTTATCAATAAAGGCGGACATTTATTCCTTCATGGATGTAGATGCAGAAGCAAACCGGCTTTTACATATTTTAAAAGTATATAATTTTCAACAAGGTGGGTAGCTTGATGGCAAAATCTACTGCAGGCACAGTCAACAAACAGACAGTAAAAAATCAGCGCGCTGATCAGAAAAACGCGCAAGAAAATACAAAACCTAAAAAAGCTTTGTGGAAAAAAATTTTAATAGTGATTTTGATTATTCTGCTATTGTTTGGTGGATTTTTTTTGGGTATATATTTACGGATATTGGATACTAATAAATTAAACACATCCCTGCATCTTTATGATTGGCCCGTAATAGGACAAAATTTTGTAAAACCTGATGAGGAAGCTGCACAGACTGAAAAAGCACAAGTAGATGTCGGGTCAAAAGGGGGCAGCAGCGTAGCCAATGCCGCACAGGCTGAGAATCCTGCAGCTGCACAATCAAAACCGGTCAGTTTAACAAAAAAGCAGCTTGATGAACAAAAAAAGACCAGAGAAGCTGAGATAAATAAAAGAGTGGGAAAACTGTCACGCATATATGCACAGATGGATCCGCAAAAGGCCGCAGCAATTTTAGCGCCTCTTGATGATAACGTTGTGGGTTCTATCCTGCAGAAGATGGATGATGCCCGTTCGGCTAAAGTAATGGAAAACTTTGATACAACGCGTGCCGCTCAGATTACTCAGCTCCTTTACAACGGCATCACACCGCCTACACTGCCACAGCTTGATCAGGCTGAAAAAGCAACAACCGTACAGAACCAATAAGATTTGTTTTTCTTTAAGCGTCAGTTGTGTTACAATTGATTCTGAAAGGAGGTGAGAAAATGGACAATAATACAATAATGATTAAGACAGCAGCTTCTTCGGCAGACAGCAGCAGTGAAAATAAAAAAACTACTGCCGTGAAAAATTCATCGGATAGTTTTTCCGGCGCCTTGGATAATGCAAAAGATACTGCCGATGCTGATGCAAAAAAGGATACACTCAACGATAAAGTATCAGACACCGGCAAGAAAATTGCAGACAAAGAGAATAAGCCTGATGATGCACTTTCACAAAAAAAAGGTGCTAAGTCAGAAAAAGAGAAAACAGCTGATGATAAAACGACTGCTGCGGCAGTGACAACGGCGATTGATGCTATAACAAATGCTGCAGATATAAATGTTCTGGCAGCGCTGGTCACAGCAATGCAGACTGATACGGTGACAGATAACAGCATCTCGGCAAAGATGAATACAGCATTATCTGAATTGACCGGTTTTGTAAAAACGACAGTTTCTGATGATAAAACGGCGAAAACTCAGTTAAATACAGCAAACAATACTGAAAAAACTCAGTTAAGCGTATTATCTGGCAGTACTGTCGTGAATACAATTGAGGGAAAAATCATTGAACAGCCAAAAATGATTTTGAATCAGCCTCTTAATACTGAAAATAGTGTGAAATTAAAAGATACCAATACAACGGATGAGCAAATCACTGTGGATCAGACGGGCAAAACTGCAAACAAAATATCGCAGGTGCAGACTGCCCAGGGAAGATCTGCTTTGGTCGCAGAAACATTGGCTTTACCGGCAAAAGAAAATTCTTCAGTGCCGTCGGTCAAAGTTCCTGATCAGGTCAGCACCGAACTGCTGCGGAACACGAAACAGCTTGATGGCAGTACAACAGCTGATCAAGCAACAGCCGTAAAAAATAAAAATACGGTACAGCTTAATGTTATTGACTTAACGTCTAGGCAGGAAAGCGGTAATTCGGGAACGACATTTAGTGAACAGAGTACACAGCAGGAAAATCTTTTGACAGGAGAGTCAAAATCTGCGGCAGAAAAACAAAATAAGAGTGCTGACACTAATCAATTAAATCATATTTTTTCAGTGGCATCGTTGTCAGATGATACGATGAAAAGCTCTGCTCAAGGTATGACATCAGTGTCAGATGCAGCGCAGCAAAATAGGCTGCAGGACAATTACGATATTGCAGGTCAGATCATAAAAAACGCCCAGTTGATAAAGTCAAATGAAAACTCACAGATCACGATAAATCTGCAGCCGGAACATTTGGGAGAACTTGCTTTGAAGATCAGTGTAGCGGCAGACGGTGCAGTGAATGCTTCTTTTCACAGTGACAACGCACAGGTGCGCAATCTTATACAGTCGACAGTGGTTCAACTGCGGCAGGATCTTCAGGATCAGGGAATAAAAGTAGATAATATAAATGTCTACAGTGGTCTTAGCGATATGCTGTCGAATGGGCAGAGTAACTCAGGACAATTCGATAGAGAACAAAAAAAATCTGATTACAGAATTGGTCAATTGATTGAAGCTGCGGGGCAGATGGAAAATTTCAGTACAGCAGCATCCTCAAGTGAGCAGAACCAAAGTCTCACAAGCGACGGGATTGATTACAGAATATAAGGAGTGATTATTAATGGCAACAAGTGCGGTATCTTCAACAACAGGCACAACAACTTCCACCAGCTCAACGAGTTCATCTTCAAGTTTGGATACACTTGCCAATGAAGACACATTTATGCAGCTTTTGGTGGCGCAGATGAAAAATCAGGATCCTTTGAATCCTATGGATGGTACGGAATATGTATCGCAGCTTTCCCAGTTGACATCTACAGAACAGATATCAAAAATGGCAACAGCGATGAGCACGATGTCTTCGGTTGTTGATAATTTGAATACTTCTGTTGTGACAGGGCAGCTCAGCTCCATGATAGGAAAGACCGTAGAATGGGAAACCAGCTCGACTGTCACAGGTTCCGATGGAACAAGCACTACTGAAAAAGTACAGCATACGGGAACAGCACAAAGCGTTTCTATAAGCGACGGCACACCATCACTGATTGTTAAAGAAGGTAATAGTACCACAACAGTCAGTGTCAGTTCACTGACATCAATCAGTGATGCTTCTTAAAAAATAGGCGGCAGGGGGTAAATATATATGAGAAACAGTTCCGAAATATATTTACAGCCATTTATGCCGGTTGGTAATCAAAATAATGCGTCGAAAAGTACGTCTTCTCAAAATAAGGGCAGTCAGAATTTCGCTGATATATTGAGACAGACAGACCGGACTGTTAATTTTTCGCAGCATGCTTTAAGCAGAATGAAAGAACGCGCTATAAGCTTAAATGATGCTGATATGGAGAAGCTGAACGATACGGTGGATAAAATGGCGCAGAAGGGTGCACGGGATGCACTGATTTATCTGAAAGGAACGGCTTTTGTTGTGAGCGTGGACAATAAAACTGTGATTACCGCCATGGATGGCGCAAGTACGAAGGAAAATATATTTACAAATATTGACAGTGCAGCCATACTATAACAGCTGGACCTTCGGGGGGCTTTAGCCGCTGAATGACAGAGGCGGCCGGCTGCACGCAAAGGAGACTGATTTATTATGATGAGATCTTTGATGACGGCTGTTTCCGGACTGAAAAATCATCAGACCAGAATGGACGTAATCGGCAACGATATTGCTAATGTAAATACTACAGGCTATAAATCAAATACCGTGACATTTGCCGACACTTTAAGCCAAACATTGTCGGGATCTTCTTCCGCCAACGGGACTACCGGCGGTGTGAATGCAAAGCAGATAGGGCTGGGGATGAGTGTTGCCGCTATAACGAATAATTTCACTGCAGGCAGTGCATCTTCCACGGGAAATAATACGGATCTTGCCATTGATACTGATAACGGACTTTTTGTTGTTAAAAATGGTGATGAAACATATTATACACGCAACGGAAATTTTACACTTGACAGCAACGGCAATCTGACCATGAACGGCAACGGTTATTATGTACAGGGCTGGAATGCCGTTGACGGAAGTGTAAATGCAAGCGGTAGTACACAAAATCTAAAGATAGATATGAATTCTTCAATGCAGCCAAAAGCAACATCGACAGTTACATTGAGCGGCAATTTATCGGCAGATAATACAGCTGAAACAATAAAAGGAATAAAGTTAACGCTGGCAGATGGAACTACACAAACTGTTGATAGTACTGATACCACTACTGCTTATGGTATAGGTGATTCATATACTTATACGGATTCTAGCGGAAACTCACAGTCGTCAGCTATAACGGCTATGACATTAACTCTATCAGATGGAACAACAACTACTTCTAGCTCCGGTGTCTATGGCAGCAGCTATACATTAGGCGGAACTACGTATCCAAGTTATACTACGACAGCGACAGTTTATGACAGTCTGGGTGCATCCCATTCTATCCCGGTCAGTATTGAACAAACTGGCTCAGATACATGGAAGGCAGTTGTTGCTCCGGGAACTTACGATGGCCTTACAGTTACAGCCGCATCGACCACAAACTTAACTTTTGATGGCAGTACGGGAAAACTTACATCGGGAGATACAGGCAGTATAACTGGAAATACCTATAATAATGGCGCTACGCAGAATGCCAACATGTCATTGGATTTCAGCAGCCTGACACAGTATTCCGGTGAAAATAATGCCAGTGCAACTGGTGACGGCTATGCAGCTGGTTTCTACAAAGAAATGTCTATCGGTCAGGACGGTGTCATAACGGTAACATATACCAATGGACAGAAACAGTCAGCTGGACAAATTGCCATTGCTACTTTCAATAATCCGTCAGGACTGGAAAAATCAGGCGGCAGTCTTTATTCGCAATCTAATAACTCTGGTACCGCACGTGTAGGCACCTTTGCTTCTCAGGCAGTCACGGTGACGCCGGGTTCTCTGGAAATGTCAAATGTTGACCTTTCTACGGAGCTCAGCGACATGATTATTACACAGCGCGGTTTTCAGGCAAATTCGAAAATGATAACTGTGTCTGATGAAATGCTGCAAACATTGATTAATATGAAACAATCATAACCTTAAAGATTTTAAAATCGAGGGGAGTTTATTCTCCCCTTGCCTTTTTTCCCTGCCTGTTTTAATATATCTTCATTGATATATAATAAAAAAACTTGGAGATTACTATGATAAAACTTACAAAATTTAATTCGGACTCAAATAAAAAAGGAGAATTTATCCTTAATGCTGAAATAATAGAAACTATAGAGCAAACTCCTGATACAGTTATAACGTTGCTAAATGGGAAAAAATTGATAGTCGATGAAAAAATGGATGAGGTAGTGCGCAGGGTAATGACATATCGCCGCGCTTTGCATAAGTATTAATACAGGAAAATTACACGATATTTTTAACTGAGATATTGTATTTATATATAACTGCATACAAGGAAGGTGTGGGGAATATGGCGGAAGAGGAAGTTGTAAGCAATGGCAGTGGTGAAAATGGCGGTTCCAAAAAGAAAAAATCCATGTTGCTCGTTATCGTGCTTGTCTTGGTGGGATTAGCGCTGGCTGGAGGGATATCTTATTTTGTTACTACAAAAATAGTAAGCACATCTAATGTTAGTGCACCCATAAAAAAAGAACCGGGAGTTTTTGTAAAGATAGGCGACCCTAAGGACGGCACCATAATAGTCAATGTCGGTGGTGTGAAATCAGGCAGATATCTGAAGGTGGGTGTTGTTTTAGAAATGAATCCAGCAGATGAAGTTAATTTTAAAGAGCACAAGATAACGGATGCCGCGCAGTCAAAAGTCCTTGATGCGGTTATGAGTACCTTTCGCAAACAGGGTATAGAACAGCTGGAAGCATCTAATGAAGATAAATTGAAGGAAGCTATAAAGAATGAAGTTAATGCTGCTATTGGTGATGGCAGTGTCTACAATGTCTATATAACGAGCTTTGTTCTGCAGTAACAATATTTATTCTTATATAATTTTTGTGCTGATTTGTTTTATAAAGTACATGGTCATTTATTATGAATAAGTAGAAAGGAGGATGAAGGTTGGCAGGAGACATTTTATCACAATCTGAAATTGATAAACTATTGTCAGCTATTTCGACCGGTGTTGTTTCTGCTGATGAGGTAAAAGTTGAAGAGCAAAAGAAGATCAAGATATATGATTTTAAAAGACCTGATAAATTTTCTAAGGATCAGATCAGGACTTTGTTCATGCTTCATGAAAATTTTGCCCGTGTTCTTAACACTTATTTGTCTACGCACCTTCGTGTATTGGTAAAAGTGGAAGTTGCCTCTGTTGATCAGCTTACATATGAAGAATTTATCCGTTCATTACCAAATCCGAGCGTGATCAGTGTTTTGTCATTGTCTTCTCTCAAGGGAAATATAATTTTTGAAATGGATACAAATGTAGTATTTTCGATCATTGATCGTCTTTTTGGCGGTGTCGGTGATGAGAGTAAAATGAAGGCAAGAACACTGACAGATATTGAAGAGACAGTCATAAAAAAGATGATGAGCAAAATGATGGAAGGGTTACAGGAAGCATGGCATAATGTTCAGGATTTTGAACTGAATATTGAAAGCATGGAATCTAATCCCCAGTTTACACAGATCGTTCCTTCAGGAGATATGGTCGTCATTATCACTCTTCAGCTTAAGGTAGGAAATGTTGAAGGGCTCATAAACATCTGTATTCCTTATATTGTTATAGAACCTATCGTTCCAAAATTGACGACGACTTTTTGGGTATCTGCCGCATCAGCACGGCAGGAACATCCTGAAGAAGTTGATATGCTGAAAAGGAAGCTGCGCAGGGCAATAGTTCCAGTCAGTGTAGAATTGGGAAGACTGAGTCTCACAATAAATGAGTTTTTGACATTGGGTATGGGAGATACTTTACGGCTTAATACAAAAGTGGATGATGAGCTTGTCTGCATAGTCGGTGAAAGACCAAAATTTTATTGCCGTCCCGGAATTATAGGAAAAAGATCAGCAGTACAAATAACAAAAGTAATAGAATCAGAAGACGAAGAGGAGGAAAAAAGGGATGGCTGACGGAATGCTTTCGCAAGAAGAAATCGATGCTTTGACTAAAGGCATAGCTCCGGATATACCACAGGAGACAAATTCGGCTGCACAGGCAGATTTATCAAGTTCATCAGACGAAACACAAAATAATGAAGCTCTTACTGATGTCGAAAAAGATACTCTGGGAGAAATTGGCAATATATCAATGGGCAGTGCAGCTACTACGCTGTCAATGCTGCTGGGACATAAAGTTTCTATAACAACGCCAAATGTAAGTATAGAAACAATGGCTGATATAAAAACACATTACCCAATGCCTTATCTTATAGTTGGAGTCAGTTATACTACAGGGATAACTGGAAATAATATCCTGGCAATTCAGGCTGGTGATGCGGCTATTATTGCTGATTTGATGATGGGCGGTGACGGAACGAACGTCACCGATGAGCTTGATGAGATAAGGCAGAGTGCTGTGAGTGAGGCTATGAACCAGATGATGGGTTCGGTTTCTACTTCACTGTCTCAGATTTTTAATAAAAAAATAGATATTTCACCTCCGCAGGTTCATATGGTGGATATGGCCGTTGCAGACAAGGTTACCGATTTTTGGGCACAGACAGAGCCGGTTATAAAGATTTCTTTTAAAATGGAAGTTGAAGGTATTATCGACAGTGAAATAATGCAGATACTGCCGGTAAATGTATCAAGGGATTTAGTGAGAAATCTGACCGAAGCTACTACAGGGCAGACCAATAATGAACAATCGGCAGCTGCGCCTGTACCGGAAACAGCTGCGCCTGCTCCGGCACAGAATAATACTGTATCCCCGCCGCCAATCCAGCCTGTTGCAGAACCGGTTCAGCAGCAGACTATGCCCGGACCTTCGACGGCACCAGCCCAGGAGGCATCTCAAGTACATATGCAGGCAGCGTCTGGTTCGCAAAATATTGTCTCCAACATAGCTGTACAGCCGGCGCAATTTACGCCACTTGCAGTGGGACAGATACCTGTCAATAATGCTAATATAGGTTTGATCTTGGATGTGCCTCTTAATATTACGGTAGAGCTCGGCGCGACTAAGAAGAGTATCAGGGATATTCTGGAATTGTCCAGCGGATCTGTTATTGAACTAGATAAATTGGCGGGGGAACCTGTGGATGTGTTGGTGAACGGAAAACTTTTAGCAAAAGGCGAAGTTGTCGTTATTGATGAAAATTTTGGTGTCCGTATAACAGATATAGCAAGTCCTATGGAACGGGCCAAAAATTTATCATAAAAGATTGTTCTTATTATATATGGATAATAATTATACTGTGGAGGAGAATAAAATATGGCTACAAAAGTTTTAGTAGTGGATGATGCGGCTTTTATGAGAATGATGGTAAAGGATATTTTGTCTAAAAATGGTTATGAGATAGTGGGTGAGGCTGAAAATGGAGCTGTTGCTCTGGCTAAATATCAGGAGTTGAAACCGGATCTGGTAACTATGGATATAACTATGCCGGAAATGGATGGGATAACTGCTGTTAAGGAGATAAAGAAAGCTGATCCAAATGCAAAAGTTATCATGTGCAGTGCTATGGGGCAGCAGGCTATGGTTATCGAAGCAATTCAGGCAGGAGCTCGTGATTTTATTGTAAAACCTTTCCAGCCTGACAGGGTTTTAGAAGCTGTTCGCAAAGCTGTAGGCTGATGAAAAAGTATAGAATTTTTGTGTTTTCTGCGGCTGTATTTTTATTCTGTTGGCTTATACCTGTAGTTTTCGTTTTAGCCGCCGGTGATTCTTCATCAGGCGGCTATTTATCTCAATATCAAAACGCTGATCCGCATCCGACCAGTGCGTCATGGATATCCACCTTTGGTTATTTACTTAGTTTGGTAGTCATATTTGTTTTTGTTGTGGCTTTGGCATATTATGTGTCACATTATCTGGGAGATCGTTTTGGTAAACAGTTTAAAAGTAATGGCAATGGGGCATTATTGATGAGTTTGCCTTTAGGACCTAATAAATCCATTTGTGTTGTAGAGATTGCGGGTCATATTATGATTTTGGGAGTTACTGATCATAATATAACACTTTTGCAGGAAATAAAGGATATGCAGGAAATAGAAAAATTACATTTATCCTTTCCGGATGAATCTCTTGAAAAAAATCCATTGGGGATTTTCGGTCAACAATTCAATTCTTTGGATAAGATATCCAAAAGGCTGCCAGAGTTTTTTAAGAATAAATATCATAAATAAAGAAAGGTTTTCACGTTTTGAAAGAATACCTTAAAATATTAATATTATCAGCAATTTTTATAATTATCCCATCTCATTTGCTGGCAGCGCCATTGCCTTCGGCAAATGTCAACATAGGAATAAGCTCATCGAATAATCCTCAGGATTTGGCAGTGACCTTGCAGGTGATGGCACTGCTCACTATTTTATCCATTGCTCCGGCAATTTTGGTCATGACTACAGCTTTTGTGAGAATTGTTGTCGTATTATCATTTTTGCGTAATGCGCTTTCGATCCAAAATGCACCGCCGAGTCAGGTAATTATAGGGTTGTCTTTGTTTCTGACTTTTTATATTATGGCTCCGTATTGGGGGGAAGCCAATCAAAATGGACTGCAGCCCTATCTTAATGGAGAAATATCTCAGACAGAGGCTTTAAGCAATGTTGCTGCACCTCTGAGGGAATTTATGTTTAAGCAGACACGTGAGGCAGATATAGCTCTGTTTGTCAATCTGTCTCAGGCGGAACGGCCGGAAACGCAGGAGGATGTTTCAACATTTACTTTGATTCCTGCGTTTATTATCAGTGAACTGAAAACAGCTTTTCAGATAGGGTTTATGATATATATTCCTTTTATAGTTATTGATATGATAGTTGCCAGTACTTTAATGTCTATGGGGATGATGATGCTGCCGCCAACTATGATTTCCCTGCCGTTCAAAGTGTTATTATTTGTCATGGTAGATGGATGGCATCTTTTGATAAATTCACTTATTGTCAGTTTTAAATAGGAGGCTGAAAAATGTCAGGTGACACAATAATAAATTTGAGCCAAAATGCTTTACTTATGGTTTTGGTGATTTCAGCACCAATGCTTGGTTTGGGACTGGCTATAGGGCTTCTTGTGAGTGTTTTTCAGGCTACAACATCTATTCAGGAACAGACGTTGGCATTTATTCCTAAAATAGTTGCTGTTTTTGTTGCTATACTTATATTCGGTCCTTGGATGCTGACTATGATGGTTGATTATATGGCACGTATTTTTATTGATCTGCCTCGTTATATAGGCTGACGGTTGGCTGTATTTAGGAAAGGAAAAGCTGTGTTAGGGCGCAGTAGTTCTAATCTTGGATTTATTTGATATGCTGCAGAATCATGTAGGTCTTTTTCTGTTGGTTCTGACACGAATAAGTGGGATATTTTTAATATCGCCGTTTTTAGGCAGCGTCAATATTCCCGTAAATATAAGGGTGGGGACAGCTTTTTTCATAAGTATTGTGCTCTTCCCTGTAATTGAAATGCAGGGGCTGCCCGCGCTGCCGCAAAGAGTTGACCAATATGCCGCACTTGTGGTGGCTGAGCTTCTGATAGGCTGGATGATAGGTTTTGTAGGATATGTTCTATTTTCGGCTATAAATGTCGGCGGTCAGTTAATTGATATGCAGGTTGGTTTTGCAACCATAAGTGTGATGGACCCCACCTCGGGGCAGCAGGTACCGCTGGTAGGAAGTTTCCTGTATAATCTGTGCATTTTAATCTTTTTATCAGTTAACGGGCATTATATTATTTTATCGGCACTGTCTGAAAGTTTTATGGCAGTACCGGCGATGTCTGCTCAATTCGACGGCAGAATTGTAATGTTTATGATAGATATTATCGGCGGCGTATTTGCCACTGGGTTGAAATTGGCATTACCCGTATTATTTGCAATATTACTGACTAATGTGGGGCTCGGAGTTTTGGCAAGAACAATGCCGCAGATGAATATTTTTGTTGTCGGGATACCTGCCCAGATTATTATAGGCATATTTGTAATTGGTATTATGCTGCCATTTTATGCACTCTTTTTGGATGTGATTTTTAATGAATTGTATGGCGGTATTACAGCGATGCTGCGAGCCATATCAGGGTAAAAAAAACTATATTTCATTTGATATTCAGCTGTTTGCCGGAGAAAAGACAGAAGATCCGACTTCTAAGCGTATGTCGGATGCGCATAATAAAGGGCAGGTAGCGCGAAGTCAGGATTTATCAGCTTCGATTGTTATTCTGGCGGGTTTTTTTACATTATGGAATTGTGGTACCTATATTTACAGGGAATTAACGCAGTTTATGGCATTGATTTTTACTAATTTAGAGGGACCTCTCAATGCTGAGTCAGTTGTTCATCTGTTTATGGAAACAATGGTTGTTTTGGCAAAGACACTGGCGCCAATTATGTTTGCCGTATTACTTGCAGGCTTGGCACTCAATTATTATCAGGTAGGTTTTGTTTTTTCTACGGAACCTTTGACTTTTGATTTAAATCGCTTAAATCCTATTACAGGCATAGGTCGTATTTTTTCCAAACGTTCTTTGGTGGAGTTGGCAAAGTCTATAGCTAAAATACTCATAGTAGGGTATTTTGTTTATTTATATATAATAGATCAGGTCATACAAATGCCTAAGCTTATTTTTATGGATCTGCAGATGGCACTTGTAAGCATAGTCGATATTATTTTTAAGTTAGCTTTTGAAATATGTGCTGTATTGCTCATACTGGGAATTATGGATCTCATGTATCAGAAATGGCAGCATAAGCAGGAGCTGAAAATGAGTAAGCAGGACATAAAGGATGAATTCAAGCAGACTGAAGGTGATCCTCAGATAAAGGGCAAGATAAAACAAAAGCAAAAACAAATGTCTTTGCAGCGTATGATGCATGAAGTGCCAAAAGCGGATGTTATCATTACAAATCCTACACATTTTGCAATTGCTCTTCAATATGAAAAAGGAATGACGGCTCCGGTCATTATTGCAAAAGGACAAGATCTTGTTGCACAGAGAATAAAACAAATTGCGTGTGATGCAGGAATAGCCATAGTAGAAAATAAACCTTTGGCAAGAGCTCTATACCTTTCTGCTGACATCGGAGATGTTGTACCGCAGGAATTATATAAGGCTGTTGCAGAAGTTTTAGCATATGTATACAGACTCAAAAAGAAAAAATTAGCTTAAATATTCGCTAAATCAGATTTTAAGGAGTAAATACGTTATGGCAACACCGGCTACAATGGCAGGAAATTTTATCAATAAATATAGTGATGTTGTTATTGCCTTGGCAATCATCATGATAGTCATAATGATGATTATTCCTTTGCCAACTTTTTTATTGGATTTATTGCTGTGTTTGAATATTACACTGGCATTGACTATTGTGATGGTAACTATTTACAATGTGGAGCCATTAGATTTTTCTGTTTTTCCGTCATTGTTGCTAATAACAACACTTTTTCGTCTTGCATTGAATGTTTCGTCAACACGGTTGATTTTGCTGGATGGATATGCCGGCGAAATAATAACTTCCTTTGGTAATTTTGTGGTCGGCGGCAATCCGATAGTCGGTTTTATTGTTTTTGTTATTTTAATAATAATTCAATTTATTGTTATAACTAAAGGGGCAGAACGTGTAGCTGAAGTTTCTGCCCGTTTTACTTTGGACGCTATGCCCGGCAAGCAAATGGCTATTGATGCGGATTTAAATCAAGGGGCGATAACGGATGCAGAAGCCAGAGCAAGACGTGAAAAGATACAGCATGAAGCGGATTTTTACGGAGCTATGGATGGGGCCAGTAAATTTGTATAGGGAGATGCTGTAGCTGCTATCATAATAATTATCATTAATATCTTTGGTGGGTTTATAATAGGTATGGTTCAGCGTAATCTTTCTATAGCACAGTCTTTGCAGCAATATACTCTGCTCACTGTGGGTGAAGGTTTGGTTAATCAGATACCGGCACTGATGGTTTCCACGGCCACCGGTATAATCGTGACGAGAGCAGCATCAAATTCCAATCTTGGCAGCGATTTGATCAGTCAGCTGTTTAGAAATCCGCGGATATTTTTCATTGCCTCAGGTGTTTTGATGTTTTTGGCCATTACGCCGGGATTGCCGACTATTCCATTTTTAACGCTGTCTTTACTGGCATTGTTGATAGGCTATAATCTCAATAAATCGCAGAAGGCTTCTTTAGCCACAAACAAGGTTAAGCAGAAGGAAAAAGACAAAGAGGAAATTAAAAAACCGGAAAATGTTATTTCGCTTCTTCAGGTTGATCCTATGGAATTGGAAATAGGATATAGTCTGATACCTCTTGTCGATACAGGGCAAGGCGGTGATCTTTTGGAGCGTATTGTCATGATCAGGCGGCAATGCGCACTGGAACTTGGTTTGGTTGTACCTACCATACGCATACGTGATAATATACAGATAAAACCCAATGCATATATCATAAAATTAAGAGGAATTGAAATAGCAAAGGGAGAATTAATACTTGATCATTATTTAGCAATGAATTCAGGTACTGTTGTGGAGGAAATTGACGGTATTGCAACTACAGAACCTGCTTTTGGGTTACCAGCCATATGGATAACGGAAGCGCAGCGGGAACAAGCAGAACTTAATGGGTATACAGTGGTAGATGCTGTTTCTGTTCTGGCAACACATATAACAGAGGTCATAAAGGCACATGCCGATGAAATACTTGGACGGCAGGAAACGCAAAATCTTATTGACAATATTAAAAAGACAAATCCGTCCGTCGTTGAAGAAGTTGTTCCTGATTTATTGACTGTTGGTGAAATTCAAAAAGTATTGGCAAATTTGCTTCATGAACGAGTATCTATACGTGATATGGCAACTATTCTGGAAGTTTTGTCTGATTATGCGAAAGTAACCAAGGACCCGGATATACTTACTGAATATGTCCGGCATGCGTTGACAAGACAGATAACGAGTCAATATGTGCAGAACAATGTTCTGCCGTGTGTTTCACTTTCACCCGAATTGGAAAATAAGATTGCAGGGGCGGTACAAAGAACGGAACGCGGATCTTA
The DNA here is from genome assembly GCF_050916305.1 of Pectinatus haikarae. Lineage (GTDB taxonomy): Bacteria > Bacillota > Negativicutes > Selenomonadales > Selenomonadaceae > Pectinatus > Pectinatus haikarae. The sequence goes on from NZ_CP116940.1 coordinate 2,153,949, forward strand.
TGTCAGCCTTGATCCAAATACTACAAAAAACCTCATAACGGCATTGAATAAAGTTCTGCAGGACCTTACGAATTTGGGATATCAGCCTATTGTTCTGACAGGCCCTGCTGTACGTATTTATTTTAAAAAATTGGTGGAACGTTCTATTTCTGGTGTTATAGTATTGTCCCAGGCTGAAATAGATTCGAATGTCGAAATACAGATCCTTGGGGTGGTGAAAATATAATTGCAAATAAAAGTATTTAAAGAACGCACTGCAAAGGATGCTATGGATAAAGTCAGAAGTGAGTTGGGACCTGATGCGGTTATTTTACACACGAAGAAATATACGACGGGCGGAATTTTGGGCTATGGCGGGAAAAAAATGGTTGAAGTAACTGCAGCTATCGAGGATGCACCACAGTCTAAGATCCTGCCGCCGATAAATGCCTCTGGTAAAAAAGAAAGTGTTCCTGCGGGTGCACCTAATATAAAACAGGAATCCTATATTAGACCTATTGTGCCAAGGCAGATATTGGAAAGCTATAAGACAGCAAACATTCGTGATGATTTATCAGATAAATTGGATGCACAGGATTTTTTGCCGCAAAATACGGCTGCTGAAAATCTTAATGTTGTAAAGGCGGATGATAAAATATCTGTTCTTTCTCCGACTGAAATAGATCAGCAGAAAAAGATTCAGGAAATGGAACGAGAGCTTGCCAAAATGAAGGTTATTCTGGACAACGTGATGGGGTCGCAAAAAAGTAAAAGTTCAAGTGCGGTAAAAAAGAAGATATCCTTAAAAGAGACATTGCTGGGGCAGGAAGTCAATGAGGCAATTGTTCAGGAAATCATAGGGAATCAAGACGAACAGGCGCTTTTGGCAGATAAAGATGATCCTTACGTACGGGAGTTCTTATTAAAGTATCTGGAAAAATATATGGGGACATCCGCAGGAATAGAAATTGAAAAGGGAAAAATGAAAATTGTTGCTCTCATCGGAGCAACGGGTGTCGGCAAAACCACTACACTGGCAAAAATAGCATCACGCTTCGTGCTCGAGCAGGGGCTGCGTGCGGTTTTAATTACTGCCGATACATATAGAATTTCAGCTGTTGATCAATTGAAAACATATTCTGATATAATAGGATTGCCTTTGGAAATTGTATATACTCCTGTAGAGTTGAAAAATGTTATAAACAGACATAGGGATAAGCAGTTAATTTTGATTGATACAGCCGGTCGGAGCCAGCATAATGATTATCAGCTGATGGAGCTGCATGATTTGTTGAGCGTAAATGACGATATTGAAAAACATCTGGTTTTAAGTGCGACAACAAAGTATAAAGATGTAATAGATATTATAAGAAAATTTTCTTTATGTGCCCCAGACAAAGTTATTTTTACGAAAACCGACGAAACTTCAAGCATAGGAATGATTCTTAATTTGTTGAAGGAATATCCGCTTACTTTATCATATTTTACAAATGGTCAAAGTGTGCCGGACGATATTTTCCCGGCACAGTCAAAAAATTTAGCAGACCTTTTATTGAGGTAGATGTTATGGAAGACCAGGCTGCCAAACTAAGGCAGATGATTGAAAATAGAAATCTTTCGCATGGGAAAGAGGCAGCAAAATTACAGAACAATAAAAAAAATACTTCTGAGTCTTTGCGTATCATCGCTGTTACAAGCGGGAAAGGCGGAGTGGGGAAAACAAATTTTACTGTTAATTTGGCTATAGCTCTTTCCCGTGCAGGAAAAAGTGTACTGATTATTGATGCAGACTTAGGACTGGCAAATGTTGAAGTAATATTGGGACGTTCTTCTAAATATACGATGATGAATCTGTTGAATGATAATATTTCTTTAGAAACGATTATTTTGGAGGGACCCGAGGGGATCAAGTACATTTCAGGAGGTTCAGGTTTTGAACAATTAGCTGACCTATCAATGCATGAGCGTGTCTTGTTAATTAAAAAATTATATGAATGTGAAGCTTTTGCTGATATAATTTTGGTAGATACCGGTGCGGGTGTTGGCAGAAATGTGTTGGATTTTTTGGAGGCTGCTGATGAAATTATTTTACTTACCACTCCGGAACCGACGGCACTTACAGATGCATATGCTGTTGTGAAGGCTTGCCGGGTGAGCTGTGATAATTTAAATATCAAGCTTGTCGTTAATCGAATATATGATGAGAATGAGGGCATTGAAGTCAGCTCAAAGCTTATAACGACAACAAGAAAATTTTTGGGAGTTTCTATAGAATCTCTTGGCGTGATTTATGATGATCGTAATATGGTGAATGCAATCAAGAGGCAGAATCCGCTTCTATTATCGTATCCTGATACAATAGCAGCAAAATGTATCACAGTCATAGCTCAATCAATTCTGCAGGGATGCAATCTAAAAGTTAAACGAGGCTGGCGTGATTTTTTGCAGCGTTTGATTTTTTCAAGATAATTTTATGGAGGAAATAGGTGATGAAACGGATTGATGTTTTTGAAACAAAAAAGGTTTTAAAAATCGGTCAACGTGTAGAAATCAGCAAAATAGGTGATGTCGATGATGAGCAAAGTGAAGTATATACCAGCAGAGTGGAAGATATAAAAAATGACGATGTTTTTCTTGCATTGCCAATGGATTCAATGCTGCGGCCTGTTATACCTAGGGCAGGGCAGATAATAGAGGGACGTATCATAGAACAAAATCATATATATTCTTTTACGGCCCGATATGGTCATATGGATAAAAAAATTATTCCTGTATGGAAATTAACGATGAATGCTACTGTTGTAAAAAGTCAGAATCGGGAATTTGTACGGATACCCGCGGTAGTGGCTTTGAAAATCTCAGTTGCTGCTAAAGATGGCAGTTTGGGGGTACCTTTTCGTACAGACAGTGTGGATATGAGCGGGAACGGCGTATCCTTTTTATCTGCTGAACCATTTCCGCTTGGTACAATATTGACTGTTGAAACTACGCCGATTCCTTCAGTGGGCAGGATACATACTTTTGTAGAAGTAAAACGTTGTGCATTTTTAAAAAATGGAGAAAAATATTTGATTGGCGGTCGGTTTACTGATTTGTCTAAAGCAATTCAGAACAGATTAGTGAAGTATTTGTTTAGTAAGCAAAGAGAGCTGATCAATAAGGGGATTATTTCAAAATAAGGAGGGGATATCGTTGATTCGTGTTTTAATAGCAGATGATTCCAGTTTTATGAGAAAAATCCTGTCAGATTTATTTGCTTTAGATAATCGTTTTGAAGTGGCAGGAACAGCAATTAATGGAAAAGACGCGATAGAAAAGGTTTTGAAATTGAAACCGGATGTTCTTACTCTTGACGTAAATATGCCGCTTATGGATGGTTTGCAGGCACTGGAAGTGATTATGAAGGAATGTCCACTGCCTGTTGTAATGATAAGCAGTCTTACAAGGTCAGGAGCTGAAGAAACAATAAAAGCATTGGAACTGGGAGCAGTGGATTTTATAAATAAAACAGGAGGTAGTATTTCACGGATAGATACTATCAGTGATGAAATAACCGGCAAGTGTTATGCAGCTGCCAGGGCTAATTTGCAATCCGTCATAAGATATACTGAACACAACAAGGTTGGACGATCGCTGCCTGAGTCATTTTTTTCGGCTGTCAGTTTAGGCAAATTAATCGCAATTGGAACTTCAACAGGAGGACCAAAGGCTCTTCAGCAGGTAATAACCAGACTGCCAGCTGATCTGCCGTGCGGGGTGGTGATAGTTCAGCATATGCCGCCTGGTTTTACAAAATCACTGGCAGAGAGATTAAACCAGCTTTCTGCGGTATCTGTCAAAGAGGCAGAAGATGGTGAACGCATAAAACCTGCGCATGTTTACATAGCACCGGGGAATTATCATATGCGTGTGCGTTACGATACAGCGGGCGGTATAATCTCTCTTAATCAGGATCCCCCTATTGGAAATCACAGACCATCGGTGAACGCGCTATTTGAATCTGTTGTTCCATTTGGCAGAAAGCTTGTGTCTGTCATACTTACAGGAATGGGCAATGATGGAATGCATGGAATGGAAAACATAAAAAAAGTTAATGGATATATAATTGCTGAAGATAAATCCACTTCAGTAGTGTATGGCATGCCGAAAGCTGTAATTGATCTTGGGATAGCTGATGAGGTGCTGCCTATAGACAAGATAGCTGATGCGATAGTTAATGCTGTAAAAAGAAAATAATATAGTTTTGGGGGAATAAAAATGGATACTAATCAGTATATGGAGATGTTTTTAGAAGAATCAAAAGATCATCTGCAGTCATTAAATGAGCGTCTCCTGGATCTCGAAAGGGACCCCGCAGATTCGAGCGCAATAAACGAAATTTTCAGAAGCGCACATACTTTGAAAGGTATGTCTGCGACAATGGGGTTCACTGCTATAGCTGAGCTTACTCATGATATGGAAAATGTCCTTGACTTAATCAGAAATGATAAACTAAAAGCAGATGAAGATATTGTTGATGTTTTGTTCAAATGCATTGATGCATTGCAGCAGATGGTAGATAATGTCAGTGACGGCGATCCGGAAAATTCTGTAGAAGTCAAAGATTTAGTAGACCGGTTGAATGCTATAGCTACAGGAAATCAACAGCCGGCGGCACCTAAGGCAGCAGAGTCTGCCGGCAAAAAAGCTGATAATGAAACAATAGTTCCCCCAACAGACATTGAACTTTCTGATATAGATTTAGATTTGATAAATAGTGCTAAGGACTCAGGATTGCGCGCTATGCAGGTAAAAGTCATTTTGGCGGATACATGTGTATTAAAGACAGTGCGTTCTTATATGGTAATGTCTGCTTTGGATGAGATCGGTGATGTTATAAAATCCATCCCGCCAACAGAAGATCTTGAACAGGAAAAATTTGATCTTGAATTTGAGCTTATTTTGCTGACAGGGGAAGAAGAACAAAAAGTAGAATCTATTCTTATGAATATTTCTGAAATAAAAAAAGTGATTATAAAATTGATAAACGTACCTGCTCCTGTTAAAAAGAATATAAGTGTTGAAAAGAAGGCTTCAGTTCCTGCTGCAGTGAAAAAAAATGCACCTGCAGTAAAAAAACAGGCAATTCAGCATCATGACAATATGAAAAGCGGGCAGTCGGTCCGTGTTGGGATAGAGAGATTGGATTCGTTGATGAATTTGGTTGGGGAACTTGTCATTAATAAAACGAGACTTGAGCAGATCGGCAATACTCACCGTATAGCAGAACTGGTTGAAACGGTAGAGCAGATGGACCGTGTGACAGGTGATTTGCAGTCAATCGTCATGAAGGTAAGAATGGTAACAGTCGGTCAGGTTTTTAATAGATTTCCCAGAGTTGTCCGCGATTTGGCCAAGGAACTTAATAAGGAAGTCAATCTTACAATCGAAGGTGAAGATACAGAGCTGGATAGAACGGTAATTGATGAAATAGGGGATCCGTTGGTTCATCTTATTCGCAATTCAATGGATCATGGTATTGAGCATCCTGATGACCGTGAAGCAAAAGGCAAATCACGTGTCGGCAAGGTAGGGCTTATCGCTCGTCATGAAGGTAATAATGTCATTATCATGGTCACTGACGATGGTGCGGGGATAGATGCCAATATTATTCGTAATAAGGCTATCGAAAAAGGTGTCATTACCCAGGAAGACGGCGACAACATGACAGATGCTGAAGCTGTGCGGCTTATTTTCCTGCCGGGATTTTCTACTTCTGACGTAATAACTGATGTATCCGGGCGCGGTGTGGGTATGGATGTCGTTCGTACCACCATTGAGGCTTTAGGTGGAGTTATAGATGTGGAAACGAAAAAAAATGAAGGCAGTATATTCAAGATCAAACTGCCTTTGACCTTGGCTATCATCCAAGCGCTGCTGGTTGATGTTCAGGAAGAGATTTATGCTATTCCGCTAGCCGCCATTGATAGCACGATAAATATAACGCCTGAAGATATAAAGACTATCCAAAATAAAGAAACGATTGTCATCCGCGGTGAAATAATTCCTATAGTCCGTCTGGACCGTGCCCTTAATGTCGTTAGTGCGGAAGACAAAGAAGATGAAGAAATTTATGTAGTAGTAGTTCATGTCGGCGATAAAAAATGCGGTATCATGGTAGATAAACTTATCGGTCAGCAGGAAATAGTTATTAAGACATTGGGTAAGCTTTTGTCGGGTATTAAAGTTATTTCCGGAGCTACTGTTTTAGGAAACGGGCAGATAGCGCTGATTTTGGATGTCGCTATTTTGATGCAATAATTTAGGAGGAATATCACATGGAGCAGCATGAGGTTTCATCGAATGAAGTGCAGATAGTTGCATTTAAATTAAAACGTGAAGAATATGGCATGAGTATTTTAAATGTTGAAGAGATAAAGCGTCTTACAGATATAACTCGCGTACCATTTACGCCAGATTTTATAAAGGGTGTAATGAATTTAAGAGGCAGTGTACTGCCGGTAATAGACTTGAAAAAACGCATAGGACTGCCCGATGCGGAATATACTGATGCGACACGTATTATCGTCGTAAAACTTGAAGAAATAACAGTCGGGATGATTGTTGATGCTGTTACAGAAGTTTTGACTATAGATTCTGCACATATAACAAGTTCAAAACAAATTACGTCTACAGAAAATGATGCGCATTCTGAATCCAACAAGTTCATCAATGGTATAGGCAATCTTAACAACAGACTGGTTATATTGTTAAATCTATCTGAAATATTGGGACTGAACGGTGAAATTAAATGAGGTGAGCGTGTGTCGGACAGTATGTTAAATCTATCAGCGATGCAGCTGGATGCAATAAGAGAAATAGGAAATGTAGGAGCTGGAAATTCGGCTACGGCTCTCTCACAGCTTATCAACAAGAAAATCGATATGGATGTTCCAAGTGTTTCTGTAGTTCCACTAGCTGATGTCCCTGATTTGGTAGGTGGTCCTGACACTATGGTGGCGGGAATTTTTCTGCGAGTATATGGCAAAGCTCCTGGCAGTGTACTGTTCCTTATGCCAAGAGAAAGTGCCTTTTATTTGGTGGAACATTTACTGGGCGAGCAAAAAAGTGCCGATGGAGAGTTGACCGAAATGGATCAATCTGCATTGATGGAAATAGGCAATATACTTGCAGGGGCTTATTTAAATGCATTATCTTATTATACGAAGTTAACATTATTGCCTTCTATTCCTGCTATGGCAGTTGATATGGCAGGGGCAATTTTAAATGTTGTTATTGTTCAGCTTGGTCAGATGGGAGACCATGCTTTGGTTATAGAAACTCAGTTTTTATCCGAAGATGATGGCATAAATGGACATTTCTTTTTGATACCTGATTCAGGTTCGCTCCAAATAATTTTGAATGCGGTAGGAGTGAAATGACATGGCTGAATTGTTAAAGGTCGGTATAGCTGATTATAAAGTTGGTAAATCACCTGCTACGATTATCAGTTACGGATTAGGGTCATGTATAGGAATCACATTATATGATGCGAAAAGCAAAGTTGGCGGGTTGGTGCATATTATGCTGCCTGATAGTACACAAGCCCGCGCCAATGAAAATCCCGCCAAATTTGCGGATACGGGTATTCCTTTATTGTTGAAGGAAGTTATCGCGCTGGGTGCTGTTAAGTCCAGAATAGAGGCTAAGATGGCCGGTGGATCACAAATGTTCCAATTTGCCGGCGCATCGGACATTATGGCGATCGGAAAAAGAAATGCAGAATTAGCTAAAAAAACCTTGCAAAAATGCGGTATAAAGATTGCTAGTGAGGACCTGGGCGGTACATATGGTCGTACTGTAGAAATGGATCTGACTACAGGACTTTATAAAATAAGGACTATCAATAAGGGTGAAAAAACCATTTAACAGGTGATTGATATGATGGATATAATGGACATCAGAATAATATGGGTGCGGGCTTTTAGAAAAAAATGTCTGCAGGTGTTTATTCTATTCATTTTTTTAGGATGTATATCGGCATTGAATATTATGGTGGCCGATACGATAAAGGATTTATCAGATTTTTAGAAGAATGTGTTTTATGTTCATAACGGTATTACTGTCAAATTTTTTAATATTATTGCTGATGAGTTCGCTCTTTAAGAGCTTCTAAAAAAATAACAGAAAAGTTTTTTGGACAAGAGCAGGAAAAGCAAAGTGTTTTGCCGAACAATGATGCTCAAAAGACAATTAATATTAAATGAAAAGTAATATGGCTGTGACATATACTATTTGCTGCTGATTATTAATAATAGTTATTATGTATAACTGATAATAAGGGGGCTCGAAAATTGCAAATAGCTAAATCCTTTTCTGCCACCGATATAGCCGATTTATGGAAAAAATATAAAGAAAATAATGATATGGCTGCCCGAAATAATCTGATTGAAAATTATTTGGCATTGGTGAATATTGTAGTGGGTCATATTTCATATAATCTGCCGTCTCATATTGAACGCGATGATTTGATAAGCAGTGGTTTTTTCGGCTTAATGGACGCTATAGCAAGGTTTGATATCAATTTGGGAATAAAGTTTGAAACTTATGCAAGAAGCCGTATTCGTGGGTCTGTTCTTGATTATCTGCGATCCAAAGATTGGCTTTCGGTGTCATTGCGGAAAAAAATCAAGACATATGAGACTGTGTACACGAAACTGGAAGCTAAACTGGAACGGGTACCAACTAAAAATGAACTAGCCGAATCCTTGTCAGTCAGCCTTGACGAATTATATAGCTTGGAATCTAATATGAGTACAGCATCTCTGGTGTCACTTGAAGACTATATAAGTGCAGAATATGCGGTCAGTCAAGGCAGTGATTTGGACAAAAGACTTAATCGTGAATTTATTAAACAAAAACTGACAGAGGCTATTAATAAATTGGCGCCTAAGGAAAAGCTGATCATATCACTGTATTATTCGGAAGAATTGACTTTGAAGGAAATTGGACTGACGCTGAATTTATCAGAAGCCCGTATAAGCCAGCTGCATAAGAGAGCTGTTCTTAGGCTGAGAGGATATCTGGCGAGATCTAAGTCAGATTTTTTTTAATAAGATCATAGTATAATCGAAATATATTCTCTGTAATAATATCAATAAAATTCCAAGCGTTGGCAAGTTAGGAGGATTTAATGTGTCAGACATTGTATTTGGCAGTGAAAAAGAAGGATTCTTGCTTGAAATTTTATCTGAGGGCGTTTTTCTGACTATCTATGTACCAAAAGAAAACAGCCCTTTTTTTAAAGATGTTACATTATTATGTGCTCTTTTAAAAAAACATGGGATAAAGAATTATAAAATTACGGATTTATTAAAAACTATCCAAGAACATTCGGGCGTGCGAAGTGAAATTGTTGCACCAGAGGCAGCACAGGAGAAAGTCATCCCTGTGCCAGTAATAGATATAAGCAAGGATAAGATGGAGGCTGTTATAAGTTTTTCAGGTGATGACGGCGAATTTCAGTATGATAGAGATTATATCATGGAGCTTTTGGCGGATAAAAATATAACCTATGGTATAGACAAAGCACTTATAGATGAATTTGTGAAAGTTCCCTCGTGCAGCCAAGTGATTGCCCAAGGAAAAATTGCGAAAAATGGTGAAAATGCTTATATAAAAAAGTATATTGATTTTTCCCAAAAAGGTAGGCCAAGCAGCGGAAATTATGGTAAAGTAAACTATAAGGATATGAATTTATGTTTTCTCGTAGCTAAAGGGGATCCTCTGGCAGAACGGATACCGCAGACAAAAGGCGAAAATGGCATGAATATTATGGGGCAGGAGATTATTTGCCGGCCGGGCAAGCCGATTCCTCTTACTAAGGGAAAAAATACGGAAATCATAGATGAGAATCTGCTTATTGCTGCTATAGATGGACAGGCTATTGAAGAAGGTAACCGTATTACCGTTGATCCCAAGCTAGAGATAAGCAGTGATGTAGATGTATCTACTGGTAACATAAATTTTAACGGCAGCGTCTTTATTAAGGGAAATGTTCAAGATGGTTTCTCTGTCAGGGCTGACGGTGATGTCCATATCGGCGGCACTGTGAGCGGCGGTACTGTTGAAGCCAGGAATATTTATATAGAAGGCGGTATTTTAGGTATGCGCCGCGGTAAGATATATGCCAGGGAAGACATACGCACCAATTTTATTGAAAATGCGGATATTACTGCCGAAAGAGATATATATATAGCTGATGTAGCTTTGCATTCAGAGATAAATGCCGGGCGCAAAATAATTATAAAGGACCGGAGAGGGCAAGTTGTAGGCGGACATTCTACGGCAGGTGTGCTGATAGATGTTAAAATTTTAGGAAACTTTATGGATATAGTTACAAAAGTTGAAGTGGGAGTCAATCCGATTATCAATAAAAAGTATAGGCTTATAACTGACAGTATAGGAAATGATAAAAAACAATTAAAGAATATTAAGAATGCTTTAAATATGCTAGGCACAGGCGAGAAATTGTCTGCAGAGCGGCAGGAAAAATTTGCTAGGCTGAAGAGAATGCAGTTTCCTCTGGCAGGGAAGCTGGAAAGAGAAGAAGCCGAATTAAAAGAAATTTCGGGACAATTGAAAAGTATGGATAATGCTAAAATAAGAGTGTCTGACAAAGTGAACCCTGGTGTTAAAATTATAGTGGCGAAATTTCTTTATACTGTTCAGACAGAAGCACAACACTGTTCTTTTTCGGCGGATGTTAAAAGGGAATGCGTAAGTTTGAATCCTTATTGATATTTTAAGTGAGGGAGAAAATATGTCTGTTAATCCGATTGGCAATTTACAAGCTATGCTGCCAAACAGTTCAGAAGTCGGGAATATGCAAAATAAAATGAATCATCAGGTGGCTGCTGCGCAGAATTTCGGTAACGAAAAACTCCAGCAGGAATCAGAAAAAAAACAGATGCAGGTCTACGCGAAAGAAAAAGCTGAGGGCGGTAAGATCAGGAATGACCAACAGGGAAAAAGCGGTGGTGATGGCAGCGGCACTTCAAACAGACGCAAAAATGATCCGGCGGAAGCAGTTCAGGATGAAAATGAAGTTTTGACCGATGCGGTGCGAGGACATAATATAGATATCAAGTTATAAGTATATTTGGGAGTGCGAAATGTTTACTGAAATATTAGGAGTAATAATCATTGTAGGCGTTTTGCTTATATTATTGCTTAAGCATAGCGGCAATAATAAAAAAGATATTGCTGATGATACAGAAGAAGGTATTGCCCAGGCTGCGCAGCAACTGAAAAAAGAGTTGGAGAACACAGGAAACAGAATTTCCAAACAAATAAATGAGCAGCTGGATCGTCTGGAGAAAATGATAGATACTGCTGATAAAAAGACTGAAGAATTAAGGCGTTATTGTGCAATTTTTGCGGAGGAAGAAAATAAAACTTCTTTGCGAATGGCAACCACAGAGAATGCATCAAATGCAGCAGATTTTGATGATCTATTGAATTCTGTTTCAGAAAGCAGATATGGAGGACGAATAGACGTTTTTTCCAATGAAGACAGTCAATCAATTGCAGTTGATAAAAAAGTATATAGGCAGACGGAAAGTAAACATGTTATGTCAGAAAAGGTGAAAAAAGTGCATGTTTTGCTTGATAAAGGCATGTCTGCGGAGGAGATAAGCCGTATGTTGTCAATCGGCAGAGGAGCAGTAGATATGATTGTGCAAATTTATGAAAAAGAAAAAGTGAAATAGATTAGCCAGGTTGATGCAGATCAATGTATCAGCCTTTTATTTTTTGTTAATAATTAGTTTTTTTAATGATTTGCTTGCCATGCAGTGTGCTTATAGGATAGAATGATGTATTACTATATGAACCCAAATTTTTAATGAGAAACTTAAGGATTTATATAAAAATGTAAAATAATAATTTAGTATTGGGAGTAATATTTTGGAACGATTGCAAAAATTTATTGCCGGCTGCGGTGTTGCTTCGCGTCGCTATGCAGAAAGCTTGATTGACAGCGGTCGCATAAGTGTCAACGGAAAAATAGTCAGACAACAGGGCATTACTGTAGACGCCATAAAAGATGTGGTAAGATTTGATGGGAACATAATAAAAAAAGCAGAAGAAAAAGTGTATATTATTCTGTATAAGCCAAAAGGTTTTATTTCTACTGTAAAAGATGAACATGGCAGGAAGACAATAATGCAGTTAGTGGCTGATATTCCACAGAGGATTTTTCCTGTAGGCAGGCTTGATAATAATACGGAAGGCTTGATTCTTCTGACAAATGATGGTGATCTGATGCAAAAATTGCTTCATCCTAAATTTAAGGTTGAAAAAGTATATTCAGCAACTATTGCGGGAAGATTAAGCAGTGAAAATCTTGGCAGGCTCAGACATGGTATAATGTTGAAAGATGGAGTGACGGCACCCGCCGATGTAAAGATCATAAAATACGATGATAGTACAAATCGCAGCAGAATTCAGCTTAAAATTCACGAAGGACGTAATCGCCAGGTACGCCGCATGTTTGAAGCGACAGGAAATGATGTTTTGACATTGAAACGAAAACAGTTTGCAGGGCTTGATATGAAGGGTCTTAAAAGAGGAAAATATCGCAGACTGACGGAGGAGGAACTTACTCAGTTGATTACTGTAATCACTGAAAATAATTTATGAAAAATATAGTAATTATAGGAGCTGGTCCGGCAGGAATGATGGCTGCGGTGCAGGCATCAGCAGCGGATAATAAAGTTATTTTGCTGGAAAAGAAAGATAGACCAGGCAGGAAGCTGATGATAACGGGAAAAGGTCGCTGCAATATTACTAACACAGCGGATCTGTCTGGGTTTATGAAAAACATTCCTGGAAATGGAAAGTTTTTGTATAGTGCTTTTAAAAATTTTTTTAATGAAGATGTGATAGATTTTTTTCAACAGATTGGCGTGCCTACAAAAGTGGAACGAGGTGGCAGAGTTTTTCCGCAAAGTGATAAGGCTGCGGATGTTGTAAAAGCTTTGACTGATAAAATGTATGATTGTCAGGTTGAAATGAGATTTAATACAGATGTTGAAAAAATAATCAGCCACGATGGAAAAATAAAGGGTGTTAAGATAAAAGATGATGTAATCGAAGCTGATGCTGTTGTTTTGGCAGCTGGCGGAGCCAGTTATCCAGTCACAGGATCGGATGGTTCAGGTGCAAAATTGGCACGGGAGGCTGGACATAATATTATCTCTTTGCAGCCTGCATTGGTTCCTTTGGTGAGTGATGACGAATGGGTTAAAAGCCTTCAGGGATTATCGCTGCGTAATGTGCGCGTTAGTGTTTTTACTGATGAAAAAAAATCAGCTGAAATGTTCGGGGAAATGATGTTCACACATTTTGGTGTGACGGGACCGATTGTTTTATCACTTAGCAGGCAGATTGTCCTTTCCTTAGCGGAGAAAAAGAAAGTATATCTGGCTGTTAATTTAAAACCTGCACTCACACCGGAGCAACTGAACGCACGTATACAAAGAGATTTTAAAAAGTATACACGCAAGCAGGTGAAAAATGCTATGATTGATCTTTTGCCACATAGGCTTATACCGATAGTCCTTGATCTGGCTTATATAGATGGCGATAAATCTGTGGATGAAATTACTAAAAAAGAGAGAATCCATTTGACAGAAACTTTGCAAAAACTACCATTCGACATTGAAAAAGCTCGTCCTTTGCCGGAGGCTATAGTTACTTGCGGAGGTGTGAACGTAAAGGAAATAGATCCTAAAACAATGCAGTCAAAACTGCTTGAGGGGTTGTTTTTCGCAGGAGAAGTAACAGATATAGATGGATATACAGGTGGTTTTAATCTTCAGGCAGCTTTTTCCATGGGATATACGGCAGGTATTATGGCAGGAAAACAGTAAATACAGATGTTGGCAGGAAAAATTGTTTTAATTATAGAAGTATTATTTATCTTTTATGCACAATAAGTTAAGAGCTATTATTTGTCATGTATTTTGTTTGTTTCATAGTTATCTTATTTGCAGGAAAAATCAAGAAGCCAGACAGATTAGTAATATAAAATACAGTTATTATTGAAGGGTTATGTGTAATGGCAACTAAAGAGATACAAGCTGCAGGTTCAACCGGATTACGCGGACAAATTACTGTTCCGGGTGATAAGTCGGTGTCACATCGCAGTGTAATGTTTTCTGGATTGTGTGATACGCCTGTGAAGATCACTAATTTTTTACGCGCACAGGATTGTCTGAGTACTGTAAAATGTATGCAGGCATTGGGTGTAAAGGTGGAAGACAGAGGAGATCATCTGGTCGTCTGCGGCAATGGATTGCATGGTTTGAAGGAAGCGGAAGGCATAATTGATGCCGGAAATTCTGGAACTACATTGCGATTGATGCTGGGGATTCTGGCGGGACAGAAATTTTTGACTACTTTTACGGGTGATGCATCTTTAAGCCGCCGCCCTATGGGAAGAGTCATTAATCCTTTGAGCAGCATGGGTGCCAGGATAGTGGGCAGGAAGAATAATTCTCTGCTGCCTATAACAGTTGTTCCGCAGCAGGATCTGCTGCATGGCATAACCTATGATATGCCTATGGCCAGTGCACAGGTAAAGTCCGCTGTTTTACTAGCAGGACTGTATGCAGACAGACCTACAGAGGTGATAGAACCGTATCCTTCGAGAGATCACACAGAGCGAATGCTCAGGGCATTTGGTGCCGATTTAGATAAATCGGTGAATCATATAAAAATAAGGCCGGCAAAAAAGCTAAATGCACCAGAATGTATCAATGTGCCGGGGGATGTCAGCTCTGCCGCATATTTTATTGTTGCGGCAAGTATTATCAAGGGCAGTGATGTTCTTATCAAAAATGTTGGCATAAATGAGACACGGACAGGTATAATTGATGTGCTGCGCAATATGGGAGCAGATATAGAAATTAGCAATGAGCATGATGTCAGTGGTGAACCTGTGGCCGATTTGCATGTTCGCTATGCCAAATTGCATGGAACGGAAATAAAGGCAGACATTATCCCGAGGCTCATTGATGAAATTCCTGTTATAGCGGCTGCCGCAGTGGCGGCTGAGGGAGTTACTGTAATCAGTGGGGCACAGGAATTACGCGTAAAGGAAAGTGACCGCATAAAGGCAATTTGTCATGAATTTGGCAGATTAACAGATGCTTTGACAGAAAAAGAAGACGGGCTTATCATAAAAGGCGGCTCTGGTTTTCGTATCGCAAAGTGTGATTCCTGCAATGATCACCGTATTGCGATGTCATTGGCAGTAGCAGGTGCTGCAGGAAGCGGGGTCTTTATAGATAACGCAGACTGTGTGGAGATTTCTTATCCAGAGTTTTATTCTACACTTGAAATGTTGGAAAAATAATTTGCAGGGTGAGCATTGTTATATGAAAAATAAAGTGATTGCCATAGACGGACCGGCAGGTGCAGGAAAAAGCACGGTAGCACAGCTTGTTGCTGCCGGATTAGAGTACATCTATATAGATACAGGGGCAATGTACAGAGCTGTCGCTTGGAAAGCATTACGAGAGAATGATACGGTTTTTTTGACAGATGATTTTATAATAAAGACGGTAAAGAATATGGATGTACGGCTGCAGTATGCAGATAAAACGACAAAAGTATATGTTGATGGAGAAGATGTTTCTGATCATTTGCGTACCCCTGAGGTAAGCAAGGTAGTTTCACAAGTGGCAAAACTTGCCCCTGTACGTGAAAAAATGGTGTTTTTGCAGAGAAAAATGGCAGAAAACGGTGCGGTTGTTATGGATGGCAGGGATATTGGCAGTAATGTCCTGCCAAATGCAGATGTGAAAATATTTTTAACCGCGTCGGTAGAAGAAAGAGCTAAACGGCGCTTTGAGCAAATGATGAAAAAAGGATATGAAGTGGATCTTCTAAAACTGAAAGAAGACATAGAGAACAGGGATAAGGCAGATATGGAAAGGACTATATCGCCTCTGATCAAAACAAGTGATGCCATTTTGCTTGACACTACGTCTATGTCGGTCAGACAAGTGACTGATGTAATATTGTCTTTGGCATCAAAATAATTGGAGTGAATTGCTATTGAGTTTAGGATATAGATTTTTGCGTTGGTTTTTTCATCTCTTATATACGGTGCTTTTTTCTGCAAAAGCTTATACTACGGAAAATATTCCGCTTGAGGGAGGCGTCGTAGTAGCTGCAAATCATCTCAGTAATTGGGACCCCATGCTGATCAGCTGCTTTGTGGACAGACCGATTGCCTATATGGCGAAACAGGAATTATTTGATGTTCCAATCCTGGGACGGGCACTTTATACTTTACATTCTTTTCCGGTGCGCCGCGGTATCGGTGACCGGCAGGCTGTACGCATGGCTGTCGGCAAACTTCAGAGGGGAGAGTGCATGGGGTTGTTTCCTGAAGGACACAGAAGTAAAACAGGGGAACTTCAAAAAGCTGCTAATGGAGCTGCCCTTATTGCCGCCAAAGCCAAAGTACCGGTTATTCCAACAGCTGTGATAAATACAAATCGTATTTTTAAAGCGGGAAGTTTTTTTCCTGCAATCAAGGTCATCTATGGTAAACCTGTTTATTATAAAAGTGATAAAATAGATAAGGTAGAATTACAGCGGTTCACAGCGGAGATTATGCAACAAATTCAGAACTTGATAAATTCTTACAAGACATAAGGTTATATTTATGTTATACTATAAAAGATAGTAATTATGAATGGTGATCATATGGACATAATATTAGCGGAGTATCTGGGATTTTGCTATGGTGTAAAACGGGCTATAAAAATGGCCCGCATGCAGTCTGGAAGAGATAGTTATATAGCTACACTCGGCCCGATAATCCATAATCCGCAGATTGTAAAACAGCTTGCTGATGAAGGCATAGTTTCTATTGATTCGCTTGATGATATAGATCATGGAACTATAATAATAAGGTCGCATGGTGTCGGACCTTCTGTATATGAGAAAGCTGAAGCCAAAGGTTTGAATATTGTTGATGCAACTTGTCCGCATGTGAAAAGAGCGCAAATGGCGGCAAAGACACTTGTCGATGAGGGATACTCTGTTGTCATCATAGGAGAAAGAACTCATCCTGAGGTCAAAAGTATTTTTGAATGGTCAGGGAAAAATGCCGTTGCCG
This sequence comes from Pectinatus haikarae, assembly GCF_050916305.1. Classification (GTDB taxonomy): domain Bacteria; phylum Bacillota; class Negativicutes; order Selenomonadales; family Selenomonadaceae; genus Pectinatus; species Pectinatus haikarae. Next base: position 2,171,104 of record NZ_CP116940.1, read on the forward strand.
TTGAAACATCAGCTCAGGCTCAGGATATTCAGCCGGCAAAGAAACTTGGAGTAGTAGCACAAACTACTTTTTCTCGTGCGAAATTCAAGCAATTGGTAGATATACTGCTTGATAAGTCTAATGAAATAAAAGTGCTGTGTACAATTTGCAATGCAACTGAACAGCGTCAGGCAGCTGCTGAAAAATTGGCTTCAGAAGTTGAACTGATGCTTGTCATAGGCGGCAGGAACAGTGCCAATACCACTCGGCTGGCTGAATTATGTGCTCAGAGATGTCCAACACATCATATTGAGACAGCTGATGAGCTGGACGATGATTGGTTTCATAATATAGAAAAAATTGGTGTGACGGCGGGAGCTTCTACCCCTGACTGGCTCATCAAGGAGGTATATAAAAAGTGCAAGAACATGAACAAGATATGCAAAGTCTATTAGAAGAAGAGTCGATGAGGCATTTTGCCGAAAATGAAATAATAAAGGGAACTGTTATAATGGTTGACCGTGATGCCGCATATGTAGATGTCGGCTATAAGCAGGAAATCCCAGTGCCTAATAAAGAATTGGCTTATCCTGCACCTGACAACGCATCTGATGCAGTCAGCGTCGGTGATGAAATCAATGTTTATATTGTTTATATCGGCGGAGAAAATGGAATGGTGCTGTCTAAGCGCCGTGCGGATGAAATGGCAGCGTGGAATGATGCTAGAAAACTTTATGAAGATAAGGCTTCTGTTGAAATAAAAATTACCAAGCTGATAAAGGGTGGTTTGCTGGTTGCTTTTTCTGGATTGAGAGGTTTTTTACCTGCGTCTCAGATCGAACTTCATTTTATTCGTGATTTGGCAAGTTATGTAGGACAGCAAATGCAGACTCGTATTATAGAAATAGACAGTAAAAAACAGCGCCTGATTTTTTCACACAGGATCCTTTTGGAAGAAGAACGTGCTGAGAAACAAATAGAACTTCTTGCTTCATTACAGGAAGGAGAGGTTCGAAAAGGACGTATTAAAAGAGTCGTTGATTATGGTGCGTTTGTCGATTTAGGCGGTATTGACGGCCTTGTACATATTTCAGATCTGTCATGGGATCATGTAAAGCATCCATCCGATATTGTCAGTGCCGGGGATGAGGTAGAGGTATTAGTCAAGAGTTTTGACCCTGAAACGAAACGTATATCCCTCAGTATAAAAGATACTGTTTCTGATCCATGGTTTGCCAAAGTGGAAAAATATACTGTTGGCAGCTATGTGGTCGGAAAAGTTGTAAAATTGACTGATTTTGGTGCTTTTATGCAGTTGGAAGAAGGTATTGATGGGCTTATCCGTATGCGTGAACTTTCAGAAAAACATATAGTCAAGGCTGATGAAGTTGTTAAAATCGGTGATGAAGTGAAAGTTAAAATTATTCATATAGATAAAGAAAATAAAAAAATTGCGCTCAGTATTACAAGGGTTAAGCAAGATACTGATGCCGCAGAATTTGATCAGTATCAGGAACAGCAGGCTGAAAATGCACAATCTTCTACTGTTGCTGATGCTGTGGAAAAAGAATGAGTTTGTAATATACGGTAGAAATAGCATTTAAACATTTGACCAGCTGTTTGTTAAAAAACAAACAGCTGGTCATTCCATGCATAATAATTTCTAAACCTTGGATGGAGTAGGTTCCGTCTTAATTTAAGAACTTATTGAGAAAAGGAGTAATGCGTTTATCATTACTCCTTTTTGAGTTGCTTATAGAACTATTTTGACTGTATAAAGGTTTTTAGAAAGGGTAACAAATGTCTTATAGTGGAACAATAATAAAAATAAACAAAGATAGTTTGGCAGAAGAGCTTGGTTTAGGTGTCGGGGATATGATAATATCAATAAATGGGCAACAGCTTATTGATATTATAGATTTAAGCTTTGCTTTTGCGGAAGAAGATATATCTCTTTTAGTCGAGCATAAAGACGGGCAGCAGGAATTGATCGAATTTGAAAAAGAATATGATGAAGAATTGGGTGTAGAGTTTGAATCAGCCGTTTTTGACGGTATTCATCATTGTGGTAATAACTGCTGCTTTTGTTTCGTTGATCAGATAGCTCCGAATATGCGTGAAAGCTTATCTGTTAAGGATGATGATTATCGTATGTCGTTTCTGTATGGCAATTTTGTCACTATGACAAATATGGGAAAGAGTGACTTTGAACGTATACGCAGACTGCATTTATCCCCTTTATATTTGTCTGTGCACACTACTAATGCCAAATTACGGTCTCGCATGATGAATAGCAAACGGGCAGGTGAAATAGAAAATCAACTGGACATTCTTGATTCTATAGACGTGCAGTACCATACGCAAATTGTTTTATGTCCTGATCTCAATGACGGTGCTGAACTTGAAAAGACCATAAAAGATATCGGGACAAGGATTCCTAATGCACTCAGCATAGCTATTGTTCCGGTGGGATTGACAAAATACAGAGAGCACTGTTATAAGCTTACTATGTTTGATAAAGAAGGTATGAGTGCTGTTATTGCTCAAGTTGAAAAATGGCAGGAATTATTTAGAAAGAAAATAGATAATTCATTTGTTTATCTCAGTGATGAATTTTATTTGACGGCAGAATATCCCTTTCCGGAAAGCTGTTATTATGATGGTTTTCCACAGCTTGATAATGGTATCGGTTTGAGCCGTAATTTTATAGATGAGTGGCGGATACAGCAGGAAAGAGATCAAGGAAATCAATACGGATATGAAAGATTATTAAATATAACCGTTGTCTGTGGCATATCGGCAGGAAAGGTTTTTCGCCCTCTTTTGAAGAATATGAATATAGATAATCTCCACGTTCATATCCTGGCTGTAGAAAATGAATTTTTTGGAAAAGATATTACTGTTACAGGTCTTTTAACGGGACAGGATATATTGAAGGCTTTAAAAAAGCAGGAAGGCGACTGCGATGGAGTAATTTTACCTGCATCAGCATTGAGAGAGGGAGAAGATATTTTCCTAGATGATTGGACGCTGCAAAAATTAAAAGATGAATATAAGAAGGAAATGAAAGTCGCTGCTGATGCAGATGCGCTTTATAGTCTGCTGACTCGGTGGAATCATGTAAAAGATATAAGGGAAAATAATTTATACACGTGGCAGAGTAATGCCGCATATACGAAATAAAGGCAGGTGCGTAATTTGAGTAAACCAATAGTGGCGATAGTCGGAAGACCTAATGTAGGTAAATCTACCCTTTTTAATCAAATAGGGAAAAAAAGAGTTTCTATTGTCGAAGATTTTCCTGGTGTGACTCGCGATAGAATATATATGGATGCTGAATGGCTTGATAAAAATTTTACTATGATCGATACTGGTGGAATAGAGCTGGAAAGTCAGGATACAATACTTTCCTCAATGCGTGTTCAGGCGCAGTTGGCTATTGACGAAGCAGACGTGATCATTTTTTTGACTGACGGACGTTCAGGCATGACCAGCGCTGATGAAGAGATCGCACGTATACTGCGCAATACCAGAAAACCTGTAATATTGACGATAAATAAAATAGATACACAGAAACAGGAAATGGATATTTATGAATTTTATAATTTGGGACTTGGTGATCCAATTCCTGTCGCTGCAGCAAATTCTTTAAATCTGGGTGACTTGCTTGATCGGGTAGTTGAAGCTTTCGGCGAGATGGATGATGCGGTTGAGGATCCGGATGAAATACATATATCCGTTATCGGCAGACCTAATGTAGGAAAGTCATCGCTGGTCAATGCTATGCTTGGACAGGATCGCGTTATTGTCAGTAATATGCCCGGAACAACGCGTGATGCCATTGATACACATTTTATTAAAGATGATATAAAATATACACTCATCGATACTGCCGGAATGAGGCGTAAGGCCAAAATTGATGAACCAGTTGAGCGGTACAGCGTAATTCGTTCATTACGTGCCGTAGATCGCAGTGATGTAGTTTTGATGCTCATAAGCGGACCGGACGGTGTTACAGAGCAGGATAAAAAAATAGCCGGATATGCCCATGAATCAGGTAAAGGCTGTATATTAGTCGTTAACAAATGGGATCTTGTGGAAAAAGATTCAAAAACGCCGCTTCGTTTCACGGAAGATCTGCGCGATGAATTGGGCTTTCTTCAATATGCACCGGTTATATATATATCTGCTCTCACGCGACAGCGTGTACATCGTATGCCGGAATTGGTTAAGTATGTGGCAGAACAGCAGACTATGCGTATTCAGACTAGTGTACTGAATCAACTTATAATGGATGCACTTTCAGTGAATCCGCCTCCTGCACATAAGGGCAAACAATTAAAAATATACTTCATGACACAGGTCGATGTAAAGCCACCGAAGTTTATTATTTTTGTAAATGATCCAGAGCTTATGCATTTTTCTTATCTGCGTTTTATAGAAAATAAATTACGGGAAAGTTTTGGTTTTGAAGGTACTCCGTTGAAACTGATTGTGAAAGGAAGAAAGGAAGATGACGAGTGAGTTATCTTTTTATTTTACTTGCAGGTTATATTTTAGGATCTCTTCCCAGCGGCCTTATAATCGGTAAATTGTTTTTTAATACTGATCTTCGTGAATATGGCAGCCATAATATCGGGGCTACAAATGCATGGCGTGTTTTAGGTAAAAAAGCAGGGTTCAGTGTTTTTATTTTGGATTTTTTCAAAGGCGCAGCCGGTGTTTTTATCGGTATGTATGCCGGAGCAAATGGAATGGAGCCAGCATCAGCTTATGCGCTGCTTCTGGGGGGAATTATGGCTATAATTGGCCATTCGTGTTCGTTGTTTCTCTTTTTTAAGGGTGGAAAGGGTGTTGCGACAGGATTGGGTGTTATAACGATGCTCATGCCGCAGGCGGCGCTGTGTGTCTTTCTCTTGTGGTTCATTGTAGTTTTGTTTACCAGATATGTTTCGCTGGCTTCAATGATCGCAGCAGTCTCTGTGCCTTTGCAGGCATATTATTGGAATAAACCATGGCAATATATAATCTTTGGTATACTTGCCGCGGCTTTTGTAGTATACAGGCATCGGGAAAATATTCATCGTCTGGTTAATGGCGATGAGTCAAAGATAAATTTGAACGGCAGGTAATATGCGAGAACTTTTTTGCACCATTTGAAGAAATTCTCTTATTATCTGAAAAACACGCCGTTTCAAATCACCATTTGTAAGGTGTTTTGAAACGGCGTGTTTTTTGTAAATTTCGGAAAAGCGATCGTGATGTTTAGACCTCAGATCGTCAATGTATTTGTGCTTCGTAATCAGTGATGATTTTTCCGTCAAATTGAACTATTTGACCATTGTGATTTTCTGTATCGAGGGCGAGTTTTGCGATAATTTCGCCCGCTTCTTCCGCTGATTTGATATAACCATCAAGTGCACCGGCAGTATGTCCGTTGAGATCTGTTGCCACACCCCCCGGCATTATACCAAAAATCTGTTTTTCACTGTGCATATTTTTGAACTCAAGTGCATAGGCCATTGTCATTACATTTTGAGCTGCCTTACTGGTCTGATAGGCGAGAGGATGCCAAAAATCATTTGGCTGAATAGGGATAGTGATATTTATGATTTTTCCGTTTTTGACGAGTTTCGGCAGAAAAACTTTGATCATTTCATGTGTACCAAGAAAATTTACTTCCAGTGTTTCGCGGAGGTCATCAGTAGTATAGTCAGATATCATTTTCTTCTGGTCAAGATCAGGTTGATCGGTTTTATGACTGTCGGGAATTCCTGCATTATTGATAAGTAGATCAAGTTCATTAATTTCTTTTGCAGCATTATGAATAGTATCAAAATTATTCAGATCAATTTTGATAAAACTTGCCGCAATACCTTGCGATGATAATTTTTTAACTGTTTCCTGCCCCCTGCTTTCGCTGCGTGCTCCAACCAGAATTTTGACACCTGATTTTCCGAGAGATTTTGCAATGGCAAGGCCTATACCTTTGTTTGCACCTGTGATAAGAGCTTTCATAGATTTATTTCTCCTTTATAAAGTTATATTTTTTTATTTTTATAACTAAACGATAAAGTTATTATATCCTGCAAAGTTATATTTGTCAATAATTATAACTTGTGATAAAATAAAAATATGAATACAAGGGAAAAAATCTTAAAAAAGGCAGAAGAATTACTATTAGAAAAAGGTTACGGAAATGTTAGTTTAACAAGTCTGGCGGCTGCTGTAAATATTTCTCAGCCGGCATTATACAGGCATTTTAAGAATAAAACAGAGCTATGGGAAGTGCTCGCTTTTAATTGGCTGGATGCAGTGCTGACAGATCTTTTTCCTTATAAAATAGATTCAAAAAAGTCACAGCAGCAGATAATTCATGACTGGCTCTGGACTCTTGCAAACGCAAAATACAATGCTTACAAAGCTGAACCTGTTATGTTCAAACTGTATACGGAGTATTTAAGTGCTAACCCTTCACTTGTTGCGAAACATATGAACAACCTGGTCAGCAGTCTCGCGACGGCTTCCGGCATGACTGACAATCAGGAAACTTTATGTATGATAGGTTTGTTTTCACGCTTTCATCATCCTGTGTTTGCCAATTTTTGGAATGAGGATATGCAAAACGATTTTGAGCGGGCCTGGAAATTTATTGAGCCATATTTTAATGAAAAGGGCAATTTATAGAGGAAGGGAAACGAACAGTCACCCAGTGAATTGGCTATAAAACCTAACTCAATGGGCAGCTCAGTAAACTCAGCAGAATTATTTCGGCATATTCCAGTTATGGGGAATGGGCTTGATAAAATTTTTTAGAAGACGGCAGCAATATATATTTTTTGTATATATATTGTTCTTTTAGCGGCAGGACCGTGTTCCTTACGACAGATCTATTAATTCTGTGAAGTAAAAATAAAATTATCGGCACGGTTTGAAAAGTACTGTAATAGCACAGCATCCTTAATAATACATTAATGTGAGGAAGATGATATTTTTTTGGCTAACATTATAGAAGTGCATGATCTGGCTGCTCCTGAGCTGACGCTGTTCAGTCATTTAACAGAAGCGCAGCTGCGTAATCGGTCAGATCCTGAAAAGGGGATATTTATCGCAGAAAGTTCTAAAGTAATAAAATTGGCTCTGAAATATGGCTGCAAACCACTAGCTTTCCTAATGGAACGTAAACGCATCACGGGACAAGCACAGGATATTATTAGAGAGTGCGGAGATGTTTCCATTTACACGGGGGACCGCGAATTGCTGGCAAAGTTGACCGGCTATAAGCTCACACGCGGCATCTTATGCGCATTGACTCGTCCCAAATTGGCAGCAGCGGAAAATCTGATAACCAAGGCTCGGCGAATAGCTGTACTTGATGGTATTACAGATTCCACCAATGTCGGAGCTATATTTCGTTCTGCTGCAGCTTTGGGTATGGATGCTATACTTATCACTCCGTCCTGCTGCGATCCTTTATGCAGACGGTCGGTGCGTGTCAGCATGGGAACAATTTTTCAATTGCCATGGGCGCGCATAGGCGAGGATATTTCTATATTGAGGACCTGGGGGTTTAAAACAGTTGCAATGGCCTTGAATCTAGATTCTGTGGGCATAGAAGATAAAAAATTGGCCGCCGAAAAACGGCTGGCCTTAATTTTTGGCAGTGAGGGCTATGGTTTGTCATCAGCTGTTATAGCTGCTTGTGACTATGCAGTAAAAATCCCCATGGCTCATCAGGTAGATTCACTCAATGTGGCCGCCGCAAGCGCTGTGGCATTTTGGCAGCTGAGAATATAATTCTGTTGATCAAGAATTTTTACCAGACACATATGATATATATTGCAGAAGATGGTAAACCCTGTCACCTCATTGGCAGTAAACGATGCTGAAGACACGATTAACCTATCTGTGCTGTTTTTGTGTGAAAGATAATGGGATAATCTTCTGGTGAAGTTAATCGTAATCAACTGACAGTTTTGTGTAAATAAGTTAATTGTGCTAGAATATAGGCAATAATGAAAATAGGCATTCTTTTTCTGTAACAAAACATCCAAGTTAATGTTCTTATTTTACATTAACTTGGATGTTTATAAATGGATTATAATTAAATCATTTAAAAAAAATGAAGGCTTCCGAAATTTTCGGAGGCCTTTTTTTATTGGGAACTTTATACGAACTATTAAATATAACAGCGAAGAAAAAGAATTATAGTTTTATACCACTTTTTTATAGCAATTGATTTCTCCAGGTTTTTCAAGAAGTCCATTGAGATACGGGAAAAGTTCCTTAAAGTGTTTAGAGGCCATATGCTTGTCAAGCGCGTCCTGGTTTTCCCATTCTTCTATGAACGTCAATACTTCGGCATGCTGCAGATCCTGAAATATATCGTAACTGATACATCCGGAGTCTTTTTGATGTGTTTCTTCCACAAGTTTTTTGGCAGAGGCTAGGAAACTATTGATTTTATCCTGTTTTACTGTCTGCTTTGCTACAACTTTGATCATGCTGATGCAACCTCTTTTCTATAATGCATATGCATAACAATTTTTTATTTACTCTATAATGTAAGCACTGACAATTTCTCCGTAATAAACGGTGTGAAAATCTTTATTTGCACCATAGAAATTACTGGTTACATCCCGAGGATAGTATTCCCTTTTAGTTTCTTCTCCAATGGCATGCTCGTTATGCTTTTGTTTATAAACGATTTTGCATTCAAGCGTCAAGGGCAGCTCTTTGATGGCGGGAACCGCTATAATTTCAGGCGGTTCCAAAGTCAAATTTAAATCTCCGATTTTATCAACTTCATAGCCGGATTTCGTGCCGCAGAATCCCAATATTTTTTTATTGAAATTGCCGTATGGAATGTTAATTGTGAATTCCGGATTTTTTGCCAGCTGAGAGTTCGTAAATCGATTTTCTCTTACAAAAACTGTAAAAGTCGGTTTTCCCCAGACGATACCGAGATTTCCCCAGCCTATCGTCATCGAATTTATTTTACCTTCCGCCTTTGTAGTCAGCAGAATACCGGTGCCGAGTGCCTTCATGATTTCATTGGCATAAGCAAATACTTCGATTTTTTTCTTCACAGCCTATGATGCCTCCTCAAATACTGTCAAAATGAAAACAAGCCGAACAAATTACATAATCTTACCATATTTATACTGTATAGTATAGATCATACGGCAATATTTGTCCAATAATTATCTATGATATGGAATTTATATATGTACTTTTGCCGCGTCATTCAGCCTGTCCAGACTGATTCCTAAGTCTATATCATTTTTTACTGTATATTCGAAATTCATGCCTGCGGGGCAATTTACCTGCTTTCCCTTAAAAAAGATTCCCGAAAAAGGAAGCAATATATTGCTGGCAAGGCCGGTGTAACTGCGATCACCTTTAAATTTTATCTCTTCTTTATTCAGTGTAACGGTTATACCATTTGGCAATGTATAGTTATCTAACAGTATTCTTATGACAGCACCTTGCCCGGCTAGTTTACTTGCTTGTGCTTTTTTTAGCGTGCCTGTTAACAGTGTATCCTTTGGAATCAAAATGGTGTTATCAATGGACAGATCCTTTAAGAGTTTTATTTGTACACTGTCTCCTGCTTTACTTGTTTTACTGCTGATTTCAGTCATTAGTTCAAAATTCAATACAGTTCCCTTGGCAATAAAAGCATTTCCGGGAATTACCGCAGCTGCCTTTTCCGCACGGCATACGTTCCCAACAACAAAAAAAGAACTTATCACTAATAAAAACAGGGCCGTCTGTAAGAGATATTTTTTCTTCATTTTCTCATTACCTCTCTTTTAATAGGCTTCAAATTTCTGATTTGAATAATCGAAATATATCTGCAGTCAGGAAGAACATCCTCTTTTTATTGCCGGCAGAAAGCTGAACTGATCGGATAATATATTTATTATTATACAATAATATTTAAAATAAAAAAGGTTGATTGTAAAATGAAAATGAACAGTTGCAAAAAGTCCACAGTGACTTTCCTTTAAATGGTAAAATGGAGTTCTCACAGCACCATTAACCAAAGAGGAGACAATCACTATGGACTGCCATAATTATATCACAGTATTCCCTGAACGAAAACGTGGTCAGCACTTGGGACGGGAAGAACGCGGAGCGATCCAGCAACTAAACAAGCAAGGATACTCTCTGCGGGCAATCGCCCGAGAAATCAACTGTTCGCCAAGTACTATCATGTATGAATTGCGCCGCGGTACACCGCTGCGCAAAAGCCATAGAGGACGTGCACCGGAGTACAGCGCCAAACGAGGTCTTGCAGTATATGAAATGAATCGAATGAAGTGCAAAAGGCCGCATTATATCACACATTGCTCAGATTTTGTTAAGTGGGTGGTTGCGCAAGTCAGGGCAAAAAAGTGGTCGTTAGACGCTTGCGTCGGTCATGCGCGCCTGCACCAGCTCTTTGCTGATAAAGAAATGGTATGCACGAAGACCCTATATAACGAAATGGCTGCTGGTAATTTGCCGCTATCGCTGTTCGAGCTGCCTGAAATTCTAAAGCGAAAGCAAAACAAAAAAGGAACCCGAAAGCATAAACGTCTGAAAGGTCGCAGCATTGACGAACGTCCTGACATCGTAGATTTACGCACGGAATTCGGCCATTGGGAAGCTGACACGGTGATTGGCAGAAAAAAAGTCAGAGAAGCTGCTGTTTTAACTCTGATTGAGCGTGTTACAAACAATTACCTGGCTATTCGCATTCCTGGTAAAAACAGTGAGTCTGTCATGGCTGCGATGAAAGAACTACACGCTGAATATGGTGAGCGTTTCAGTTCTGTTTTCAAAACCATTACAACCGATAATGGCTCTGAATTCGAGGAATTTTCCAAGATTGAAGCCTGGGGTTCCAGTGTTTATTATGCACATCCTTACTCCTCTTGGGAGCGACCAGTAAATGAACGGCACAACGGCTTCTTGCGTCAATATATTCCAAAGGGCGTTTCGATTGAGAAATATACTTATGAAGATATATTACACTTTGCCGATGAATTGAATAGCCGTCCGCGCAAGCGACTTGCCTACCAGACACCGGAAGAATTGTTCGACGCTTTTCTCGATAAACTTTATATTGCCTGAGATCATCGGCATTTTACCAAAGTGTTCAATTTGCTATTGCAATTTACGTTAAAATAAAAAAACATAGGAAGTTTCATAAAACTGCCATAAAATATGTGTTTACCAAGAAGAAATTGGCTTTTTATAAATAAACTTGCCCACTGGTTGAAAATAATTTCCTGTTTAAGGGGATTATCAGAGAACAAGATTAAATTTTATAGGCAATTCTTTTTTCCATATATTAAAAAATCATGTCAAGATAATGAAGATCAGGGTACTGTTAATAATTATTATGTTTTTAATTTCTGCTTTACGACGGAAATATCAATATCATGCTCCAAAAATTTTTTTTCATTCAAATTATATTTGATTTCATCGTATTTTTCAGTTTTTCCATCCTGCTGTACTATTACATTGCCGGAAAAATCAGCAATTTTAGTTTCCCAGTTGAAGGAAGTCTGGTCCGCTTTTACAAACAGATTTTCGCAGGAAAAATCGGTTCCGCCTTTTACGATTATAGTTTTTGTGCGCCATGAACCGTATAAGTCGCTGCCACTGAAATTTATTACAGATGAACCGCTGTCATTGCCGCCGTAAACACATTTTATATTTTTTTGTGCCCATACCTCAAAGGACGTAAGATTTACCTGAGCCGCTCCGGCAGTTACGAGAAATTTGTCGGTCTCAACACGTACATTGCCATTTAGTTTATATGTCCCGGATAAAATATCAAAGTTAGTATTATCCGCGGTGATTTTAGGCGAAGCAGATGCCGCGCATGTGTAAAAAAGCATTATCAGTACCAGTGTATAAAATATTTTTCGTATACGCATAAAAACCTCCGTAAAAATTTTCAGGTAATAATAGCTGTCTTGCTAGTGCTGTCATTTATGGCGGTTTACCAAAATATCGGAAATGACACGAGTAAAAATTGATCTGAGCTGTTCAAGTTCGCGTTTGTGACGTTTGTCTTCACGTTTTTGCCGTTCTCTCCATTCATGCTGTGTTTCATGCGGACGCCGTCTCATTTCTCTCTCATGACGTTCATTTTCATTTCTCATGCGTTTTTCATATTCATCCCTGCGGTTTCTATCCTTTGCACGATCATATTGAGGTTTTTGCCTATTGCCTGATTGAAGGTTATTTTCATGCGATGATCCAGGGAATGAACTGTACGTATCATTTTCTGTGAGATAGCTGATGCTGTTGTCCGGGTCGATGTTTGTGTGAATTTTCGTATCTGCTGAAGCATGAACTGTGCCAGAGGAAAATTGCACTGCGGCGATAAAAGCGACCATCGTCAATTTATTTATGTAGCTCATTTTACTTACCTGCCTTTTTATTTTCTATTTTTTGTTTTCCAACGATTATAGAGCCAGAACCAGTCTTCCGGAAAATTTCTTATACGATTTTCCAATAAAAATGATATATGCTGCATCATATCATATACAGCTGTATCAGTATCTTCCCTTTTTTCTAGCCAAAGCGGTTCACAAATTTTTATATGATGGATTCCTCTACTGTCCTGTTTAATAAATGCCGGAATAATCGGACAGCTGCACATTTGGGCAAGTATCGCTGCTCCCGGAGGAGTGGACGTCCGGCGACCGAGAAATTTGATAAATACACCGGTATCCTTGCCGTCAATATCGATAAAGATCAAGGGTATTTTATTGCCTCTTAACATTCTGATCACTTTGCGCAGTTCCTCCTTGTAAAGTACTATTCCTTTTGAAGGCATACTGCGATACATATTGAGGAATCGTTCGAATTTATTATTTTTTTGCCGTTTTGTCACTGCGACCATAGGGAAGCCTTTATAAGCGAGTGCCGCACCGAGTAATTCCCAATTTCCGCAATGTCCGGCAACCATGACAGCTCCTTTTTTTTCGGCTAGAGCGGCATTCAAATGTTCCAGTCCCTCAAATGTTACCGATCTTGCTATATTTTTTTCAGAAAAACTGGGATATTGCAGAAAATCAACAAGCATGCAGCCAAATCTTACAAAACTGGCTTTACTTATTGCATGAGCCTGCTCTGAGGACATGCATAATGTCTCGCAAATATTTTGTTCCATCATTTTTTTCTTGCGTTTGGGGAGAAAAAACCATGCAAATGTTCCTAATAGGCTGCCAAATTTTAGTTTGCTCTCACCAGGTAAATGAAAAAGAATTTTACTTATAGTCACCAACAGGATATTTACCATTGACTCCCACCTTTACAATAGAAAGTAATTTTCAGGTTTTTGATCATATTATTAATATTATTGATTAAGATTATTAGTCGACCCGGGTTGATTATATTTTATCAACCCGGGTCGACTATGTCAAGATATCTTTAAAAATCGTATAATGAACAACTAAACAGAAGGGTATGGTACTTGCATTTTCTTTAAAATAATAGTAGTATTCCTTTGAATATATTTTACTATTGCCATATTATGTGGAGTGTAATTGAATTTGACATTTAGGAGGAATTCATTATCAGAAACGAGTCTGCCAAACGGAAAAGACAATTGATAGATGCCGCTTTTGAACTGTTCGATACAGTTGGCTATGAGAAGACAATGATTATTGATATTACTAAAAAAGCCAATATTGCCAAGGCTACTTTCTATTATTATTTTCCAACTAAAGAATCTATATTGTTTGCAATTGTCGAACAATATCTCATGCAGGTGGCAGATGCCATAAAAACAGAGTTTTCTCAGAAATCAGCTTTGGATAAACTGCAGTTTTTAATGCATGAATTTTTTGTGCCGCATTCTATTGATAATATAGTCATCAATCTCGAAAAGGATGATCATGGAGAACTTGCGACAAAATTATGGTACAAATCACAAATTTTGTTGAATCCTATATTGCGGGATATTCTAAAACAGGGAGTTTTTGAAAAAACTATGAGTATTGTTCACATAGATGAGGTTATATCATTTTTTTGGAATATTTTTTCCGTACTTTTAAATTCAGTTCATCAAAAAGAGGAAGATGATATATTTGAAAAAAAACGTTCTATTACGATCACCTTGTTGGAAAAACTCCTGGGAATTAATGAGGGAGTGTTAATTATTTCCAGAAAATGCAAAAAGATTTAAAGGATTGTACAAAAAAAATATCGCTGGCCACAAATATATGGTCAGCGATATTTTCGCGATGAAATGGTATACCGGATCTTCAAATATGAGTATCGGAATCTTTTTTTTCGGTTGTGTAATTCATAGATAAGGGATGCATTGGCGTAATTGTGGAAATAGCATGTTTATATACCAATTGCTGCTTGCCGTTGCTGTCTAATATAACGGTAAAATTGTCAAAGCCTGTCACGTTGCCGCGCAGCTGGAAGCCATTGACAAGATAAATGGTGACACTTATATTTTCCTTGCGGGCCTGGTTCAAAAAAGCATCCTGCAGATTAATAGCTTTCAATAAATTTTCCTCCCAGAATTCAACGATAATTTAGGAATATTATAATTTAATTTTTATTCGTAGTCAAATTTTTGGATTATGAATTTGTGAACTTCTTCGGCCAAGACGTCAGTTGCAGTTTTATCTGTCCAAAACCAGTTGATATAAGGCATTTTACGATACCATGTCAGCTGTCTTTTTGCAAAATGGCGTGTTGATTTTTTTATTTCATCAATGGTGCAGGAAAGATTTTTTTCTCCTGCCAGATATGCCGCCAGCTGTTTATAACCGATTGCCTGCATGGATTGGCTGGAGCGGGAAACACCGTCTTTCAGCAAACGGTCTACCTCGGAAAGCCAGCCAGACTCCATCATTACATCTACCCGTCTGTTTATTCGTTCGTATAAATCGCTTCGCTGCCGATTGAGTCCTATGATTACAGCATTATAGCGTGAGTTTCCATCTGGTGAGAATTTGTCGCGTGAGATAGTATCTTTATTGTATTCATAGACTTCCAGCGCTCGGATTATACGCCGAAAATTATTGATATGCAGTCTGGAGGCCGTGTCTGGGTCTACTTTTGCTAACATTGATAAAACATGTTCTCTGCCGTACTTTTCAGCAAGAGTTTGCAGCTGTGAACGAAGTGGAGGATTTTCCGGTGCCTGATTGAAATTATAGCCTTCAAGCAGTGATTTAATGTAGAGACCTGTACCGCCGGCTATTATGGGAATCTTATGCTGAGCGTTAAGTTTATTTATCAACGCATCTGCCTTATCGCAAAAAGAAGTGACATTGAAGGCCGCTTGAGGAGGCAGAATATCTATGAGATGATGCCGGATTTCACACAGCTCTGTCTTGCTGGGCTTCGCCGTGCCAATATCAAGTCCATTGTAGACCAGCATAGAATCGCCCGAAATGATTTCTGTGTGCAGATACTTGGCCAGCATCAAGCTGAGTTCAGTTTTTCCCACGGCAGTCGGACCGAGGATAACAATGACGCGTTTTTTCTCTTGGTTTTCTGTGGCCATTATTTTATCAGTTCCATGGATTCTCCGGGAGCGACAATATGAACTTTCACTGCCGCCAAACTTTCAGCAATTTGTTTGAAGACGTTGGGATCCTGTTCAATAGCGGGCCATGTGTTGTAGTGGATGGGGATGACGTTATGCGCTCTGAGCATTTGAGCGGCACGAGCAGCGTCTTCTTTGCCCATGGTAAAATTATCTCCTATCGGCAGGATGGCATATTCTATTTTTTCTTTCGCACCGATTATCTGCATATCGGAAAATAGGGCTGTGTCTCCGGAATAATAAACAGTAGGTCCGGCGTTAAACCTTATAACAAAGCCGCATGCCAGTCCTCCGGCAACACCGCTGCTGTGAATGGCGGTGGTCATCCGGACTGAACCGAAGGGGAGAGACGTCGATCCGCCTATATTCATAGGACGGACGTTTTTTACACCTTGGCATAGATTGAGTACTTCAGGAATGGCTATCAGTGTGGCACCGGTTCTTTCGGCAATGACAGCGGCATCCCCTAAATGATCAAAGTGAGCATGGCTGACCAGGATATATTGACAATCTATATCCTGCGGATTTATATTGGTCTGTGGGTTGTCCTTAAAAAAAGGATCAACAAGGATAGTTTCCTTATCTGTATTTAAAGAGAAGCAGGAATGACCATAAAATTTGAAGTTTATCATAGTAGGCCTCCGATCTGCCGTTGATGCGGCAAGAATATTATAAATCTATAAATCATGGATAACAGAGAAAAAAAGTCGGGGACTTTTTTGTAAATATAAGGAGCAAATAATATGTCGGATAAATTTTTGATGCCTGAACTGGTTCCGGACCAAAAGAAAATGGCTGGAGACTTTAAAAAAATATTGCTTATCGCAGGGGGAAGGACACCTCATATTTCATGGATACGAAGAGCAGCCGCAGACAGAATAATATATTGTGCTGATCATGGCTTGGATATATGTATAAAAGCTGGCCTGAAGCCGGATTTCATACTCGGTGACGGAGACAGTGCAGATAAGGCAAACTGGCAATGGGCAAAATCAGCAGGTGTGCCTTTTATGTCTTTTCCTTCTGATAAGGATCTAACGGATACACAGCTGGCCCTGCAAAAAATAACAGAGCGCTGTATATGCGCGGATATAATCCTGACAGGAGTATGGGGTGGGCGATTTGATCATCTGTTCAGCAGTTTGTTTTCATTATCAGGGCTCTCAAATAAAAACGTGAGGCTGTGCGCCGCTGATGATAAGGAAACACTGTTCTATTTGAAGGATGGGCATATGTCATTCCGATGCGGACAAAGGCCTCTGAGCATTTCGCTGCTGCCTTTCAGCAATGTTTGCAGGGGAGTCAGTATAAATGGGACAAAATGGCCCTTGGATAAAGTCACATTGCTGCAAAAAATGCCTTATGCGGTGAGTAATATATTGCAAGGCACCGAAGAATGTACAGTTCAGGTGGAAAAAGGTATTTTAGGCATATATTTTTGTTGGCATGATTTCGGAAAAATATAGGAAATATAACCAAAGTAATCGATAGAGTGATTATGCTTCGGCTAAAAAGGCGCTGTAGCCCTTTTTCGTTTCGTAAATATCAATTTTGCTTGTTACTTCCCATGGTGCGTGCATATTGAGCACAGCTACACCGCTGTCAATAACCTGCATGCCGTATAGTGCCATGATATAGGCAATAGTACCGCCGCCGCCTAAATCTACACGCCCAAGTTCGGAAAATTGGATATTTACTTTATGCTTGTCCATCATAGCGCGTATTTCTCCCAAATATTCAGCATTCGCATCGTTGGAACCTGATTTGCCGCGCGATCCGGTGAATTTGTTGAAAGCCATTCCCTTTCCTAAGTAGGCGATATTCTTTTTGTCGAAGGATGAAGCGTACAAGGCATCATAGCCTGATGTAACATCTGACGAAAGCATTTTAGAATTTGAGAGGCAGCGGCGCATATTCAGGTCATTGTATACGCCAAGGGCATTCATCAGTTCTGCCAGTGCATTTTCAAAGAATTTTGACTGCATGCCGGTAGCGCCGACACTGCCGATCTCTTCTTTATCGACCAGCAGACAGCAGGCAGTTTTGGCAACGGTTTCTGTTTCCAGCATGGCAGCCAAAGAGGTGTAAGCGCAGACGCGGTCATCCTGACCGTAAGAGATTATCATGCTGCGGTCAATACCAAGCTCTCTTGCTCCGCCGGCGGGTACTATTTCAAGTTCAGCAGACAGCAGATCATCTTCTTCAATAGCATAAGCAGTTTTTAATATATCCAGGATATTTGCCTTTACGGAATCCTTTTCTTCTCCCTTCAGCGGCAGGGAACCAAAGAGCAGATCCAGGGATTCGCCGGTAATGACTTCAGAGGCTTTTTTTGTCATTTGTTCTTGTGCGAGATGGATGAGCAGATCTGTCACGCAAAATACGGGATCATCTTCTTTTTCGCCGATAACGATATCAATGACGGTTTTATCTTTTTTGACAACCACACCATGTATAGCCAAGGGCAGAGTCACCCACTGATATTTTTTTATGCCGCCATAATAGTGCGTGTCCAGATAGGCCAGACCGCCTTCTTCATAGAGAGGGTTTTGCTTAACATCGAGACGCGGGCTGTCAATATGCGCCCCCAGTATGGTCAAACCGTTTTCAAGCGGCTCTGTGCCGATATTGAACATGACAACAGATTTTTTCATACATACAGAATAAATTTTGTCACCGGGTTTGAGAACTTCTCTGTTGATGATCACTGTGTTGAGATCACGATAGCCTTTTTGTTCGGCCTGGCGGATTATTTCTTTTACACATTCCCGTTCTGTTTTTCCCGCGGTCAGAAAGCTTCGGTAATCATCGCAGAGAACCTGCATGTCTTTTTTTTCTTTTTTATTATATTTTTCCCAAATGGATTTCTTACTTTCTTTTTTATTTTCAGTTTTTGCCATATTCATTTCCTCCTAAATCTAATATATAATTTCATTATACTATTCATATTTTTATCTGGCAATCAAAAGCCTGTTTAATAGATGATTTTGCAAGAATTAGTCTGTCGGTGATATGAAAAAGACAATATTTGAATTTAATAGAAATTTTACCGCAATAATAATTTATTGGGAATGAAGCATAAAAAGGAAAAAGGTGGTTATACTTTGACTGAGCAAGATAATGAAAAAATGAAGCTGAAAAAGGCGGATATGGATAAGAAGATACGCCTGATTTTGCGTACAGGGCAGCTTCTGATGGAAAACGCGGCCGATACAAATAGAATAGTGAAGACAATGAAACGGACAGCCGGATACATGGATATTGCTGATGAGTACTGCAATATCCATGTTACGTACACGACTTTGATGATAAATGTGAGCATGGATGGCTATTCGATCACGAAGTTTCAAAAGTGCTGTCAGCATAATGTGAACATGGCACTGCTTGCAGGCATAAGCAGATTGTCGTGGAGAGCAATCGAAGAGGATTTTTCGCTGGACAGGTATGAAAGAGCTTTGGATAAGCTGGAGTCGCGCGATCCAAGATATACGCCTTTGATAATAATCATAGGAGCGGCGCTGGCCTGCGGCGGGGTAAGCCGTCTTTTCGGCGGTGACTGGACCGCATTTTTTTATACTGCCGTATGTGCAGCTATAGGTGTTTATCTGCGGATAAAATGTGATCGATGGCAGATAAATACTTATATGGGGATCGCTATTGCCGCCTTTGCCGCAACGGTTTGTGCGTATTTTGCCAGTTATCTTCCATATACGGATACGCCGTGGCATCCCATGCTGACCTGCGCTATTTTTATCGTTCCGGGTATTCCGCTGATAAATTCAATTGACGATTTGCTCGATAATTATATTACGGCCGGTACAACGCGGGCAATAAATACAGTTTTGATGATAGGCAGCATGAGTTTCGGTATAGTGTTTGCAATAAAGATATGTCATGTCGCTGATTTTACCGATATTGCTTTTAGTCCGGAAAATGCTTATTGGGTTTATGCAGTGGCTGCATTTATTGCCGCTGCGGGATTTTCCACTATGTTCAACGTACCGCCGCAGTTTTTATGGGTTGTCGGTCTGGGGGGCAGTATAGCTGTCTGCATACGCAATTTTTTGAATTTTGATCTGACAATGGGTCAGCCGGTCGGGACCCTTGTTGGTGCGATGGTTATAAGTTTTATTGCTATAAAGGCTGTTCATTGGTTCCATGTGCCAGCGCATGTTCTGGTGATACCTTCTGTGATTCCGTTGATGCCTGGAGTTTTTATGTACAGGCTTATGTTTGCGATCATCAATACGGATATTATGACTGAGGCAAAATTGGTGCAGGCCGTTCAAAATGGTGTCAATGCAAGCCTTGTCATATTGGCTATAGGTGTGGGAGTGGCTATCCCCAATATTTTCGCACGCAAATATATACATGAGGCCGAACAAAAAAATCTGCAGAAGGCGATAAAGAAAAGATATCTTAAGCGTCTTTTAGGTCGTTGAAAATAGGATTGTAATACTCAGAATGATAAATTTATTTTAGGTTATAAACAGCAAGTAAAAAATGAGTACCGATTTCATCTGAATAATATGCTCCATCAAAAAATTAGATTTATTAGGTCAAATTTTTTGGGGAGGGCACTTCAGAAATCGGTACTCATTATATATATATTATTTTAGTTGGTAAGGCTTCGTATAGGTGCTGGTATTCTGCCGCCTCTGGCGATAAATGCCTCAGAACTGTACTGGCTTTTAACGGGTATTATTGGGCAGCGACCCAGTAAACCGCCAAAATTGACCGAATCACCGATCTTTTTGCCGGGCACAGGGATTATTCTTACTGCCGTAGTTTTGTTATTTATCATACCTATGGCAGCTTCATCAGCTATGATAGCCGATATAGTCGCTGCCGGGACTTCTCCTTCTACGGCTATCATATCGAGGCCTACAGAACAGACGCAAGTCATTGCTTCGAGTTTTTCCAGAGAAAGGCTGCCCCTTTCTACTGCATTTATCATACCGGCATCTTCACTTACCGGAATGAAAGCTCCGCTCAGGCCGCCTACGTGTGAAGATGCCATGAGCCCGCCTTTTTTTACAGCATCGTTCAGCAGAGCAAGTGCTGCTGTTGTACCGGGTGCACCGCAGCTTTCCAGTCCCATTTCTTCCAATATATGGGCAACACTGTCCCCAACAGCGGGGGTCGGTGCCAGTGACAGATCAATAATACCGAACGGCACACCCAGCCTTTGGGACGCTTCCCGGGCAACGAGCTGCCCCACACGTGTTATTTTATAAGCAGTTTTCTTGATTGTTTCTGCTACTTCGCTGAAGTCAGCACTTTTTATGTCTTCAAGCGCATGTTTGACAACACCGGGACCGCTTACACCAACACTGACGACTTTTTCAGCTTCACTGACACCGTGGAATGCACCTGCCATGAAGGGATTATCTCCGGGAGCATTTGAAAATACAACGAGCTTAGCACAGCCGATAGCTTCACGGTCACGGGTAAGTTCAGCTGTACGTTTGATGATTTCACCCATTTCCCGCACACAGTCCATATTTATACCGGCTTTAGTGGAGCCGAGATTCACTGAAGAGCAGACTATGTCAGTGGAAGCGAGTGCTTGCGGAATGGATTTTATTAAGATCCTGTCACCGTTTGTATAGCCTTTTTCGACAAGTGCGGAGAAACCGCCAATAAAGTTTATGCCTACTTCTTTTGCGGCCTTATCCAATGCCTCCGCCACAGGAACATATGTATCTGTCTTGCAGGCTTCAGCAGCGATTGCTATAGGTGTGACTGATACACGCTTATGGATGATAGGGATGCCATATTCGCTTTCTATGTCTTCCCCCGTTTTTACAAGAAATTCAGCTGATTTTGTAATTTTATCATAAATGTTGCGGCAGAATTGTTCAATGTTCGGGTGTGCGCAGTCACGCAAGCTGATTCCCATAGTAATGGTTCTTACATCAAGCTTATTTTCCGTGATCATGCGGTTTGTTTCTATTATGTCGTTGATGGTGATCACTATATTTCCTCCAATTTAGACGTTATGCATGACATTGAAAATATCCTGATGCTGAACTTTTATGTCAAGATTTATTTCGTTACCTTTTTCTTTTAAAATATTTTGCAATTCCTGCAGCTTTATTTTGCTGTCAGTCATTTCGACGATCATGACCATGTTGAAAAAGCCTTCCATGATATTTTGGTTGATATTGAGAATATTAACATTGTTTTCGGCTAGAATATTGCTGACCATGGCGATTATTCCCACACGGTCCTTACCTACAATAGTCACTACAAGTTTCATCTGCACTGCTCCTATTCATTAAGATATTCTTGTATTATAGCATAAAAGTAAACAGTATAACACTGTTTTTGTTGGTCGGATGAGGAGAAAAAAAGGAAAAAGCCGGCAGCAGAAATTTTTTTTAAAGACTGTATCAGTATGTTTTGTAAGGAATCAGCGATACTCTAAGCAAAAAAGTATTTTTGTGAAAAATCAGATTGCAAGAACGAATGTGTATGTGAGTTAGATTTATTATGGATAATGATCTGCATATGTCAAGAAAAAATCCCCTGCAAATATTCACAGGGGATCTACA
Organism: Pectinatus haikarae; assembly: GCF_050916305.1. Lineage (GTDB taxonomy): Bacteria > Bacillota > Negativicutes > Selenomonadales > Selenomonadaceae > Pectinatus > Pectinatus haikarae. The sequence continues at coordinate 2,193,217 of NZ_CP116940.1, forward strand.
AAGATGCAATTCAATTATTTACCGGCCAGTTTTTTATAGCCAGCAAGACGTTCTTTAGCGTCTTGTTCTGTTTTTTCGAACAATAAATCAGCTGTTTCAGGGAATGACCGTTTCAAAGAGTTGTAACGAACTTCACCCATGAGGAATTCTCTAAAATCAGCAGTAGGTTCTTTGGAATCGAGATTGAACGGATTCTTTTCACCGTCGCGTAAAGCAGGGTTATAACGGTAATTAGCCCAATAACCAGCTTCAGTGGCTCGTTTTGCTTCAAGCTGGCTTTTGCCCATACCTATTTTAATGCCATGATTTATACATGGAGCATAGGCGATTATCAGGGAAGGGCCCTTGTAGCTTTCGGCTTCTACTATGGCCTTTAAAGTTTGATTTTTGTCGGCACCCATGTTAATTTGGGCAACATATACATAACCGTAAGACATAGCCATCATACCAAGGTCTTTTTTCTTAGTTTTTTTGCCTGTGGCAGCGAACTGAGCAATAGCTGCGGTAGGTGTAGCCTTAGAGGACTGACCGCCGGTATTGGAATATACTTCAGTATCCATAACGAGGACATTGATATCTTCACCGGAAGCAAGAACATGGTCAAGTCCGCCGTAGCCGATATCGTAAGCCCAGCCGTCACCGCCGAATATCCATTGCGAACGTTTTACGAAGAAATCGCGCTGATCGTAGATGCTGTTAAGCAGAGTATCAGTGCCTTTTTCTTTTATCAAAAGTGAGGTCAGCGCATCCGCACGGTCTCTGCTGCCTTCTCCGTCATCAATTTTTTCCAGCCAATCTTCAGCAGCAGCTTTCAGTTCAGGACTGACACCTTTTTCAACAGCCAGCTTAAGATTAGCAGCCAGCGTATTTCTGACAGCTTTGGTCCCAAGGTGCATGCCCAGACCATATTCAGCATTATCTTCAAACAGGGAATTAGCCCATGCGGGACCATGTCCCAGATGATTTGTCGTATAAGGCATGGATGGAGCAGCAGCACCCCAGATAGAGGAGCAGCCGGTAGCATTGGAAATCATCATGCGGTCACCGTAAAGCTGTGTCACAAGTTTTACGTAAGGTGTTTCACCGCAGCCCGCGCATGCGCCGGAAAATTCGAGCAGGGGTTTTTCAAACTGGCTGCCCTTCAAAGTTTTTTTATTGAGCGGATTTTTCTTCGGCGCAACTTTTTCCGGATCCATGGCATAATCAAAAATAGGCTGCTTAGGAGCCTGAGTATCAAAAGGCTTCATTTCCAAAGCTTTTGCCTTGGGAGCCGGACAGATCTGAGCACAATTGCCGCAGCCGCTGCAATCATAAGGAGATACAACGATACTGAAAAATGCATCTTTGACGCCGACAGCCGGTTTTATCTGCATGCCGGCAGGTGCGTTGTTCTTTTCTTCTTCATTCATAAGAACAGGACGAATAACTGCGTGCGGGCAGACAAATGCACATTGATTACACTGTATGCAATTATCCATAATCCATTCCGGTACATTTATAGCAATACCGCGTTTTTCAAATGCCGCTGTTCCGTTCGGGAATGTACCGTCCTGCATGCCTCTGCTGAACGCACTTACAGGCAGCTTGTCACCTTCCTGGCGATTCATGGGGATAAGAATATCTTTTACGAATGCAGGAACTTTCTTTTCTTCTTTCTTTTCGTCCTGAGCGTCAGCCCAGTCAGCGGGAACATTTATTTTAACTACGGCGTCTATTCCTTTATCGACGGCACCGTTGTTCATATCTACGATATTCTGACCTTTTTTACCGTAGGATTTAACAATAGCATCTTTTAAATAGCCTACAGCCTTATCTATAGGAATTATATTGGTAAGTTTGAAGAAGGCTGACTGCATTACCATATTGAAGCGACCGCCCAGTCCTAATTCCTGAGCAATTTTTACGGCATTTACCACATAGAAATTGATATTATTTTTTGCTATATATCTCCTCATATAAGCAGGAAGTTCGCTGGAAAGATTTTCTTCCGTCCAATGTGTGTTTAAAAGGAAGGAGCCTCCCGGCTTGAGACCAGCAAGAAGATCATATTTATGAACATAAGATTCCTGCGAACAGGAGATAAAATTAGCTTTATTGATAAGATATGGAGATTTTATTGGCAGCTTGCCGAAACGAAGATGGGACATTGTTATCCCGCCTGATTTTTTAGAATCATAAGCGAAATATGCTTGCGCATACATATCTGTGTTATCACCAATGATCTTGACAGCGCTTTTATTTGCGCCTACAGTTCCGTCCGAACCGAGACCCCAGAATTTACATGCAGTTGTACCTTCCGGTGTAAAATCAAGATCCTTAGGATATTTTGGCAGGGATGTGTGTGTTACATCATCATCAATGCTGATGGTAAAGCCATTTTTAGGAGCATCCTTTTTCAGTTCTTCATAAACTGAGAGGACATGGTCAGGTGTGACGTCTTTACCGCCCAAACCATAACGGCCTCCTACTATGACAGGAGAAATATCGCTGTCATAAAGAGCTGTTTTTACATCAAGGTATAATGGTTCGCCATGAGAACCAGGTTCTTTTGTGCGGTCAAGAACAGCAATTTTCTTGACTGTCTTAGGAATAGCAGCCAGAAGATGCTTTATAGAAAATGGGCGATAGAGGTGTACGGTCAGAATGCCTGTTTTTTCACCCTGGGAATTCAAATAATCAACAGCTTCGGTAGCGGTTTCACATACTGAACCCATAGCTATAATTATACGTTCGGCATCAGAAGCACCGTGGTAGTTGAATAAATGATATTCACGGCCCGTCAGTTTGGAGATCTGTTTCATACTGTCTTCAACCATGTCAGGTATAGCGTCATAATATTTATTTACTGCTTCTCTTTCCTGAAAATAAACATCGGGGTTCTGATTGGTGCCGCGTGTTACGGGATGGTCAGGATTAAGTGCATTGTGCCGGAAAACTTCCACAGCATCCCAGTCGAGCATTTTTCCGAGATCTGAGTAATCTATCAGTTCAATTTTTTGAATTTCGTGTGATGTTCTGAAACCATCAAAAAAGTTTACAAAAGGAATGCGCCCCTTTATGGCAGTGAGATGAGCTATGGCACTCAGATCCATTACCTGCTGGACACTGCTTTCGGCAAGCATGGCACAGCCAGTCTGCCGAACGGCCATAACATCCTGATGGTCACCGAATATATTCAAGGATGATGTCGCCAGTGCGCGTGCGCTCACATGAAAGACACCGGGCAAGAGTTCGCCGGAGATTTTATACATATTAGGAATCATAAGCAAAAGACCCTGCGATGCTGTATATGTCGTTGTCAAAGCACCAGACTGCAGAGCACCGTGGACAGTACCGGCAGCGCCTGCTTCTGACTGCATTTCGACAACATTAACTTTTTGACCAAACAGGTTCTTTACGCCTTTTGCAGCCATTTCATCAACGACTTCTGCCATTGGTGAAGACGGCGTTATAGGATAAATGGCAGCGACATCTGTAAAAGCATAGGAAACGTATGCGGCAGCTGTGTTACCATCCATGGTCTTCATTTTTTTACTCATTACATTCTCTCCCTTGTATCTATGATTGAATATACACTACGAATAAGAATAACATACGATTATAATACACCTTTTTAAAATTATTATCAATTATAACTGTTAAATTTTTTTAGAGCAGAACCGTTAAGGTAATTACAGAGTTTACCCTGATATAAATTATTTTTTTCCATATATGAAATTATTTCATCACGTATTTTCCACCAGCCGGTGTGCCAGTTCGAAAAAAGTGTGTTCTTTTCAGGCGCGCGACCGATTAATCTCTGCAAAACAATGGAAGGTGAAAGGTACTGCAAAAAACATTCAACACGTTCTTTATATTCTTCTAGAGAAATCAAATTTATTTTTCCGTTCAGATAATCTTCGCTCATTTGAGTATTTTTTACTATATAAAGAGCATGAAGTTTAACCTGATCAATTTGCAGGGCAGACATCATCTTGGCATTTTCTATCACGTCCGTCATATCATCCCAGGGCAGGTTCAGTATAATATGTGCGCAGGTCTGCATATCATACTGCTTTATTCTCATTACCGCATCAATGAATTCAGCAAGTGTGTGACCGCGGTTTATTTTCTGCAAAGAATGATAATTGACTGTTTGCAGGCCCAGTTCAATGCAGATGTCTATATTTCGACGTTTTTTTATTTCACTGAGACGCGCCAGATAATATTCACTTATGCAGTCAGGACGGGTAGCTATGTAAAGAGCGACAACATCATCATCCTGCACAGCTTCATTTGTATATTTCTCCAGCTGTTCTGCCGGCAGATATGTATTGCTGAAATTCTGCATATAGGGTATGAATTTTTTTGCCTTATATTTGGGGATGATGTGAGCTTTATTGCTGGCAAGCTGCTGCGCAATGGACATGGAAGCAGGCAGATTTTCATAACCTGCTCCTATAGCACCGCAGAATGTACAGCCGTTTGTTCCGCATGTCCCGTCACGATTAGGGCAGGTAACGGGAAGAGCGAGAGGAAGCTTATAGACTTTTTCACCATAGCGCTGCTTCAGATAGTCGGAAAATGCATAGTAAACCATTATAATAAGTCACCTTTATCTATTGAAATTTTTTTTACACGATCCTCGCCGTAAATAAATAAGACTATGCAATGGCTCTGTTTGATGGAATGCTGATTTATAAAAACAGGAATATCAATAGAAAAATGTTCTATATGATAACTATTTTTTATTGTACGCCTGCTGATAAATTCATAACCGGGAATATATTTTTGGACTACGGCAGAATTTTTCCAAAAAGTTTCTATTTCTTTGCTGTGTTCTTTTTCACTCCAATTCAGAAAGTCTGCTTTGAATCTGCCATGATCGGAACAAATCGCGTCCAGTTTCATAAGCTCGAATAAAATTTCTATACTTACTTTTGGAAGAGAATTGACGAAGCCGGCCAAATAAGCATAAAGTGATTTTGGTGAATGTGCGGCTTTGCCCAACCCCTTATTATACCAAAACAAAGCGAATTTAGAAAAGAAAGAAAAAGCATCATTGCTGAAACCGTTTATAAGATAATTCAAGCTGTTTGGAAAACGGCCTGAATTGTAATAAAGTTCAAATACGTCAACAAAGATACGCAAAGTACGCATCTCTTCAGCAGATATATACGAGTTGGCAAGCACCTGGTAAGGAGCAGTATCCATAAAAGAATACTTGTGTGCGTCAACTAAATGTTCCATTGCAGATCCCTTGAGAAGTTTTAAAAAACCTACCTGCAGCATATCAGGATGCAGGGCGTACATATCATTGAAGGATTTGGTAAGCGAAGTTACATCTTCATATGGGAGCCCTATTATCAAGTCGGTGTGAACATGAATATTGCCAAAGGACAGTATACTCTTTATGTTTGTTGATATTTTCTGCCAGTTATTATGGCGGCTTACGTGCTGCAATGTCAGAGGATTAGTGGATTGAATGCCGATTTCCAGCTGCACGCGTCCCGGCGGCATTTTCCGGAGTAAAATCAAAACGTCATCATCAATATAATCAATAGCTGTTTCAAAATGGAAATTTGTGCGGCAATTTTGTTTGCTGATAAATTCAAGAATCGGTAAAAAGTGTTTTTTATCAGCATTGAATGTTCTGTCGACAAATTTTATCTGGCGGACGTTATGCCTGACAAAAAAAGCAAGCTCAGGCAATACTTTATCCAGAGAACGGTAGCGTACACCTTTTGTAGCACAGGACAGACAATATTTGCAGGAAAACGGGCAGCCTCGGGAGCTTTCGTAATATATTATCCGATTGTCAAGCGTTTTAATATCCTCGTCCGCATAAGGAAAAGGCAATTTATCCATATCTGCAAAAACTACAGGGAGGCTTGTTTCAATACCGTTTAATGTTTTCTGCGCCAATCCGGGAATATCGGTCGTGTTTTTTCCGGCAATAAGGCGGCACAGTAATTCATGCAGTGTTTCTTCTCCTTCTCCCCGGATCACATAGTCGATTGCAGGGAGCTGTTCCATCATTTCTTTCGTACCATAAGAGATTTCGGGCCCGCCGCAGATTATTATCACATGCGGCAGCAGCTTTTTGATTAACGGCAGCAGTTCTTTGATCAATTCTATGTTCCATATATAGCATTCTACACCCAAAATATCGGGCCTTTTGTCAAAAATTTGGTCAGCTATATCCAGAAGATGATTATTTATTGTAAACTCGCATAGTTCTATGTTTAAGGGAAGATCGCTGCAGCAGCTTTTCAGATAACGCATGGAAAGGGAAGAATGTATATATTTAGCATTTATGGCCGTTAATAAAAGTTTCATCAGAAGCCTCTCTTCTTTATATTCAGGAATTGTAATTCTGGGCGGCATCCCAGCGCCAGAGCCAGTTTTTCAAATAAAGTGCGGTCAACTCTTTGTTTCCGTGAATGATTAAGAGATTTTCTGCATTTTTTTCTTCCGCCGACTTAGTAAAATTAAATGAACCGGTAATGACAGTTTGGTCATCGATAATCATTATTTTGCTGTGAGCTATCTGAAAATCATTATCTATTTTGACGGGGATGGAGTTGTCGGCAAAAAATTTTGCTGAGGAATATTTGTCAGTACGCTGGCTTTTATCAAGAATGACTTTTACGTCTATGCCACGTTTTTTTGCGTTCAACAGAGATCTGGCTATCTGACTGTTGGTAAAAATGTAAGCCTGAACATTGATTGAAGTTTTTGCTTTGTTTATCGTCTTTATCACAGCTTCAGCCGCCCCGCCGCCCGGGCTGAATGCTACCTCAATGGTACCCGTTCCTTCTACTGTATTGGGCTGGCTCAGCTCTGTCGGCAGGACAGCAGAATTTCCGGCAGATACCTTTTTAGCCGGAGTATTTTTTTGAATGCAGCCGGTGATAAAGCCTGCGGCAAATATAAGACAGATCGAAAAAACAATAAGACTTTTCTTCAGCATGAAAACTCATCCTTTATAAATTGTGTTTCTATATATTATAATATCTGCCGGACTTATGCAAAAGAAATGTTTTTGAAAGTAATTTTTTAATTTAAAAGGAGTTTTAATAGCAGATATAAAATTTATATGATAAACATTATAATGCTGATTTTTGGATAAAAAGATTTGATTCATTTTGAAAAATAATTATAGAGGTAATAATGGAAAGTATTGCACATATTAGAAATGAAAATAATGAGATTCAGAGTGTACGTGAGCACAGTTTGAATACGGCAGATTTTGCCGAATATTTTGCTGCAAATCTGGGGCTGTCAATGACAGGCAGGCTTATGGGCATACTGCATGATATGGGGAAATTATGCGAAAGCTTTCGTGCATATATTATTGCCAGTCACGAAAATACCACATCATTAAAAAGTGGGCAAAAGATAGATCATTCAACAGCCGCGGCAAAATATATATATGCTAAGTATCATAACGGTTCAGATGAAGAAAGCTTAGCCAGTGAATGGCTGTCCATGGCACTCCTTTCGCATCATACCGGTTTGGAAAATTTCATAGGGCAGAACGGGTCATCTCACTTCTTGGATCGTGTACTGAATAAAGATTTACCGTATTATGATGAAGTATTGAGTAATTTTTTCAAAGAGATAATTTCGAAAGAAGAATTCAAGGATTTATTCCAAAATGCTGCACATGAGATAGCCGCGTTAAATAATAAAATCACGGGTTTTGCCGATGACGAAACAGATGAAGCACGTCAGGGTGAAGTATATTATTTTTATACAGGTATGGCGATAAAAATGATATTTAGTATGCTGATTGACGCGGATCGCCTGGATACAGCGAATTTTATGGCAGAAAAGCATTTTGAACGTTCTTGGGATCTTGAAAACATATGGAAAGAATTTGCTGCGCGGTTGCAAGTACACCTTGATGCTATCCCCAGGGAAACTGATCTCAAAAAACAGCAGATCGTCAAGGCGCGGCAGAAGATCAGTGATGACTGCTTTGCTTTTGCCGTACATGAACCGGGGATTTATAAGCTGAGTGTACCTACAGGCAGTGGAAAAACCCTGGCCAGTATGCGCTTTGCCTTAGAACATGCGCATAAATGGCATAAAAAGCGTATTCTGGTTGTAATACCGTATACTTCAATTATAGATCAAAACGCGCGGGAGATACGAAACATTTTTGCGATGGATGATGCGATTATTGAACATCATTCAAATGTAATAGAAAATATCGATCTTAATAAATCCAATGAAGATAAAATTGTCATAAATGAAGACGACGGATATTCTGATCAGGCAGAGTTGCGGCGTTCCATGACAGAGCGATGGGATGTACCCGTAATTTTTACGACACAGGTGCAGCTGCTGAACACATTATTTGCCGGAGGGACAAAATCAATCAGACGGCTGCATGCATTAGAGGACAGTATTATTATTTTTGATGAGATACAGACACTGCCGGTCAAGTGTAGTTTTTTGTTCAATGAAGCTTTAAATTTTTTAAATCGGTTTTGTAATACCACAGTGGTACTTTGTACAGCTACACAGCCTGAACTTGGTAATATAGAAATTCCAATACACTATTCCAAGCCACCGGAAATGGTTGATAATTTAGATAGTATTTTTGCTGCTTTTAAGCGGGTACGATTAGAGAATATCTGTGTTCCCGGAGGTCATGAGATAGGGGAAATAGCTGCTATGATCTGGCAGGACACACTTGAGCGCGGGACAGTGCTGTGTATAGCCAATACTACTTCTATGGCAAGGCTGCTTTATGAACATCTGCAAAAGCACGCAGAAGAAAGTGAAGAGACGATACTGCTTGTCCATCTGAGCACAAAAATGTGTCCGGCTCATCGAAAATTGCTCTTGGATAAATTGCGTAAAGCTCTGAACTCACCCGACCATTTTAAAGTGATTTGTGTAAGTACGCAGCTCATAGAAGCCGGTGTGGACATCTCCTTTAGTACAGTGTATCGGGCGTTGGCAGGCTTTTCTTCGATCGCACAAGCGGCAGGACGATGTAATCGCCATGGTGAAAGCTCATATGGTGTCGTTAAAATATTTAATATTCAGGGTGAACAGCTCCTTTATTTAGAGGATATCCGAAAAGGTGCACAAGCCGCTATGGATTTACTGCAGCGAATAAAAGCCGAAGACATTTTATCACCTGAAATAATGAAGCAATATTTCGCGGCATATTATCATAGCAGAGAAGAACAGCTGCGCTATCGTTTAAAATCCGGCCAAAATTTATATGATGCCCTATCTTTCAACAATGCCGGAAAGAATAATTGCCTCGAAGAAAAATATAGGACTGAATACCTTTGTAATATGCAGGCTTTCCGTGATGCCGGCAGAGCATTTCAGGTAATTGATACACAGACTATAGGTGTGTTGGTGCCATACGGTGAGAAAGGTCATAAATTGGCAGTGTCGATGAACAGCCAATTTTATGATAAGGCAGAATTTTATAATAAGCTGAAAGAAGCCCAGCAATATATGGTTAATTTGTTTTCGTATGAATTAAGGCATCTGGCAGATTGCGGAGCAATCGGACAGACCGAGTACGGTGTGCTTATTTTGCGTGATGAATTCTACGATGAAGGAATCGGCGTAAAACTGGAAATGCAGAAAAATGATTTTATTTCTATTTAAGGAGGTGAGAAAATGCGCAATGAAATTCAGTTTAAAGTTTATGGACGTATGGCATTATTTACAGATCCGCTTACTAAAGTCGGAGGAGAAAAGGCTTCTTACGCAGTCCCTACGTATCAGGCTATAAAAGGAATTACGGAAAGCATATACTGGAAGCCTACCATTATTTGGTATATTGATGAAATCAGAATAATGAATGAGATATGTACTCAATCTCGTGGTGTTAAACCACTCAAATACAATGAGGCGGGCAATGATCTGGCAATTTATAAATATCTGAGTGATGTAGAATACGAGGTGAAGGCTCATCTTGAATTTAATCTGCACCGTACGGATATGGCACAGGATCGCAACGAAAATAAGCATCACAATATTGCTAAACGTATGGTTGAGCATGGCGGGCGCAGAGATATCTTTCTTGGAACACGTGAATGTCAGGGATATGTGGAACCTGTGTCATACGGTGTTAAGAAAAGCTTTTATGAAGAAAAGGGAAGCATTCCTTTGGGAACAATGTTTCATGGCTTCAACTATATCGACGAAACTGGCGGAGCTTTACTGCAGGTGCGACTGTGGCAGGCTGTTATGGAAGATGGGATCATCCATTTCCCACGACCGGAAAAATGTACTATAGTAAAGAATATACGTAAAACGGCAGTAAAGCATTTTGATAAAAACAATGTACGATTTGTTGATGAGGAATATGCTGATATGGAAGGAGGCAGATTATGAGCTGGATGAACGAACTGGTTAAAACTTATGATGATAATGCTGCATTCGCTGGTTCATATAATGTGCAGGGGAAAAGATTTGTCCTGCCCCCGATCGGGCATATGGTCCAAAATGCTCAAATTGAAGTTACAGTGGATGCAGCCGGAAAGCTTTGTCGGGCAGAAACAATCATCAAGGAAGAACAGCCGACACTTATTCCTTGCACATTGGATTCTGCATCTCGAACATCAAAGCCCGCACCACATCCACTGCATGATAATCTGCATTATATTGCCAGAGATTTCGATCAGTATAGTAAAAAAACATCTAAAAAAGATGAAAAACCATACACATTGTATTTGAAATTATTGGAGTCATGGGTTACTTCTCCTTATACGCATCCTAAAATACAGGCAGTATATAAGTATATATCAGAGCACGATCTCATAAATGATTTGCTAGAACAAAAAATACTTTACAAAGATGATACCGGCAATATTATGCAAAAGTGGCCATACAAGGATTTAGAAAAACCACCGATTTTTCAGGTTGTCCCCGGCGATATACTGAAGGCTTTTGTCCGCTTTCGTGTACTGATAGAGGGTGACACTGAACCGGATCTGTGGAAGGATATGGGTTTGCAGCGGCTATATATCAAATTTAGCAATGAGTATCTTATGAACAAAAAAGACATTTGTTTTGTCACGGGCAGATCAATGTTTTGTGCAGAAAAACATAATAAGGGGATACGCTTTCCCGGTGACGGTGCAAAGCTTATTTCCAGTAACGATAATGCTGGATTCACCTTTCGCGGACGTTTTGAAACAGGTGCAGAGTGTGTAACAGTAGGATACGAAACTTCACAAAAAGCAATGAATACGCTTAACTGGCTTATTCGTAATCAGGGAAGTAATATTAATGGACGAATATTTCTTGCCTGGGGGAGAAAGGAACTACCGCAGATTTTTACAGATACGGAAAGACTGCTTTCTCGCAGGAAATACAGCGGTACCCAAAAATATTCAGACACGATGAAGGGGTTTGCTGAGAAACTCAATGCGGAACTTGCCGGTTATAAAAGCGAACTTCCCGAAGTGGAAAGAGTCAATATCATGGTGCTTGATGCTGCCACACCAGGACGGCTTTCCATCTGCTTATATTATGAAATGGCTCAAAATGACTTCATTCAGCGTATACAAGAATGGCATATCGCAGGGGCATGGAGACAAAATAAATATGACAGCGAAACAAAAAAAAGAATGAGGTATATAGGTGTGCCTCTGCCAAAACAGCTGGTACAGGCCTCTTACGGAGATAATACTAGTGAAAGCAAGATGAAAATGTCGGTAGAACGACTGTTTTTCTGTATTATTCAAGGCAAAATCATACCGCTGGATATGATGCGTTCTGCTGTTAACCGTGTACTAAAACGTTCTGTTATGGCGGTGAGTGATGAATATTATAACTGGCAGCAGCTGATACAGGCTGCCTGTACAATGATACGTAATCGCAGCTGGTATGAGTCAAAAAATAAAACAACAGGGTCAGATAATATCGAAATAGAAAGGACGGGATATACAATGGCATTGGATACCGAAAACCGGGACAGATCGTATCTTTATGGAAGATTGCTGGCCGTAGCAGATAAAATTGAAAGATCAACCTTTGAAAAGAATAATGAACGATTGACGAACGCATTAAAATATATGAGTGCATTTGCCGAAAATCCGTTTAAAATATGGAAAACAATACGGATGAAGCTGATCCCTTATCAAGAAAAAGCTTTGCGTTATAATAAGCGTGATATACGACTGCTGCATGAAATTGCAGATTTATTTGATCCTAATGAATTTGCAGCAAATGAACCGCTAAACAGCAAATTCTTATTAGGCTTTGATTGCCAAAGCTATGTATTTGATAAAGAACGTGAAGCAAATATATTGGCAAAGCAGCAGAAAAATGCACAGTCATCGAATATAAACATTGTAAAAGGAGAGAATGATAATGGGGATATTAACAAATAAAATTGATTTTATTGGATTTATCACAGTACAGAGAGCAAATCCGAACGGAGACCCAATCAATGGTAATCAGCCCCGTACTAATTACGATAATTATGGGGAGATTTCGGATGTATGCATCAAGCGAAAAGTACGTAACCGCCTGCAGGATATGAAAGAAAAAATCGTTGTTATGTCTGATGAGCGCAATGATGATGGCTATGACAGTATTCGTTCGCGCGTGGAAGGTAATCCGACAATGGAAAAAATTTTAAAAATGAAAGAAAAAGAAGCAAACCGTACGAGACTTTTTGCCGATGAAGCATGCAAGATATGGATAGATGTGCGGGCTTTCGGGCAAGTGTTTGCTCTAAAGAAAGGGACGAATGTCGATGCTGTATCGGTCGGTGTACGCGGACCGGTATCTATACACACGGCAGTCAGCCTGGACCCGGTACTTACGACAAGTATGCAGATCACCAAAAGCGTCAATGGAGAACCTGGCGATAAGAAGGGTTCTGATACCATGGGTATGAAGCATCGAGTTGAGTTTGGCTTGTATAAGCTTGTGGGCAGCATAAATGTGCAGTTGGCTGAAAAAACAGGATTTAGTGAAGCAGATGCCGAAAAAATAAAAAAAGCACTCGTTACATTATTTGAAAATGACGCTTCGTCTGCACGTCCAGAAGGCAGTATTGAAATGTCCAGATTTTATTGGATACAGCATGATAATAAGACTGGGAGATTGTCCTCAGCAAAAGTTCATAGGAGTATGTATACAGAAAAGAAAGATAATGTAGAATTACCGAGAAAATTTGAAGACTATATTATCAATGATGAATTCCTGCGCAAAACAGATGGAATTACAATTGAGATGTATGAAGATGGCATGCTAAAAAATGATGGTTTATGAAGAAGATAAGTATCTCCAAATAGCTGAAATTCAACATTTTGCCTATTGTCCGCGGCAATGGGCAATTGCCTATTTGGAAAACCAGTGGCAGGAGAATGTTTTAACTGTAGAGGGACATGCATTGCATGACAGGGCACATGATGAAAGCATAAAGGAAAAACGCAAAAATTGCATTACAGTCCGCGGCATGCCAGTCATGTCGCGTGAACTGGGTATTTGTGGCACCTGTGATGTGGTTGAGTTCATAGCTGATAAAACAGGGATATCAATTCCGTCTTATCAGGGGAAATATCGGATTGTACCAATAGAGTATAAACGCGGACGGCCAAAAGAAGGCGAAGAAGATTTGCTGCAGCTGACAGTACAGTCTATGTGTCTGGAAGAAATGCTGGCGGTGGATATTCCCGTTGGATTCTTCTATTATGCTGAGATTCGTCGTCGTATGAAAGTTTTATTCGATGAGACAATAAAAGAACATGTTCGCGAGATGCTGCGGCAAATGAGGGACTATCTTAAACGCAGCTATACGCCACTGGTAAAGAAACGAAAGGGATGTGCAAATTGCTCAGTAAAGGATATCTGTATACCTAAATTGAACAAAAAGAAATCAGCTCAATTTTATATGAAAAGGAGGCTGGAGGAATGAAGCCTCTCTTAAACACACTTTTTGTGAACCAGGATACAGCATATTTATCACTTGATGGAGAGAATATTGTAGTATTAAAAGATGATAAAATACTGGGGCGATTTCCCTTGCATAATTTTGAACAAATCACTACTTTCGGTTATATTGGGGCTAGTCCGGCATTAATGAAAAAATGTGCAGAAAAAAATATTGCTTTGAATTTTATGACGCCAGAAGGCCGTTTTATGGCAAGGGTAATCGGAAAAACAAATGGAAATGTGCTGCTGCGCAAGGAACAGTACAGATGGTCAGATAGTGAGGATAACAGCCTGAATCTGGCAAAATGCTTTATCGCAGGAAAGTTGTATAATAGTAAATGGGTTTTGGAACGGACTAAGCGAGACCATCCCATGCGGGTAGCTGTCGATAAATTACAAAAGGCCATCGATCATATACAAGAACAAATGCAGCATATATTAGCGGCAAAAGATATGGACGAATTACGGGGAATAGAGGGCAAAGCAGCAGTTCTTTATTTTTCTGTTTTTGATGACATGATTCTCAATCAAAAAGAAAATTTTTTCTTTAAGGAAAGAAATAAAAGGCCACCGTTAGATAATATGAACTGTTTACTATCCTTCATTTATGCGCTTTTGGCAAATGATATTGCAAGTGCTTTAGAAGGTGTCGGACTTGATTCATATGTTGGTTTTCTTCATCGTGACAGACCGGGACGTCAGTCTTTAGCCTTTGATATGATGGAAGAGTTTCGTCCAATTTTAGCAGATAGAGTAGCAGTAACCATGGTAAATAGGAAAAAAATTACTGAAAATGGCTTTATACAAAAAGAAAATGGTGCTGTTCTGATGACAGACGATGCACGGAAGCTAGTACTTGAAGCATGGCATACACATAAAGAAGAACAGATAACACATCCTTTTTTAGAAGAAAAAATAAAATGGGGACTGGTTCCGCATGTACAGGCAATTTTGCTTGCTAGGTGTATTCGTAATGACCTGGATACTTATCCACCATTTCTATGGAAGTAGGTAATAGTTATGTTTGTCTTAATCACATACGATATTTCTACTGTAGATGAGAAAGGTAAAAGACGCTTGCGCAAAGTAGCTAAGATATGTGTAAATTTTGGACAAAGAGTACAAAATTCTGTGTTTGAATGTAAAATTGACCCCGCGCAGTGCAAAAAAATCGAAATTGATCTCGAAAAAATTATAGACCCCAAGCAGGATAGTTTACGATTTTACTATTTGGGTAGTTCAAAAGGAGCAAAAGTGAAACATATAGGAGTTAGAGTCTCTTATGATATTGAAGGCCCTATTATTATTTAGTGCGAAAGGTAAGTAAACAGAAAAAACGCATGCTTTTTAAGCATAAAAATGAATTTTAGATTCTATAAAATTCATTTTCAAAACTATATTACGAATTTAAAGGATTATATCCGATAAATTCGGGTAAAAAAGCTGATTATTTAAATTTTTCTTGTAGTATCTCGTATATACTAATTATAGATTAGTTTGTTATAATTAAAAAAGATAATAATCGATTTTTTTGCTGTCGCACCCTTCATGGGTGCGTGGATTGAAACAAAAATTAACTGATGTCAAGCAATTCTATAAAAAGTCGCACCCTTCATGGGTGCGTGGATTGAAACATCCCAATACCCCCAAACAACGTATAACATGAGTAGTCGCACCCTTCATGGGTGCGTGGATTGAAACAGGCTATGCTAATGATGCTCATGAAGCAGGTATTGTCGCACCCTTCATGGGTGCGTGGATTGAAACTTGCCCGCTTGCTGGTAAATCAATTGTTACGGTCAGGTCGCACCCTTCATGGGTGCGTGGATTGAAACGCTTCACCGCTTGAACCGCTCATAGTGAGTTCTGTCGCACCCTTCATGGGTGCGTGGATTGAAACCCTGATATCACAGATGAATTGATACAAAAAAACTAGTCGCACCCTTCATGGGTGCGTGGATTGAAACGCCTCGTCGAAGTCGCTATACATAGTTTCCTCAAGTCGCACCCTTCATGGGTGCGTGGATTGAAACTTGCATGAGCTACATATGAGGATGCAGGTGCTGTTAGTCGCACCCTTCATGGGTGCGTGGATTGAAACACGATAATCAATGATCGTGTCAATATCACTCCGTAGTCGCACCCTTCATGGGTGCGTGGATTGAAACCGGATAATATAAAACATTGCGAATGGGCTGGAAAGTCGCACCCTTCATGGGTGCGTGGATTGAAACATAATTGATTCCGACCGTAAAGGCTTATCGTGGCGTCGCACCCTTCATGGGTGCGTGGATTGAAACTTGCGGGAATAGTTGATTTAAATGAAAGGTTATCGTCGCACCCTTCATGGGTGCGTGGATTGAAACGTCTGGTTGAGTCATGCATATTCACCTGCCCCTTGTCGCACCCTTCATGGGTGCGTGGATTGAAACGTCAGTTATATATCCTTCTGGGGTCATGACTGAAGTCGCACCCTTCATGGGTGCGTGGATTGAAACGTAATGCGGAGGGGTATAATAATCTAAAACAAAAGTCGCACCCTTCATGGGTGCGTGGATTGAAACGTACTAATAATAGCACGCATCTTATTCAGCAGGCGTCGCACCCTTCATGGGTGCGTGGATTGAAACTTCATACTAGACGTGTCGCAGAGGTACTGAATTAGAGTCGCACCCTTCATGGGTGCGTGGATTGAAACGTTCTTGCCTATCAGCCAGCCTTTACTCTCGTAAGTCGCACCCTTCATGGGTGCGTGGATTGAAACAAGAAATATTTAATACTATACCAATAATGGTTACGTCGCACCCTTCATGGGTGCGTGGATTGAAACATACCGCGGTGTTGGTCTGCTCTGGCTGATATTGTCGCACCCTTCATGGGTGCGTGGATTGAAACATTTCCGAGTATGCAAAACTTACAATTGCGTGGGCGTCGCACCCTTCATGGGTGCGTGGATTGAAACACTAAAAACATAAGTAGTTACATGATTTGTTGTACGTCGCACCCTTCATGGGTGCGTGGATTGAAACCAGTAAAAAGAAACATGCCGCTGCAGAGGATGGAGTCGCACCCTTCATGGGTGCGTGGATTGAAACGCCGGATGCATTCTGATTGCGGCGGTCATAATGATGTCGCACCCTTCATGGGTGCGTGGATTGAAACGTGCCGAATGAATCAACTGGTGAAAAAATAATCAAGTCGCACCCTTCATGGGTGCGTGGATTGAAACTTTCATTTTTCATGTTTTTTTGTCCTATTCTCTGTGTCGCACCCTTCATGGGTGCGTGGATTGAAACGCGTCGAGCGCATAAACGGAATTTTGAACTAATGTCGCACCCTTCATGGGTGCGTGGATTGAAACGCGTATTCTGATGCTAGTAACCAGTCGTCAAAAGTCGCACCCTTCATGGGTGCGTGGATTGAAACGACTCCATCATGTGGACGAAGCGATCAGCTTCATCGTCGCACCCTTCATGGGTGCGTGGATTGAAACTAACACCCGCGAAGGTGATTATTATTCGGCCACTGGTCGCACCCTTCATGGGTGCGTGGATTGAAACGCTAAAATCCTGAACTTAGAAATTCTATCTAAAGTCGCACCCTTCATGGGTGCGTGGATTGAAACGAAAAATGAATATAACAAAATCATACTTAAGAGTCGCACCCTTCATGGGTGCGTGGATTGAAACACCGCTGAGGGCAAACGCGATGATACTGTACCGGAGTCGCACCCTTCATGGGTGCGTGGATTGAAACGTCAGAGGGGCAAGCATAAGCGGAGAATCTGGCGTCGCACCCTTCATGGGTGCGTGGATTGAAACGTCATACTTGATGCTAAAGGAGCGTGCTTATCGGCGTCGCACCCTTCATGGGTGCGTGGATTGAAACGACTATCTGGTGGCGAAAGGCATACCCCTTAAAGTCGCACCCTTCATGGGTGCGTGGATTGAAACGACTATCTGGTGGCGAAAGGCATACCCCTTAAAGGTCGCACCCTTCATGGGTGCGTGGATTGAAACTTACGATCAATTAAATAACTGTCAAACTCTTGAGTCGCACCCTTCATGGGTGCGTGGATTGAAACCCAGTATCCATGCATACCGCCCCGGCGTAAAATCAGTCGCACCCTTCATGGGTGCGTGGATTGAAACGCTTGTCAATTGTGTCAACCATAAACTACGGATGAGTCGCACCCTTCATGGGTGCGTGGATTGAAACATACTTTACGTTGATCCCTACTATTATTTTCCCTAGTCGCACCCTTCATGGGTGCGTGGATTGAAACGTTATCTGGCATGATACTGTCATATGGGGCGATAGTCGCACCCTTCATGGGTGCGTGGATTGAAACACGTGAGTGGGACCCAGACAGAGAACGGCATACGTCGCACCCTTCATGGGTGCGTGGATTGAAACACCGAATGCTTCAGAGTCCTCAAACCAGGTGGGTTGTCGCACCCTTCATGGGTGCGTGGATTGAAACATCAGCCAGTGCAGTCCGGCAGATGATACGCAGCACGTCGCACCCTTCATGGGTGCGTGGATTGAAACATTCCACCTATTAAAATAGCCGCTATCAATTAAGTCGCACCCTTCATGGGTGCGTGGATTGAAACGCAACATGCCATTCCTTAATGATATATATGACATGGTCGCACCCTTCATGGGTGCGTGGATTGAAACGGCTCTTCTTATAGCAAAAGGACTTGGCGGCAAGGTCGCACCCTTCATGGGTGCGTGGATTGAAACATTTTGCAGGTGTAGCAGTTGCATCAGTCACTAGGTCGCACCCTTCATGGGTGCGTGGATTGAAACCATTAATTTCCTTTCTTAGAAGTAATGTACTTCTCGTCGCACCCTTCATGGGTGCGTGGATTGAAACGGTATGATGTTGCAAATTTTACGCAGAAAAAACAGTCGCACCCTTCATGGGTGCGTGGATTGAAACAGTCTTATTCTTGCCGATATCTTTGACGCAGTGCGTCGCACCCTTCATGGGTGCGTGGATTGAAACATCACCTTGTCGTCATTATTCTTATACCGTCTAGTCGCACCCTTCATGGGTGCGTGGATTGAAACAAGTATTGGTGGGGAAACGGTGAGAACTGTGGGTGTCGCACCCTTCATGGGTGCGTGGATTGAAACTATATCGAAAACAAGTTAGTATCAAACTTATGCGTGTCGCACCCTTCATGGGTGCGTGGATTGAAACAGTAACTTTTTTAGCCCATATACGGAATGGTCTTGTCGCACCCTTCATGGGTGCGTGGATTGAAACGCCCTTATTGTCTGCAGCCAAAACAATATTTGTGTCGCACCCTTCATGGGTGCGTGGATTGAAACATATAGGTTCCCGGTAATCGGCAGGTGCAGCAGCCGTCGCACCCTTCATGGGTGCGTGGATTGAAACGACCGTGATAAAGGATTATGTATAATTTGCGGAGTCGCACCCTTCATGGGTGCGTGGATTGAAACGCAAGGAATGATATGCCTGCTGGCAGCGTAATGGTCACACCCTTATGGGCGCGTGGATTGAAACACTTATAGAGGGATGCATGAAAGCCATTATTGAAGTTTTTTTACATGAAGTGTCGCACTTTATTTAACAATTCTCCGTATATATTCTGTCAAATTTTAAGCAACTGATTTATTTTTGGTATATTTTATGGTATTCTTAATAACTAAGAGAATATAGTATTGAGGTGGATTTTTTGGGTTATTATTTATCTGTACTGAAATATCCCAGTTGGAAAAAGATACTTGCGATGGTAATGCTATCGTTGTTTGTATTAAATTTGCAAAGTGTGCCGGCAGCGGCAAAGAAGGTAAAAGCTAAGGTAATCTTATATGTTCCTCATGATAATCGTCCGATATCGGACAAACAAACTGTGGCAGTAGCTGAAAAGGCAGGGGTAGTTATCAAGGTTCCTCCTGAGCAATTATTGGGAACTCGCACTTCACCGGGAGATCCAGATGGTTTATATCAATGGGTAATGAATAATGCACAGGATGCGGATGCTGCTGTTATTTCTTCTGATGCGCTTTTATATGGGAGCTTGGTAGCTTCTCGTAAGCATAGTTTTGATAGGACCGATATCTTGAAAAGGACGGATTACTTTATTTCTATTCATAAAAAGTATCCTAAACTTCCGGTATATGTTTTTTCTTCTATTATGCGCACACCTAAAAATGCTGCTGCATCAGGGACAGAAGAGCCTTCATATTATCAAACGTATGGCGATTATATTTTCCAGTATACGGCATTGCTGGATAAAAATATTTCTCAGGGACTTACAAGTAACGAAGAAGATCAGATGGTTCAGCTACGTCAGCATATACCGCTAAATGTGATTGATGATTGGATGGGCAGGCGTCGCAAAAATTTTGATGCCAATAAAGTCTTAGTTGAATTGACACGCAATAATATAATCAACTATTTAGTTGTGGGGTGCGATGATAATGCACCGTTTTCTCAAACGCATAATGAGCGTGTTGTACTCAGTCAGTCTGCACAAGGAATGTCAAGCAGCAATTTTCGCATTGTTGCAGGTGTGGATGAGATGGGGCTTCTTCTTATAACAAGAGCTATAAATAAGATCTATAGCTATGAGCCTGTTGTGGCAATTGGTTATGCCAGCGGATATGGTGGCGCTACTATTCCTTCTTATTCGGATGAGCCAATAGATAATTCTGTTCGTTCGGAGATAGATTTGGCAGGGGGGCGCCCTACAACATCAGCAAAGGGAGCGTCAATGATATTGCTGGTAAATACAAATGTCAGTGGTATGACATATGAAGCAGGTGAAAATCTCAATTCAATTTATCCGCGGGCTAATACGAATTCCTTTGTCAATATGATCGAGCATTATCTGGGAGATAAAACGCCTGTTGCTATTGGGGATATTGCATTTGCCAATGGTGCGGACAATGCACTCATGCACAATTTACTGCAGAGAAATCTTTTGTTTAAGCTGACTTCGTATGCTGGTTGGAACACAGCGACTAACAGCACCGGCTGGTCAGTCGGACAGGGATTGTTATCATTGCATATGACTGACGAAAATAAAAATATGCTTTTATTGACCAGATATGTTGATGACTGGTTTTATCAGGCTAATGTGCGGCAGGCTGTTGCAAGAAAGCTGAATATATTTCCGGGCAGGGGCTCAAAGCTTTCTCTCGGTGATAAACTTGAGCCTGCGCAGATTGATGCAGAGCAAATGACACAAAATTTATTTGACAAATACATACCTTTTTTAAATATTAAAGCAGTAAAGGTGAATTTTCCATGGAATAGATTATTTGAATCCGACATTCAAATATCGCAAAACCCTAATGAATTTGTGGAAAAATTTTTTAGAAATTATAAATAAGTTTCATTTATATTTAAGGAAAGCAAAATGCGATTATCTTTTGTTTTTAAAAAATGCGGATATAATTTATTGGTGCTGTTATTGGCAGTACTTAATAAAACTACGCCAAAATATCAAAAAGGACTTATCGTTTTTGCTGTAATATATTTGTTCAGTCCCATAGATTTGATACCGGATAGTGTACCAATTGCAGGCTTTTTTGATGATGCAGTATTGGGCTCAGCAATATTAACGGCTGTTATAAAGTTACTGCCGGAAAATGTGAAACAAATATGCAGATGCAGGGCTGATTCAATAATAAAAAAAGCACCTATTGTGCTGGCTGTTATGGCAGTTATTTCAGTTATCATATTTTTGCTTATAGCTGAAACAGTGTGGAAATATTTCAGATGAACAGGAGCGTTAATATTTGCGTTTATATATAGCGGAAAAACCCAGTATGGGCAATGAAATCGCTAAGTGCCTCAAGGGGCCGATGAAAAAGCACGATGGTTATCTGGAAACGATGGATGGGATCGTAACATGGGCTTTTGGACATATTTTGCGTCAGGCCGAGCCTGATGAGTATGATGCAAAATATAAAATATGGAAGGCACAGGATCTGCCGATAATTCCTGAAAAATGGCAGGTGCTTATCACTGCTTCAAGTAAAAAACAGTTTAACATAATACGGTCACTTATCGGAAAAGCTGACGAAATAGTTCATGCAGGAGATCCGGACCGCGAGGGGCAGCTGCTTATTGATGAGATATTGGATTATGTCGGCAACAAAAAACCAGTTAAACGTATATTACTGAATGCTCTGGATGAAAAAAGCATAAAGAAGGCCAATGATTCGCTTTGTGACAATAAACAATTTTTGCCGTTAAAAAAATCAGCTTTGGCCAGAGCCAGAGCTGATTGGCTGATTGGGATGAATCTTTCGCGGGCTTATACATTGGCTGCTAGAAGAGCAGGGCACAGAAGATTAGTTCTGCCGGTAGGCCGCGTGAAAACACCAACACTTGCTTTGACAGTCCGCAGAGAAAGAGAATTGTCAGCTTTTAAACCAGTGGATTATTATACGATAAAAGCACAGTTTGAACATCAAAATGGGGAATTTTTCTGCATTTGGAAGGCTAAAGATACGCAGAATGGTCTTGACAATGAAGGTCGTTTGGTTGATGAACAAATTGCGAGAGAATTGTTAAAAATTTTTGATAAAGCTGATAAACCGGGACAGATAAGTTCATATAACACAGCAGAGAAAAAAGAGGTGCAGTGCCTGCCGTTTTCTCTCTCGGCGCTGCAGGTCCTGGCGGGAAGACATTTTGGTTATGAACCTCAGCAAGTTCTTGATACAGCACAGAAACTTTATGAAAAAAAAATGACTACATATCCGCGTTCGGATTGTGAGTATTTGCCTATCAGCCAGTTTGCCGATGCCAAGATCATATTGAATAATCTAAAGATATGCGGAGAAAAGCAGCTGGGAAAATGGGCAGATGGGGCAGATTCAAAGATAAAAAGCAAAGCGTGGAATGATAAAAAGATTTCCGCTCATCATGCTATAATACCCACGCAGACTAAGGTGAATTTCTCTACATTGAGTGAAGTGGAAAAAAATATTTATTTTTTAATAGCTCAATGCTATATAGCTCAGTTTTACCCTGTGCATATTTATGATCAAATAAAACTGATTCTTATGTTTGCAAATGAAAAATTTCAGGCAACGGGACGTACGGAAAAGCAGTATGGATGGAAAATGCTCTATATTACTGAAAACAAACTTGCAGAAGAAGAAAAAGATGATGAAAAAAATACTATTCCTTTAATGTGCAAGGGAGATGCGGCGACATATCTAAACGCGTCACTCGAAAAAAAAGCTACCAAACCTCCGTTACGGTTTACACCGTCAACATTGCTTGCGGGGATGAAGGAGATACACAAATATGTAAAGGATGCAGCAGTAAAAAAGAAACTGCGGGCTATATATGGCATAGGTACAGAAGCAACACGGGCCTCTATAATAGATGATTTGATAAAGCGGGGCTTTTTGTCAGCACAAGGGAAAAAGAAGTATCTGCAGCCTACTCAAAGTGCCTATATGCTTGTGGATGCACTTCCTGACGAATTGCTCTATCCTGACTTTACCGCAGTTTGGGAAGAATATTTGAATGACCTTTCTAATGGAAAAGGAACACTGGAAGATTTTTTGACCAAGCAGGAAAGTTTTACAACATTGCTTTGCAATAAAGCGTATGATGCTGCTATGCCTGTCGAGGGAGAGCATATATGCCCGCGATGTAAAAAAGGAGTGCTGGTAAAACGCAATGGGAAAAATGGCTGCTTTTGGGGATGCTCAAATTATCCCCGTTGCCGCATGACATGCAATGATAAAAACGGTGTTCCCGATTTTAAAGTGACCAATGAGAAAAAACAGGAATACGATAGAACGGAAATCAGTAAGAATATATCTGCAGGTATGATTTCGGCAAGGGATCTGATTATGCGCGAGAAAAAAAGTCACAGTGAACAGGTATACAGCCAAAAGAACAGTTACTTGTGCACATATTGCAAGGAAGGACAACTAAAGCGAATAAAAGGAAAAAACGGTTATTTTTGGGGATGCTCAAATTATCCGCATTGTACTGCCAATTTTGCCGATGATAATGGCAAACCAAATTTGACCGATTAATCTTAGCAGGCAGGATTTTTGGCATTTTGTTTTGAATTAATAATAAAGGATATATATTAGCATATAGGCTTGGAGGTGAACCCCGTGCACGCGGGTACTTATTGGATATTTTTTCTGTTTTCCTAAAATTTTTGCTGGTCTGTTTTTTAGTATTTATGAATGGTTTTTTTGTCGCTGCCGAATTTGCTATAGTGAAAATCAGAACTACAAAATTGGATATATTGATCCAGCGGGGAAATAAACGGGCACGATATGCGAAAATGCTTACGGATCATATGGATGCATCGCTTTCGGTCACTCAGCTGGGGATAACCTTAGCATCTCTTGGTTTGGGCTGGATCGGTGAACCTGCTGTTTCCGCTTTTCTGGAACCTTTGATGAGAATGCTGGACATAAATCCGCCGCTTGGACATTCTATTTCACTTGTGGTCGGGTTTCTTATTATTACGGCGCTTCACATTGTTTTGGGAGAACTGGCACCTAAATCTATGGCTATACAAAGGGTGGAACCCGTGGTGTTGGGAATAGCTCTGCCAATGTTGATTTTTCATAAAGTCATGTATCCGGCTGTATGGTTTTTAAATCATGTGGCTAATTGGGTCATACGGCATTTGGGATTTGAACCGGCTGCCGAGGAAGATGTTGCCCATACGGAAGATGAGATTCGTATTTTGATGGAAGAAAGTCACAGGCATGGCTACATTGACAAAACCGAATTGACATTTGTGGATAATGTATTTGATTTTGCAGACAGGAATGTACGGGAAATTATGATACCGCGCACGGATATGGTATGTCTTTATCTTGAAGATTCATCAGATGTAAATATAAAAACAGCACTGGAACAGCATTTGACTCGTTATCCTATTTGTCGGGATGATAAGGATAATATAGTTGGTTTTCTGCATATAAAGGATTTATTGCGATCTCTTTATATAGGCAAGAAGCCAGAGCTTTTGTCATTTATAAGGCCTGTTCCGTTTGTTCCTGAAACTATGCCCATCAGCAATCTGCTGCATACAATGCAGCAGCATAGAGTGCAATTAGCCATTGTTGTAGACGAATATGGCGGAACGGCAGGAATGGTTACAATAGAGGATATAATAGAAGAAATTGTCGGCGAAATACAGGATGAATTTGATGAAGAAAGACCATTTATTGAAAAAAAAGGAACACGTCTTTATTCAATAGACGGACGAATGCTCCTGAATGAACTGGACGATATACTGCAAGTGAAAATTGATGCGGAAAATATTGATACTGTTGGCGGATGGTTAGCTACCAGGGTAGATACACCGCCTCGTGTAGGACAGAAAACAACTTTTGGGATTAATGCTTTTTTTGTTGAAGAAGTGGAAAATATTCGTATTACGCGCATTCTTGTAAAGATCGGTGCTGAATTGAGCGAGGAACCTGATGAGATAAAAATTCAACAGGAAAGGATATGAGACAACGAAAAGATTGCTTTTTGTAAAAGGGCTTTACTTTTTGTCTGTAATTATCTAGAATATATAGAGTCCTTTTTAATGAAGTAATTTTCATTAGAAGGGTATCAGTATGTTTTATTATTGTGTTGCGGCTTTATCAATTATTAATGGGAGAGTGGGAAAATGTTAAAATCCATTGCGGTATTGACCAGCGGCGGAGACAGCCCGGGGATGAATGCAGCTACCAGAGCGGTTGTGCGTACTGCTGCTTTTGAGGGAGTTAAGGTCTGGGGCATTTATAATGGATATCAGGGGATGATCGACGATGAAATCCATGAGCTGACATCTCGCAGCGTAAGTGATGTGATACAACGCGGCGGTACTTTCCTTGGTACGGCACGAAGTGATGAATTCAGAACAGAGGCTGGCCGTAAAAAAGCACTGGAAAATTTGAAGAGTCATGGTATTGAAGGTCTGGTCATAATTGGCGGTGATGGAAGTCTCACGGGCGGATCACTTTTAAGCAAACTGGGGGGAATGCCTATTGTTGGTCTGCCGGGAACAATCGACAATGATGTATGGGGCACTGATTATACCATCGGAGCTGATACAGCAGTCAATACTATCCTTGATGCTATAAATAAGCTTCGCGATACAGCGTCATCACACCGCAGGATAATCGTCATAGAAGTAATGGGACGCAAATCAGGCTGGCTCGCTATGATGTCGGGAATAGCCGGCGGCGCGGAATACATATTGGTACCGGAGGCAAAATTTGATCTTGATCAGATTTGTCGAGAATTGAAAGAATCATATACTGACGGGCGCCGCTATAGTATAATTGTTGTTGCTGAAGGAGCCGGGAATGGAATTGAAATTGGCAAACAGATCGGCGCGAAAACAGGAATTGATACACGTGTATCAGTTCTGGGCCATATTCAAAGGGGCGGCTCACCTAGTGTGGAAGATAGATTAAAAGCCAGCATCCTTGGAGAACGTGCAGCTCTTGCCGTTATTTCCGGTGTTTCCAATGTAGTGTTTGGTTTTAATTCCGGTAAGGTTGTCAGTATAGATTTGTTCGATTCAGTAAATAATACTAAAACACTTGATCCGGAACTTGTTCGTCTGGCACGCGTTTTAGCCTGAGTTTGTGAAAAAGCCGGTATGACTTTGTCATATCGGCTTTTCAATATTAAATAATGAAATTTCTTTATTTTTTACATACTATGTGATATATTGAAACATGCCGCTTTGTTGTAGTTTATATATTTTGGTGCCTAATGTCCTTGGGCAATAATATCTCATGTATATACCTCTGACGATGTGGGGGAGGAATAAGAATGGTAACGGCAATAACTCATCGGGTCAATTTTTTTGATACGGATGCTATGGCAGTTGTGCATCATGCCAACTATATAAAATGGTTTGAAATAGGTCGGGTCGATTTTTTGCGCAAGGCAGGCATAACATTGACAGAAATGATGAATGATGGATATGTGTTTCCCATAACTAATGTAAGTGCACAGTACATATCATCAGGACAGTATGATGATGTACTGCTTATCAGGACGACACCTGTTGCGCTCACTAAAGCGAAAATGGAATTTAGCTATGAAATATTTCGCGACGATACGGATGCTCTTTTGGTGAAAGGGTATACGCAGAATGTTTTTACACATAAAGACAGCGGGAAAATTACCCGTTTGCCGGATAAATACTATATTAAATTACAGCAGGCATTGAAGTAATATTTACACTACATGTTAGGGAGAGGATTAAATGCGAGCTTGCGCACCAATTGGCGTTTTTGATTCCGGTTCGGGAGGTTTGACTGTTGCAAGGCAGCTGCACAAGATTTTGCCCGGGGAAAACATCATCTATGTTGGTGATATGAAACGTATGCCTTACGGACCTCGTAAACCGGAAGAAATAATAAAATTTATGGATCAGTTTTTACATTTTTTCGCATCTAAAAATGTAAAGATGGCTGTTTTTGCCTGCAATACAATGACTTCATGGGGATATGAAAAGGCCGTCGGCAGAACAATTTTTCCGTTAGTACCTATGAGTACGGCAGTATCAGAAGCGGCAGCTGTATCTCCGCATAAAAAAATTGGTGTCATAGCTACCGAGGCCACCGTAAAAAAAGGATTCCATGCAGATATGGCGGCAAAGATCGATAAAAACATAGAAGTATATGCTGTTGCCTGTCCGGATTTTGTGACATTGATCGAAAGCGGGCATATTGAAGATGCGGTTCTTGAAAATGCGGCAAGATCATATATGCTGAAATTTAAAGAGAAAAGCATTGAATCCCTTATTCTTGGCTGTACGCATTATCCTATAATAAGTGATATTTTAAAGAAATATCTTGATACTGATGTCAGTCTGATCAATCCTGCTCTAAGCACTGTTAAAAAGACTGAGCAAATATTGCGGGATGGACAGATGTTAAATTCGGCAAGAACTGAGGGGAAAATGGAATTTTTCTTTTCTTCAGCTCCTGAGCATGCTGCACATATGGTGAAAATTGTTATGGGGTTGGAAAATCCATTCATCAATAATATAGATTTAAGTGAATTCAACTGATTATGGAGGCAAATTGATGCAAGTTTTAGGCATAATATTAATAGCGCTAATAATTGTAATAATCCTGGTTTATTTGAAATGGCGGCAAATTGGTGATGCTGATATACAATTTTGTATTGAGAAGCATACACCTTTTATTGTTGAAGAGAATGAAAAAAGCCGCGTTGTTTTTTCTGCGGAGTTTGAAATAGTGAATGCTGGGAAACAATGTGCCACGATAATGGATTGCTTTGTGCGTTCGCAATTACCGTATGAGCAATTTGATGGCATTGAAGTCAGAGGGAAAGTCCAATTGGCAGGTGTACCGCGTGAGGACGATTACTTTGAGGCTGTACTTATTCAAAAATTTGAAAAAATAAACCTGACAGTAAAAATTGAACTTATTGACAGGAATCGCGGAGATATACGAAATACACTGCGCCATATGGTTGATGTACCCGTAGACATCATTTATCAGCATACAGCACGTCATGAGGCGGCTTTATCCAAAAAACGTCTTGTGTTGTCTGCAAAAAAAATAGCATCTTTATTGGATTTAGAACTTATCGACTGATATAACAGTGGAGGATTGATACAATGAGTGAAGTGCAAATAATTTCGGTTCCGACAAGGATATTGACGGAACAAGATGATATTATAAACGTTATAGAAAAGTACACTAAGGGAAAAATAACGGATAATGATGTTATTTCTGTGGCGGAAAGTGTTGTTGCTATAACACAAGGTCGATTTATAAGACCTGAGGACTTGAAAATATCTAAAACAGCTCTTTTCTGCTGTCGTTTTATACCTGATTACGGCAGTCTGGCCAGTCCCCATGGTATGCAGTCTCTTATGGATGTGGAAGGAAAGTGGCGGGTCGCATTTGCTTTATTTTTTGGCTTCATTGCAAAACTTTTCGGACAGGGCGGCTGGTTTTATAAATGGGGCGGAGAACAGGCAGCGCTGATTGATGATGTTACAGGAACGATGCCGCCTTTTGATAAATGTATAGTTTACGGGCCTGAAAAACCAAATGAAGTTGTAGAAAAGTTAAAAAAAAGGCTGGGCTGTTTTGGCGCAGTCATTGCTGATGTGAATGATCTGAAGCGATCGCGCATTGTAGGAGTGACAGACGGGGTGGACGGCAGCAAGGTTGCCAGCCTGCTGCTTGATAATCCATTTGGCAATGCTTCGCAAAAAACACCTATAGTTATAATAAAAAACTTTAAACAATATCAGGCTGATTGAAAAAAGCGCCGTGGCAGAAGAAAATTTTGTCCGGTGCTTTTCTTTCGACATTAGTGACTTTTGTGTTATAATAAATTGTTATTTGTACTATTATTGCGGTAAGTTTTGAAATTAGGGTGATAAAGATGTTTATGATTTTTTTGACCTGTGTGTTTGCGGTGCTTATTATTTTTTCAGTTTTATCTGCCAGACTGATCAGACAGCTTTATCCTCGTATTGGTCGAAATAATATATATTTTAGAGTTTTACTTTTTAATATTTTTTTATTGGCTGCATTATTTTGCAGTAAATTCATACCGGGAGAATCAACTGTAATATCTGTTTTTCAGCAGTTTTTTATAATTGTTTTTGTGACTGAGATATTTTTTTCTGCTTTTGCATTGATTGTGAATTGTATTATTAAAATATATTATATAATCACGGATGCTTCTGTTGACCTTTCCAGACGTAATTTTTTAATGAAATCGGCATTGGTTCCTATAGAGGGAATGGTGTTATATGGAAGTCTCATAGAAAAAAATGATGTGGTGTTGAATAAATATGATATTAAGGTACATAATGCAGGAGCGTGGAAAGACATAAAAATAGCACAGCTGACAGATGTTCATATCGGGAGTTATTTTTCCATTGACAAACTGAGAGTTACGATGGATCGCTTAGCTGCCCTAAACCCGGATATTTTGGCAGTTACAGGCGATATTTTTGACGATGATAAGATAAATGCAGAAGCCATTGCTCTTATCGGGCAATATTGCGGCAAATTCAGATATGGTATTTATTATTGCTGGGGCAATCATGAATATATGAGAAATATGACCGCTATCAAGAAAAATTTAGCGAAGACGGATATACATGTTTTGACAAATGAAAGTATCATTATCAATAGAGGTGATGATAAGCTTTCTGTTATTGGTGTTGACTATCCGCAGGATCGTGAGCGTTTTGCCATGCTTGGAGAAACCTATATGAAAAACGCGTTGAACGGTGTACCGTCCGATTCGGTAAAAATTCTTCTGGCACATCATTCTGATTTTATTGATAATGCGTTTGCCAATCATATAGATCTGGCTCTTACGGGACATACACACGGTGGACAGCTTGGAATATTCGGGCATCCTCTTTTTCCGGGATTTAAATATGTCCGGGGAATGTTTATTCAAGATAGCTGTTACGGCTATGTAAGTACAGGTGCGGGCAGCTGGTTTCCTTTTAGGATAGGCTGCCCGCCGGAAATAACAATATTTACTCTTGTTTAAACACACAGCATGATGGATCAGTGCTAATGTTTTTAAATAATAGGGGGTTCTTTATGAAAAGAATTGATGGACGAAGCGAAAATGAACTTCGCTATGTAAAAATCACGCGGCATTATTTAAAAAATCCAGCAGGTTCTGTTTTAATAGAAACAGGCGATACAAAGGTGATTTGTTCGGCCACAATAGCTCAGCAAGTACCGAAATTTCTTAAAGGGACAGGAACCGGCTGGCTTTCCGCCGAATATTCGCTGCTTCCTGGATCGACACAGACTCGGGCGGCCAGAGAAGCTGCCCGCGGCAGAATGAGCGGCAGAACACAGGAAATACAGCGTCTTATCGGCAGATGCCTGCGCAGCATAATGGATTTGAAGGCCTTGGGTGAAAAAAATATAATTATTGATTGTGATGTCATTCAGGCTGACGGAGGAACACGTACCGCAGCGATTACAGGATCCTTTATTGCACTTGTTGACGCGATGGAAAGTATTTACGACACACACAGCATATTTCCTGTAAAAGATTTTTTGGCTGCAACCAGTGTAGGAATAATAAATGAAAATGATGCAGTTTTAGATCTCTGCTATGAGGAAGATAGTCGTGCAGTGGTCGATATGAATGTAGTTATGACAGGCAGAGGCGATTTTGTTGAAATACAGGGAACAGGAGAAGAACATCCCTTTTCCAGGCGGCAGCTTGACGCACTGCTGCAGAAGGCTGAAATCGGTATCAATGAACTGATCTCATATCAAAAAAATATTTTAGGGAATCATCTTGGATGGAGGATAGGCAGAGAGCCGTAAAAATGAAGACAATTATTATTGCAACAAAAAATAAAGGGAAAATAAGAGAAATGGCAGAAGAATTCGCAGAGCTGCCGGTGATTATAAGAGCACTTGACGAATTTGGCGAATTACCCGACGCAGTAGAAAGCGGGCATACTTTTGCGGAAAATGCACGTATAAAGGCGGCCTTTTATTCCAGATTGACAGGTCAGGCATGTCTTGCCGATGATTCTGGTCTGGAAATAGATATTCTTGACAAACGACCGGGTATATATTCGGCCAGATTCGCAGGTGATAATGCGAGTGACGGTGATAATAATAAAAAAATGATCAGTGAGATGAAAAAAGCAGGGGTTGATTCATCAAATGCCCGTTATAAATGCGTTCTGGCATTTTTTGATATAAACGGAAGAATATTACAGGCAGAGGGTGAATGTGAAGGAAAAATAAAATTGTCACCAAAGGGCAGTAATGGTTTTGGCTATGATCCGTATTTTTATATCCGCGGAGGCAAAAAAAGCATGGCGGAAATATCTGCCTTGGAAAAAAATGAAATAAGCCATAGGGGTAAAGCAGTAAAAAGAATGAAAATATTACTCGCTGAATATTTGGCATGATAGCGGGGGTCATCAGTGACAGCCATGGTAATACGATGGCTGTAAAAAAAGCAATTGAAAAAGCTCCTTTTGTAGACATATGGCTGCATGCGGGAGACTATGTGCAAGACGCCGCATATTTGGAGAAAATGGTCACTGTTCCCGTTATAAAAGTGGCTGGCAACGGTGACTGGAATAATACAGCTATTCCTGAAGATAAATTTTTTGTGCTGGAGAACAAAAAAATTTGGCTCACACATGGACACAAATATCAGGTTAAATGGGGAATTGATTATCTGAGTGAATTGGCAGGGAGAAACCGTGCAGATATAGTTATCTTTGGACACAGCCACGTTTATTGTGAAAAATATGAAAAAAACAGATTATTTTTAAATCCCGGAAGTATTTCTTTGCCTCGTGACGGAAAAGAAGGCAGCTTTGCAATTTTAGAACTTTATGGGGATAAAAATTTATTCCAAGTAAACAGGTATACAATATGATAATATTTAATATTTATCACTGATGAGCCGCAGCATAAATATTGTAAAATGAAAAATGAATCAGTTTCACCTTTTTAAATCTGTAAATACTTGCTGTTAAAGGCTTGAAAGCATTTTAAAAATGTGATAACATTTATTTCATTGGGGACATTATATTCTAGGAGGGTTTATATGCGTACTATACAGGTAGAACAAATTACACAAGAAGTTGCACAGATGTGTAAAGAAGCTGCTTACTATTTGCCTGAAGATGTTTATGAAGCATTAAAGAAAGGCAGAGAAACTGAAGAATCTCCAGTAGGCCGGGATGTTCTTGATCAGATCATCAAGAATTCTGAAATTGCCAGATCTGAAGATCGGCCTATTTGTCAGGATACAGGAATGACCATTGTTTTTGTTGAAATAGGTCAGGATCTTCACATTGAAGGCGGCAGTCTCAATGACGCTATCAATGCTGGAGTGGCCAAGGGATATACGGAAGGTTTTTTGAGAAAATCGGTAGTTGCTGAACCACTGTTTGATAGAAAGAATACCCAAAACAATACTCCGGCTATTATTTATACCGAAGTGGTGCCGGGCGATAAACTGAAAATTGAAATAGAACCTAAGGGTTTTGGCAGTGAAAATAAATCAGGTATAAAGATGCTTGTTCCGGCAGACGGTGTTGAAGGCGTTAAGAAGGCTGTCATGGAAATTATACTGCATGCAAGCTGTAATCCTTGTCCGCCCATGGTCATAGGCGTTGGAATCGGCGGCACAATGGATAAGGCCGCTTATTATTCAAAACGGGCTTTACTGCGCCCCTTAACTGTCCGCAATGCTCATCCTCAGTATGCTGCACTTGAAGAAGAGCTTTTGGAAATGGTTAATAAAACTGGTATTGGTCCTCAGCTTGGCGGTACGACATCTGCATTAGCTGTCAATATTGAATGGGGTCCTACCCATATAGCAGGGCTGCCGGTTGCCGTGACTATCTGTTGTCACGCTACACGTCACAGTAAACGTGTATTATAATAATTAGGGGAGGAAAGTTAATAATGGCTGAAAAAATTCGTATTACTACACCTTTAACGGAAGAAAAGTCCCGCAAGCTTAAAGCTGGCGACAGTGTTTTGATAAGCGGGGTTATTTATAGTGCGCGTGATGCAGCTCACAAGGTCATGACAGAAGCTTTGGCAAGAGGAGAAAAACTTCCTATAGATTGGCATGATCAAATTGTTTATTATCTTGGTCCTACACCGGCAAAACCCGGAGATCCCATTGGCTCCTGCGGACCGACAACAGCGGGGCGTATGGATGCGTATACACCGACGATGCTTGAACAAGGCATTAAAGGAATGATTGGCAAGGGCTCCCGCACACCTGAAGTTATAGAATCAATGAAAAAGAATGGCACTACATATTTTGCTGCTGTCGGCGGAGCTGCTGCATTTATCGCGAAATCTGTGAAAAAGTATGAAGTGATCGCGTATCCGGAACTTGGTCCGGAAGCTCTGGCTGCACTGACTGTTGAGGATTTCCCTGCTATTGTTGTTATTGACTCAGAGGGAAATAATTTCTACGAAATAGGTCAAAAACCTTATCGTAAACTTTAATTTTAGAGATTCGGAAAGCTCCGATAACAAGCCGTGTATATTCTTTAACTTAGTTTGTTACGAAGTTTCCTTATTTTAATTTTCCCGAGTTGGGATTAACAATAGGAGGGTTATAATGTTCCATGTAACATTTTACATTCGTCGCCTGCATTCCATTTGCGGGATCGTTCCAATGGGATTATTCTTGTTAGAACATGTTTTAACCAATGCAGAGGCTCTTGGAGGCCCGGCAGCTTTTAACGAGGCTATTGGCAAAATTGCTTT
This sequence comes from Pectinatus haikarae, assembly GCF_050916305.1. Classification (GTDB taxonomy): domain Bacteria; phylum Bacillota; class Negativicutes; order Selenomonadales; family Selenomonadaceae; genus Pectinatus; species Pectinatus haikarae. The sequence continues at coordinate 2,227,417 of NZ_CP116940.1, forward strand.
GATACCGCATGACATTATGCTTGTAATCGAAATTTTTGGTCTTGCTATTCCATTTCTTTTCCATATGATCTATGGATTATATATTGCTCTGCAGGCAAAAAACAATCCGTCACAATATGGCTACACTCGGAACTGGCAGTTTGCACTTCAAAGATGGACGGCTATCTTTCTTTTTGTTTTCTTAATTATCCACGTTGTTGATCTGCGCATTTTCACAAAAGGCGGAGGCACCCCGATTTCATATGCTCTACTTGATCAAATGTTTAATAATATGGGATGGTTTATTCTTTATCTTGCTGGCATGATTGCTGCTATATTCCATTTTTGCAATGGTGTTACCACTTTATGCATGACATGGGGCATAGCTAAAGGGCCGCGCATTCAGACATTCATTGGCAGAGTAATGATGCTTGTATGTGTTTTGTTATCTCTTGTTACCATTGCATTCATGGCAGCATATAAAATGCATTGATTAGTTTTTTATTAAAAATAAGGAGAGAAGCTACGTGAGTAAAAAGAATATAATTGTTGTCGGCGGCGGATTATCAGGTCTTATGGCAGCTATTAAAATTTGCGAAGCAGGCGGCGAATTGAAATTATTTTCGTATTGTCCTGTAAAACGTTCGCATTCCTTGTGTGCACAGGGCGGTATCAATGCCTGCATGAACACTAAGGGTCAAAACGATACAACTTGGGAACATTTTGATGATACCGTATACGGCGGTGATTTTTTAGCTGATCAGACCGCTGTAAAAGGTATGTGTGAAACTGCTCCTAAACTTATAAAGATGTTTGATCGCATGGGTGTTCCATTTACGCGTACGGCTGAAGGTGTTCTTGATCTTCGTAATTTTGGCGGACAGAAGAACAAACGTACCGTATTTGCTGGCTCAACAACAGGCCAACAGCTTCTTTATGCACTTGATGAACAAGTTCGTAAATGGGAAGTTAAAGGTAAAGTTAAGAAATATGAATTCTGGGAATTTATTAAAATTATAAAGAATGACAAAAATGTATGCCGCGGTATTGTTGCACAGAATATGAATTCAATGGAAATTGAAGCTTTTTCTGCCGATGCGGTTATACTGGCTACAGGTGGTCCTGGTGTCATATTTGGCCGCTGCACAGCATCTACTATCTGCAACGGTTCTGCAGTATCGGCTGTTTACCAGCAGGGTGCTGAAATAGGCAACAGTGAGTTTATTCAGATACATCCTACAGCAATCCCCGGGTCTGATAAAAATCGTCTTATGTCAGAAGCATGCCGTGGTGAAGGCGGTCGTGTATGGACATATAAAGACGGCAAACCGTGGTATTTTCTTGAAACAATGTATCCTGCATATGGCAATCTTGTGCCGCGTGATATTGCAGCCCGTGCCATTTATGATGTCTGTGTGAATCAGGGGCTGGGTATTAACGGTGAAAACAGAGTATATTTGGATTTGTCTCATATACCGGCGGAATATCTTGAGCGTAAATTAGGCGGTATTCTGGAAATGTATTCGGAATTTGTTGGAGATGATCCTCGCAAAGTTCCTATGCAGATCTATCCGTCAGTTCATTATTCGATGGGTGGCATATGGGTAGATACAAAGCATAATACAAACATTCCTGCACTTCTTGCTTCAGGCGAATGTGATTATCAGTATCATGGAGCAAATCGTCTTGGTGCCAATTCGCTGCTTTCAGCTGCTTACTCCGGTACTATTTCGGGTCCCGAAGCTATCCGTTGGTCCGAAAGTGATGAAATAGGCGATGAACTCACTGATGTACAGCTTGCCGCAGCTAAACAGGCATGTGTTGATGATTTTGAAAGTATTATTAGTATGAATGGTATAGAAAATGCTCATGAGTTGCATCATGAATTGGGCGATTTGATGAATAAATATTGTACGATTGTTCGTGTTAATAAAGAACTTGATTATTGCATGGATGAATTGAAAAAGATACTTGCCCGCTGGAATGATATAGGTGTGAGTGATAAGGGGCATTGGGCTAATCAGGAAGCTATGTTTGTTCGTCAGCTGCGTAATATGATCCTTTATGCTATGGTTATCTGCAAAGCTGCACGTATGCGTGATGAAAGCCGTGGTGCTCATTATAAGCCTGAGTTCCCGGATCGTAATGATGAAAAATTCCTCAAAACTACCATCGCTTCCTACAATACGGAAACGCATGAGCCAGAAATCTCCTACAGAGATTTTGACCACTCTTTAATAAAACCGCGTCCGCGTCGTTATGATGTTGCAAAGGGAGGTAAATAATAATAATGTCAGAACAAAAAACAGTACATTTTATTATAGAACGTCAGGATAGTCCTGACAGTAAACCTTATACCGAAGAATTTTTAGTGCCGTATCGTCCGGCTCTTAATGTTGTGGCTGCCTTGATGGAAATTCAGAAAAAACCCGTCACAAAGGATGGTAAAAAGACTACGCCCGTAGTATGGGAATGTAATTGTCTTGAAAAGGTCTGCGGTGCCTGCATGATGGTAATAAATGGTAAAGCAAGACAAGCCTGTGCAACTCTTGTTGATCAGATTCCGCAGCCTATACGTCTTGCACCTGCACGTACTTTTCCGGTAATACGTGATTTGCAGATTGATCGTTCAGTTATGTTTGAAAGTCTTAAGCGCATTCAAGGCTGGGTAGAAATAGACGGAAGCTGGGAAGTCAATACGGCCCCTATTCAGAATCCATATACAGCTGCTACAGCTTATGAAATATCGCATTGCATGACTTGTGGCTGTTGTTTGGAAGCATGTCCAAATGTTGGCCCGCAGTCTGATTTTATCGGACCTGCTCCTACTGTTCAGGCATATCTGTTCAATTTAAATCCTCTTGGAAAGTTCGATAAAGAAAAGCGCCTTAATGCCTTAATGGAAAAAGGCGGTATCACGAGCTGCGGAAACAGTCAAAATTGTGTTGAAGTATGTCCTAAGGATATAAAACTTACAACATATCTTGCACAGCTCAATCGTGATGTTAATAAACAGGCCTTAAAGAATATTTTCAACAAATGATTTTGATTTAAATTTATTGCGCTGGCAATCGGTCCGGTGTAGTATAGAAAGTCTGCAGCTCTTTTATTTTAAGAGGTGCAGACTTTTTGTTTTGCAAAAAACAGAAGGCAGCTGATCATAATAGATTTATAAGAACTGTGACATATATTCATACATAAAAATTTTTTTATTTAAAATGATATAAGGAAAATCAGAGTGAATACTACCTGATTGTAGAGTGTCTTCCTAAAAAGTGCGTACTTACTTCACTGTGGAATTTAGTATATAATGAACCTCGGAATATTCCAAAAAAATATACTGAGGGTGAAAAATTCATTGTATAAAAAAGACGATCAAATTATGATTATTATATTTTCCATAGGTTTTTTAATGGGAATAGGCGTGGATTTATATGTACCTTCTCTGCCTGTGATCGAAAAATATTTCGGAACCCAGCAAAATCTGGTTCAGCTGGGAATCAGCCTGTATATGCTGGGTTATGGTGTTGCACAGATTGTTTTTGGAATATGTTCGGATTCTGTAGGGAGAAAAAAAATTCTGCAAATCAGCAGCATAATATACACTGTTTCAAGTTTCATATGTATTTATGCGCCGCATATTTTAGTTCTGGATTTTTTCAGATTTCTCCAGGGCGTGAGTGTTGCAGGCCTTGCTGCAGTGGCACGGGCCATGATCGTTGACAGTTTTTCAGGAAAAAAACTGATGAATGCTACAGGCTGGTTTGGCATCAGCTGGTCAATGGGGCCTATCATTGGCCCCTTCATAGGAAGTTATTTGCAACATTTACTTGGATGGAAAGCTGACTTTTTCTTTTTTACCTGTTATGGGTTGGGGATATATCTTTTTACTACTTATAAAATACCTGAAACCAATCTTAATTACACGAAAATGAATTTTGTATCTATAGAGAAAAATATCAAAAATGTACTTTTTAATCCTCTTTTTTTGTCTATGACTATAGTCGGTGGAATAGGGTACAGTATAATCGTCATTTTTAATATTGTAGGGCCTTTTCTTATACAAAATATTATGGGATATGGTGTGATTATTTACGGATATATCGCGTTGCTGCTCGGAGCAGCTTATTTCATGGGCTGCATGTTTAATCGTTTTGCCGGTAAATATTTTACAGTTCAAAAGATAATGTATTGGTCAACATGGACCGCAATAGGAATTTCTATTATAATGCTTTTAATGGCGTTTATAGTGAAAAATTCCTTATTTATGCTATTGCCCTGTATCAGTGCAATTTTTTGCTGCTGCGGCTTTATTGTACCGTGTTCGCTGGTGAGAACAATGTCCATTTTTAAAAGCATCGCCGGCACAGCCAGTTCGGTGTTTGGTTCTTTATCCGGTATTATTGTTGCAGTGATAACAATATTTGCAGGAGAACTAGAAATGGCATCCAGCTTTTATCTGGCTTTGATTTATATTGTGCTTTTTAGTATCGCTATGATTCTTATTGTCCTGTGCGAAAAAAAATATTTTACAGAAAAATAGTAATTATAAAGAAAAGGCTAAACCAATTTTTCGGTTCAGCCTTTTCTTTTATAACTTTTGCGGATTACTGTCCAAATAACCCTGTAATATAAATACAGCAGCCATTTTATCAATTATTTTGCGGCGCTTTGCGCGGCTCACGTCCGCAGCAATCAGATAACGTTCAGCTGCAACAGTGGAAAGTCGTTCATCCCAAAAAATAATGTCCTTGTCGACAATAGATTCTTTTAAATGATCAGCAAACTCTCTTACGATATCACATCGTTCGCCTTCAGTGCCATTCATGTTGCGCGGCAGACCTATAACTATTTTATCAACATCATATTCAACTATAAGCTCCTGTAAACGCTGTAAGTCACTTTGCCATGATTCACGCCTTATTGTTTCAATTCCCTGCGCAGTCAGCATTAAAGCATCACTGACTGCTATACCTATTGTCTTGTCTCCAACATCAAGGCCTATGATACGCATAGCATCCTCCCGCGTCACGTTTCTTTTTTATTCAAATAAAATTTCACCAGTTCAGCCAGAAGTTCATCACGCTCCATGCCACGAATTTTGCTTCTGGCATCTTTATAGCTGGTTATGTATGCAGGATCACCCGACAACAGATAACCGACCAGCTGATTTATGGGATTATATCCTTTTTCCTGCATAGCAGAGCAGACATCTCTTATTACTGTTTCGGCTTTGTTTTTGTCAATACCAAACTTAAACATCATCGTTTCTTCCATATTGGACATAAAAATCACGTTCCTTTCCGGGAAAAAGCCGTAGTCACTGATTACCAATCTGTGCATCTAAGACAGACAGAGCTTTTTCAAAAGCCATAGGCAGTTTGTTGGCATATTTGCCTCCTGCCTGTGCAATATTTGGACGGCCGCCACCATTGCCGCCAAGCACCTGAGCGCTTTCTTTGATGATCCTTCCGGCATGAATACCCCTCTCAACAGCTTCCTTGGATGCTTTTACGACAAGATTGACCTTATCATCAGCTATTACTGAAGCGAGAATTACCACTCCATTTTCAACTTTGTCGCAAGTAGTGTCCGCAAGATTGCGCAGTTCATCCATATTGTCCGTGTTAGCTTTTCCTGTAAGAACATTTACACTGCCATGCGGTTTTACAGCCATCAAAAGTTTTTGCGAATCCAATTTGGCCTGCATTTCTTTTACAACATGGAGCTGATGCTTGATTTCTTTATTTTCGCTTATCAATGTATCCAGTTTTTCTACTAAATTTGTCCGCTCTGCCTTCAATGACGCAGCCGCTTCATCAAGAATGTTTAATTGCCCATTTACATAGGAATAGGCAGCTGAACCAGTCAGAGCCTCAATACGTCTTATTCCTGCTGCTATACCGCTTTCGGCAATAATTTTGAAAAGTCCTATCTGACCAATATTTTCAACATGATTACCGCCGCAAAGTTCCATACTGAAATCTGGAACAGTGACTACACGCACAATATCACCATATTTTTCACCGAATAAAGCCATAGCGCCTTTTTCTTTTGCTTCCTTTTGTGCCATATGAGTTATTTCGACAGGTAATGCTTTTAGGATCTCATCATTGACAATTTTTTCAACTTCTGTAAGCTGTTTTGTCGAAACAGGTTCAAAGTTGGAAAAATCGAATCGCAAATGTTCGGCAGTCACTGATGAACCAGCCTGATTTACCTGTTCGCCGACAACTTTCTTCAATGCCGCCTGCAATAAATGCGTCGCTGTATGGTTGCGAGCTGAGGCTAATTTCCTAGTTATGTCAATGTTTAAAGTTAATGTGTCGCCAGTACGAATCAATCCCTCTGTGACATAAGCTATATGATAAACTGTTCCATTAGGTAATTTTTTCGTATTGACTACATGAGCCTTACCCATTTCACCGACAAGTTCGCCGCAGTCACCAATCTGCCCGCCGCCTTCAGCATAGAAGGGAGTTGTGTCAAAAATTATCCCCGCCTCGTCGCCATCCTGCAGAGTATCGGTTACCTGGGCATTTTTCCAGATGCAGACTATCTTGGCAGTCCGAGCAGCAGGATCACAGGTAAGTTTTTCTACATCCAGGTCACGCAGATCTGGTATGTCTATACGCTTATTTTCTTGACGAGCTTGTCTGGCACGTTCTCTTTGTGCTTCCATAGCCCTATCAAAGCCATCTTTGTCAAGTGAAAGGTTATTTTCATGAAGTATTTCATCGGTCAATTCACAGGGAAAACCATATGTATCATAAAGCTTAAATCCTGTTTCGCCATCAAGGACCGTAGTTCCTGCAACAGAAAGTTTTTGGATTTCCTCATCTAACAGAGAAATACCCTGTGTGAGTGTTTGGTGGAATCTTTTTTCTTCAATACTGATGACTTTTTTTATATAATCCCTGCGTTCGGTGAGACCCTCATAAACACCTTTATAAATTTCGGCTACCACATCGACAGCATCTGCCAGGAAAGATTTTTCTATACCAAGCATACGCCCGTGGCGTACAGCCCTGCGCAATATGCGACGCAAAACATATCCTCTGCCCTCGTTGGAAGGAAGAATGCCGTCCATTACCATTACAGTAATACTGCGCGCATGGTCAGCTATAACTTTTAAAGAGACATCGGTTTTGTTATCTTGATTATATTTTACACCGGAAATATTGGCCGCATACTCAATAATTGGATACAATAAATCTGTCTCAAAATTGGTTGGTTTTTCCTGTACGACCGATGCAAGACGTTCTAAGCCCGCTCCTGTATCTATATTCTTTTTTACCAATGGTAGATATTCACCACTGTCAGTGCGGTCATACTGTGTAAATACGAGATTCCATATTTCAAGATATCGATCACAATCACAGCCCGGAGCACAATCAGGGCTGCCGCAGCCGCGTTCTTCACCAAGATCTATATAAATTTCTGAGTCAGGACCGCAGGGACCGGTGCCTATTTCCCAAAAATTATCTTCCATGCGAACTATTTGTTCGGGATTTACAGATGTTTTTTCTGTCCAAATTTTATAAGCTTCTTCATCTTTCGGATAAATGCTTACCCATAATTTATCAGCAGGCAGCTCAAGTTCTTCAGTAAGAAAATTCCAAGCCCACGGTATAACCTCTTCCTTAAAATAATCACCGAAGGAAAAGTTACCCAGCATTTCAAAGTATGTTTGGTGGCGGGCAGTACGTCCTACGTTTTCGATATCACCAGTGCGGACGCAGCGCTGACTTGTAGTTATGCGCGTATGAGGCGGTTTCATCTTACCTGTAAAAAATGGTTTAAAAGGAGCCATGCCTGCTCCTATCATCAGCAAGGAAGGATCATTCTCAGGTATCAAAGAGAAGCTCGGTAAACGAAGATGATCTCTTTGTGCAAAATATTGCAAGAATTTTTCCCGCAACTCATTGCCGCTCATGTATTTCAAATTGTTCTACCTCCAAAATTGTATAATCACACAAATATATTTCATTATATAAAAATACTATTGCAAAGTCAATTATGGGGAAAATAACAGTGATATTATAAAAAAAGTAAAGCATCTGACTATAACTGTAATGAATGAAACAATAATTTATATAAATTATTTGAAAAATTAGAAGGAAATAAAAATAATAAATAGAAGTATAAAATATTAAGAAATTCGAATGAGCCTATATCATATTAATGAAAGAAGTTGACCACCCATGGAAAACAAAAAATTTTCGGCAGCTGATATTTTGTCCAATGCACGTATGATATCACGGGATCTCAGTGTTTCAGAACTTTTTGAAGAGGCTATAATAAACAGAGAAGCTGTATTGTCGAGAAGAGGCGCAATTTGCATATATACGGGACAGTATACAGGCAGATCGCCAAAAGATAGATTCATTGTGGATACTACATCTGTTCATAATATTGTAAGCTGGTCGAATAATGCACCTTGCACAGAAGAGACTTTTAAGCGTTTGTACGCCAAAATGAAAAATTTTGCCAGAGATCATAAACTGTATGTCAGTGATAACTATGTAGGGGCCGATCCGGAGCATAGGCTGCAGATAAAATGTATAACAGAATATGCAGCACAACATCTTTTTCTTAAAGAATTGTTTATAAAACCGGAAAAACCGCCTGCTGCACCGGAGGATTTCACACTTGTCTGTTTCCCAAGTGTGAAAGCTAACCCGCTTGAAGATTCCGTTCATTCAGAAGCTTTTATAATAATAAATTTTGACTATAAAATAGTGATAATCGGCGGAACGAAATACTGTGGAGAAATGAAAAAATCAATTTTCTCGGTAATGAATTATATTCTGCCGCAAAAGGGAATATTGTCCATGCATTGTTCTGCCAATGTGGGCAAAGATGGTAAAACCGCTATTTTCTTTGGGTTGAGCGGAACGGGGAAAACTACTTTATCGGCCGATCCCAATAGAAGGCTTATAGGTGATGACGAACATGGGTGGAGCGAACATGGCATTTTTAATATTGAAGGCGGCTGTTATGCAAAATGCATCCATCTTACAGAAGAAACTGAGCCTGAAATATATCGCGCCATAAAGTATGGTGCAGTTCTTGAAAATGTAGTGCTTGATCCCAAAACACGAAAAGAAGATTATGATGATGCGAGATATACAGAAAACACACGTGTAGCATATCCGCTGGAATATATTCCTAATGCCATTCACCCAAGTATGGCAGGACATCCTACAGCCATTATCTTTCTCACTGCCGATGCCTTTGGCGTATTGCCGCCGATTTCCAGACTCAACCCCAAACAGGCTATGTATCATTTCCTTTCGGGGTACACCAGTAAAGTAGCCGGTACGGAGCGCGGCATTATAGGCCCGCAGGCCACTTTTTCCATAGGCTTTGGCGAACCGTTTCTGCCGCTTTCTCCTCTAAAATATGCCCGGCTTCTTGAACAAAAAATACAGGAACATAATACCAAGGTATATTTAGTGAACACAGGATGGACGGGCGGGCCCTACGGCATTGGTTCCAGAATGAAGTTGAAATATACGCGTGCCATGATTACAGCGGCACTGGAAGGACAGCTCGATAATATAGGCTGGACAAATGATTCAATTTTTAAAGTCGAGGTCCCGGATTATTGTCCTGATGTGCCTTCAGATATTTTAAAACCGGCAAATACTTGGACTGACAAGGGTGCATACAAACGTCAGGCTGCAAAACTGGTAGGGTTGTTTACCAAAAATGTAAAAAGATTTAGAGGAGAAATGGCTGATGATATATTGAGCACAGGTCCGAGCATGCAATGAACATTTGCTGATAGAAAATAAATTGGAAAGTCACTTATGATAGATAAAAATAGGCAAAACGCTTCCAGAAATAATGGAGGCGTTTTACTTTTTTCCGTTAATATGAGGCCCAGTCATTTAATAGTTTTTTACTTAACGGACAAGTGATAATAGATTATTCATTTTCAGTAATATTGTCAACAAATTTTATACAACAAAATAAATAAGTTTTTCTTATGGAAAGTATGGAAAATCGGAATTGATTCAGAGTATCAGGGCACATAAAATAAAAATAGGAAAAAGGTTGATATACAGAATGAATAAAAATTTGGAGGAAATATAAAATGCGTACTTGGTTTATTACTGGTGTATCCAGCGGGTTTGGCAATGAGATGACAAGACAGATATTGGCACAGGGAGACCGGGTTATCGGCACCGTTCGCAGCCGGAAGAAAATGAAGGACCTGATTGTAAGATATCCGGATACCTTTGATTGTCAGCTGCTTGATGTGACCGATGTTCCGGCAGTACATCGTACGGTTTCTGAAGCCTTTGAAAAATACGGAGAAATTGATGTGGTTATCAGCAATGCAGGTTATGGACTTTTTGGCTGTGCCGAAGAGCTTTCAGATGCTCAAGTTGATCATATTCTGGCGACAAATCTTGCCGGATCGATTCAGATCATCCGTTCGGCACTCCCCTATATGCGGCTGCAGCAGAGAGGACGGATTATTCAGATATCATCATACGGCGGGCAAGTTGCTTATCCGGCGAATTCTATGTATCACGCGACAAAATTCGGGATAGAAGGTTTTTGTGAATCGGTAGCTCAGGAAATGGCCCAGTTTGGCATAGGCATGACTATTGTTGAACCGGGTGGGGCACGTACAGAGTTCCGCTACGGCAGTGCAAAAATAGCAAATCTCATGCCGGAATATAAGTCTTCTCATGCATTTTTAGATATGCTGGATGCTTCCAAGAATCTGGCACCCGGTGATCCTGTAAAAATGGCTGCGCGTATTATTGAAAGTACAGGACAAAACCCTGCGCCGCTTCGTATTGTATTTGGTTCACAGGCATTGAAAGCTACTATTGAATGTTTGGAAAAGCGAATTGATGAATATAAAGCACAGGAAGAGTTGGCAGCATCAACTGATATCATAAGCAAATAATTTTTCGGATTTTTTCCTTTATTTTTTCAAAAACACTTGCGATGGAGTTAGCTTCAAGTGATACGATAAAATTAATCCAGAATAAAACTGAATAATTATATAAAAACAGGAGGCGTACTTTATAGAAATTTCAAACCGCTGTCTACATGAGAAAATGCTGCAATGAAGTCATCGTATAAGAAGAAAGGATAATTTAAAATGAAAAATTTTGTTTTTCAAAACACGACTAAAATTTATTTTGGGCAGAATCAGTTAAATCATTTAGGGGAGGAGATAAAACTATATGGTTCACGTATACTGCTGGTATACGGAGGAGGGTCAATTAAGCGTATCGGTCTTTATGATAGTGTCATGAAAGAGCTCAAGAAAAATAAATTGACAGTATTTGAGTTGGCCGGCGTTGAACCGAATCCAAGGCATACGACTGTAAATAAAGGGGCAGCGATTTGTAAAAAAGAACAAATTGATATTATTCTTGCCGTGGGCGGAGGTTCAACTATTGACTGCTCTAAGGCAATTGCTACGGCGAGATATTATGACGGTGACAGCTGGGATATTGTCAGCGGAAAAGTACCAGTAACTCAAGCTCTTCCGCTATTTACAGTATTAACGATCGCAGCGACCGGTTCGGAAATGGACTGCGGCGGTGTTATCAGCAATATGGAAACAAATGAAAAGCTGGGATTGGTGCATCCGCTGCTTCAGCCGAAGGTTTCTTTTCTTGATCCGGCCAATACTTTTTCAGTCAGTGCTTATCAAACTGCCTGCGGAAGTGCAGATATACTTTTGCACATATTTGATTGTTTCTATTTTGCCGATCCGGAAGGCAAAATGGATATGATTGATCGTATTATGGAAGAAATCATTAAGACTGTGATAAAATATGCACCTATTGCTATCAGTAAACCAGATGATTATGAAGCACGTGCTAATTTAATGTGGGCGGCTTCATGGGCACTTAATGGCTTTCTTGGTACAGGAACGGTTATGGCTCCAACATGTCATATGATCGAACATGAAGTTTCGGCATTTTATGATATAACGCATGGACACGGTCTGGCAATTCTTGCACCGCGCTGGATGGAATATATTTTGGATGAGACAACAGCACCGCAATTCAAAAATTTTGGTGTAAATGTTTTTGGTGTTGACGCTGCACTCTCTGATATGGCTGGGGCAAAGGCAGCTATAGCGAAATTTAAAGACTTTCTATTTGATACATTGGGTCTTAAAAGCAAATTATCTGATCTTGGCATTGATGATAAGAATTTTTCTATTATGGCAAAGAAAGCTTGTTCCAATGGAATACTGTCAGGATATAAAAAGCTGACACCAGTAGATGTTGAAGCTATTTTTAAAATGTGTCTATAAGGAAAAGCAGGAGAGTATTAAAAAAATTATACCAGTCAAACTTGAATGATTAAATGCACAGTATCGGTTTATTTACAATATATTTTTGATGCGAATAAAATAAGGCAAATTGAAACGGAGGAGCAGATAATGCGTTTGAAACAAAAAAAAATTTATTTAATGATAATGCTTGGACTGTTTTTATTGGTCTCAGGCTGCGGCAGTCAAACGGACGAAAAAGCCGCAGCTGTACAGCAGGAGCCGGTAAATGGTACTGTGCCTGAAAAAGAAACGGCATCAGCAGAAAATAGTGAAACAAGCAATTTGAGAGGGAAAAAGATTTTGATAGCTTATTTTTCTCATACAAAGCATACTCAGCAATTTGCCCAAATTATTCAGCAAAATACGGGAGGAGATTTGTTTGAGATCGAACCCAAAAATCCGTATCCCACAGATTATGATACTGTTGTAGCGCAAGCAAAACAGGAAGTAAATTCAGGCTATACACCCGAATTAAAACAGGATATCGATACGAATTATTATGATGTAATTTTTATAGGCACGCCGGTTTGGTGGTATACTTTCGCTCCGCCGATACGTACATTTCTCACGCAGCATGATTTATCGGGCAAGGTGATTATTCCGTTTACCACTCATAAAGGAAGTGGCTTGTCCGGTATTGATAATAAAATTAAAGAGCTGCAGCCAGATGCAGATATCCTGGCAGGACTTGCTGTTTGGGATGATACAGCACCAAAAGAAAGCGATAATATCAAAAAATGGCTTCAAGGGTTGAACTTTTAAAAAATTGTTTGAAATACCAGCATTCTGACGATTTTATTTCTGCAAAACTGTCTTTAGAGAAATTTTTATTTGACTATTTGATAATTTTCGGAGGATGCTCTGCGGGGACATATTATCTGCTGTTATTTTTGCAAAAAAGAGGCTGATTTTATGAAGAGGTTGCTTAATATACTAATAATACTTTTGGCAGGAAGTTTTTTCTGCCTTTTTTTCTATTTTTATTATGCTGTGAGCGGAGATTTCGTATCAGAAAAAGAATATGCGCGTATGTCAAAAGACTTAGTTGAACAGAGTATTACTTCAGACCAGAGGCAATGTTTTGAACAGAAGCTTGAATGATAATCTCTGGAGGGCAAGCGTCATTATTATAACGGTATTGATAGCAAAATATGATGCTGCTGATGTAAAGAACGACGATATGAATATGGAAAAGCAGTGGATTGCGTGAACTAAAAATATTGGAAGCATTGATAATGTTGACGATCAACTCGTTTTTGCTTACAATAAGTGTACGAGCTCATAGTGCGGTAAGCGTATTATAGCTGGGCGGGGGAGGAACGTAAATAAGGATGGTATCACGAGCTCCGGTTCACCCCTGTATAAGATTGAAGAGTTTTATATGAGGGCAGCTGGAGCTTTTTCAATGAGAATAGTGCCTTGCACAATGTTTCCGGCAGAAGAATTACAATATATATTGATTTAGCAGTAAAATGCATAGAGTGATAATATGGGAGCAACATGGATAAAATATTAAATGACAAACAGCTGGAAGTGGTGAATGAGCTTGAGCATAATGTACTTCTCAGTGCTTCTGCCGGTACAGGAAAAACAAATACGCTCATATACAGAATAGCTGCCATAATAGATAAGGAAAAGGCGCTGCCGGAAGAAATATTGTGTCTTACCTTTACTAATAAGGCCTGCGGAGAGATAAAGGAACGTATCTCGATACTACTTGCCCAAAAAGGTGCCGGAGTAAAAATATGTACTTTTCATAGTTTTTGCTATGATGTAATTAAAGCTGAAGCGAAAAAAATTTCGGATTTATTTACTGATTTTATCATTTTTGATGAGGATGACTGCCAGGAAGTTGTGCGAAAAGTAAATTTCTATGGGATAGCTTCAAATAAGGCATTGCAATATTTTATTGATTTGGTCAAACAATATCGGGCGGTTTATGATTATTGTACAGATGATGTGAAGAGTGATTATGCAAAGGTAATAAAACATTTATTCGTTGAACAAATCGATAAAATAAGCAACATATGTGTAACGCCCCAATATTATCAGGATGAAAGAATGCTGGAGGCGGTGAAACAAAATGGTGCGGATATAGTGACTGATTATAACAGGCAGTTAGCTGATATGCATGGGCTTGACTTTACAGACCTCATTGTTCGGACATACGAATTATTTAAAGATGATGCAGTAGTAAAAATATGGCGGCACAAATATAAATATATCAATATAGACGAGATGCAGGACACCAGCAGCTTGGAATATGATATTTTATCCCGTCTGTTTGTACATAACAATATCCTGCTGTGCGGTGATTATTTTCAAACTATTTATGAATGGCGCGGGTCTGATCCCGAATCAATTCTGCACAAATATAAAATTGATTATAAACCGGTTACAATCGCTTTTGATGAAAACTACCGTTCAACCAGAATTTTATTGAATGCATCATATGACTGCCTGGAAAATTTATTCGGCAAAAGCGTGCGTAAAGTATATAAATCGGCAGTAAAATCAGCAAATGGGCTGCAGGGTGAAAAAATAACCGTCAAAGAAGCTGAAAATGCCGAGAATGAAGCGGCATGGATATTCGATGAAATACAGCAGCTGGGTAAGTCCGACAGGTGTCGAATATGTATTTTAACACGCAGCAATAAATATAATGAACGATTGAGCCGCTACTTAAACAATTTAAACGAAAATGTGCAGCGAGAAAAAAGAATTGATTTTATAATGGTCGATGAATTTAAGTTTTTCAGGCGTCAGGAAATAAAAGATGTTATGGCGTTCCTTAAATTACTGATGAATAGATATGACAGCAGCAGTTTGCAAAGAATTTTGAAAAAATTCGCAGCTGGGATAGGTGAAAAGACGATAGATACGGTACAGTCAGCTGCATATAGAAAAGTTGGCATCAGTCTGGTGGATTTTATTGATGAAAGAACATACAAAGATGACAATGATCCCTTCTGTCTTCTTTTACAGGCAGTGCAAGAGGAAAAAATTATCGTTTTTGATGTTGAAAGCACAGGAACTGATACCAGCAGGGATGAAATAATCCAAATCGCTGCGGTCAGGCTGGATCATGAGGGGAAGATCAAAGAGCGATTTGTCCATATATTAAAACCAATAAAAACGGTCGGAACATCATATTATGTGCATGGCTTTTCTGATGAATATTTGGAAAAAAATGGAGAACCTCCCGAAAAAATACTTGCCGCTTTCCGGGAATTTTCTATCGGAGCAGTGATCGTAGGGCATAATGTAAGCTATGATATAAGTATTTTTTGCAGTCAGCTGAATAGGATGAATTTACCGAAACCAGAATTTTTGACCAGCTATGATACTCTGGATATATATAGAAGATTCTATCCTAATTTACCAAACCATAAGCTCTCTTTTTTAAGCGATTATTTTTCTATAGAAGAAAAACCGACTCACAATGCATTTGATGATGTGATGGCAACGGCTTCACTGCTTATGCATGCTGTAAAAAATGATATCATCCCAACTGCTTCGCTGCGAAGGGACTATTTGAGAAAACATGTTGATCAATTTCGCTGGATGGCTGTAAAGCTGAATGAGCTAATTGAAAATAGTTTTATTTTGAGACCATATGAACTTATCGCCAAAATAATGAACGTGACTAAAATAAAGGAATTTTATCGAAATCAACCGGAGAAAATTGATCATATACGTGAATTTTACCTTATAGCTAAATATAATGATAATGCTGGCACGGCTCCGCGTGATTGTCTGGCAGAATTATTGAAAATGACGGCATTGTCCAATAATGAAATGGACCGCATGATTTCTGCTATTGATCGAATACCTATAATTACCGTGCATCAGGCCAAAGGTTCCGAGTTTGATTATGTTTTTCTTGCCGGAATGCAGGACGGGATTTTTCCGGCATATTTAGCAATAAAGGAAGGCAGTCTTGATGAAGAGAAAAGACTTTTTTATGTCGCACTCACACGTGCTAAAAAACATCTTTATATAAGCAGAAGCAAAATCAGCGAGCATGGTCGAAAAAACACTGTAAGCCGGTTCTTGGATGCTATTCCGGCAAAATACAGAAAAGATATATAAAAAAGCTTTGTGATGGGATCAAAATAAAAATTTGCATAAAATCTTTTTATATAGGATAATGTATTCAGCAAAGATTCGGATAGTAAGTGATGTCTTGCTGCAGAATGCGGTGATCATTTTGATGAAAAGCAGTCTTTGCTGATTTTAATAGAATGATAATCTGTGCGGAGGGATAATTTTGTCCGATATTCTGCAAAATATTGAAAAATATGGCAAAAAAATTTTTTTGTATGTAAAAAATGATAAAATATTTAGTATTCCTTTAAAATACGTAATAGGTGTGTTCTTTTTGTTTATGTTGACTGTGCTTATTGGTTTTCATTCGATCACTCCGGCTGATGACCAGGAGCAGATCGTCATTAATGTCAAACCGGGAATGCGTACCTCTCAAATAGCGGAATTGCTTAAGGATAAGAATATAATATATCATGATGTATATTTTAAGATACTGGCACAGCTTAAAGGACTCGACAAAGGCATGAAGGTCGGGGAATATGTTTTGCACCGCGGCATGAGCAGCACTGCAGTGATGGATGAATTAATCAAGGGACCGCAGACTGTAGTAATAAAGGTGACTGTTCCGGAAGGTTATACTGTGGAGCAAATAGCAGATCTCTTGGAAAGAAAAAAAATTACTTCGAAACAGGATTTTCTGACTCTGGCAAAAAAATATATTCCCTATGAATATATGCAAAACAGTGATCCGAATGTGAAGTATAAACTTGAAGGTTATCTTTTTCCCGATACATATGAATTTATTGAGGATACTCCGGCAAAAAAGGTAATAGATGCTATGACAGGTGAGTTTGATAAAAAAATTGATGCAAGTCTTCGTGAAAGAGCAAAGCAGATGAATCTTTCCATGCATGAACTGGTGGTCATGGCGTCACTTGTTGAAGCAGAAGCTAAATTTAATGAGGACCGTCCGCTCATAGCCCAGGTTTTTTTCAATAGATTGAAAATAAATATGCCTCTGCAGTCTGATACGACTATTCAATATGCGATGATTGAACGCAAAGAGAATGTATCTATAAAGGATACTAAAATAGATTCACCTTATAATACATATATACATTACGGATTGCCGCCGGGAGCTGTGGATAACCCGGGTATTGCCTCTGTAAGAGCCGTTTTGTATCCGCAGATGAATGATTATCTGTATTTTGTGGCAGATAGTGAGGGTCATAATCATTATAGCCGCACATATCAGGAACATCTTATTAACGTCAACAATATTGAGTGATATTTTTAGATTGGATTTTCAAAATGGAAAATTTATTGAATGAAATGCGTGAATATGCCTTAACATATAAGGTACCTATTATACGAGATCAGGCTGCCAGGATTTTGTGCAAAACAGCAGCTGAGGAAAAGCCGCATCGTATTTTAGAAATAGGAACAGCTATCGGTTATTCGGCACTTCTTTTGGCATATAGTATTTCCTCTGATGCAGAGATTATTACACTGGAAATAGATGATAAACGAATAAAGACAGCAGAGAGTTTTTTTTCCAGATCGCCTTATCACAATAATATAACTTTGCTAAAAGGAGATGCGGCCGAGACTCTCACTACATTATCGGGGAAGTTTGATTTCATTTTTATTGATGCGGCTAAAGGCCAATATGTTCGATATTTGCATGCTGTTCTGCCGTTGCTGTCTGCGGGTGGAACGATAGTTTCTGATAATGTGCTTTTCCGTGGTTATGTGGAAAGCGTGGGAAAACCGCCTCGCCGTTACAAAACAATAGTTAAAAGGCTTAGAGAATATATTTGTGAAATAAAAGCTAACAGATATTTCAAAACTACGATATATTATGAAGGGGATGGGCTTGCTGTTTCAAAAAAACAAATTTGAATTAAACGGAAGAGCAGAATTGCTTGCTCCGGCAGGAAATCTGGAGAAATTGAAAATAGCCATTTTATATGGTGCTGATGCGGTTTATTTGGGCGGAAAGAAGTTCGGACTGCGTTCCTACGGCGGCAATTTTTCTATGCAGGAAATGAACGAAGGCATAAAATTTGCTCATGACAAGGGTAAAAAAGTGTATGTGACAGTCAATATCTTTGCCCATAATGAAGATTTAGCCGGTATTCCGGATTATTTGCGCGAACTGGCAGAACTTGCTGTGGATGGTGTTCTTATTTCCGATCCCGGAGTGTTTGCTATGGCCAGACAAACGATACCGGAAATTCCGCTGCATGTAAGTACACAGGCTAATACAACAAATTGGGCTTCTGTGAACGCGTGGTCAGCTATGGGAGCCGGCAGAGTAGTTCTCGCCAGAGAGCTTTCTCTAAGAGAAATACAGACTATAAGACAAAAATCATCTGCTGAGCTTGAAATATTCGTACATGGCGCTATGTGCATTTCCTATTCGGGCCGTTGCGTCATGAGCAACTATATGACCGGCCGTGATTCAAATAAGGGGGCATGTGCTCAGGCATGCCGTTGGAATTATTCTCTTGTTGAGGAAAAGAGACCGGGAGAATATTATCCTGTTGAAGAAGACAGCAGAGGCAGTTATATTTTCAATTCAAAGGATATGTGTCTGCTGCCCTATTTGGATAAAGTAATTAACAGCGGAGTAAACAGTCTAAAAATAGAAGGGCGAATGAAAAGTGTTTATTACGTTGCGGGTGTCGTTAAAGCGTATAGAGAGGCCATAGATACTTATTATAAAGATCCGATCCTTTTTAAGCAGATGCAGAAAAAATGGCGCAATGACTTGGCTAAGATATCCCACAGACAATATACGGCAGGCTTTCTTCTGGCTAAGCCGGATCATGACGGACATGTATATGATACATCTTCTTATACACAGACAGCCGATTTTATCGGAATGGTTTTATCTTATGATGAGGAAACAAGCTTCGCAACGATAGAACAGCGAAACAATATGAAGCTTGGTCAGTATATTGAGGTATTTCAACCACATGGGCCGTCATATTATCAGAATATCCACATAATGAAAAATGATGAGGGAGAAAATATCGATACGGCTCCACATCCGCAGCAGATAATCAAAATGAAGATGGAGCATCCGGTAGAATCCGGTGCGATATTGCGGCGTGATATCACAAGACCTTTTGTCTGATAAAAAAAGCTTGTCAGACATAAAGATCGTACAGCAGAAAGAGGAAATGTATGGAAAGATACTTTGCCAAAGCATCCGGACGGGTGCAGGGGGTGGGATTCCGTTATTTTGTTCAATCCATTGGTAAGCAGTATGGGCTGTCGGGCTGGGTAATGAATATGGCTGATGGTACTGTCACAATGGAAGTACAGGGAGATAATGTACATTTGAATGCCTTTTTTTCTGAAATAAAAAAGGGTAATATATTTATAAAAGTTACTGCTATAGATATAAAATCCATAAATATGGTAGACGGCGACAGCGGTTTTGATATAAAATATTAACAATATATAAAATACGTAAATGGATAGTGGTTATTATGAAAAAAGTTCTTGTTCTGCATGGTCCAAATCTTAATCTTTTGGGTACACGGGAACCGGAAATATATGGCTCGGCAACTCTTGCAGACATAAATAATTTACTCAAGGAAGATGCCGATAAGGCCGGTATCGGCATTAATTTTAAACAAAGCAATTATGAAGGCGAGTTGATAGAGGCAATTCAGCAGTCGTCGGATTACGACTATATTATTTTAAATGCCGGTGCATTTACACATTATAGTATTGCTATTCGTGATGCTATTGCTTCTGTGCGGACTCCTGTGATAGAAGTGCATTTGTCTAATATTCATAAAAGAGAAGCATTCCGCAGCAATTCGGTCATCGCACCCGTGGCAGTGGGGCAGATCTGCGGGTTGGGTGTGGGCAGCTACATTGCTGCACTGCAATATATTATCACGGAATTGACTGGAGCTAAAAAAAATGGAAAATAACAGACTTTTTCGTTTAAGAAAACTTCTGGCGGAAAAAAATGCCGATGCCGTAGTTGTAAATAAAAATGAAAATGTTCATTATTTCAGCGGCTTCTATGGGGATGATTCGGCACTTGTAATAACACGTGAAAAAGAATATCTCATTACCGATTCGCGTTATCTGGAACAGGCGGCACAGCAGAGCAAGTTTCCTGCTGTGGAACAAAGAAAAGGCCTCCTCACAAAAATAAGTGAGATGATTCGTGCTGATGGTATAAAAACATTAGCATTTGAGACAAATGCACTTATGTATGCATCTTATGACGCTCTGCGTCAGATGCTGCCGGGAGTGAATTTCTCTGTTCCGATTAATCTGGACGGCTTGCGTATACAAAAGGAGCCGGAGGAAATAGAATTAATAAAAAAGGCTGTCGCGATAAGTGACAAAGCTTTTGAGCACATAATTGAGTATATCAAACCGGGACTTTCTGAAATAGATATAGCGGCTGAACTTGAACATACTATGCGCAGGCTTGGCAGTGAAAGACCTGCTTTCACTACAATTGTTGCTTCCGGTAAAAGAGGCAGTCTTCCGCACGGAACAGCTACTGAAAAGTTGATTCTTGACGGAGAATTTGTTACAATGGACTTTGGCGCTGTCTATAAAGGCTATCATTCGGATATTACGCGTACTGTATGTGTGGGCAGAGCATCAGACAAGCAGAAGAAAATATACGATATTGTTGCGCAGGCGCAACTCCTGGGGATAAAGAGCATCAAGTCCGAAACCGATGGGAAAACCATAGATGCACCTTCGCGGGATTTTATAAAAGCTGCAGGCTATGGCAGTAATTACGGTCACGGGCTTGGGCATGGGGTCGGTCTGGAAATTCATGAGCTTCCTCGTCTTTCTCCGCTGGCTCAGGATGTAATTATAAAAAAAGATATGCTTGTAACTGTTGAACCGGGAATATATATTCCTGATTTTGGCGGTGTACGAATAGAAGATACTACATTGGTTGGTGAACGTGGAGCTGTCATCCTGACAAAAAGCACCAAAGAACTTATGGAAATTTAGGGCGTTTTAGAACTGATATGAAAGAAGTTATCCAAAGCTTCAGAGATACATTAAGAAACTTGATGGTATGGCAGTAAAATATATTGGTGCATGGTTGCTGTAAATTTTTAATGGACGGTGTATCACATTTGGATAAAATAGATATAAAATATTAATTTGGAGGTTTATTTTTAATGATTTCAAGCAGTGATTTTCGTACAGGTCTTACACTGGAAATAGACAATGGTGTATGGCAGATTGTTGATTTTCAACACGTTAAACCGGGAAAAGGTGCGGCTTTTGTGCGTACAAAAATAAAGAATGTACAGACTGGGGCCGTGGTCGAACGTACATTTAATCCCAATGAAAAATTACCGGCAGCTCATCTTGAAACCAATCAGATGCAATTTTTATATGAAAGTGACGGAATGTATACTTTCATGGACAATGAAACATTTGAACAAACCGAACTCAGCAAGGAACAGCTTGGTGATGCTCTTAACTTTCTGAAAGAAAATATGGATATAAGTCTGCAGACTTTTAAAGGTAAAATAATCGGTATTTCTTTACCAAATTCTGTAGTGCTGGAAGTTGTTGAATGTGAACCCAGTGTAAAAGGTGATACCGCTACTGGCGCTACAAAAATGGCAAAAGTAGAAACAGGATATGAAGTGCGGGTACCGCTTTTTGTCAATGAAAATGATAAGCTGCGTATTGATACTCGCACCGGCAATTATATCGAACGTGCCTGACCGTGCATTATAAGAGACACTAAGACATTTAGTCATAGTGTCTTTTTGCTGTGCAGCTCTGCTATATACATCCTGAATGGATATCTGTATTGTTCATAAATACGGATTATTTGACGAATTGGCTGTTGGTGCATTTTCTTCGGGTAAAATGATATAAATATTCTGTTCAAATTAATGATTTTAAAGTTGTTTTATCAGTTTTGTTGATTGGCACAAATGTAACCTTGTAATTTTTTATCTTGCGTTTAAAAAACGAGGGGTGTATAATGTATTCATTCTACAATGATGGGAGATAATTATATGAGTACTGTTAAATTTATAAAAGCAGCTGCTTTAAAAGAAAAACCTGATGTATCAAAAATCGGTTTTGGTACGCATTTTACGGATCACATGTTTGAAATGACCTATACTGAAGGTATGGGATGGCATGATCCCCAGATTATACCATATGATAATATTTCTGTAAGTCCGGCTAATGCTACTATACATTACGGACAGGCTATTTTTGAAGGAATGAAAGCCTTCAGACAAGGAAATAAGGTAGTTGTTTTTCGTCCTCTGGATCACCTCAATCGATTGAATAATTCTGCACGTATACTTGATATTCCTCAGGTTGATGTAGATCTTGTACATAATGCTCTCAAACAGCTGATTACTATAGAAAAGGCCTGGGTACCGGATCAGCGCGGTCAAAGTCTTTATATACGTCCGTTTATTTATGCTGACGATGGTTTTTTAGGCGTAAGCGTCGGTAAATCGTATAAGCTGTATATCATATTGTCACCGGTAGCTGCTTATTATGCACACGGATTTGCGCCTGTGAAAATTATGGTTGAAGACACTTATGTGCGGGCGACCAAGGGCGGTCTTGGTGAAGCAAAAACTCCTGCCAATTATGCAGCAAGTCTGCATGCCGGTCTTGTTGCTCATCAGAAGGGTTATGATCAGACGCTCTGGCTTGATGGGGTAGAACGCAAGTATATAGAAGAAGTCGGTTCGATGAATATTCTTTTTAAGATAAAGGGCGAAATAGTAACTCCTGAGCTAGACGGCAGTATTTTAAGCGGCATCACACGCCGTACAGTTCTTCAGGTAGCAAAAGAATGGGGATATCCTACATCCGAACGCCGTATCTCTATAGATGAAATTAAAGCTGCTTATAAGGCCGGAACATTGGAAGAAGTCTTCGGTTCAGGTACAGCAGCGGTTATTTCTCCTGTGGGTGTTTTAAGTTATAAGGGCGAGGATATGATCATTAATGAAGGAAAAATTGGGCCTTTTGCTCAAAAGATGTTTGATTACGTGACCGGATTGCAATGTGGTGCGGAAAAAGATATTCATAATTTTACTGAACTTATAACAGAGATTTAAAAGGATATAATATATTTATAAAAAACAGTTGCCGTTTGCGCGGCAACTGTTTTTTTGCTGAATAAATAAAAAAGGCAGGAAAACTTCCCTGCCTTTTTTATTTATTCAGCTGCATACACACTAATTTGTCTTTTATAACGACCATTGCGTTCAAAAGCAACTTTACCGTTGATTTTAGCAAATAAGGTATCGTCTCTGCCAATCCCCACATTTTGACCGGGATGAAAATGAGTGCCCCTCTGACGGACTAAAATACTTCCTGCCGTAACCAAGGTACCTGCCTGTTCTTTTACACCAAGGCGCTGTGCTGCACTGTCACGTCCGTTACGGGTACTGCTGACCCCTTTTTTATGAGCGAAAAGCTGTAAATCAAAATTAAACATCTAATTCACCCCCTGCTGTTTAAAATAGTGACGTTTTTAGGATTACCATTTTTTATTTCCCTGAATCCCAGTAAAGCAACTGAAAATACAGCTTCAGTGAGCTCTGTCGGTGGATCCTGCAAAATAAGATTTAAATGTCCCGATTTAACGTTAAAATCAATTTTTGCCTGTACATGTTCCAATAAACTTAAAATAACTGATTGAGCAAGAGCGGAAACAGCCGCACAGACAATATCCCTGCCATGGGAAGCAAATTCGGCATGTCCGGTTATCAGCAGCCCCGTAGTTTTATGATCAGCATTGCGCAAAACAGTTATCTTAATCATTATGCTTCGATTTTTTCGATAGTCAGTTTAGTATACGGCTGACGATGTCCCTGACGACGGCGATAATTTGATTTTGCTTTATATTTGAAAATCAAAATTTTCTTTGCCTTATCTTGTTTTTCTACTTTTGCAGTAATTTTGGCTCCAGAAACTATAGGAGTACCAATTTTTACATCTGTATCATTGACCACTGTCAGAACTTCGTCAAAAGTTACAGTGTCTCCTTCCGCAGCCTCAAGTTTTTCTACTATAACAGTATCACCTTCAGCCACACGGTACTGTTTCCCGCCTGTTTTAAAGATAGCGTACATATTTAATTTACACCTGCCTCATTATATACTCGCCAGTTGTGGTTAGCAAACGCTATTTGACCTCACTGAGCGGTTGTTAAGTATGCCTGAAAGACAAACTCATACCAGAAAAGTTTATCATAAAAAGCATGTAGATGTCAATATTAAATATTTACAGTGATGTGTAAATTTATGGGGCTGTCAAACTGATTTATCACTGATAAATATATTCAATAAAAAATAAAGTGGATGTCTTTTGCCCATTAGCATGAATACTTTTCGGTTTTGTAATAATATTAGGCAATATTGATATAATTGGGCAATGATTTGAGATAAATGATATATCGTTTACTTCTTTATTTGCGAGATAATATGAGTAAAGTTTTGAAATTTAATGAAAAACAAGATAAGGGAGTTGTTTGAAACTATGAGTTTCACGATGTATGTACCTACAAAAATCTTATTTGGTGCCGGAATGCTCAACGAACTTCATAAACAGAAGTTACCTGGCAAGAAAGCGCTCATTGTTATTTCCAATGGAAAATCAACAAGAAGCAACGGTTATTTAACGCGGACCGAAGAGCAGCTTCGTCTGGCTGGTGTGAAATCAGATGTGTTTGATAAGATACAGCCGAATCCGTTAAAGGCGACAGTCATGGAAGGTGCGGCTTTTGCAAAGAAAAATAACTGTGATTTCGTAGTAGCCCTTGGCGGTGGCAGTTGTATTGATTCAGCCAAGGCAATTGCTATCATGGCAGTGAATGACGGTGATCTTTGGGATTATGTTGCCAGCGGCACCGGCAAGAAAAAACCAATTATCAATGAACCTTTGCCAATTATTGCAATCAGTACAACGGCGGGAACCGGCTCAGAAGCTGATGCAGGCTGCGTAGTTACCAACCCGGACACAAATGAAAAAGTCGGTATTAAGACGCCTGCGCTTTTTCCAAAGATTTGCATTGAGGATCCAGAACTCATGAAAAGTGTCTCGGCAGCATTTACAGCTTATCAAGGATTCGATGCATTAAGCCACAGCCTCGAAGGTTATGTTTCAAAATTTGCAAATCTGATGAGTGATATGTATGCGATTACTGCAATTGAAAATGTCGGACGTTATTTATCACGTGCTGTCAAAGACGGCAGCGATATGAAAGCCAGAGAACATGTGGCATTTGGAAATATTCTGTCTGGTACGGTTATGTGCGTCGGCACAACTTCGAGCCAGCACTCCTTAGAGCATGCTTTATCAGCTTATCACGAAAACTTACCGCACGGAGCAGGTCTTATCATGTTAAGCCGCGCTTATTTTACAAATATCATCGAACACCATGTATGCGACGATCGTTTCATCCGCATGGCTAAAGCTATGGGGATGGAAAATACCAAAGCACCTATGGATTTCATCACAATGCTTGAAAGACTCTTGCAAGAGTGCGGTGCAGCAGATCTGAAAATGAGCGATTATGGCATTACGCCAGATGAATTTCCGAAGATGGCGGAAAATGCTATGGGGCCGATGGGCGGACTCTTCGCCTGTGATCGTGTACAACTGGCAAAAGAAGACTGTATCGCAATCTACAAAAAATCTTATAAATAACGGAAAAAGGAGATCAAAATGAAGAAGCTGTTTATTATGGCCGTGTCCAGTTGTATGCTTCTTTTGTTAGCTGGCTGCGGCAGTAATAATGCTGCAAATTCATCTTCTCTGCAACAGAAGATGACATCAACCGTGACAGATAAGAATGATTCAGCGAATGCAAAAACTTCGGAAGATAAATCAATGAATACTAATGGTAAAAAAATTCTTGTAACCTATTTTTCTCAGACAGGAAATACGCGAAGAGCAGCTGAACAAATCCATAATCTTGTTGGCGGAGACATTGTGGAAATTAAGACGGTAACGCCTTATCCGACAGGTTATAATGAATGCGTTGAGGTTGCAAAACAGGAAAAGGAAACGAATGCCAGACCGGTATTATCAACAAAAATCGATAATATGGACAGTTATGATGTGATTTTTGTCGGGTATCCCATTTGGTGGCATACGGCCCCGATGGCCATTTATACCTTTCTGCAATCCTATAATTTTTCCGGTAAGACGGTTATTCCATTTTGCACGAGTGCCAGCAGTGAATTTTCGGAAAGTATGCCGGCGATACAGAGTCTTTGTCCCAATTCCACAATACTTGAAGGTGTTAGAGCTAATGAGCCTAAAGAAGTTGAGGCATGGCTGGCTAAAATAGGCATGCGTTAATTGTAAAATTACTTAATAATATTGCAGGAGTTGATTTTTATGAAAGACTATAAAATTTTAAAGAGATTTTTACGCATAGCGGCCATCAGCCTGAGTACCTTGACTTTCATTGGAACAGCCGCTGCTGCTGCGGAACCGACTGATAATAACATGGAAGAGCCACCGATAGCAATAGACAGGGTCCAGGCTGGTGATGAAAAATATCAACGACTTTTTGGTAATACTAAAGTTCCTGAGGAAACGACCGATCCAGATTTTGCGAATACTATGAAACGTTTTATTTATGGTGAAGTCGAACAACAAGGCAATCTCACAGATAAACAACGTGAGCTTATTACACTCGTAGTACTGGAAACCACTCAGAATACAACCCTTTTCAAGATGCATGTTGGCGGTGCGCTCCGTATCGGTATAACGCCTGTCGAAATTAAAGAGGCCGTCTATCAGTCAGCGCCGTATGTCGGTTTTCCCAAGGCGCTTGATGCTCTTCATATCGTAAATGCTGTTTTAAAAGCGCAGAGAATTAAGCTGCCTCTTGAAAGCCAGACAACGGTAACAGAAGAAGATCGTTTTGAGAAAGGTCTTGCAGTTCAAAAGAAAATTTATGGCGATTATATTGATAAAATGCGTGCTGCTGCTCCGGAAGATCAAAAGCATATTCAGGATTATCTTTCTGCCTTCTGTTTTGGCGACACCTACACGCGGAATGGACTTGACCTCCGTATGCGTGAGCTTTTGACTTTTGCCATTATTGCCTCCTTAGGCGGCTGTGAAAGCCAGCTCAAAGGACATATTCAGGGCAATATAAATGTTGGCAACGACAAGAAAACGATTATCTCCGCCGCTACTCAATGTATGCCATACATCGGTTTCCCGCGCACGCTTAATGCGCTGCGCTGTATAAATGAAGTATTACCCGAGTGAGAATAAATAGGTTTTACATGATGGGGAATAATATTATAATAAAGCTGGAAGAAATGCAGACACAGGAGGGAGATTTATGCCTGAACAAATAAATAAATATCAGTCTGAGCTTGCCAGACTCATTGAACGCTACGTTGTCCAAGACGGTGCCTATGAGACTGCCGTTCCATCGCTGTTCTTTTTTCGGCAGTCGTCGGTAAATGAACCAAGGCATATATTTCATCAACCTTCCTTATGCATTATCTTTCAAGGAGGAAAAGAAATTTGTCTTGCCGCAGAACGATTTAGATATGGTCCGGCTGACTATCTTATTTCATCTGTCGGTTTGCCGGTTACTGGACAAGTCACCGAAGCATCGCCAAATGTTCCGTATTTATCGCTCAAGCTAGAATTTACACCTAATCAAATCGTCGAAATTATAAATGCTTCCGAAGCAAAAACTCGTCTTAAGGAAGATAACAAACATGCTATGTATGTTTGCCGTATTGAAGCGCCTTTGTTGGATGCGGTAGCCAGATTAGCCCGTTTAGTAGACACTCCTGAGGATATTCCGGTACTTGCACCACTCTTTACAAAAGAGATTTTTTATCGAGTTCTGCAGGGAGCGCATGGAAATATATTAAAGCAATTTGCCATAGAGGGAAGCTATGCTTATCAAGTAAGAAAAATTGTCAAGCAAATTACGCAGAATTATGATCAGACGCTTCGAATTGAAGAACTGGCTAAAATAGCAAATATGAGTGTACCTACACTTCACAGACATTTTAAAGAGATCACGGCAATGAGTCCTATTCAGTTTCAAAAACAACTGAGGCTGCAGGAAGCACGGCAACTCTTATTGTCGGAGACAATAGATGCCGCTGATGCAGCGTTTCGGGTAGGATATGAAAGTCCGTCGCAATTCAGTCGTGAATATTCCCGTATGTTTGGCCTCCCGCCAAAGGAAGAGATAAAACGTCTACGAGAAAAATATGCTCAATTATAATCTCCAAAAAACTAATTATGCTTGAAAAAAGGCATAGTAATTGTAAAAATCTCATGAATTCATTTTATATGCAGTAAAGTTCCTGCTAATTTAATGTAGTTGTTTAATCAATAGCTAATCCTACATTTATTTGAGTGGGGACTTTTTTGACTAAAGTTAGAAATATTGGTTGCATCAGCTAAACCAGCAGTTTGTTTAGAAAATATGAGAGGATTAGGTTATTTTTTGATAATAATGGTATAACGATCCATTTTTATTTACTTTATAATTAAAAATGTAGTGGTTTATAAGTAACTGCGAAACAAGCTATAAAGAAAAAATGTGGTGATGCTAAGGACGGAATTGATCCAGTTTTAAATGCGTATTTGAACAGCGTTTGATAAAAAATATCATTTTGTCGAACAGAAAATAAACTGTCTTCAGCATTCGGAGCGGGAACCTAAATTGTAAATTTTCACTCAGCAAGTTGAATATCGGCAAGAGAACGCACATCTTATTAACAATATTAGGAGGTTTTTTATTATGTCTACTTGGTTGATTACCGGTTGTTCGAGCGGCCTTGGCCGAAATCTTGCTCAGGCTGTGTTGAAACACGGAGATAATGTAGTCGTAACAGCAAGGGATCTTTTTGCAATTCAAGAGATTGTCAGTACTTTCCCCGATACGGCACTGGCTCTTCAGTTGGACGTGACAAATCACAAGCAGATTGCGCAAGTGATAAGGCAAGGTGAATCTCGGTTTGGTGGAATTGATGTTCTTGTCAATAATGCAGGACATGGTTATCGCGCCGCAGTGGAAGAAGGAGAAGCTGATGAAGTGGAGGAACTTTTTGCTACAAATTTTTTTGGCCCTGTAGCACTGATGAAAGCGGTACTGCCCGGCATGAGAATGAGACATAAAGGTACTATCGTGAATATCTCCTCTATAGCCGCCCGCACTACTGAACCCGGGTCTGGTTACTATGCAGCAACAAAGTGTGCCCTTGAAGGATTATCAAGAGGTCTTCAGAAAGAGTGTGCCTCCCTTGGTATATCGGTAATAATAGTTGAACCAGGCGCATTCAGAACTGATTTCGCCGGGCGTTCTCTGCGACAGTCGCGGACAGCCATGAACGATTATGCCGCCACTGCCGGACTTCGTCGAATTGGCAATGACGTTACCAACGGGCATCAGATTGGCGATCCTGAGAAAGGCGCAGAATTAATTATTAAGGCTGTTGGTTCATTAGAGCCACCTGAGTTATTAGTATTGGGAAGCGATGCCGTCAAGGTGGTCAGCGATGCTCTCAGCACAGATCTCGCGCAGGTAGAAGCGTGGAAAAAGAATAGTATTATTACAGATTACTCCGATTAAACGAAACTTTTATGATGGGATAATTTATGAACTATTTCATAAAATTGTGCTTTGTTTAGAATAGAATGGTGTTAATTTTTGCAATATTATAGATATGGATTGGCAAACGGCAGTTATTTAATAATGAAGAAGAAATGTCAATATGAACAGTCAGGGGGAAAATGCGACTTGGTTATTCGGGAAATCAATCTTGATAATATTAGGCAATAATACGAGATAATCGTTATATCCTTGAGTGATGATTTTACTGCATAATAATAACATGATAAACAGCCTTATATTTATGTCTAAATATTTGAGGAGGAGTTTTTATGAACCTTAAATTGAAACTAAGTCTGGCAGTGCTGGCATTAGGGTTGCTGAGTATTGGGGATGGCGGACAGATCAGTGCACAGTCAGCGGAGAGAGGCAGTCATCCTGTTGTGGCAATGCAAGAAAGAACTTTTCAGGAAGTAGATCCAAGCACATTTAAAAGTCCAAATGAAAATCCGTTTGGTCTGGTTTATCGGGGAGCAATTACTCAGAATATCTCAGGACAGGTGAATATTCATCCAATCACTTATGATTTGAACGGCATAAAGATTTCGGCTAATGTGTATACACCAGCAGGCTATGATAAGGCAGGCAGTAAAAAATATCCGGCACTTGTTGTCGCACATCCTAATGGAGGAGTTAAGGAACAAGTTGCGGGCTTATATGCACAGCGTATGGCCGAAAATGGTTACATCACAATTGCTGCAGATGCCTCTTTTCAGGGGGCAAGCGGTGGGTTTCCGCGTAATGTTGATAAACCTTTCTATCGGGTTGAAGACATTCATGGTATGGCAGATGTGATCTCTTCTTACCCGGGAGTTGATGCGGAGCGCATAGGCGCATTAGGAATATGCGGTGGCGGCGGTTACACGTTGAAGGCGGTGCAAACGGACAAACGTTTTAAAGCGGTTGCAACGCTCAGTATGTTTAATTCGGGCATCGTCCGCCGCAATGGATTCATGGATTCGCAGAAAGATACCACTCAAGAACGTTTACAGCAGGCCTCAGCGGCCAGAGCTCAGGAAGTTGCCGGCGGTGAAGTACAATATACGCCGGACATGCTGGACAAGAATCTGAGTGAGGAACAGCTTGCCAAAATGCCTGATTTGTATCGTGAAGGCTATGAATATTACGGTAAAACACACGCATATCCGAATTCCACGTTTCGCTATACAGTAAGCAGCAATCTTGATTTATTCACGTTTGATGCAGCTAATAATATGGATCTGATCAACCAGCCCTTGCTGATGATGGCAGGCAGCAGAGCAGATACTCTTTATATGACGAAACAGTGTTTTGCCGCGGCAACTGGTACAAAGGACAAGGAATTATTCCTGATAGAGGGAGCAACTCATATTCAGACATATTGGGTGCCCAAATATGTTGAGCAAGCTGTTGATAAACTAACTGTATTCTACGGAAAACATTTATGATCATATCTGCTAATATGCAGCTGTTGGAAAAATGTCGATGGCATCGTGAAATCTTCTTGATTTAAGGAAAAATTTCAATTACAAAAATAAAAGTATATAGACGCAGCATAGAAATATAACAACAATATGGAAATGCTGCGTTTTATTATGCAGCATATGCCTCTAATAAAATTTTTTATATATTTATTGGTAATTTTATCTAAAATTAGTCAAATATAACAAATTGTGTATTAACTTGATTATTTTAAGGAAGAAGAGGACAATGTGCAAAATTTGATAAAAATCTTAGGGATTTTTTTAGTAGTAATGATGAGTATGAAATATGGAATTGTAAATGCATCCAATACTATAGATATAAGTGAGCAGCATATCCTTGTGTATCATCATGCAAATTTAAAAAGCTATAAAGCTCCGGCATCCTATTTTTCAGGAAGAGCCATTGTGACGCGTGTTTTTGATAAAAATGAGATGGCCAAATTTTCAGGAGGAGCAGTCACTTTTGAGCCAGGTGCAAGGACATATTGGCATATACACCCAGCAGGACAATTGTTGATTGTTCAATCGGGAACGGCGCTGGCACAGGAATGGGGAAGGAAAACGATTGTCCTTCATGCGGGGGATATGCTCTGGTGTCCTCCGAATGTTAAGCATTGGCATGGTGCGGATATGAATGGTGAGATGGTGCAAATTGCACTGACCGGAGATAAAGAGGGGAAAGCTGTTACTTGGCTTGAAGAAGTCAGTGATGCAACATATAGACAGGCAGTTCTTGATGAAGAAAATAATCAAGCTTTGTGAGGGGAGCAAGGGAATATGAAAAAAAGAAGGCTTGGAGATTTAGAGGTATCAGCTATAGGATTAGGCTGCATGGGATTTTCCCATGCTTATGGTACTGCGGTTGAGAAAAAGGAAGCTGTACAGAAAATAAGAGCAGCTTATGATCTGGGCTATAATTTTTTTGATACGGCAGAATGCTATATCGGACAAAATCTAGATGGCAGTATTTCTTATAATGAAGAAATCGTCGGCAGGGCATTGGCTGATATACGCAGTCAAGTTGTTATTGCAACAAAATTCGGTGTAAGGCACCAGGGGGACACATTGCTGGCAGACAGCAGTCCGGCAACGATTCGCAAATCGGTAGACAGCAGCTTAAAGCGTCTGGGCGTGGAGTATATCGATCTTTGTTATCAGCATCGTATTGATCCAAAGACGGAACCCGAAGAAGTTGCCGCCGTTATGGCAGAGCTGATTAAGGACGGGAAAATCCGTTATTGGGGAATTTCTGAGGCAAATGAAGAATATTTACGGCGTGCATATGCAGTATGCCCGGTCACGGCTATAGAAAATCGTTATTCGATGATGGCTCGATGGTATGAAGCACTGTTCTTGACGCTGGAGGAATTGAATATTGGTTTTGTTGCTTTTTCGCCGATGGCAAATGGTTTTTTGACGGGGAAGTATACGAAGAATTCTAAGTTTGCTAAAGGAGATTTTCGCAGTGAAATGCCGCAGTATACAGAAGAAGGTATGGCAGCCGGAGCTGAATTGATGAAAATCGTATCGAAACTGGCAGCTGAAAAAGGCGCGACAGACGCACAGATATCGTTAGCATGGATGATGAATAAAAAACCTTGGATTGTGCCTATTCCGGGCAGCCGTAAAATCGAGCGTATGAAAGAAAATGCTGAATCGGCAGATATTATGCTGACC
Organism: Pectinatus haikarae; assembly: GCF_050916305.1. Taxonomy (GTDB): domain Bacteria; phylum Bacillota; class Negativicutes; order Selenomonadales; family Selenomonadaceae; genus Pectinatus; species Pectinatus haikarae. Next base: position 2,260,571 of record NZ_CP116940.1, read on the forward strand.
ATTTCCGAAATTGAGCATATTGATCAGGCATTGTCAAAAATGGAGCTGCCAGTGTTTGGTGGGCATCATATTGAAAAATAAATTATCATTATCGGAAATAGCCATATACAGAAAAAAATAGCATGAGAGAGGATGAACAAGAATGGTACGAGCAGACAAAATTATCCTGGCTGCATCAATTTGCATGAGTCTGTTGACCACTTCGGCAATGGCGATGAGTAAGCCGGTAACAATTGAGGATCAGGGCAGCTTTATGGCGGGCGGTACGGTAGTGACATCCCCGGGAACTTATGATGGTACAAAGCCGATGAGCCATGATGGTGAAACTTTGCATGGGGACCATGCATATGTATTTTATCAGAAGCCGGTGAAAGCACACAAAAACAGTATGGTATTTCTGCATGGCTATGGACAATCATCAAAGACCTGGGAAAGTACACCGGACGGCCGGGATGGCTTCCAGAATATATTCTTGGAAAAGGGATATAAAACCTATCTGGTCGATGAACCACGTCGCGGCAAAGCAGGACGATCTACTGTTCCCACAACGATTTCTGCACAGCCGGATGATCAGCTTTGGTTCAATACCTTTCGTATCGGCCAGTGGCCCAATTATTATGAGAATGCAGCCGTACCCAAGGATAAAGAATCGCTGGATCAGTTCTTCCGTGAGATGACGCCGGATACAGGCAGCTTCAATGAACAGGTAGTTGCCGATGCAATGGCAGCTGTATTTGAAAAGTCTGGGGATGGTGTGCTGGTCACGCATTCTGCTGGCGGTGGACCGGGTTGGGCGACTGCCATGAGAACCGCTAAGGTTCGTGGTATCATCGCGTTAGAGCCAGGAACATTCCCATTTCCGCAAGGAGAAGTACCAGCAACGGAAGCGACCAGCAGCCCATTCCCGGCTTCGGGTGAAGCTGTGCCAATGGACGAATTTATGAAACTCACGAAAATACCGATTGTTGTATATTTTGGTGATAATATTCCAACTGAGCCAACAGAGAACTGGGGACAGGATAACTGGCGTGTACGCCTGAAGCTTGCGAAAAAGTGGGAAGCTGTGATGAAAAAATATGGCGGTGATGTGACCGTCGTTTCTTTACCGGATATCGGAATCAAAGGAAATACGCATTTTATGATGGCAGATCTTAATAATGAACAGGTTGCAGATGCTATGGAAAAATGGATGAAGAAGAAAGGTTTGGCTGAATAATCTTTGGCTAAATTTTGCAAAAACAAGAAATCTAAATGAAACAATGAAAACTTGGAGGAAAAAAATGAAAGTTTTACTGGTGAATGGAAGTCCGCATGAAAAAGGATGTACGTATACTGCACTTTCTGAGGTCGCAAAAACCTTACAGGAAGAGAATGTTGGGACAGACTTCTTCTGGATTCGCAATAAAGCACTTAATGGCTGCCTGGGATGCCATAAATGTGTGCAACTGCATAAATGCGTATTTGATGACCGGGTGAATGAATTGCTGGAGATTGCCGGAAAATATGATGGATTTATCTTTGGCTCCCCTGTGCATTGGGCTGCAGCAGGTGGAGCTGTTACGTCTTTCCTGGATCGTGTTTTTTACGCAGATTTCTGTGGTGGACGGAATTCCTTTTACCTGAAACCGGCAGCTGCAGTCATTTCTGCCCGCAGGGCCGGGACGACAGCGACCTATGATCAGCTGAATAAATACTTTGGTTTGATGCAGATGCCTATCGTGTCTTCTCGCTATTGGAATATGGTGCATGGTGCGAAACCAGAAGATGTCCAGCAGGATATTGAAGGTTTGCAGGTTATGCGTATCCTGGGACGAAATATGGCGTTTTTCCTGAAATGCAAGGAAGTTGGATTGAAAAATGGGGTTGCATTGCCTGAACAGGAAGAAACTACCTTCACGAATTTTATTCGTTGACTGGCTCAGCAGTTGGAAGGAGAGCTGACCAATGTATGATGGGGTAGCAGAATATAGTCGGGGACTTACCAAACTGATTGATAGGCACGCTGAGATTATAAATTGATGCAATGTCATATTATGCAGAAATATTTAATTTCCAGAACTGGTAACTATAGTTCCTGTATTGCAGCGGGGATTATTATGGGAAAAGGCATGCCGGACGATAACTCATCTTATTTGAGTAGTTAGGTATAAGGAGAGAGGCTGAAGAACTAATCAACAGCCTCTTTTTTTATTTTGGGAATATATTTATCGCAATCTTGTACCCAAATTGAATAAAAAGATTGACATGGAGTTCACTCCATGTAGTAAAGTTATTTTGTCAGAAATGAATATAAAAAACTATTTGATTAATAAGGAGCCGGTAAAATGAATTTTACTAAAACTATGTCTTATTCTTTGCAGCTCAGGGCGGTTGTGAATAACAGCTTACTTCGCATATCAAGGCGAATAATCGTATTTATAATGATTTAGCAGTTTCCGTAATGCTTTTATTCAATGACTCGATAAGAAATTTGCATACCATAAAGCCGCAGAGTTATAGGAGATTTTTATGAATAAACAAAGACTTTTTATTGTAACAATGGGGCTTTTATTGTCGAATGCTATGGCAGGTTTGGATGGAACAATAATTAATACGGCTTTGCCATCAATCATAAGTGATTTACACGGAATTCAATATATTGGCTGGATTGTTGCAGTTTTTTTGTTAGGAATGGCAGTCGTTACACCTCTATGGAGTAAATTCGGCGAACGTATAGGGAATAAAAGAGCCTATCAGATAGCTACGATATTATTTATTTTTGGGTCAATATTTCAAGCATTATCCAGTAATATTATTTTTTTCGTAAATTGCAATAGCAAATTGAACACTTTGGTAAAATGCCGATGATCTCAGGCAATATAAAGTTTATCGAGAAAAGCGTCGAACAATTCTTCCGGTGTCTGGTAGGCAAGTCGCTTGCGCGGACGGCTATTCAATTCATCGGCAAAGTGTAATATATCTTCATAAGTATATTTCTCAATCGAAACGCCCTTTGGAATATATTGACGCAAGAAGCCGTTGTGCCGTTCATTTACTGGTCGCTCCCAAGAGGAGTAAGGATGTGCATAATAAACACTGGAACCCCAGGCTTCAATCTTGGAAAATTCCTCGAATTCAGAGCCATTATCGGTTGTAATGGTTTTGAAAACAGAACTGAAACGCTCACCATATTCAGCGTGTAGTTCTTTCATCGCAGCCATGACAGACTCACTGTTTTTACCAGGAATGCGAATAGCCAGGTAATTGTTTGTAACACGCTCAATCAGAGTTAAAACAGCAGCTTCTCTGACTTTTTTTCTGCCAATCACCGTGTCAGCTTCCCAATGGCCGAATTCCGTGCGTAAATCTACGATGTCAGGACGTTCGTCAATGCTGCGACCTTTCAGACGTTTATGCTTTCGGGTTCCTTTTTTGTTTTGCTTTCGCTTTAGAATTTCAGGCAGCTCGAACAGCGATAGCGGCAAATTACCAGCAGCCATTTCGTTATATAGGGTCTTCGTGCATACCATTTCTTTATCAGCAAAGAGCTGGTGCAGGCGCGCATGACCGACGCAAGCGTCTAACGACCACTTTTTTGCCCTGACTTGCGCAACCACCCACTTAACAAAATCTGAGCAATGTGTGATATAATGCGGCCTTTTGCACTTCATTCGATTCATTTCATATACTGCAAGACCTCGTTTGGCGCTGTACTCCGGTGCACGTCCTCTATGGCTTTTGCGCAGCGGTGTACCGCGGCGCAATTCATACATGATAGTACTTGGCGAACAGTTGATTTCTCGGGCGATTGCCCGCAGAGAGTATCCTTGCTTGTTTAGTTGCTGGATCGCTCCGCGTTCTTCCCGTCCCAAGTGCTGACCACGTTTTCGTTCAGGGAATACTGTGATATAATTATGGCAGTCCATAGTGATTGTCTCCTCTTTGGTTAATGGTGCTGTGAGAACTCCATTTTACCATTTAAAGGAAAGTCACTGTGGACTTTTTGCAACTGTTCATTTTCATTTTACAATCAACCAATATATTTTTTTCTTAATTGCAAGGGCTATTATGGGAATTGGTGCAGGAGGAATGAATACATTACCATTTATTATTTATGCAGATTTGTATACAAATCTAAGAAAAAGAAGTGAAGTCATAGGATATGCTACTGCAAGCTTTAGCGCAGCTTCTATCATCGGTCCGTTAATTGGTGGTTGGATTGTAGATGTTTTCAGTTGGCATTGGGTATTTTATATTAATGTTCCTATTGCAATGTTTTCAATTTTGAGTGTTCAATTTTTTTTCAAAGAGCCCATACGAAATGCTGCAGGTAAGAAAATAGACTATTTAGGTGCTTGTCTGCTTATATCTTCTTTGGTTTTAATTTTAACAGGCATCCAAATGATAGGGACAGCTTCACTGGTGCTTATTGTCAGCTTTATGATGGTTGGTTTGATTTTATTGGCATTATTATTACAAGTTGAAAAAAAAGCGGCCGATCCCATAATTCCTAACAGGCTTTTTAAAAATATTCCTTTGGTAGTGGACTTTTTTTTATTTGCTCTTTTGTGGGGGGCATTTATTGCGTTCAATATTTATATACCAATGTGGGCTCAAAGTCTCTTGGGCCTTAGTGCCTTGATAGGAGGTATGACCCAGATTCCTGGTTCTATTACAAATTTTATGGGTTCTGTGATTGGCGCCAGAATACAAGCACAGGTGGGAAAATATCGCATGGTTACTTTGGGAACTTTGGCGTTTTTATTTTCTTTTTTTTGTGTGGCAGCGGCACCTATTAACACATCTTTTGGATTTTTATTGCTAATGGGGGCCTTTGAGGGTCTCGGATTAGGTTTATGTTTTAATATTTTGCAAATTAGCGTACAGGAAGATGCCGAGAAAAGAGATATTCCAATTGCAACCTCATTTGCATATTTATTGCGTATTTTAAGTCAAGCATTCATGTCCTCTATCTATGGAGTAGTTTTAAATAATGCTTTAATGAAGGGGGTTGAAGAGTCTCGTGGGGAAATTTCTATTGATATGCTGAATAAGCTGGGAAATTCACAAAGTATGACAGATTTACCGGGAACTTTACTATATGAAATGAGAATAATCATGTATAGTGGTTTGCACAATATTATGTTGATTGCATTGTTTTTATTGATCATAGCCTTAATTTTTAATATTGGAATACAGAAAAAAATGAAAAAAAACGGGTTTAAACATTTCGGTCAGTAAAATTTAAACATTTGAATATCATGCTTTCATTAAGGGGACGGGTGGTGCTGAAACAATTGTCTCCATTACTTGATTATATTTCAATGTTTTTATGCTCATTTCCCCATTTTGCTACTTTTTCCAATATCGGGATCAACGATATTCCTTCTTCGGTCAGGGAATATTCTACTTTAGGCGGTACTTCATTATATTGCTCTCTATGTATTAAACTATTTGTTTCCAGATATTTCAATTGAGCGCTTAATGTTTTATGTGTGATAGGGTTCAAGTTTTTTTTCAATTGATTATATCTTATTATTTTTAATTTGTATATTTCCCATAAAATAATCCAGTTCCACTTTCCGCCTATCAGGGATATTGTATATCGCATGCCGCAATCCCCGTATTTATTTTCAAATATATTCATAAATAAACCTCCAATACTTACTTTTGAGTGAGTATATACCTAAAAAGTGCATACTTACTTTTTTATAAGAATAATATATAATTTATAACATAGATTTTTATAATATTCAATGGAGGTAGAAATGAATATATTAGCTATCAATGCAAGTCCGAGAAAAAATGGAAATACTGCGGCTCTTTTAGACAAATCTTTGGAAGGCGCTGCTTCATGTGGTGCAAAAACGCAGCTTATCAATCTTTATGAACTTAAATACAAGGGCTGCTTGAGTTGTTTTGCCTGCAAACTAAAGGATGGAAAAAGCTATGGAAAATGTGTGGTGAAGGATGACTTGGCAAATGTGCTTGAAGCGGCTGCCGCAGCGGATGCAATTGTGCTTGGCTCTCCAATCTATTTACATTCACCCACAAGTGCTGCGAGAGCATTCTTGGAAAGATGGGTTTTTCCTTATCTGGTATATGATAAAGATCATTCAAGCCTTTTTCCGAGAAAAATTCCAGTAGCGCTGATCTATACAATGAATGTGACTTCTGAACAATTTAAAGTGGAGTATGAACCTGAACTAAAATCAATTCCTATCTATATAGAAAAAATATTTGGTTCATGTGAAACGCTGGTGGTCAATGACACATATCAATTTGATAATTATTCAAAATATGTTGCAACTTTATTTGATGAGAAGAAGAAAAGAATGGTCAGGGACACACAATTTCCCAAAGATTGCCAACAGGCGTTCGACATGGGGGTAAAGCTTGCCAGAAGAACTTGAATTTTATTCCAGATCTGCTGTGGAAAAGTAATATGCAGGATATTTATATAATAAAATAATAACAAGGGATTTTTATGGGAGGAGAAAGCGGCAATGGCAGTAAACACTACTATTTATTATTTCAGCGGCACAGGAAATTCTTTAAAAATTGCCGAAGATCTGAGTACAAACATGCGTGATTCTAAAATAGTACGCGTTGCCTATAATACGCTGCATATAACTGCTGATGAAGACTCGGCGAAAATAGGTTTTGTGTTCCCTGTATATTTCAGAGGCTTACCGCGCATGCTGGAAGGTTTTATAAAAAAACTGAAAGTTAACAGCAATGCTTATTTTTTTGCAGTAGCCAATTTTGGAAGCAGTGCGGCCTTGAGTTTCCAGCAGATTGACGGGATTCTTAAAGAGAAGGGAGCAAGGCTGAACGCAAATTTTAGTGTCTTTATGCCGGGTAATATGTGGTTTATGTATTATCCTCACCCAGAAAAAGATTTTTCTGAAAGAATTGAAGAGGAGCCTGGCAAATGTAAAATTATCGCCGGTAAGATCAATTGTAAATCAGAAAATCCACTGCCTATATTGGAAAAGTTAGAAGAAGACAAAAAAATGTACAACGCATTTATACCAAGTACTGTCAGTAATAATTTTTGGGTGAATGAAAAATGTACAGGATGTGCTGTTTGTTCAAAGGTATGTCCGGCAAAAAATGTGTATTTCATAGATGGCAGGCCGGTATGGAAAAAAAATTGTGAACAGTGTTTAGCCTGCCTGCATTGGTGTCCGGTGGGAGCAATAGAATATAAACAGGATTCTATTGGGAGAAAAAGGTATCATAATCCATTAATCCATTCCAGAAAAATGTTTGTTGATTCTTTGAAGAAAAAATAAGTTAAATGAGGGTTGTTTTATATAAATATTTTACAAGCAGGTCTGCTGTCTAGCAGCTATACTAATAGTCTACGTAATTATTTTGAAAATTCTGTCTTATATACAAACACAGATAAAAATTTAATATATTTATATTGACTTCATAAAAAAAATATGTTAAAGTGAATCATGCTTATAAATTAAAGAGCAAAGGTGCTTTCGATATTGCCGTTTGGTAATATGAAAGTGCCTTTTTTTTTACAAGGGAGGGAAATAAAATAGGGCAAATATTTTTGCCTATAGAAAAAGCTCTATGAATACTGCAATATTCATAGAGCATGGGTAATCGCCTATTCAACTGGTAAGAAGATTATTTGATATGCCCGTTTTTAAGTATAACAAATGAATTTAAACTTTTCAAGCCGAATAGGTGGATTTTTATAAGTGACATTATAAATTTGAGAGGGGCAGTTTGGAATGAGAAAGATTGCAATTTATGGAAAAGGCGGCATTGGCAAATCAACCACGCAGCAAAATACAGCAGGAGCTATGGCCCATTTTTTCGATAAGAAGGTATTTATACATGGCTGCGACCCTAAGGCAGATTCTACACGCATGATACTGGGCGGGATGAATCAGAAAACATTGATGGATATGCTGCGTGATGATGGTGAAGAAAAAATCACAGTTGACCGCGTTGTAAAGGAAGGATACGGTGGCATCCGCTGTGTTGAATCCGGCGGTCCTGAACCGGGAGTTGGCTGTGCAGGACGCGGAGTTATAACTGCTATCGATCTGATGGAAAAAAATGGAGCTTATACTGATGATCTTGATTTCGTGTTTTTTGATGTATTAGGAGATGTTGTTTGCGGCGGTTTTGCCATGCCTATACGTGAAGGTAAAGCACAAGAGGTATATATTGTCGCTTCAGGCGAAATGATGGCCATTTATGCGGCCAATAATATTTGCAAAGGGTTGCTTAAATATGCTAAACAAAGCGGAGTCCGCTTGGGCGGTATAATTTGCAACAGCCGCAATGTAGATAGAGAAAAAGAATTTTTAGAAGAATTTACTTCGGCCATAGGGACTAAAATGATACACTTTGTGCCCCGTGATAATGTTGTTCAGAAAGCAGAATTCAATAAAAAGACCGTTGTAGAATATGATGCTGAGTGCAATCAGGCCAATGAATATAGAACCTTAGCTCAAAAAATCATAGACAATAAGGATTTTGTTATACCGCATCCCTTAAAAATGGATGACCTGGAAGCTATGGTAGTAAAATACGGAATATCTGATTGACACGGTTTATCACTGATACAGGGAGGAATAGAAATGCCATATCATGAGTTTGAATGCAGCAAATGCATACCGGAAAGAATAAAGCACGCCGTAGATAAAGGAAAAGATGAAAATTTATCTGATGCGCTGCCATTGGGATATCTTAATACTATTCCTGGTACATTGTCCGAACGCGGATGTGCTTATTGTGGTGCTAAACATGTTATAGGTACGCCGATGAAAGATGTTATTCACCTCAGCCACGGGCCTATAGGCTGCACCTATGATACGTGGCAGACCAAAAGGTATATAAGTGATAATGATAATTTTCAGATAAAATATACTTTTGCCTCCGATATGAAAGAAAAGCATATAGTTTTTGGTGCGGAAAAGGTATTAAAAAATAATATTCTTGAAGCATTCAAAGCCTTTCCAAAAATAAAGCGGATGACTATTTATCAGACCTGCGCTTCTGCATTGATCGGAGATGATATCAAGGCAATCTCTCAGGAAGTAATGGATGAAATGCCGGATGTAGATATCTTTGTATGTAATTCTCCTGGATTTGCCGGACCAAGTCAGTCAGGAGGCCATCATAAAATCAATATTGCATGGGTGAATGACAAAGTAGGTCAGGTAGAGCCTACAATTACAAGCGATTTTGTAATTAATTATGTAGGAGAATACAATATTCAGGGTGATCAGCAGATTATGCAGGATTACTTTAAAAGAATGGGTATACAGATTCTCTCAACATTTACGGGAAACGGCTCCTATGATGATTTGAGGGCTATGCATAGAGCAAAGCTCAATGTACTGGAATGTGCCCGGTCCGCAGAGTATATCTGCGATGAACTGCGTAAACGCTATGGTATTCCGCGTATGGATATTGACGGTTTTGGCTTTAAGTCATTGTCAGGCTCTTTGCGTAAAATTGGCTTATTCTTTGGTATTGAGGACAGAGCTGAGGCCATTATAGAAGAAGAAACAAAACGCTGGAAACCCGAACTTGATTGGTATGCGGCAAGACTTAAGGGTAAAAAGATATGCTTGTGGCCGGGTGGGTCAAAACTCTGGCATTGGGCTCATGTCATTCATGAAGAAATGGGATTGGAAGTAGTATCCGTATATACCAAATTCGGACATCAGGGTGACATGGAAAAAGGTGTTTCCCGGTGCGAAGTCGGTGCTTTGGCAATTGATGATCCAAACGAACTTGAATGTATTGAAGCAATGTATAAGTTAAAGCCGGATGTTATAGTCACAGGGAAACGTCCGGGGGAAGTAGCAAAAAAAATACGGGTTCCCTATGTCAATGTCCATGCTTATAACAACGGACCGTATAAAGGTTTTGAAGGTTGGGTGCGACTTGCCAGAGATCTTTATAACGCAATATATTCACCTATTCATCAATTGGCATTTGTTGATATAAGCAAGGATGAAATAGAAACAGATAAAGGCTTTATGACACGGCAAATGTTTTCCGATACGCAGTTGGATGAATCTATTGTGAATTCCAAAGAAATGCATGAATATACGGGAGAATTCGACAGCCTGAAACGACTGCGCGACAGAGAATATCCACAATATCCGATGAAGGGAAAACAGGCGGCAGTCTAAATTATACAAAGGAGTTGCAGATTACCGTGGAAATGACTATAGAAGCCGGAAAAGATACGCTGATGAATTATATTATGAAAAATTGCCTCTGGCAGTTTAATTCCCGCGGGTGGGATAGAAAATCACAAAACGAAAATATTATCGGCAAAGCTACGCAGATACTCTGCAAAGAAGAAACCAGCAGAGAAACTTTAGCGGATCGCTGTTACTGGGCTGAAGCACAGGAATTGGTAAACGAATGGCAATGCTTTCCCTGGCTGCAGAAAATGAATGACAATGATATAAAAGCCATGATGGGCAAGCTGAAAGAGACACTCGATTACCAGCTGATTACAAATTCGCTTAATGAAGAGCTGAAAAATCCTAATTATTAAAAATCATTTTGCCTGATGGATTGTCCACTCCTGTCCGCAATGATTGGAAATGGCAGACAGGAACGGACATATCCCGTATTGGCTGTGTTAAATTTGCATACGTATGTTCAAAGAAAAAGGGGGGCGCAGCAATGCCTTGTGAATTAAAGGAAAAAGAGCGCACAGGTGTAATAAATCCTATATTCACCTGTCAGCCGGCAGGCGCGCAATATGCCAGTATTGGTATAAAGGATTGTATCGGGATCGTGCATGGTGGACAAGGGTGTGTAATGTTCGTGCGGTTGTGGTTCTCCCAGCATTATAAGGAAAGCTTTGAGCTGGCATCTTCCTCTCTGCATGAAGATGCAGCTGTTTTCGGAGGCGTTCATCGTGTAGAAGAGGCAGTCGACGTTCTCTTGATGCGTTATCCGGATGTTAAGATAGTGCCCATAATAACCACCTGCTCAACAGAAGTAATCGGTGACGATGTTGATGGTGTAGTCACGAAACTTAATGAAGGACTGTTGAAAGAAAAGTATGCCGGCCGTGAAGTGCATCTTATTCCTATTCATACGCCAAGCTTTAAAGGCAGTCATGTGACAGGCTATGATGTAGCAGTGGAAGAAATCATAAAACATTTCGCCAAGAAAGATAAAGCAGCAAAAAAGCTGAATCTGCTGACTGGCTGGCAGAATCCGGGCGATGTACGCACCTTGAAGCATTTGCTGACGGAAATGGATGTAGAAGCTAACGTGATTTTTGATATTGAGGAATTTGACGCACCCCTCATGCCTGACGGCAATCATGTGGCACATGGCAGCACAACTATGGAAGACTTGGAAAATACGGGCAGCGCAATAGGCACGATAGCACTTAATCGTTATGAAGTGGGTAAAGCGGCACAATATCTTGAAAATGAGTTTGATATTCCTACGGTAATAGGACCGTCTCCTATCGGTATACGCAACACTGATACTTTTTTGGAAAATGTCAAAAAACTTACAGGCAAATCCATCCCGGCATCGCTTGTAAAGGAACGCGGCATTGCAATTGATGCGATTACTGATGTGGCACATATGTTTTTGGCGGATAAGCGTGTGGCTATCTATGGTCATCCGGATCTTGTTATAGGTCTTGCAGAATTCTGCCTGGATTTAGAAATGAAACCTGTTCTGCTGCTTTTGGGGGATGACAATACCAAATATGGTGAAGATTCCCGTATTAAAGCGCTGCAGGAAAATGTCGATTACGATATGGAAATTGTTACCAATGCCGATTTATGGGATTTGGGAGATCGCTTGCAGAATAAAGGGTTGAAGCTTGATCTTATTTTAGGTCATTCCAAGGGAAGATTCATCGCAATGGATAATAAAGTTCCGTTGGTGAGAGTCGGTTTCCCCGTATTTGACAGGGCCGGATATCACAGAGAAGCTACAGTAGGATATGAAGGCGCCATGCTTCTGGCTGAAAAAATGGCTAATGTATGGTTTACGGATATGGAATATACCCAAAATAAGGAATGGCTTCTCAATATGTGGTAATACCTGTCCAGTAAGTAAATGTATGCATTTTGCCGAGAGGAAAACATTAATGAGACTGCATTATATTCAGCATGTTCCTTTTGAACATCCGGGAATTATTTTGGATTGGGCGCAGGAACATGGTTACCCGCTGAGCAACACGCAAATATATCAGGAGGATGCTTTTCCTGCTCAGAAAGATTTTGATTGGCTGATTGTCATGGGCGGTCCGATGAATATTTACGAAGAAGATAAATATCCTTGGCTGAAAAAAGAAAAGGAATTTATTCTGCAAAGTATAAACAGCGGTAAAATAGTCATTGGAATATGTCTGGGGGCTCAGTTGGCAGCTGATGTTTTGGGCGGTAAAGTAACAAAAAACGAGCAGAAAGAAATTGGCTGGCTGCCCGTGACATTCAATGAAAATATAAAAAAAGAATCGGTATTCTCTGATTTTCCCGAAGAGATGACTGTATTTCAGTGGCATGGTGATACATTCAGCCAATTGCCGCCCAATGCCTATAGCATTGCTCAGAGTAAAGGCTGCAAACAGCAGGCTTTTGTCTATGGCGGGACAGTTTATGCCTTTCAATTTCATCTGGAGATCGGCGAAAATACCATAAAAGATTTGTTGCATCATTGCTCTGACGAAATGACTGTCGGTGATTACGTTCAAACGTCCGAATATATTTTGAATAACATTCCTATGCTTGAACCGATTCAAAAATATATGAAAAAATTTTTGGATAATTTGTCCGAAAGCAGAGTTTAAGAGTATAAAGTGACAGTAAATAATCGCTGCATGATCAAGCCATTTTGAAAGGAAGTGTCATTATGTTAATGATTAAGGCATTTGTCCGGCCGGAAAAGAAAGAGCTATTATTGGAAGAACTTTCGAAAGCAGGTTTCCATTCCGTAACTGTTGTCGATGTTGTTGGGCGCGGTAAACAGCAGGGGATAAAATTTGGTGAACGCATTTATGATGAAATACCAAAATGTATGCTGATGCTGGGTGTAGAAGATACCGCCAGAGAAGCTGTTGTCGGTATTATAATCAAGTATGCGAAAAGTGACAATGGCGGAGCTTTCGGCGACGGAAAGATTTTTATCAGCCGTTTAGAACAGGTTTATACTGTTTCCAGCGGAAAACCAGGCTTATGACGGAGGCACTGTGATGAAAGAAATAATAGCTGCCATTCGCATAGAAAAAATAGGTCCTACTAAAAAGGCTTTATTGGAGATAGGTATACCAGGTTTCACTGCTTTCAAGGCAGTAGGCAGAGGCAAGCGGGTGACAGATGAGACGCTGCTCGCGAAAAGGAAAATGTCTATAGCCAAGGTTGATCCTGCCGATAATAAATCAGAATTGCTGATGACAGAATTTATCAATGGAGCCAGGACATTTCCCTGCAGAGTGGTGATTGTTTTGGTGTCTGATGCTGATGCTGATAAAGTAGTACAGGCAATAATAAAAGTAAACCGCACAAACTACGGCATAGGTGACGGGAAAATTTTTATCATGCCTCTTGAAGAATCAATACGCATCCGTACAGAAGAAACCGGTGTTGCTGCTTTGTAGATATTTGACCGATTTTCATAAGGAATGGTGAATTATTGTGAGAATAGCAGCTTTGGTGGATAATGACGGCAGAACCATTGCTATGAATGAATCGGGTAACCTTATCTTGTATGAACAGGATAAACACGCAGCATGGCATGAAATAGAAAAATGTGAATATTCTTTGATAGATATCACTGATGCAGCACAGATAAGAAAAATTTTACGAAAATATATCAGCACTATCACAGATTGTCATATCCTGCTCGCAAAAGACGGAAAGGCCATATACCGTATGATATTCGAAGATGCAGGTTACCATCTTTGGCGTCTCGAAGGTATCGCAGAAAAAGTGCTTTGGCAGGTCGCAGAATTGGAGCATGCCGGCGGCATGAAAAAAACTGCCCAAAAACCACAGACGGCGGCAGACTATCATCCTGTATCAAAGGGAAGAGGTCATTATTTTATAGATATTTGTGAAGTAATGTCAAATCATAATATTCATTCCAGCGATGTGCTTATTCCTTTTTTGGAAAAGAGAAATTTTGAAGTGCTTGAAATTAACTGCACTCATATACCGCGCTGGTTTGAGAATGTACTTGAACCGCTGGAGCTGAAGCTGCGATCGCAGTATACGGACTCGGGCCTAATGAAAGTTTTTGTATCCAAGAAATGATTTTACTAACATATTTTGGTTCAAATGCATATTTGAAGTGAGGTCTCCCCCACACTTCCGCTGCATTGACATAAGCAATAGCTGAACGAAAAGGCTCTGCCACCGGCAGAGTCTTTTCGTTCAGCTATTGCTGTGAAATGATTCAAGTTCATTAATATAGATGCAGAACATTTTTACAAAAGAAAATAGTTATACTATGCATGCAAAAAATTTTTTTTATTCCATCATGAGTGTATATTTTTATACAATTTAAAAATTTCACTAGCTTATAATAATTTTTTTATATAAAAAACAGTAAGATTATATTGTCTAGGGGGTAGAAAAAACATTGAAAACACGTTATAATAGCACGGGGAGATTCCTCCCTGAGAATAATATTATCCATTCTATAAACACGGAGGATTTAAATGCGAAAAAGAAAACAGATTATCAATAATAAAAATACAGGGTTTTTCCTTGTAAAGGAAGATATTCTGCCTACTGCAATAAAGAAAACCATCAAAGTCAATGAAATGCTTAAGCGTGGTGATGCAGCTACAATAAATGAAGCAATAGCTTCTACAGGCTTATCACGCAGTGCTTACTATAAATACAAAGATTCTGTATTTCCTTTTTATGAAGCCAGCCTTAATAAGATAGTATCAATTTCCTTTATGCTGGATCATAAAAAAGGTGTACTGTCAAAAGTGCTGAATATAATATCGTCCGATTCGGCAAATATACTGACGATCAATCAAGGGCTGCCTTTGCAGGGAATGGCCAACGTTACTTTATCTATTGAAACAGAAAATATGAACATTGATCTTGAAGCCCTGCTCGATAAGCTCCGTGTGGTCGAAGGAGTAAGACGACTGGAAATAGTGGGACAGGCATAAGCCGTTTGAAAGGATATTTACTAAATGAGTGGTATTATAAAAGTCGGTCTTTTAGGCTGCGGTACAGTAGGTACGGGTGTTATTAAAGTTTTGGCAGAAAATGCTGAAGAAATAACACCAAAGGTCGGTGCACAAATTATCATTTCACGTGTGTTGGTACGGGATGCTCAAAAAAAGCGTGATTTACCTCAGTCTATTTCTGTTACAGATAATATAGAGGATATTTTGAATGATCCTGAGATAAAGATTGTTATTGAACTGCTTGGCGGAATACATCCGGCACGTGAATATATGCTGCGGGCTATGCAGTCGGGCAAAAATGTAGTGACAGCCAATAAAGACGTGGTTGCTCAATTTGGTAAAGATATGTTTGCCGCCGCAGAAGCCAGCGATGTTGATTTCATGTTTGAAGCCAGTGTCGGCGGAGGAATACCTATCATCACACCTTTGAAGCAGTGCCTTACGGCAAATAAACTGACAGAGGTAATTGGTATTGTCAACGGGACTACCAACTATATGCTCACTAAAATGAGTGAAGAAGGCGCGAGCTACGATGAAGTTTTAAAAGCGGCACAGGAAAAAGGTTATGCGGAGGCGGATCCGACTGCCGATGTGGGCGGCCTGGATGCAGCCCGCAAAACAGCTATTTTAGCTTCCATAGCGTTTAACAGCAGAGTCGGCTTAGATAAAGTCCATGTTGAGGGCATAACTAAAATAACTCCTGAGGATATTGCTTATGCCAAGGAATTAGGTTACACAATAAAATTATTATCAATTTCACGAGATGACGAAAAGGGCATAGATGTCAGAGTTCATCCGGCTCTTTTGCCTCAGTCCCATCCTCTTGCTGCTGTCCGCAATGAATTCAATGCTATTTTTGTAAAGGGCAATGCAGTCGGGGAAACGATGTTTTATGGACGCGGAGCAGGACAATTGCCTACCGCTTCGGCTGTGATCGCAGATGTTGTTGATGTGGCAAGAGATATAGTGAAGGACCGTTTTGGCAGGATACGCTGCACCTGTTATGAACATAAAAATTTCTGTCCTATTGAGCAGACTGTGTCATCGTATTATGTACGTCTTCTGGTTGATGACCAGCCGGGAGTTCTCGGTGCGATTGCCATGGCATTCGGGCAGACAGGTGTCAGTCTGAGTGCAGTGATTCAAAAAAGGAAAGTTAAGAATAAAGCGGAAATAGTAGCTGTGACCCATAAAGTGGAGGAAGCGAAAATCCGCCAAGCTGAGCAGGTACTTAATAAATTGTCCGCAGTTGATAAAATATGCAACGTGATCCGTGTAGAAGAACCTACAGGTCAGGAGGCATAATATATTGAATAAAAGTGAAACCGTAAAAGTGCAGGTCCCCGCGACAACGGCCAACTGCGGTCCGGGTTTTGACGCCTTGGGAATAGCCTGCAATATTTATAATGAATTAGAACTTACTCTTTTAAGAGAAAATAAGCTGGAAATAGAAATATCCGGTGAAGGCACGGGATATCTACCGGAAAATGATAAAAATCTCATATGGAAAGTAGTAAAAAGTGTAGTAGAAAAAACAGACGCTGCTTACGAAGGCGCACAAATTAAGATGCATAATAATATTCCGCTTTCTCGTGGCTTGGGGAGCAGCGCCGCTGCAATAGTTGCCGGTATTACTGCAGCGAATTGTGCACTCGGTGAACCTTTTGACCGGCAATCTGTACTGGAAATGGCTACTGCACTGGAGGGCCATCCGGACAATGTGGCACCGGCAATTTTTGGTGGAATGACGGTCAGCTTGTGTGAACAAAATGTGGTGAAGACGCTTTCCTTTCTGCCCAAAATTGATTTGAAAATGATAGTAGCCGTACCGGAATTTTTTCTTTCTACCAAAAAGGCCAGAAAAGCTCTTCCCGAATTTGTTTCAATGAGTGATGCAGTATTCAATGTAGCGCATGTATCCAGTCTTATAGCAGCTATGTGTACGGGAAATATTGATGTCCTCTCACATTCTTTTAATGATAAATTACATCAACCGTACAGAGCAGACCTGATTCCCGGCATGTATGAAGTTTTTGATGCTGCAAAAGCGGCAGGAGCGCTTGGCACTGCCATAAGCGGCGCCGGACCTTCGCTGATAGCTTTTGCCGTGCATGAAGAAGAACAGATAGGCAGGGCGATGGTAGCTGCCTTCAGTAAATATCAGGTAGATTCACATTACCTTATTCTGGATATAGATAATAAGGGAGCACGCCGTATAAACTGATAAGGATATATTTCTGGAGGCAATATGTTTTGACGGAAGAACAAATGGTCGAGTATATAACTGCACACGGCGGTGAAATATATATAGTAGGCGGATGGATAAGAGATAAGCTGGCAGGAAAAATGCCAAAGGATAAAGATTATGTTTTATGCAAGATGCGGGAAATTGATTTTTGCATGCTTTTTCCTGATGCAAAAAAAGTCGGTAGAGCTTTTCCGGTGTATTTACTCGAAGTTGACGGAAAAAAATGTGAGATTGCTTTCGCCAGAAGAGAATTAAAACACGGGCATGGATACAAGGGGTTTACAGTCAGCTATAATGAAGATATTGCCATAGAGGATGATTTGTTTCGGCGTGACAGCCGTATGAACAGCATTGCCTTTAAGCTGCCGGAAAAAATAATAATAGATCCTTTCAGCGGCGGTGAAGATATCAAGAATAAAATTATCTGTGCAACATCGATACATTTTCAGGAGGATCCTGTCAGGGCACTGCGTGCTGCCCGACAGGCTGCTGAATTTGATTTTACTATAGAAGAAGCTACTGTAAAACAAATGAAAGAATGCGGTGCCGAATTGCGGGGAGAACCTGCAGAACGCATTATGAATGAACTATCCCGTGCGCTGTCCGCGCAAACTCCTTCTGTTTTTTTTCGCTATTTGAAGAAGGCTGCATTGCTGGATATTGTATTTCCTGAAATAGCTGCTCTGGCGGGACAGACTCAGCCTTGCTTTTATCATCCGGAAGGAGACAGCTTTGAGCATACAATGCTTATTCTTGATACAGTCGCGGCAAGTACAGATGATGCTGCCGTACGTTTTGCAGCTCTTTGTCATGACTTGGGGAAAGGGCTTACACCTCAAAATATGCTGCCCCACCATTATGGACATGAAAAAAGCGGAATTATTGCCCTTGATCGATGGCATAAACGAATGACGCTGCCTTCACATTGGTATTATGGAGCTTCGTTTACAATAAGGGAACATATGCGGGCAGCTCGATTGGTTAAGTTTGGAAAAATAGTAGATCTGCTCATTGCAATAGAAAAAAATCCGCTCGGTGCAGATGGTTTTTGCACTATTATCAGTGCAGATAATAAAATGCTGCCTGCTTATCTGAAGAATATTCATTTGATACTTGAATTGTTTCACTCCATAGATATGGAAAAACGGCCGGCGTTCTTAAAAGGAAAACAGATAGGCGAATGGCTGCGTGAACAGAGAGTAGATGTTTTGGCAAGTTATATAAAAAATATGAACATTTAAATTTGAAAAGCATGGATTTTACATAAAAAAGCTGCCCTCCGCCAGTTTAGATTTAAATCTAAACTGGCGGAGGGCAGCTTTTTTATGCAATATTCTTTATAGACTTTTACCGTATTCATTGACAGCTAAAATAGCTTCTTTGTATTTCTTTTGATCTGCCTTGTAGGGAACGCAGGTCCATTCATTTATTTCGGGAGCCTTTTCTATAATTACGTCAATTTCGTGTTCTTCACTGATCCCGATTTCTTCCAAAGTTACCGGCAGACCAAGTTTTTTATTGAAAGCAGCGATCTTATCACGCATTTCTATTTGTCCGTCGTATGTAAGCAATACAAGCACACCATAGGAAACGACTGCGCCATGGCGGTAATCATGTCCCTGCGGGAGAGCCATGTAAGCATTATAAAAACAATGCGCCAATGAGGAATTATAATAATATTCAATTTTGTTGTTTACAGCCGAACATGTCATATTGGATGCGATACCTGTGCTCACTATAATATCTAAAATGACCTGTGTAAACTCAAAACCGGGATGTTTTTTCCTTATAGATCTGAGTGCTTCCTCACCAAATTCCAGTAAAGGATCTGTACAGGCAGCTGCAGCTTTTAATCCGATAAGCGGGGTATGGAATAAAGCTTTGCCTCGTGTAGCCAATTCAACTTCACATTCCTTGGAAAGAGCATCGCCTATGCCTGCCCATAAGAGTTCCTCAGGAGAATCAGCGATGATTTTTGTATTTATAAATACATGCAAGGGACACTTTTTAGTAAAATAATATCTTGACAATGATCCATCATCGTTATATAAAACTGATATTGCCGACGTCGGAGCACAATTTGATGCCACGGTAGGAAAAGAAAAATAAGCCTTATCAAGCGTATCCGCTGCGGCTTTTGCAGTATCTACAGCCCTGCCCCCGCCGACACCAAAAATAATATCTGCATTTTTTACAGCCTCATGATTCAGCATTGCTTTTAAGTTGTTTTCGGTAGAATTGCCTCCATACCAAACAGTGTCCAGATATTCGAGATCAGTTTTGTCTATTGCTTTCTTTATTGAGGATTCAGCTTTCTGCAAAGCTGTTTTGCCGCCGATAATAGTGACCTTTTTGCCAAAATAACGTGTGACTGCGCCTATTTCATCATAACACTGCGGACCAACACTGTATTGAGGAAGATATACTGAATAGTTTTCTCTCATATATGGATAAATCTCTGCAGAGATTTATCATTCATCTCCTTATAAATAATATGTAAATATGCCTAAAAAATAATTATACCAGTTAAATGTAATACTGTAAATAATGAGTTCTCTGATTTTCAGTATTGGCTGTCATTATCCTCATAATCGTTTTGTCTGTCTATAATTTCCTGAGGAATAATATTTTTGAGCGTGAAGCCTCGTCCCGCTACTTCTGATGCATCTGAAACAATCATAAATGCGACAGGATCAAGTGCATGGACTATAGATTTTATTTTGCCGACCTGTGTTAAACTTACGACGACAAACATTATATTTTTTGGCTGTCTGGTAAAAGCGCCTTCGCCGCGGAAAAAAGTCACACCCCTGTTTAAATACTGCATTATTAAAGGAGCAATTTGCTCAGCACGGGGGGATATTATCATAATGGATTTTTTTCTGTTGAAGCCCGCAACAACTTTGTTCGTCATTTCTGCGGAGACATAAGTGCATATCAAAGTAAAAAGTCCGGTGTTTATATCGAACATAACCATACCTATAAAAATTACCACCAGATTAAGTGTAAATATGGCTGTACCGACATCAAAGGAATAAAATTTTTTTATCACTGCGCCCACTACATCAAGCCCGCCTGTATTGGAATCGGCCCGAAAAATAATACCAAATCCTATACCGGAAAGGACTCCGCCGAAAATTGAACCAAGCATTCGGTTATCTATGAAATTATAGCTGCCTAAAAAACTGGTCGCATCAATAGAAAATGAAAACAAGGTCATGCCTATGATCGTATCAATGGCATAAAGCCTGCCAAAAACCCTATAGGCCAGATAAACAATAGGAAGATTATATATTATCAGCTGAACACCTATGGGAAGACTGAACATATAATATAAAATAATGGCAATCCCGCTTATGCCGGAAGACAAAAGCTGTGATGGTATAAGAAAAATATTTACGGCAGCGCCGCTTAAAAGGCAGCCAATAAAAATTTGCAAATATCTTTTAAAATGAAGCGTAAACATTCTTTTCCTCCGTTTGATTTGTATTTTCTATCTAAAATATTACCATATTCATTAAGCTTTTTATATCTGTTTTAGAAAATAAATTGAATTAGTAGGACAGGATCAGTAAATTTTAAACAAAATTAAAGCAGGCAGGAAAATAAAAAAATTCCTGTCTGCCTTAAATGTTTATGCTGTATGAAAATAGATTCATTCAAATAATCATGAATGAAGTTTCGGCGAAGCTTTGAACTGAAAATTTTCCACATATGATTTTTCAAATGTTTCTTTTGTCAGGTCATTTTCCCAAAATGCAACAAGTACAGTAGCTACACAGTTTCCGCAAACATTGCAGGTTGTCCGTATCATATCAAGAATACGGTCAATCCCCAAAATAATAGCTACCCCCTCGGCAGGAAGATTAAAAGCTGTCGCTGTTGCAGCCACAACAATAAAACCGGCACCGGGAACTCCTGCAATTCCTTTTGTGGAAAGCATTAATGTAAGCATGATTAAAAGCTGCTGTCCCAAAGAAAGCGGTATGCCATATATTTGAGCAATAAACAAAATAGTAGCGGAGCTGTATAAAGTAGAACCATCTAAATTAAAGGAATAACCTGTCGGCATAACAAACGTTACAATATTTTTGGGGACGCCCAGCTGTTCAAGACGCTGCATGGCGATCGGCAAGGCAGCTTCACTGCTCGCAGTGGAAAAAGAAAGCAGCAGTGTTTCCTTCAGGGCTTTCAATACGTGGAAAAAATTGAGACGAGTGATGAGACTGGCAGCAGTCACTAAAACAATTATGAAAAGAACTGTGGCAAGCAGTACTGATAGGATAAGCTTGCCCAGCGGAATCAGCATCGCTATCCCGAAACTGGAAACTGTGTATGCGATCATCGCAAAAACACCTATAGGAGCCAGGTTCATAACGTAACCGGTCACTTTGAACATAGCTTCTGCCACGCTGCGGCACAGTGAAACAATTTTTTCACCATCTTTGCCGATATGTGCCACCCCTACACCAAAAAAACATGCGAAAAAAATTATCTGCAGCATGTCACTGCGGGCGAAAGCATCAACTATATTAGTCGGAATTATGTGCAGCACATAGTCAATCATACTGATGGATTTGTGTGCCGCTTCTGCTGCTTTGGCACCCGCGTCAGCACTTACTGCAATATTTACACCTACACCGGGTTGTGTAAAGTTGATGACTATCAGACCTATTGCCAAAGCAACAGTAGTTGCAAGTTCAAACCAAATGATTGCCTTGCCTCCGAGACGTCCTAATTTTTTAAAATCACCTGTACCGGCTATACCCATTATTAATGTGCTGAAAATAAGCGGCACAATAATCATTTTTATCATACGTATGAAACCGTCACCAACGGGTCTGAGCTGTTTTCCTATTTCGGGGAAGAAATAGCCAAAGGCCGCACCTAAAATAAGACCGATCAGAATTTGTGTACTCAAGCCAGGTAATCTTTTTTCTGAATGCATAATAAACTCCCTTCAAGATATAATCAGTAATTCTAAAAAAATATTTTGTAATTTTGTAATTTAAAATTAACAAAATAAATAAAAAACTGATTTTACCTTTATATAATTGTATTGATATATATAAATACTTATAATTCACAAGTTATTATTTTATTATTTTTTCATGAATTATGCAATAAATTTAATTTTGTATTATGTATACATTACAATATAATTTTCTATTTTATGTCATTTATAAAAACTATTAAATATTTTACCGACCACTAAAGTATTTTAAATCTTGCAAAGAAAGAGACTTTACAAAGTCCTGAAGTCATTGAATATACTTAATATTTCTCATCTATTTTATTATTGTGTTATAGGACTTTATTTTTATGAATATTTTTGCTGATATCCAAATTATTTAATAGATAAATGAATAATTAACTTAAAAAAGTTAATAAAGTACTTGACAAAAAAATATGAAGAATATATAATCAATAACATCATACATGAAGGCAGCGCAGCCTATATAACAGAAAATATCTGTTATGGGGGCTGTGCTTTTTTTGTTGTATAGGATATTTTTGCAAAAGGACATTTATGGTGCAGCATATGACAAAGGTATCATAATTCTGGAAAATATTAATGTTGTACCATGCTCTTATTGCAATAGAAAAAGGAAGGAAAGATTTATATGAAAAAACTCTGGTCTGTGTTTTTATCAACATTTATGTTGCTGTTAATGACAACACCGATAGCCTTTGCAGCCACTGAAGAGGCTCCTAAGCTTGACAGCGGAGACACGGCATGGGTGCTTGTCAGTGCCGCATTGGTTTTCATTATGACACCTGGTCTCGGCTTCTTTTATGGCGGTATGGTAAGAAGTAAAAATGTGTTGACTACAATTATGCACAGCTTCTTTATTGTAGGACTTATATCCGTAGAATGGATTATACTGGGCTACACGATGGCATTCGGCGATGATGCGACTGGAGTAATTCCTGGTATAATAGGATCTCTTGATAAAATAGGTCTGGCAGGAACGGCCGGTCAAATCTGGACGGGCACATCTATTCCTGAATTGGCTTTTATCATCTTCCAATGTATGTTTGCGGTTATCACGCCTGCTCTTATTACAGGGGCATTCGCTGAAAGAGTAAAATTTAAAGCTTATGCTTTATTTATGCTCTTATGGGCTATTTTTATATACAATCCGATGGCTCATATGGTTTGGGGCGGCGGTAAACTTTTTGAACTGGGTGCGCTGGATTTTGCCGGCGGCCTTGTAATTCATATTTTGTCAGGGGTATCAGGATTAACACTTTGTATTTTGATAGGTAAAAGACGCGGTTATGGGAAACTGCCAATCTTGCCGCATCATTTACCCATGACTGTTTTGGGCGCTGCACTTCTTTGGTTCGGGTGGTTCGGCTTTAATGCAGGCAGTGCACTGGGTGCAAATGAATTGGCTGCCAGCGCATTTGTAGCTACACAAGCTGCGGCAGCTATGGCTACCATATCATGGGTAGTCTGTGAATGGATTCAGAATGGAAAACCGACAATTCTGGGTGCTGCATCCGGATGTATAGCCGGTCTGGTGGCCATTACACCGGCGGCAGGTTTTGTCGCACCGATGCCTGCTGTAATCATAGGTCTTATTGCAGGTATTGTATGTTACTTTGCTGTGGCAGTATTAAAAGCAAAACTTGGTTACGATGATTCGTTGGATGCTTTTGGTGTACATGGCATAGGCGGTACCTGGGGAGCGATTGCAACAGGTTTATGGGCTACTACGGCAGTTAATCCGGCCGGTGCCAATGGTCTGTTTTATGGTGACGGTAATCTTTTGACGGCACAGATTATATCTATAATTGTGGCTTATCTTTTGGGCAGTATCGGTACATTTATACTATATAAAATTGTCAATGCGATTACTCCGTTCAGAGCAGATGAAGCGGAAGAAGTATCGGGTATTGATATCGTGGAACATGGTGAACGTGCTTATTCACAGTCCATCATGACCGGTGAATCTCTCGGCATTCAAAGTGACCTTACTAAGATAGATTAAATTATAATTTTTTCTGCAAAGCTTCTGATTTTGTTTTATAATAGTAAACAAATATAAAATTATAATTTTAGGAGGGAAAACAAATGTCTAAAATGACAAAGATAGAGATTATCACTCGTGCCAACAAACTGGAAGAATTAAAGAGTGCATTGAACAGCATTGGTGTAGAAGGAATGACAGTAAGCCAGGTTTATGGCTGCGGATTGCAAAAGGGGCATAAGGAAGTTTACAGAGGAAGAGAATATTCTATAAATTTGGTGCCCAAAATAAAGCTGGAAACCGTAGTCTGTGATGTGCCTGTGGAGCAGATACTGTCTGTATCGCAAAAGGTGTTGTGTACTGATCAGGTTGGTGACGGTAAAATTTTTGTTTATACTATTGATAATGCTATGCGTATCCGTACCGGTACTCAGGGAACGAAAGCCATTACCGATGATGAAGCTTGATGACATATTAAAGAAGGCTCGCCGGAAATTTTCCGGCGAGCCTTCTTTAATATGTGTCACTTTTCAAATAGTGCCGCAGCAAACTCTTCTGCATTGAAGGGTTGGAGATCATCCTCACCTTCACCTACGCCAATCCATTTTACGGGCATAGACAGTGCTTCCTTTATCCCCACAACAACTCCGCCCTTTGCAGTACCATCAAGTTTGGTTAAGATGACGCCTGATATAGGGGCAGCTTTTGTGAAAAGCTCTGCCTGATGTATGGCATTTTGCCCTGTTGTGGCATCAAGAACAAGAAGTGTTTCGTGCGGCGCTGCCGGTATTTCACGCTTGATGACTCGATACATTTTATTAAGTTCATCCATAAGATTTGTTTTGGTATGAAGCCGACCGGCCGTATCAATAATAAGAATATCTGTTTGCCGTGATATGGTTGCCTTTACAGCATCAAAAACAACGGCGGCAGGATCTGCTCCCTCTCCATGTGCTATCACATCTGCATTGGCACGTTTGCCCCATATTTGCAGCTGATCGATCGCCGCAGCACGAAAAGTGTCAGCTGCCGCCAAAATTACAGATTTATTTTCATTTTTGTAATACTTGGCAAGCTTTCCTATGGTAGTAGTTTTTCCCACTCCGTTTACGCCAATAACAAGAATAACCGTGGGTCCTGTCAGCGCAGCTGCAGGGCTATTTTCTCCTGAAGAAAGAATGGTGCTTATATGCTTTATCAAAAAAGGATGCAGATCCTGAGGAGAATTTATTTCTTTCTTTTTTATACCGGAACGGACATCATCCATAAGCTTCATTGTCGTATGAACACCGACATCGGCGGAAATAAGTATTTCCTCCAATTCATCAAGGCACTCATCATTTATATCAGCATATCCGATAACCAATTGTTCAATTTTTTCAGTAAAAGATTTCCGTGTTTTTGTCAGGCTGCTTTTCAATTTATTAAAAAATCCCATTTATTCATTTTCTCCTTCTTCCATTTTTACGGAAATTATTTTAGAGATACCCGCATCTTCTATAGTAACGCCATACATGACATCAGCGGCTTCCATAGTGCCTCGGCGGTGTGTAACGATAATAAACTGTGTCTTTGCCGCGTAATCTCTCAGGAAAGCCCCAAACCGCCTTATATTTGCTTCATCAAGAGGTGCGTCTATTTCATCGAGTACCGAAAAAGGGGCCGGACTGTATTGCAGAAAAGAAAATAATAGCGCTATGACAGTAAGTGTCCTTTCACCGCCAGAAAGCAGAGCAAGATTCTGTGTTTTTTTGCCAGGTGACTGCACTACTATCTCTACACCGGATGAAAGAACATCGTCAGGCGCAGTCAGCAACAATCTGGCCTTGCCTCCGCCAAACAGTTTTTCGAAAATATCATCAAAGTATTCCCCTATCAGTGTAAAAGCTTCCTTAAACTGTTTAGTCATGGTCAGATCCATTTGATCAATTATTCTTTGCAGGTTTATTTTTGCTGCCAAAAGATCTTCAAGCTGCGTTTTCATAAATTTGCAGCGTTCGTATAAGGCATCATATTCCTTCACAGCATTAGGATTTACAGCACCCATATCCGCCAATTCATTTTGCAGCCTTTTTATTTCTTTCAGCAACACATCTTCCGGTATATCTGCTTTATGTGTTAACGCAGCCTGAGGCGACAATTGATATTCTTCCTGTAATTTTTTTTCGCATTGGCTCAATTCGAAAGAGATTTTGGTTAGTTTTAAATCAGCCTGGTGGATAATTTCCTGTACGGAAGCCATCTCTCCTGCATTTTTTTTGCGTTTATCTGCCAATTCTTTATTTTTTACACGGGTATCCATAAGCATTTTATATATTTTATCGTATTCCTGCCGGCCTGAAAAATGAAGCTGCTGTAAGTTTTTGCTTGAGAATTGCAGTTCCTGTAATTCTCGGACACTTTCGTCAATTGTTGTCTGATGATCTGTCTGTTCAGCAAGATTATTTTTCAATGATATATCACAGCGTTTAGATTCCTGTTCGATCAAATCAATTTTTTCTCTGCTGCCTTTTAAAGTTTGCTCCAGAGAAGCAAATGATGAAGTTTGTTCGAGCAGCAGCATTTGCAATTTTTTTTGTTTTGTCTTGTATTCCGCAATTTCCTGCTCCAGTTTTTCGAAGTAAGCTGTATCGTTGGTATTATTTTTTTCTCCAATGTTGTGAGCGGACTCTGTCTCACAGAGCAGTTTCAGTGAATTTATCTCATTTTCTAATCTGTCAGCCGCTGCAGCGGTTTCTTTCAGAGTCAGCTTCAGTTTGTCAATATCCGTGCGCAAATGTGCTGCTGTTGCGTCCTTTTCCGCACAAGTTAACTTATACTGCTGGGTTTGTTTGTGATTTTTTTCTATTTTGTTTTCAATTAAAGATAATTGTGCCATCAGTTGTGTCAAATTTGTTTTGGCTAAAAGAAGCTCACTTACAGTAACTTCATTTTTAGCAATAAGCTGCTTTATTTCTTCACTTCGATTCAGAAAACTTAGCTCTTTTCTAAAACTGCCGCCGGACATGGCACCGCCGGCATGAATTATTTCACCTTCAATAGTGACTATGCGGGAAGAATAATTTTTCCTTTTTGCTAAAGCCAATGCATGATCAATATTATCAACAATGATCGTGCGGCCCAAAAGATTTTCTATGATGCCGCCATATTTCTTATCTGTTTTGACCAGTTTGTCGGCATAATCTATAAAACCGGGACAGTCAAACAGATTTTCACGTATATTTTTGTGCGGTTTTATGACAGAAACGGGCAGAAATGTAACACGTCCTAATTTTAGCCTTTTTAAAAATTCTATGGCCTTTTTGGCAGTATCTGTATCATCCGTGACTATATTTTGAATATTGCTGCCTAAAGCAATTTGTATTGCGGTAATATATGGCTGATCAACGCTGATCAGTTCAGCCACAGGTCCGCATATCCCTTCATGCCACAAATGATCAACAGCTGTCAGTATTTTTTTTGCGCCGTTGCCGAAACCTTCATATGCTTTTTGCATGTTGCCAAGAATTTTTATGCGCTCTTCGATCCTGTTGATATTTTGTGATAAATCTTTGCTGTGTTCCTCTGCGGAACGCAATTTCCCTTGAGCCGTTTCTTTTTCTTTTTGCAAAGATACTGTTTTTGCTTCGATGTCCTTGCTGCATGATTTAAGCACGGATAATTCTTTATAAACATATTCGAGCTTTTCAGAAATCAGCTTTTGATCATCGTTTAATTTTAAGGTATTGTGCTTTTTTTCCTTAAGCACTTTTTCTTTTTCTGTCAGATCGTGGCGCAGGAGTGTCAGCCGATGCTCCTGTTCTTCGAAACGGCGCCTGTTTTCTTCGAGCTGGAGCCTGTATTTCCGCAGAGAATTTTCTTTGGAATATATTTTTTCTTCTATACTTTTTACAGATGCATTTGTAGAAAAAAGAGCTTTTTGAGTAAGCACTTTGTTTTTGGCTGTTATTTCAAGAGCGTTTTTTAAGACTGCCAGCTTTTCTTCAGCTTCTCTTTTTTGTGTATGCATATTTTCCATAGAAGCTTTCAATCCGGACAGAGAATGACTGTTCTGTTTTATTCGTTCCTCAAGAACAGTGCATTTACTGCGGTTGCGGTTAATTTCCTCTGTGAGTTTGCGATTGTGAAATTCGGCATCATTCATGTTTTTTTCTAGTGATGCAATATTTTCCTCAAGAGAAGAACTTTCTGCTTCCAACACATCCATAGCTGCCTGCATATTCGATTGCTTTTGCTGTAATAATTCAAATTGTTCTGTACTGTTTTTCTCATCACTGGAAAATTTTTCATAACTGCATAGAATATATGACAGCTGATAAGTATCGTTTTTACTTTTTAATTCATTGTAGCGCACGGTCCTTTCGGCTTCAAGAGACAGCGGTTCGAGCTGTTTTTCTATTTCTGTTATGATGTCATTTATGCGTAAGACGTTTTGCTGTGTGTTTTCCAGTTTTTTTACAGATTCTTTTTTTCGATCGCGATATTTTGTGATGCCGGCGCATTCTTCAAATAAAAGCCGCCGATCTTCCGGTTTGGCGTTAAGTACTTCATCTACTTTATTCTGACTGATGACGCTTATAGAATCTTTTCCAAGACCTGTATCAGCGAACAAGTTATATATATCTTTCAGTCGGCAGCGGGATTTATTGATATAAAATTCGCTTTCACCGGTGCGGAAAAGTCGGCGGGAAATGGTTATTTCCTGGAAGTCAAGGGCCAGCCTGCCGTCTTCGTTATCAAATGTCAAAGATACCTGAGCAACGCCAGAAGGTTTTCTTGATGAACTTCCGGCAAATATTATATCTTCTGCCTTGCTGCCGCGGAGACTGCGTATATTCTGTTCCCCAAGCACCCACCTTACAGCATCTGTTATGTTGCTTTTACCGCTTCCGTTCGGACCAACCACAGCCGTAATGCCTTTATCAAATTCAATTTCTATTCTGTCGGCAAATGATTTGAAGCCATACGCTTCCAGTCTTTTTAGTAGCAAATAAATTCACCTGCTGTCATTCTTCACTATTTTTTTATTGGTATTTTCACTGTGGCAAGCATGTTCGGACTCATGCCCCCCATTTTATCTGAAGGGATAAATATTTTTACTGTATATTCCTTTTCATCGGCGGCTGGCGGAATTATCTGGGCAACAGTGCCGCCAATGCTTTCTCCGTTGATTTTACATTCAGCATATGAACCTTCCTGTAATTTCACGGCCTGCTGTTCTGTGGTTTTTATCTCCAGCCATAGATAATTTGATGTAGCGATATTTAAAATATTTTGTCCTGCACTAACAGCGGCACCTTCTTGTGCATCTGTATAATACGCGGTTCCGCTGGCTGACGCATGTAATTCTGTCAGCCCGGTATTCTTTTGTGCTTCGTCAAGCGCCATTTTCGCTTGATTTAATCTTGTCTGGGACATCTGCAGATCTTCCTGTGTAACACCGCTGGGCGTGGTAATTACACTGCTGGACGCAGGCACTGAAGGTCGTGGTGCCATAGCTGCTCTGGCTGATTCAACAGCCGCGGCTGCATTGTCATATTCGGCTCTGCTCACAGCGCCGAGATCGTAAAGATTCTTCATTTTGCTTTCATTAGCCAGTGCTGCCTGGTATGAACCATCATCGACATTAGAAGTACCTGATACAGCTGGCTGCGTTATTGTCCGCGTCGAGCCCTGCTTACTCAGGCTGACCATATTATCATACTGCTGCTGTGCCTGATCAACGGCTTGCTGCAGATTATCAATATCCTTTTGTGTTACATTTGGACGTATCTGTGCTATAGCTTGTCCTGTGGTAATATCTTCCCCGTCTTTTACCAGTAATTTTTCCAGTGTGCCGTCAGTGAGCGTTTTCGTTTGTAAAAATGTTCCTACGACACGTGCGTCGTAAAATTCAATATACGCATTATGCTGACCATACAGCCATATGCATATATTCAGCAGGACAGCAATAAAAATCACTGCCGGCAACGCAAATTTTATAGTGAGACCTACTTTCCGACTAATATCAATTTCCAAAATCAGACCTCCTGAATAAGCTGTTGTATTGCTGTTTAAAAAAAGCACGATCTGCCGATAAATTCCCGTAAAATGGAATTATTAGGAATATCATCTTCAGTGCGGATATCACGGAAAAAACTTAAAAAATTCAGCAGTTCTCTAGACATACTGTATTCGGGAACCTCGTCGCTTATTTTTTCCAGCAGCGGATATGCATATTTTTTTAATACGGCAAGTTCATAAATAAGTGCGGAATTAAACATAATATCTGCATTTTCCTGATATGGGAAAATATTTTTTTCTTCTCCGGCACGCACCTCCGGCCACTGTTTGATTGTCTTTAATGCGGATGATCCACGAAATTGGTAATCACGGACAATACGGCGTATAAGCCGGGCCACCGTAGTCGGGATATTGTTATGACTGTCTATCCCTAGCTGCGTCAAAGCACTTATGTAGATTTTATATATTTTATCCTCAGGAAGAGATTTAGTCAAATTTGGATTTAGGCCATGTATGCCCTCAATTATAATAGGCTGATCAGTTAAGAGAGAAAATCTGCGTCCAGGCCATTCTTTTTTCCCCGTGATGAAATTATATTTAGGTACATCAATTCCTTTTCCTGCCAAGAGCGCCAGAATTTGTTCATTGAGAAGGTCACTGTCTATTGCTCCGAATGATTCAAAGTCATATTCACCTTTTTCGGTGAAGGGTGTATGCTCGCGATCATGGAAGTAATCGTCCATTGAAAGAGAAACAGGACGCATCCCATTGACCAAAAGCTGTATGCGCAGGCGTTGCGCAAAGGTCGTTTTCCCCGAAGAAGAAGGACCTGCAATGAAAATAACACGTCTTTTTTTAGTGCTTTTGGCTATTATGTCAGCTATATAGGCTATTTTTTTTTCTTGAAGTGCTTCAGATATGCGTATCAATTCACCGGCATGCTGGTTTTTTATATAACTGTTAAGTTCATTGACATAATCGCAATGCAGTATACCAGCCCAATTACCAGCTTCTGCTAAAAGAGCAGAAAGTTTTTCCTGATTTTGTTTTGGCGGCAGCTCGCACGGACTGGAAAGCTCTGGTGTGCGGACCACTATACCAGACAAATAACAATCTATAGCGAAGAGCTTTAATTCACTTGTTTCAGGCAGCATCGGTCCATACAAATAATCATAATAGTCGTCGCAGCAATAAATACTCACGAAATCTTGTTTCAACGATTTTATTAAGGCAGCTTTCGCATCCTGCTTATTATTTTTAAAGAAACGAATGGCTTCCTTTTTTCTTAATGATTTCTTGACTATAGGTAAGTTTTGATCAATCATTTCCTGCATTTTTGCGGATAATTTTTCTATGTTTTGATCTGTGACGAGAGAAACGGGCAGTATTCTGCAATATATACCGTTATTCATAGAATGCTCCACTGTCACTTCAGCGTTTGGCTCTATCTTTTTCAGTGCTGCCATCAAAAGAAAAAGCACGCTGCGCCTATAGATTGCTATTCCTTCTGTACAATTCATATCTACCAGCTCCAGAGTTCTGTAATCCTTAATATCTGACTGAAGATCTTTTAATGTATTATTTATCTTTACGGCCGTTATGGGAAGTATATAATTGTTATTTATACTGTCTATTATCCGGCGTATTCGGCTGTTGATATGTTTTGCAGACACTGCTTTCAGCTCCTTTTCATAATAAATAAAAGCCTAAATCAGCGCAAATACTTACCTTTTTAGACTTTTATCACAATAATATGTTTTTTTAAAAAAATAATTTCAATAATTTGTAAATAATTGCAGCGACAGCAGCTGTAGAGGGGATAGTCAAAACCCATGCTATGAACATTTGCTTGGCAACTCCCCAGCGCACGGCCTTGACCCTTTTTGCGGTCCCAACACCCATTATGGAGCCTGAAACAACGTGCGTGGTGCTCACCGGTAAAGCCATCAATGTAGCAGAAAAAATTATAATTGACGAATTCAAATCCGCAGCAAAGCCGCTGATAGGTTCAAGTTTAAATATCTTGCCGCCCACCGTCTTTATTATCTTCCAGCCACCCACAGCCGTGCCGCAGGCCATAGCTACAGCTGCCATAATTTTTACAAAAGTTGGTACATCAAACACCTGTATGTATCCCGCACTTAAAAGAGCGAGTGTAATAATACCCATTGATTTTTGCGCGTCATTGGACCCATGAGAAAATGCCATCATAGCTGCAGAAAAAATCTGCATTTTCTTGAATTTATTATTTATTGAGGAAGGTTTACACCTGCCGAATATTATAAACAAAAGTGTCATGACCGCACAACCGGTAATGGCAGCTATGACCGGTGACAAAATCAAGGAAAGTACTATTTTTTCTATACCAAAATAATTAAGACCGCTGCTGCCAGCCGATACTAATACTGCACCTATTATACCGCCGACAAGTGCATGTGATGAACTGCTTGGCAAAGCAAACCACCAGGTCAGAATATTCCAGAAAATAGCGCCGCCAAGAGCGGCAATCAAAATGAGTTCATTAACGTGTTCAGCCGATTTCACTATGTCGCCGCCTATCGTGTGGGCGACACCGGTACTATACATGGCACCGCAGAAGTTAAGAAAAGCTGCCATTATTATTGCTGCACGAGGACTTGTTGCTCTTGTAGAAACAGACGTGGCAATAGCGTTTGCCGTATCATGAAAACCATTTATAAAATCAAACATTAGTGCCAGAAGAATAATAAGTATAATCAATATCTGGAATTCATGCATATTTCATTACCACGCCTCTTATCATATCACCTATCGATTCGCAGTGGTCAAGAGTATTTTCCAGATATTCGAGAATATCCTTCCATTTTATTATCTCTATGGGATCTTTAACGGTAGCGAATAACTGGGCGACTTCCTCCCGGTAAAGCTTATCTCCCGCACTTTCTATCTTGGATATTCTTGCGGTATATTCCAGAATTTTTTTCTCATTATGCTGCAGTCTGTGCAGCAATTTGAAAACTTCTGCAATATCTATTGTCGCTTCGATCAGAAGCTGCGACATCTGCAATGCAGTAGGACGTATGGCATCAATTCGGTACATGATAGCACGCTGCAGGGTTCCTTGTAAAAAATCTACGCCATCATCAAGACCATTGGCAATAGCGTAAATATCTTCTCTGTCTATCGGAGTAATAAAAGTGTGATTGAGCTTATCAATGATTTTATCATTGATATCATCCGCGGCATGTTCTAAGTCAGTTATTGTTTTCATCTTTTCTTCGGCACTGCTGTAATCAGTCATTACTTCATTGATAATCAGAGCACCCTCGTGAAAATACTCAGCACTTCGCACGAACAGATCATAAAATTCCGTGTTCTTTTTTACAAGAAACATAAACTTCCTCCCAAGTTGCACCAATAAATATTGTTTTTACACTGAAAATACGTATTATTAACAATTATTTTACAGTGCATTAATAATTATTTTACAATATATGCTTGTAATGATGCAATATTATATTTTACTCACGACACTATTATATAGTTTAACCACATAAATTAATTTTGTCTATATCCCATATGTATTTTCCATTTATCGGCGGACTGAGTTTTTTATTCTATATTTTTAAAGAAATTTATTTGTTTTTCTTGTTATCTTTAGGATAAGATGTATTAATCTATTTATATGTCACATACGAAAAACAGGCGCTAATATGAAAATCAAGCGTCTGTTTTTGTATTGAATCTGCTATAGAATATTAATCAAAAGAAAATACTGTACTATTTTAAACAATTTCTTATTTCTACAGCCATGTTTTCCTTTGCGCAAATTTTTTTATGAAGTATGGAAGCTGTTTTTAATGAAGATAATCCCGCAGGAATAGCGGATTTATTATACTTTTTAAGAATATCAAGCTGAGTAAATTCATCTGCATCACCTATATCAATACCAAGCGCAGCCAAAACACTGTCATTGAATTTATAAGGACTTGCTGTAGATAAAACGACCATAGGTATTTTTTTGTAATCGGCAGTTTCCCTATAATTTTGAGCAGCCTGCCAAGCAACTGCTGTATGCGGATCGGCGGTATAACCATATGTGTCATGAAGAATCCTGATAGTGGCTAAGGTCTCTTTTTCATCTACCCAGTCAGCAATAAATATTTCCTGAAGCTGTGATAAGTAACTGCTGTCTATTGTATAATGACCGTTTGCACTGAGCTTATTCATCCATTCATCTATTTTACGGTCATCTTCGGTAACATGATATAAAAGACGCTCTAAATTACTGGAAATCAATATATCCATAGACGGAGAAATAGTTTTGAAAAATTTACGATTTTTATCATAAGTGCCCGTCGCAAAAAAATCTGTCAAAACATTATTGGTATTAGATGCGCAAATAAGCTTATTAATAGGCAGTCCCATTTTCCTTGCATAATAACCAGCCAAAATGTCACCGAAGTTTCCGGTAGGCACAGTAAAATCAACCTTATCACCAGGTCTTATAACCTTTTTATTGACAAGATCACAATATGCACTGAAATAATAAACAATTTGAGGCAAAAGCCGTCCCCAATTTATTGAGTTGGCTGAAGATAATTCATAGCCTTTTTCTGCCAGTTCTTTATTAAATACTTTATCATTGAAAATCTTTTTTAATCCTGATTGGGCATCGTCAAAATTACCTTCTATAGCAATTACATCAACATTGGCACCTTTTTGAGTTATCATCTGGCGGCGTTGTATATCGCTTACACCCTGCTGAGGATAAAAAACAATGATTTTTATTTTTTCAACATTACGAAAACCTTCCAAAGCAGCTTTCCCTGTATCACCAGAGGTCGCTACCAGAATTGCAACGTCATTTTTTTGTTTTGTTTTTTGCAGCGCTGTAGACATTAGCTGAGGCAGCAGCTGCAGTGCCATATCTTTAAAGGCACTTGTCGGACCGTGCCAAAGCTCAAGAATATATTGTTCATCTGACAATTTGATAAGCGGTGCGATCGATTCATCATCAAATTTTTGATCCGTGTAAGCTTTTTTGATACATTCTTTTATTTCTTCATCAGTGTAATCCGTCAAATACAATGACAGAATTTTAAAAGCACGTTCCTGGTAAGAACAGGTAAGCATTTCGGACAAAAAAGCATCATCTGTTTGAGGAATTTTTTCGGGGACAAACAAACCGCCGTCTTCGGCTATTCCCTTAATAATAGTTTGAGCAGCACTGATTCGATTATTTTTATCACGGGTACTGTTATATTTCATATTTTCAATCCTTCCTCAACCTTCAGGAAAAAACTCATTATGAATTATATTCACGGCTTCATGCAGGGAGGAACTTTTTATGAGACAGGATATGCTTATTTCGGAGGTGCTTATAACATCTATGTTAACTCCTGCCTTGGAAAGTGCACCAAACATTCTGGCTGCTATGCCGGGATTGCCGAGCATACCGACACCAACCACAGAAACTTTTGCAACATCTTTTTCAATCAGAACACCGATCGCATTGAGTTCACCTGCTGCCTTATCTACCACCGGTTTAGCGGTGCTGAGATCATCTGAAGCTACAGTGAAAACCATGTCCGTGACATTTTTTTCAATATTACGGATACTTTGCACTATCATATCAACATCGATGTTTTTTTCAGCCAGGGCCGAGAAGATGGAGTAAGCGATGCCCGGATTATTAGGAACACCCAATACAGCTATTTTTGCAACCTTTTTATCATGGCTTACACCTCTTATTACGAACCCTTTTTCTTCCATTGTATATTCCTCCCTAATTATTGTTCCGGGCTTATTATTAAAAGTAGATCTGACATGTATAGGTATATTCATCAGCTGGCCTACTTCAACTGAGCGTGGCTGCATGACACCGGATCCCAGACGAGCCATTTCCAGCATCTCGTGATAAGTTATTTCCTTCATTTTCCTGGCATTTTTTACCATTCTTGGATCTGCCGAGTAGATTCCGTCAACATCAGTGTATATTTCACAGGAATCTGCGTGCAATGCCCCTGCCAAAGCTACAGCAGATGTATCAGAACCGCCGCGTCCCAAAGTTACTGGATCACCAAGTTGATCACAGCCCTGAAAACCGGCAACAATTACGATATTATTATTATTCAATTCATCCAGAACACGCTGTGGTCTGATGTCCATGATTTTTCCTTTTGTATGTACATCATTGGTCTTTATGCCCGCAAGGGATCCCGTGAGTGATACAGCTTTTTGACCAATTGATTTAAACGCCATTGTTAAAAGCGATATGGATACCTGTTCGCCCGTGGTAAGCAGCATATCCATTTCCCGTGTATATTTATACGGGTCACTGTCTATCTGATTAGCCAACTTTATTAATTCATCAGTCGTGTCACCCATAGCCGATACGACAACAACAACTTTATCATCTTTTCCTTTTTCGTTAACGATACGCTTGGCGACGTTCATTATTTTTTCTGTACTGCCTACAGAACTGCCGCCAAATTTTTTTACAATCAATGACATCATTATCCCCCTAATTACTTATTCAGCAAAAGCCTGCCTCATGGGCACTGCTGCCGCTAAGTGTAACAGCTGTTACATTATACAACACAACCTCATATTGTGTATAGATATTATAGCAAAAAATATTACCATTTGCCCATAAAATTTACGATACCCGCATTTTTACTCTCCGGAAAAGAAAATAATTGTATTAAAGTTCAATCTTTTTTAATATCAATCGTTGCCGCAGCTGATTATGCATAAAGCGATGAAAATAATATTAAAAATGTAAGTAAACTGTCATATTATATTGCAGTTTGCTGTCTGTTTTGCTATTATTGAAAGGTACGAATATTATTTTTAGGAGGAGATCTCATGAAAGTTGCTGTTGTAATGGGCAGCGATTCCGATTTACCGGTCTTGAAGCCGGCAATTAAATTATTGCATGATTTCGATATTGAGACGGAAGTTATAGTGGCCTCGGCGCACCGTACTCCGTCAAAAGTGCGTGAAATCGTTTCGGCGGCTCAGGACCGCGGTATCGGCGCTTTTATTTCTGCAGCTGGTGCGGCGGCTCATTTAGGAGGCGTTATAGCTTCTTATACAACACTTCCTGTAATAGGTGTTCCCATAAATGCTACTGCATTGAATGGGATGGATGCTCTTTTAAGTACGGTACAGATGCCTTCGGGTATTCCTGTTGCTACAATGGCGATAAACGGCGCTAAAAACGCTGCAATTTTCGCGGTGGAAATCTTCGCATTGAGCGATGCTGGTTTAAGCAAGAAACTTGCAGACTATCGGTTGAAGATGGTTGAAGAGGTAGAAGCAAAAGCAGCTAAAGTTGCCAGTGAATTGAAATAAGATTGTTACAGGGGGAGTTATTATGAGTAAAGAAAAATTATATGAAGGCAAAGCTAAAATCATTTATACGACAGATAATCCTGATGAACTTTTAGTTTATTATAAGGATGATGCCACTGCCGGCAATGGTGCAAAAAAAGGTACTATAATGGAAAAGGGAATTTTAAACAATAAAATTTCCGCGTTTTTTTTCGATATGCTTGCTAAGCAGGGGATTGAACATCATTATATAAACATGCCTAGTGAAAGAGAAATGCTGGTAAAAAAACTTGATATAATTCCGCTGGAAGTTGTTCTCCGCAATGTTGCGGCAGGAAGCCTTGCTAAACGTTTAGGTCTTGAAGAAGGAACAAAATTGACTTTCCCTGTCCTTGAATATTATTATAAATGTGACGAATTGAACGACCCGATGATTAATAAATTCCATATTAAAGCGATGGATTGGGCTGCAGAAGATGAACTTGCTCAAATCGAAAAAACTGGTCTGAAGATCAATGCTATAATGACGGATTATCTGAAGACTAAAAATATAGATCTCATTGATTTTAAACTTGAATTTGGACGTTACCATGGCAAAGTAATCCTAGGAGATGAAATTTCTCCTGATAACTGCCGTTTCTGGGACAGCACAACTCACGAAAAACTTGATAAAGATCGTTTCCGCAGAGATATGGGGAATGTTGAAGATGCCTACAAAGAAATTCTGCATCGTCTGACTGGTGAGCAGGCTTAACATAGGAGAGAAAATAAATAAGATGGCTGATATTTCCGTATCAAGCAAGTGGCATGAAGAATGCGGTGTTTTTGGCGCGTACTCGCACACTGAAGATGTTTCGATGATGACATACCTTGGTCTTTATGCTCTGCAGCACCGCGGTCAGGAAAGCGCCGGTATAGCAGTAACTGACGGTGCATGGATGGACGTTTCCCGTGGTATGGGCCTGGTGAACGAAGTTTTTCGGCATCAGATTCCCCATATGGATAATCAGTATATTTCTATTGGCCATGTTCGTTATTCAACTACCGGATCCAGCCTGTTGGCTAATACACAGCCCCTCATGGTAAATTATGCAGGCGGTAAAATCAGTCTGGCACATAACGGCAATCTTACCAACGCTGCAGAAATACGCCGGGAAATGGAAGAACAAGGGAATATTTTCCAGACCTCCATAGATTCTGAGGTTTTTGTTAATCTTATAGCCAGATCAAAAGCCGCTTCAATTGAAGATAAAATCATGGAAAGCATGAATAAGATTGAAGGCGCGTACTGCCTCACTATCATGACTGAGGACAAACTGATAGGGGCGCGTGATCCGCATGGTTTTCGTCCGTTATGTATTGGCAAATCAGATGATGCATGGGTCTTATCCTCTGAATCCTGTGCACTTGCTGTTGCCGGTGTACATTATGTGAGAGATGTAGAACCAGGTGAGATGGTTGTAATTGATAAACACGGATTGAAATCCTATAAATTTGCTGCCATCGAAAAAAAGGCAGCATGTGTCTTTGAATATATATATTTTGCCCGTCCGGATAGTGTTATAGACGGACAAAGTGTCCATGAGGCCCGCTTTATGATGGGGCGTATACTGGCCAGAGAATCAGGTTTTAAGGGTGATGTAGTTATATCTGTTCCCGATTCCGGGACCACAGCCGCTACAGGATTTGCCTATGAATCGGGTATTCCTTTTATAGAAGGTCTCATAAAGAACAGATATATAGGCCGTACTTTTATTCAGCCTACGCAGAAAAAACGCGATACTGCGGTCAAACTTAAACTCAGTCCTATTGTTTCGGCTGTCAAGGATAAGGACGTAATAATGGTAGATGATTCTATCGTCAGAGGAACTACCAGCGGAAAAATTGTCCGTATGCTGCGCAGTGCCGGTGCAAAATCTGTTCGCATGTGTGTCAGCTCCCCGCCAATAGGGTTTCCCTGTTATTATGGAATAGACACTTCCATCCGTAAAGAACTGATTGCTTCAACTAAAACAGTCGACCAAATTTGTGAGTATATAAAGGCTGATGCTTTGCACTTTTTATCAATTGAGGGTTTGAAGGAAAGTATAAAATCAGCCGACAGCGAAGATATGTGTTATGCGTGTTTCAATAATTACTATCCTGTTGAAACGCCTAAGGCTGACACGGTTGGTGCCGATAAATATGTATTTGAGCATTTGAAAAAATGAATATGATTTTCGTCTCAGATGTTTTTGCGGCAGCTGAGACGGACTTTTTTATTTATTATAATGGGGGATAAAATGTCTGAGAAAAAAAACGTCGGTTTGACATATCGTGATGCCGGAGTTGATATAGATGCAGGAAATTATTCGGTATCACTTATAAAAGACAGCGTAAAAGCCACCTACCGTCCTGAAGTCCTTGGTGATTTGGGCGGATTCGGCGGTTTATTTGCTTTGAATACAGCTAAGTATAAGGAGCCTGTTTTAGTTTCGGGCACGGATGGTGTAGGCACAAAATTGAAGTTGGCCTTTATGCTTGATAAGCATGATACTATTGGACAGGACGCTGTAGCGATGTGTGTCAATGATGTCTTAGTACAGGGCGCTGAACCGCTTTTTTTCCTTGACTATCTGGCAGTGGGCAAGCTTGAACCAGAAAAAGTCGCTGCTGTCGTTAAGGGAATCGCTAAAGCCTGCACTGAATCAGGATGTTCTCTGATCGGTGGCGAAACAGCTGAAATGGCGGGGTTTTATTCTGATGGTGAATACGATATAGCTGGTTTTACCGTAGGAGCTGTGGAAAAATCAAAAATAATCACCGGTGAAAAACTATCTTCCGGTGATGTTCTTATAGGTTTGCCTTCGACCGGTATACATTCTAACGGGTATTCTCTTGTACGCAAGATATGCTTTGAGCATATGGGTTATAAAGGCACGGAATATATAGATGAACTGGGGACGACTTTAGCAGAAGAGTTGCTTAAACCGACAAGGCTTTATCCTAAAGTGTGCCTGCCGCTTATTGACAAGTTTGATTTGCATGCCATGGTACATATCACCGGCGGAGGTTTTTATGATAATATTCCGCGTATATTACCGGAAAAATGCGCTGCTTTGATCGATGCATCTGCTTGGCAAATGCCTGTTATATTTTCTCTGCTGCAAAAATGGGGGAATGTTGATTGGCGGGAAATGTACCGTACTTTTAATATGGGCATTGGCATGATTATTGCTGTTGCTGCTGAAGACGCACCGGCAGTGCAAAAGCAGCTTGCCGCGCAGAATGAACTTTCCTATATCATAGGAACCGTCACTCCGGGGAATAAAAACGTAGTCATAAAAGGCGGGGTATTTAATGAATAAGCCGATTTTGGCTGTTTTAGCATCAGGCCGCGGCACCAATCTCCAATCAATAATTGATGCTATAAACAGAGGTCAGTTTTCTGCAGAAATCGGTATTGTTCTAACTGATAAACCGCATGCCGGTGCTCTTGAACGTGCAGCTAAGGCCGGCATACCAAGTTTATGTATTGATCGCAGTAAATATAATACAAAAGAAGCTTTTGAAAAAGAACTCCTTTCTGTATTAAAGGATTATAAGGTAGAACATATTTTACTGGCTGGATTTATGCGTATATTGAGTCCATTGTTTATACGGGAATATAAAAATCGAATATTAAATATTCATCCAGCTCTCTTGCCGGCCTTTACCGGCGCTCATGCGCATAGAGACGTCCTTGCCTATGGTGTTAAAATTTCAGGATGCACTGTACATTTTGTCGATGAAGGAACTGACAGCGGACCAATTATTATACAGGCTGCTGTTCCCGTATTAGATAATGACACGGAAGAATCGCTGGCGGAACGTGTTCTTCAACAGGAACATATAATCTATCCAAGGGCTGTCGGATTATACTTGAACGGATCTTTGGAAATAAAGGGACGCAAGGTACTACTAAAAGAATAAATCAGGCGGTGGATTTTTTGAAAATAAAGAGAGCACTTCTCAGCGTATCGGATAAAACAGGTATTGTAGATTTAGCCAAAGCTTTGCATTCTTCCGGAATAGAAATAGTTTCCACCGGCGGCACGATGAAGGCTTTGCAAAAAGCGGGAATACCGGTCTTATATGTCAGTGATGTTACTGGATTCCCTGAAATTATGGATGGGCGTGTAAAAACATTGAATCCGTATATTCATGGGGGTATACTGGCTGTGCGTGATAACCCGGAACATCAAAAAGCAATGCAGGAGCATAGCATAATAGGCATAGACATGGTTGTTGTCAATCTTTATCCATTTAGAGAAACTATTGCCAGGGCTGATGTTTCTCTTGCTGAAGCTATCGAAAATATAGATATAGGCGGTCCGGCTATGATCAGGGCAGCTGCCAAAAACTTTAAGTATGTAACGGTTGTTGTTAATCCTGATCATTATTCTGAAATAGCTGCTATGGTCAAGAAGGGTGAAGTAGCTGCCACCTTCAGAATGAAACTGGCACAGGAAGCCTTTAAACATACGGCTGAATATGATGATTGCATACAGAGTTATTTGGACAGCAAAATAGAAAAATAAGTATAAGACTAATTATCGGAAAAATCAATTACAAAAGCGCACTTGAAATTTGAGTGCGCTTTTTGACAATACGCAGGAGGTAGTATATTTGAATATATTAGTAATTGGTTCTGGCGGACGGGAGCATACTCTTGTATGGAAAATATCGCAGAGCAGCAAAGCAGCAAAGATATATGCTCTGCCCGGTAATCCGGGAATGAAAAATATTGCTGAATGTGTCGACGGTATCAGCATTGAAGACAATAGTAAAATTATTGATTTTGCAAAAGCAAAAAATATAGGGCTGATCGTTATAGGTCCTGAAATTCCCTTAATGAACGGTTTGGCAGATGATCTGCAAAAAGCTGATATTCCTGTTTTTGGTCCGGTTAAAGCAGCGGCCCTGCTGGAAGGGTCGAAAGCTTTTTCTAAGGAAATAATGAGAAAATACAATATCCCTACAGCCAAATATGAAACCTTTAAAAGCGCGGCAGCAGCTAAAGAGTATATAAAAGAGGAAGGCGCGCCGATAGTAGTCAAGGCAGATGGTCTCGCTGCGGGTAAAGGCGTTATCGTTGCAGAAACAGTTGAACAGGCATTGGAGGCCGTGGATGAAATCATGTGTGACAAAGCTTTTGGCAATGCAGGAGACTGTGTGGTCATAGAAGAATTTCTTGAAGGAGAAGAAGCCTCAATACTGGCCTTTACTGACGGAAAAATAATAAAACCCATGCTTGCTGCTCAAGATCACAAACGAATTTTTGACGGAGATAAAGGTCCGAACACCGGAGGAATGGGGACTTATGCACCTGCACCGGTCATCGATGAAAAGATAATGAATCAAGTGCAAAAAGAAGTTCTTGAACCAATTATAGCGGCAATGCAAAAAGAAAATAAAAAATATCAGGGATGCTTGTATGCGGGATTGATAATAACGGATAAAGGGCCTAAAGTAATAGAATTTAATGCTCGTTTCGGTGATCCGGAAACACAAGTGATTCTGCCGTTACTGAAAAGCGATCTTGTTGAGATAATGATCTCGTGCACCAACGGCACTTTGCATAAGCAGGATATCCTCTGGGATAAAAAAACGGCAGTCTGTGTTGTTCTTGCTGCAGGCGGGTATCCTCGTCAGTATAAAAAAGGTGAACCCATAAAAGGACTTGAAGATGCTGACAAGGCAGGTGCACTAGTTTTTCATGCCGGAACCAGGGCGGTTGACGGGCAGATAGTTACCGACGGAGGCAGAGTTTTGGGCATTGTATCTACAGGCAAAGATATAAAAGAAGCAATAGCTAATACTTACAGGGATGCAGCTTTAATAACCTTTGCCGATATGCAATTTCGCAAAGATATAGCTCAAAAAGCTTTCAGGCACTTAAAACAATAGCCTGCACATGAAATATATCATGGCGATAATATATTGATTTTTAATTTAATAGAATGAACATAAAGGCAAATTAATTAATAGTATTTATATCATCCAATATTGTTATAAATACTATTAATTAATAATAAAAAATATTTATAATAAAGTAAAAAAAATTTATTATAAAGAGGATTTTCAGAAGGAAAGAGAACAAGCTTGTCGAAATAAATATCATATAAATTTGATAGAAGAAAGAAGTGATATTATATGACTAAGCTTGAATTTAAAAAAGAAAAGCCATTTTGTCTGAATCTCCAAAAAAAAGTGAACGTTGTACGTTATTATAAGCAGGTTAATGCTGCTCAAACAATTCGCTATAAACAGGAATGCGAATATCGATTTGATTGCAAGGAGTGTACCAATTGCGTACATGCTTTTCATCCAATAGGATCAGAATATCTGCAAGGATAAGTTTTTATTAATTAACTATATTTTCAGAAAAATTAATATAAATTAATCAATATGTATATAAAATTATGTCAAGTTTTATGAACTAATACTCTAAAAAAAAGAGAAGCTTTCGCAAAACAGGCGAAAGCTTCTCTTTTTTTGAACAGGATTAAGTATTACTCTGACTGCTCCTTATCTGAGATACAGCATTTTTTAAAGTTTCACCCGAAGGGTCAGATTTGAGCATGACTGAAAGTTTTTTGGCTGATGAAACGCCGTTTAGAAGTGTTTGATAAACTGTGTTTGTATTTTTTGCGGAATTACCATTAAGAGAAAAAAGAAGTGTGGACATTTGTGAAGTTATCGACTGTACGGAGCTTGAAGAATTTATATCCTGCATTTTTTGAAAATTTGCTGCGGACAGTTTGGAAGCGGCGCTTAATGTACTTAAGGAAGAATAGACATTACTGAGCAATGGGTCGGAAGAAGATGCAGACGCGGAACCGTTTATTATATTGACCAATCCCTGAGATAAACTATATGCGGGAGCAGCTGCCGACGAATCAGTAAAAACATTATTCGATGATGACGAACTGCCGGCAGCAGAAGAAGATTCTGCCGAAGTTGCTGAAGATAATGTATCAGCATTATTCAACAACTTTTCCAC
The DNA here is from genome assembly GCF_050916305.1 of Pectinatus haikarae. Classification (GTDB taxonomy): domain Bacteria; phylum Bacillota; class Negativicutes; order Selenomonadales; family Selenomonadaceae; genus Pectinatus; species Pectinatus haikarae. Next base: position 2,305,300 of record NZ_CP116940.1, read on the forward strand.
AGTAGATATTGCCAAATTTGACATCGCAGACACCTCCATAAAACGATCATTAAATAATAATTAATATAGTTTGATAATCTTTTTTTAATTCTATCATTAATCGCTTTTTTCTTCAAGGATATTAAAATAAAAAAAATGCTGGTAATTTTTTTAATATATTATAAAATAGATAGGAAAGCTAAATATGCTTTCTTATGAAGAATTTCCATGACCAGTGGGATTTTATTCAAAAAAGGGAGGGTGCTTAATTGATCAATTTTTTAAATGATATTTATTATTTTGCTTCAGACAAAAAAAATTTTGGCCTGTTGATTTTTCGTATTGTTTTAGGATTGATGTTTATGTGGCATGGTTTTCCAAAATTGAGCGGCGGGCCCGAAAAGTGGGCTGAGCTCGGACAGGTTATGTCAGTATATGGGATAACATTTGTTCCTGCATTATGGGGATTCCTTTCCGCTTTTGCTGAATGCATCGGTGGTCTGCTGGTATTCTTGGGACTATTTTATCGACTGGCGGCAATTTTACTTTTTGGCAATTTACTGGTAGCTTTTAGCAGCCAGATGCTGCAGGACAAAGGTCTTTTTAAATCATCCCAATCCTTGGAAGATGGTTTCAACTTTTTCGCTGCATTTTTTATCGGACCAGGCAGGTATAGTATCGATTATTATCTGAATATAGACAGGCAGATAAAATAAAAAATGAAAAGCTGCTATACCTCTCGTGGTATAGCAGCTTTTCCTAAATAAGTCTTTATTTTAAAGTATCCTGGCAAAATTCGATAAATGATTGTGCCGCTTTTGATATATATCGATCTTTTTTCCAGGCGAGACCTACATCGACAAAAATGGGATCTTCAAAAGGCAGAACTTTTATGTTTGGTGTATCTTTTACAACAAAATCCAGTAGAAAAGCAATACCGACATTACTCGCTACAAGTCCTTTGATAGTCTCAATCTGATTTGATTCTAATACAATATTAGCTTTTATGTTTTCCTTACTCATTTTTTGCATTAAAAGATTTCGCAAATATGAGCCATCCTTGAGCATTATAATATTTTCATTCTCAATATCACTAATGGCAATTGATTTTTTCTTGGCCAACGGATGATCCAGAGGCAGACAGGCAACAGATTGATTTTTTGACATTGGTAAAAGTTCAAGACTCGAAGAAGCTCCTGAGAGAATGACAATCCCAAAATCCAGTTCATCCCGTTCGATTTGTTCTCTGATAGTCATAGAACCTTCTTCATAAAGATAGATATCCAGATGCGAATATTTTTGTTGAAAACTGGAAAATATTTTGGGAAACAAAAAAGCGCCTATCATAGATGGGATGCCTATTTTTATAGTGCCTTTTTGTAGTTTTTTATAGTCATTTACTTCTAAAACCGCATCCTGGATATTGCGCAGGGCTAGGTCTATTCTGTTCAAAAAAACTACCCCTTCAGGGGTGAGAGAAAGTTGTTTTTGACTTCTGTCGAAGAGTTGAATACCAAGCTCTGCTTCAAGCTTTTTTATGGCTACTGTTATATTAGGCTGTGATACACGTAATCTTTTGGCCGCTCTTGTAATATTTTTTAAGCGGCTGGTCATTTGAAAATATTCCAGTTGTTTTAGTTCCATTATACTCCTCCTGCAAAACACAGTAATAATTAAAAAAATTTATATACGGTGCCTGTCTATGTTTAAGGACACAGTGCATTTTTATTATATAAATTTATTAAATATAGTAAATATATTTATGTCATTTATTATAGCATAAATATATTATGCTATCCAGAGATATTTTGTGAAGATAATATGTAATAAAAATACATGGAAACAGCTTAACCAAGCAGATAAATCCCAAAAAATAATTTACCAATAAATAAATATTTGTTATTGATGATACAGTTAATATACTCATATAAAAACATTTTTATCATGAAAAATATTTATGGGAAATACTTATAGAATTTTTTTAATAAATATTTGACAATAAATATGTAATATGTTAATATATGTATATTATTCAAGTAGAGGCCACCGCTTCTCACCTGATGATGAAAAGTCATCCAGGTTTATATTTCGCATGAAAAAGGGTGGCGGCGTGCCGCCCTTTTTTTGTTTTATATTTTTAGTAAAGAGGTGATTAGATATTAGTAAAGATAGTTTAAGAATTAACGGGGAAATACGCGTACGTGAAGTGCGAGTCACTGATGTAGATGGCAATCAGTTGGGTATAATGCCTATAAGAGATGCTTTGGCCCGTGCTGAAGAAGTTCATCTTGATTTGGTTGAGGTTGCGCCTAAGGGAAAACCTCCGGTCTGTCGCATAATGGATTTTGGCAAATATCGCTATGAACAGCAGAAACGCGAAAAGGAAGCTCGTAAAAAACAAAAAGTTATAACGATAAAAGAAGTAAAGCTTCGCCCCAATATTGAGCAACATGATTTTGATGTAAAAACAAAGAATGCTTTACGTTTTATAAATGATGGTAATAAAGTAAAAGTCACGATCATGTTCCGTGGCAGGGAATTGTCACATCCAGAACTTGGTCGCAGCTTGCTGCTTAAAGTTGCTGACACACTTTCAGAGTATGTTATAGTGGAACGTACTCCAAAACTTGAGGGCAAAAATATGATAATGATTCTGGTACCAAAACAGATTAAGGGAGGAAATTAATAATGCCGAAAATGAAAACACGCCGCGCAGCAGCTAAACGCTTCACTGCCACCGGTACAGGTGAATATAAACGCAACAAATCTTTTAAAAGTCATATATTAGAAAAGAAATCACCTAAACGCAAACGCAATCTCAGAAAAGCTGCCATTATCACTGCAGCTGATCACAAACGCGTTAGTAGAATGCTTCCATATGCTTAATAAAAAAATTCGGGAGGAAAAATAAATGCCAAGAGTAAAAACAGGCGTTACAGCGCATGCACGTCATAAAAAAATATTGAAATTAGCTAAGGGTTATAAAGGTTCTAAAAGCAAGCAATTTAAAAAAGCAAATGAAACTGTAATGAAAGCATTGTACTATGCTAGAAGGGACCGTCGCGCCAAAAAAGGTGATTTTCGCAAATTATGGATTGCCCGTATTAATGCTGCTTCCCGCATCAACGGAATTTCTTACAGTCGCTTAATTTATGGACTTACCAAGGCAAATGTGGAAGTAAATCGTAAAATGCTGGCTGATTTGGCTATAAATGATGCTGCAGCATTCACCAAGTTGGTTGCTGTAGCTAAGGAAAATCAGTAAAATAATATTGAAAAAAGCTGTACATAATATTTGAATTATGGCAGCTTTTTTTATAAGCCTCGTATAAGGAGAGTAAAATAATGACATTAGTTAATGAGAACTATTTAAAACTGCAGGGCAGTTATTTATTTGCTGAAATAGCGCGTCGTGTCAGTGCTTTTAAAAAAGAGAACCCTTCAGCTGATGTTATCAGCCTTGGTATTGGCGATGTAACGCAGCCTTTAGCCCCTGTGGTCATTGAGGCACTGCACAAAGCAGTAGAAGAAATGGCTGATGCAAAAACTTTTCGGGGATATGGTCCTGAACAGGGGTATGCCTTTTTGCGCGAAGCTATTGTCAACACAATTTACGCACCACGCAAAGCACAGATAGAGTCAGATGAAATTTTTGTCAGTGACGGCGCTAAAAGTGACTGCGGAAATATACAGGAAATCTTTGGCAATGATAATATCATAGCTATAACAGATCCTGTTTATCCTGTGTATCTTGATACAAATGTCATGGCGGGAAGAACCGGTCTTTATAATGAAGCTGCCGGCATTTTCGATAATGTTGTGTATATGCCATGTACCGCAGAAAATAATTTTATTCCTGATTTTCCGAAAAAACATGTTGATATTATATATATATGTTGTCCAAATAATCCCACAGGCACTACATTATCCAGGAAACAATTGTCTGCATGGGTGAAATATGCAAAAGAAAATGACTCTGTCATTTTATATGATGCTGCATATTCTTATTATATTACGCAAGAAGATGTTCCCCGGACTATTTATGAAATTGATGGGGCAAGAGACGTAGCTGTCGAATTCAGATCGTTCTCCAAAACAGCAGGCTTTACAGGAATGCGCTGTGGATATACCGTTATTCCTAAAACAGTGTTTGGACATACTAAAAGCGGAATGAAGCAGGCTTTAAATCCTATGTGGAATCGCCGCCATACTACAAAATTCAATGGTACAGCTTATATTGTCCAGCGTGCTGCTGAAGCTGTTCTCAGTAATGAGGGACAAAAACAAATAATGCAGACCATTGACTATTATATGAATAATGCCAAAACGATATGCAGGGGCCTGGATGCCGTTGGCATAAAATATTTTGGTGGAATAAACGCACCATATATATGGCTTAAGGCACCAAACAGCATGAAATCATGGGAATTTTTTGATAAACTTTTAAACGAAGCTAACATAGTGGGCACTCCGGGTGCCGGCTTTGGTCCTTCCGGTGAAGGTTATTTCCGTCTTACTGCTTTTGGTGATAGGGAAAGTACAATAAAAGCGGTAGAACGCATTAAAACAAAATTGAAACTGTAAGGTGTTAAGTTCGAGGACGGCAATAGAGGACGATTAAGTCTTGTGGGTAATAATTTCTATATTTCAGAAGAGATAATGTACCAACCGAAATGAGAACTTATTGACCGTTCAGAGATTGTTAAAACTTGCATTAGTTTATAGCAGTCTCTTTTTTTATACAGCACGTGGTTTTTGTGAAACTTTAAAAATACTTTGTATTATACAATGTTTTTTGGTAAAATAATTAGTTGATAGTAATATTTATGGTAGCTTACTCAGAGAAAGGGGCTTATATTATGGGTAAAAAAATTACCATTGATGATTTGACAAAAAAACTGCAGAGCCCTCATCACAAAATCACACCACAACGAAAGATTGTTTTGCAGGTTTTTATAGAAAATCCCGGAGAACATCTGAGTGCAGAAGATGTACACTATATTCTGCGCGATAAAGGCTATGATATAGGTCTGGCAACAGTTTATCGCAGCCTGGAACTTTTATCAGAACTTGCAATATTGCAAAAAAATGACTTTGGCGATGGATGCCGTCGTTATGAACTTAATACAGCTAATCCTGATGCTCACCGTCATCATCATTTGATATGTCTGAAGTGCGGTAAAGTAGCAGAATTTGCCGACGATCTTCTTGAAGATCTTGAAGTGGATATAATGGAAAAAAGCAAATTTAAAATTCTTGATCATCAAGTAACTTTTTATGGATATTGCAGTAAATGCCAAAAGCAGCTTTGATTATAAATAAGCTCGTAATAAACAGCGAAAAAGAAATTGTTCATAAAATAGTAAAAGAGATTCTGCTGCTGTTTAAAATAGAAGTTCACCAGGACGTTCCTGCTGATTACGATATTATTGAGATATCAAATTATGTGAAAAAAGATATCGTATTTGAAGTTTTTACTAAAATCAGATTTGTAAAGAATAGTAAAAGCCAATTATTTACAAGAACAGATTTTGCAAGACAGGATGAAAATCCTCGCGCTTCAGCAAATCGTTTAATAAAGCTTAATCTTTATCATTTATTAACGGACAATTTAGGTCCTATTGTCGCTCCATGGGGAATATTGCACGGGGTGCGGCCCGCTAAAATTGTTCATAGGTATATAAGCAGTGGAATGGACAAATCGGCTATCGCAGCAAGATTGACGGCTGATTATGCAGTATCAGGAAAAAAAGCAGTATTGCTTACTGATATTGCCTATGGACAGCTGCCTGTACTCGCTGCATCAGATCATAATACAATAAGCATTTACATTGGTATCCCATTTTGTCTCACTCGCTGCCTGTACTGTTCTTTTCCATCCAATCTTCTGCCGGAAGCTGACATACTCAATGCTTTTATGGCTGCTTTGCATAAGGAGATATTATCTTTAAGAGAGATTATAGATGCTTATCACCTAAAAGTGCAAAATATTTATATCGGCGGCGGTACACCTACAAGTCTGCCGGAAAAATATTTTGCTTTACTTCTTGATTATGTTCAGGGTTTATATTCAAATGATATTTTGGAATATACGGTTGAAGCAGGACGGCCTGATTCGATAACACTCGAAAAAATTAAACTGATGACAGCATATAAAGTCAGCAGGATGAGCGTAAATCCTCAGACGATGCAGGAAAAAACGTTAAAAATAATAGGTCGCAGACACACTCCGCAGGAGATCGAGAAAGTATATAATGATATCCGTCTCATTAGTCCTGCAAAGATAAATATGGATCTGATTTTAGGCTTGCCCGGAGAAACAGCTGCTGACGTGCGTGATACATTAGAAAAAATTATTAAATTATCCCCTGATGATATAACGGTGCATGCACTGGCTGTAAAAAAAGGATCATCGCTTAAGAGTTGTCTGGATTCTGTACAACTGCCCGATGACAAAGTAACACGTGAAATGGCTTATACCGCAGAAAATTTGCTGCTGCAGGCAGACTATTCACCATATTACCTGTATCGCCAGGGTTATATGAGCGGTCAGCTTGAAAACACGGGCTATTGCAGACAGGGTTCCGCAAGTATTTATAACATTCAGATAATGGGTGAAAAACAAACTATCTTAGGTATTGGGGGCAACGCATCTACTAAAATAGTAGCGCCGTCCTTTGCATATTTGAAAACCTTATTTAATCCTAAGGATTTAGGGACCTATTTGAAAAGTGTCGATGATTATATTGAGCGGCGCCTTTCTTTAATGCGGGAAGTTTATGAGAAGTAAGGAGAGAGACTTATGCTGACAACTGTTCCGCGTGGAACTAAAGATATTTTGCCAGAAAATGTACATGAGTGGCAGTATCTGGAAAATAAAATACGAGAGCTTTGCTTGTTATATGGTTTTAATGAAATAAGAACACCTATGTTTGAACATACAGAATTATTTATGCGCGGCATAGGAGAAACCACGGATGTAGTGGAAAAGGAAATGTATACCTTCCTTGACAGAGGCGGACGCAGTATCACACTGCGTCCTGAAAATACAGCTTCTGCAGTAAGGTCCTATTTGCAAAATAAATTGTATGCAGATGGTGGCATCACAAAATTATTTTATATCGGTTCTATGTTCCGGTATGATAAACCACAAGCTGGCAGATACCGTGAATTTCATCAATTTGGCATAGAAGCCATCGGAGAACAAAGTTCGCTGATAGATGCTGAAGTAATAAGCCTTGGCGCAGCTCTTTTAAAAGATCTGGGATTGAATGATGTTCTTTTAAAAATAAATTCAGTAGGTTGTCCGAAATGCCGCCCTGTTTACAGAGAAAAATTGCAGTCTTTCTTTAAGGATAAACTTACTGAACTGTGCAATGACTGTCAGTCACGCTATGAACGCAATCCTCTGCGTATACTTGATTGTAAGAATCCTCATTGCAAAGAACTCGCAGAGGGGGCACCTAAAATTACAGATTGCCTTTGTGAGGAATGCGCCGATCATTTTGATAAACTTCAGGATTCATTGACAAATTTAGGAATTGATTATATTCTTGATTCGCATTTAGTGCGTGGCTTGGATTATTATACCAAAACTGCATTTGAATTTAAATATCTGCCATTGGGTGCTCAAAGCGCTATTCTTGGCGGTGGTCGTTATGATGGACTTATTGAAGAATGCGGCGGTAATCCGACACCGGCAGTAGGATTTGCCACAGGCCTGGAACGTGTTTTACTTGCACTTGAGACGCAAAAATTACTTCCGCCTAAAAATGCATATTGCGACGTATTTATTATTGCTATGGGAAAAAAGGCTGAACAACCTGCATTTAAATTACTTCAGCAGCTGCACGATAAAAAGCTGTCTGCACTTATGGATTATGCCGGGCGCAGTATGAAAGCACAAATGAAACAGGCTAATAAAAATGGAGCGAAATATGCCGTTATAATTGGTGATGATGAACTTGCGAACGAAAGTGCGACTGTACGCAATATGACAGACAGTGCGCAAACAACAGTACCTTTTGCATCATTGATAGATAAGATTACTTTTGAGGTGAATAAATAATAATGGAAACATTAGACGGAATGCCCCGCACACATCATTGCGGACAACTTAGCAAAAATGATGTGGACAGGGAAGTTGTAGTATGCGGCTGGGTATCACGCCGCCGTGATCATGGGGGACTTATTTTTGTTGATCTGAGAGACAGATCAGGATTAGTTCAGACTGTTTTTGCCGAAGACAAGATCGGAAATGAAGCTTTTCCAAAAGCTGAGTCCCTGCGTTCTGAATTTGTTATTGCTGTACGCGGCCGCGTATCGCTGCGGTCTGAAGAAACTGTCAATCCTCATATGCCAACCGGTGAAATTGAAATTTATTGTGAGGAACTTCGTATATTAAATACAGCTCAAACGCCTCCCTTTTATATTCAGGATAATATTGATGTGGATGAAACCTTGCGTTTGAAATATAGATACTTGGATCTGCGTCGCCCTGAAATGCAGAAAAACATTATTTTGCGTCATCGAGTAACAAAGATTATGCGGGATTACTTTGACAGAAATGATTTTTTGGAAATAGAAACTCCTATGCTTACAAAGAGCACACCGGAAGGTGCACGTGATTTTCTTGTCCCGAGCCGCCTCAATCCCGGTAAGTTTTATGCACTTCCTCAATCTCCGCAAATTTTCAAGCAGATCCTTATGCTGGCTGGTTATGAAAAATATTTTCAGATTGTCCGCTGTTTTCGTGATGAAGATCTGCGTGCAGATCGTCAGCCTGAATTCACTCAGCTGGATATAGAAATGTCTTTTGTCGATCAGGAATATATATTAAATACTATGGAAAATATGGTAGTTGAGCTTTTTGCTAAGGCTGTTGACGCGAAAGTTCCCGGACCATTTTTACGAATGACATGGCAGGACGCGATGGATCGATTTGGCTCGGACAAACCCGACCTGCGTTTTGGTATGGAGCTTATGGATATATCCGATTATGTCCGCGGTTCTGAATTTAAGGTATTTGAATCTGTTCTGCAAAATAAAGGACAGGTTAAAGTTATCAACGTTAAAGCTTATGCGGGCATTCCTCGCAGAGAACTTGACGGACTTGTGGAATATGTAAAAAATTATGGTGCAAAGGGTCTGGCATGGATTCAGTATACTGATTCTGAAATAAAGTCACCCTTTAAAAAATTCTATTCAGAAGAAACTTTTCTCAAGATCAAAAAAGCTGCAGGAGCTGAAACCGGCGATTTATTATTAGTAGTTGCCGATAAACCTTTGGTCGTAGCTCAGGCTCTTGGTGAGCTTCGTCTTGAAATGGCCCGCCGCAGAAACCTTATAGATCCTGATAAATTATCTTTCCTCTGGGTTGTCGATTTTCCTATGTTTGAATATGGTGAAGAAGATAAACGCTGGAAGGCAATGCACCATCCATTTACTGCACCGTGTGAAGAAGATGTTCAATATCTTTTATCAGATCCTGGCCGAGTAAAAGCTAAAGCTTATGATATGGTTTTAAATGGCACAGAAATAGGCGGAGGCAGTCTGCGCATATATAACAGCGATCTTCAGGAAAAGGTATTCGAAGCTATCGGCCTGACACCAGAGCAAGCTCATGCAAAATTTGGCTTTATGCTTGATGCATTCAAATATGGTACTCCCCCTCACGGCGGATTGGCATTTGGTCTTGATCGCCTGGTTATGATAATGGCTAAACGCGATTCTATTCGTGACGTTATTGCTTTTCCTAAAACACAAAGTGCTTCATGCTTGATGACACAGGCTCCGTCCGATGTAGATAATAAACAGCTGCGTGATCTTTCCATTAAAACTACTGTCGCAGCAAAAAAACATAAAGAAGATTGAGCGTTTCACCTTGCTGTGAAATAAGAGCATAATACGCAATTGTATTGTGCTCTTATTATTTTAACGCTTTTCTTTGCAGGTGATAAAATGAATTTTGAAGAAAATATACAATACGTTAAAGGAATAGGACCAAAAAAAGCACAAGCATTAAATAAATTGGGAATAGAAAACAAATACAACCTGTTGACATATTATCCAAAACGTTATAATAATCAAAGTGACATAACGCCAATAAGCGAAATTGAATATGATGAAACAGTTAATGTAAAAGGATATATAATAAGTATTCAAGAAAAAATATCATATAAAGGAATGAAAATAATCACCGTATTATTGAGTGATGACACAGGTACATTACAAATAATATGGTTCAATCAACCCTTTTTAGCAAGATCTTTGAAAAAGGGTATGAATTTGTTTGTCAAGGGAAAAATCAGTTATGCTTATGGAGGCAGTGGACAATTCTGCATCAAACAAATTATTTCCTATTTTTTATTGGACGATGAGCAAAATGAGCAATGCGAATTTCTTCCTATATATATTCTTCCCGGTACTATAAAACCAAAATTTTATCGCAGTATACTGACAGATACACTCAGTGATCTTCATAATATTCCTTGTGCTTTGGCTGAATCGATAAGAAATGAATATAAACTTTTGACAAAAGCAGATGCTTTGCGAAAAATACATTTTCCAAAAAGCGAGGAGGATATTGAAGCTTCTCGCAAAATGCTTATCTTTGAAGAACTTTTTATGATTCAGTGCGGGCTTATTCATCTGCGTAAGATTCATACTCAGAATAAGCATGGCATTCATTGTTTGCTTAACAGCACTCTTGTAAAAAAACTATATAGTGCTCTTCCCTTTAAGCTCACAGCAGATCAGGAAAAAGTATGGTCAGAAATATGCAATGATATGCAATCATCTACTCCTATGCAGCGGCTTTTACAGGGTGACGTAGGTTCGGGAAAAACAGTAATTGCCGTACTGGCATTGGTCAAAGCTGTTGAAAACGGCTGGCAGAGCGCTTTAATGGTTCCTACAGAAATTTTAGCCAGGCAGCATTTTCGCAATTTCTGTCTATTGCTTGATCCATTGGGAATAAAAACAGGCCTTTTGCTTGGCAGTCTTTCTGCAAAAGAGCACAGAGATGCTTTACAGCAAATAAAAACAGGAAAATGGCAGATAATAATAGGCACTCATGCACTTATACAGGATAAGGTGGAATTTGCAAATCTGGGTTTAGTTATTACAGATGAGCAGCATCGTTTCGGAGTTGCTCAAAGAGCATATTTGGAAGCTAAAGCTGTGCATATACCGGATGTATTGGTAATGACTGCCACTCCGATACCGCGGACGATGACCCTGACTGTATATGGTGATTTAAATGTGTCCATGATACGTCATCTTCCTCCCGGCCGAAAAAATATAAGAACCTTTCTACGTACTAAAAGCGCACGCGAAAAAATTTATCAATTTGTATTAAAGGAAATCAAAGAAGGCAGGCAGGCATATGTAGTATGTCCCTTAATAGAGATTTCTGAAAATATAAAAACAGTCTCAGCTGAGGAAATGTTCGAAAAATTAAATACCGGTATTTTTAAAAATATAAATTGCGCACTTTTACATGGCAAGCTTTCTGCAATTGAAAAAGAACAAATAATGCAGGATTTTTTCGCAAATAAAATACATTTACTCGTAAGCACCACTGTCATTGAGGTAGGTGTCAACGTTCCCAATGCTTCCATAATGGTAGTGGAAGGGGCTGATCGTTTTGGCTTGGCCCAGCTTCACCAGCTTAGAGGCCGTATTGGCCGCGGACAATATAAATCCTACTGCATATTGCTGTCTGACAGTAAAAGCAGCAAAACTGTCGAACGCCTTTCCTTAATGGAAAAGATAAATGATGGTTTTGTTTTGGCAGAGGAGGATCTGCGGCTTCGTGGGCCCGGACAATTTTTTGGCGCCATGCAGCATGGTCTTCCCGATCTAAAAATAGCGAATGTGCTCAGTGATGTTAATATTTTACTTGATGCGAGAAAAGCAGCTGAAAAGTGGTGTGCAAATAAAAATCCCATGACAGAAATAATTCGAACAATAAATATACAATATAAAAATGATTTTCTAAAAATTACTGATATTTAATAATATCTATTGTTACTCAACGCTTATACTTTTATTGGTTATAAAAGAAAATAATAATATCTACTTAGAACAATTAAATATTATAAAGTTTCTTTAATTATATTAATGTGTATATTTATGGCAACAGATATTCAAATATAACCAATATATATTAACCAATTTGACGTAAATCGTCTAAAACAGCTTTATTTGGCTTTTTACATGTAAAATATATATTTCCATATAAACATACAAAAATTATTTTTTCTTTTCTTAAATAAGCTCTAATTGAGCCGTTCAAAATATTATCTGCTGATTTTTAGAACGCTTTTAGTAAAAACTATGATATACTATATATTATAGTTTTACTTATTTCTAAATGGTGCACATCGGCTCTCCTGCACTATTCCTGCTTATTTTTCCTAAGTCCTACTTCATTAAAAATAGGACTTAAGAAATAGATCCATACCCAAAATTCAAATAAAGAGGTATAAAATGAACTCTTCAAAAAAAATTGCAACAATACCAAAACGCTTCATGTCTATACCTGATTTTATACCGGAACATGAAATAAATGCTGATAATTTTATATTAAATTATAAAAAATTTTTAGAACGCTATCTTTCTCATGGAGAACCTGCAGAAGATACCTTGCGCAATTATTGTTCAGCGGTAGATGGATATATAGAATGGTGCCATTATAATAAACGTCATCCGTTGAAAATATCAGAATATGAATTTACCTATTATCGTGATATGCTTGTTCAGCTGAAAATGAAAAAAAGCAGTATAAAAAGTAAACTTAATGCTATAAAACAATTTTACAATATCGCTTTGAAAGTAAATTTGATAAAAGAAAATCCGGCTAAAGATATAGGAATTAAAGCATATGAGGCAAATGATATTTCTCCGTTGAAGTTTTTGGATCTTCCTCAGCTGGAGCACTTGCTTTCTGTCATTCCTGATGATGGGGAAAATATTGAAAATATGAGAGACAAAGCCATGATATTGCTTATGGCTTTGGAGGGGCTGCGTACTGTAGAGGTATACAGAATGTCAGTAGCTGACATAGATTGGAAAATAAAAACTATCTATATACATGGTAAGGGGCATAATGACTTTATTTATCCCCGCGGAGACGTTTTGGAATATTTGTATAAATACATAAATCTTCGTTACTTTGATACAAATAAGACTGATGAAATGGGAAAAGCTGTTTTTACTGCCATCGGTAATCGCAATAAAGGAGGCCGGATGGATCGACGCAGCATTAGGCGCAGTATAGACTCTTGGCTGGAAATGGCAGGCTATAAAAAGAGAGGCATAAGCTGCCATATGCTGCGGCACACCTGTGGTACACTGCTATATAGTAAAACGAAGGACTTGCAGATTGTTAAACAAGTATTGCGGCACAGCGATATTAATATAACGAGCAAATACGCACATGTTTTCAGTCAAATAGATAATAGGTATACTTCAATAATAAAACTAAAAAAATAATAGTTGTTTTATAATAGTTATAGTATTTATTATTAAATAGCTACTTAATAATAAATACTATAACTATATATAAAGAATAAAGTATCGTTATTATGAAATAATAGAAAGTATGCGGTCTAAAAAGTGTGCATTAAAAACAATTCTGAAAATTCTTTTACAATCAGTATAGCTATGCAAGATGTAAAATGGAGGAGACAATGCTGGACTTGAAAAAATTACGTTATTTTATCACTATTGCTGATGAGGGAAATGTAACAAATGCCGCTAAAAAACTTAATATTACACAGCCACCTTTAAGTCATCAAATAAAAGTTATGGAAAAAGAAATAGGTGTAGAATTAATGCATAAAGTCGGCAGAAATATCGAGCTGACGGAAGCAGGAATTGCGCTGCATGAAGAAGGGAAGGAAATACTGGAATCAATAAACACACTTGAAAAAAAACTGCAGGACATTCATAAAGGTACCTCCGGTATATTGAGCATTGGTGCCGCCACTTCATGGGGACTGCCTTTTTTATCCAAACAGATTGCTCTATTTAATGAGTTATATCCGCATGTTCAATTTCGTTTTTACGACGATATGCGGCATAATATTATTTCTTTGTTGGAAAAGAGAATTATTGATTTGAGCGTTGTATTTCCCCCATTTAATCAGAAAGCCTACAATTATATAGCAATGCCGCCTGAACCACTTATTGCTGTTATGCGAAAAAAATGGAATGACAAACCATTCAGTAAAATTACTACATTTGAAGAGCTTGCTGATAAACCTTTGATTATCAACTTTCAATCCGATCGTATTCTTGCCTATTATAAGAAAAAAGAGATAGAACCCAATATAGTATGCCTGCATGATGATGTACGGTCGATGCTGCTGCTGGCAAAAGCAGGTTTGGAAATAGCAATTGTTCCTAAAGCAGAAAACTGGATAAAATACAAAGAAAATGATATGATCTATAAGACAATCGATAGACCGTCATCACATCTTCAACCTTATATTATATGGTTGAAAAAACGCAAATTACCAATTATAGCTGATAATTTCTTGAAATTAGTATTACAAAAATAATTCAACATTATGTTTTCCAATATATCTCTTTGTTTATAAATAAATTTAGAACAAAAATAAGCATCGATTAATACATAAAATATATTAATTGATGCTTATTTTTGTATTATACATATTTATTATTATTTGATATGATATTGCTTATGTTCTTTATAATAATAGGGAGGGGTTTTATATGTTGAAAACATGCGGGTATTATTCGTCTGCTCTTATATTTTTATGCTTGGCAGTCATTGTTTTTTTTACAGGCTGCGGTTATGATGCCGAAGATAATAAAACCCTCTGGGGACGGTCCGACGCGACGGAGGTTGATATTACCTCAAAAATACCGGGGCGGCTTGTGGAGCTTTTGGTAAGTGAAGGTGAGCAAGTGAAAAAGGGACAAGTTTTGGCACGTATAGATAAAAGGGATATTGCTGCTCAGATAATCCAGGCAAAGGCAAATATCAAAGCCTTGCAAGCACAGAAAAAGCAGGCTTCGCTTAATACGCTGTTGCAGGGAAAAACAACAGAGGCTGCTGCCAGAAATGCAAATGCTCAATTGGAAAAAGCAGAAACAGACTTTTCTTTAGCCAAAAGTGATTTTCACCGCTATAGTTCACTTTTGTCAGCAAATGCCATATCGGAACAAACTGTTGACAGTTATCGCAATAAACTGGAAGAAGCAGCTGCAGCATATCGGCAGGCTCAAGCAAACCTAGACAGCAGCAACGCAGGTTTATTGCAGAAAAACGTAGATCAGGCCGATGAGGAGAATATAGATGAAAAAATAGAGCAGGCTCAAGCAGCATTAAAGGAAATTGAGATCTCTCTGGATGAAACAGAAATACGTGCACCATTTGATGGAATAATAAGTAGTAAATATGTAGATGAAGGAACTATGATGTCGACAGGAATGCCTATTGTTTCTGTGCAGGACCCTTTGTCAAACTGGATCAATATGAAAGTCAAAGAAACTGATCTGCCTAAATATACAATTGGCAACGAGGTAACTGTGGTAGACCGAAGCGGCAATTTGAAATTGAATGGAAAAATAGTTGATGTCAGTAAAAAAGCCGAATTTGCTACCTATCGTTCTACAAGTGAACGAGGTGGTCAGGATATCATCACTTTCAACGTAAAAATACAGGTCAATTCAGATCAAATTAGACCTGGCATGCAATTTCATATTGCGAGTTAGCGGTTTAATATGAAAATAATTGCTATTTTTATGAGAGAATTTTCCTATCTTTTTTTTGAAAATAAATACGGTTGTGTGTTATTGTATGCACCGATCCTCTATGCTATTTTTTTTGGCCTGATGTTTTCAAATCAAACTTTAAAAAATGTGCCAATAGTGATATACGATCAGGATCAGTCAGCAGCCAGCAGAAATTTGATTCAATCATTTTTTGATTCTGAACGCTTTGACGTAATCGCCATAGTGAGCAATGAAGAAGATATGATAAATCATTTGGCGGATGATAATGCAAGCGCTGCGCTGGAAATCCCTATCGATTTTGCAAAAAAGATCAAAGCAAAGAAAAAGAGCAGTGTCTTGCTGGAAATAAATGCGGTGAATATAATGTATCCTAATACAGTACGGGGCTATGAATAAAAGTCTGTAAATAAGGTCTTCTATGATAGTTAATAAAGAATTAATAAATCGTCATTTCGTTAGAGCTATCATGCCAGTAATCTGTCAGAGTACATGATGACCAGTTCACCTCTTACCTTTCCCCAATTCCGAAGTGGCATAGTCCATTTCTTGGCAGCCTCGAAAGTGGACAGGTACAAAGCCTTGAGCAGAGCCTGTGAACTTGGGAAAACACTTCGCTGACGGTTTAAACGGCGGTAGGAAGAATTTAAACTCTCAATGGTGTTCGTTGTATAGAAAGCTGTACGAACATCTATCGAAAACTTAAAGATTGGTGTTATGACATCCCAGTGATCATGCCACCGTTTCATGGCTGCTGGATACTGGGACGTCCATTTCTGATCTACTTCCTCTAACCGTCTGACAGCGGTTTTTTCGTCAGGAGCGGTATAGATCGTCCGAAGATCTCTGGCAAAATTCTTCATGTCCTTATTGGCTACATATTTAAGGGTATTACGTACCATATGCACAATACAGCGCTGGTGTTCTGTTTTTGGGAAGGCTGCAGCAATAGCTTCCTTAAGCGCTGTGAGTCCGTCCGAGCAGAGGATAAGAATATCCTGGACGCCGCGGTTCTTAAGACCGTTCAGAACACTCAGCCAGTATTTACTGTTTTCATTTTCACCGACTTCAAGGGCGAGTACTTCTTTGTAGCCATCCTCATTGATGCCGAGCACAACATATGCAGCCAACTTGCTGACAATACTGTCATGACGTACCGAAAAATGAATGGCGTCAATAAAGATAATAGGATAGACGCTGGCAAGTGGCCGACACTGCCACTCTTCAATCTGGGGCAGGATTTTGTCAGTGACATCCGATATGAAGCCTTCTGATGCCTCAAACCCATAGATATCCTCGATGGTTTCAGAAATTTGCTTGGTCGTCAGCCCTTTGGCATACATGGAAATTATTTTCTGGTCAATGGCAGAGATGTCCTTCTGACGCTTCTTGACAACCTGTGGCTTGAATGAGGATTGCCGATCCTGAGGAACGTCAATCTGAAAGCTGCCATAACTGCTGTTCATTTGCTTTGGTTTATAACCGTTACGGGCGTTCTCGCTGTCGGAGCGTTCCGATTTGCTATAGCCCAGGTGTTCATCCATTTCAGACTCCATCATCTCCTTGATGGTGCCACCAAGCAGATCATTCAGGGCATCTTGGATGTCATTTGGTTTCTCGATGTTATACTCTTGGAAGAGCTGCTGGATAATAGCCCGCTTTCCATCGGTCATTTCAACCTTGTGAATCTCTTTGCGCTGTTTTGCCATGATAAAAAGGCCTCCTCCTATGACTAGATTGTACCATAGAAGACCTTATGACTTCGAGTGGAAGTTTGTTTACAGAGATTTTTTCATAGGCTCTACAGTACAGTTATATGCATCAGAAATAATTTCCACATATAATTCAAAAATTCTGGAACCGGGCACATATCTGCCAATAAATTTCAGTACGCGTATTTTATATAATCCTACATCTTCCTATTCATCATTCATACTACCTGGTCTTGTGACTAACAGCATTCAGATAAGTCTATTATTATCTGCCTGTTTAGCTTTCGTACGGGAATTTGATTCAAAAACCTTATGGACTTCTTATTCCCTGCTTACTATTATTACGGGTAAACTGATATTATATTGGTTTTTATCCATATTGGCCGGAAGCATTGGCAGTGTTATCTGTATAAATTTTTTTAATATAGCTATGCGTGGTAATTTTATGGATATATTATTAATATACAGTGCGTTTAGTTTTGTAATATGCAATTTTGCTTTTTTCATCTCTGCCTTAGCCGTAAATCATCGCCAGCCTATTTCTCCTCTTGTCCTGCTATATATAATGCCCTCATTTATATATAGCGGTTATACCTGGCCGGATATCGCCAAGCCAATGTTTGTGTATATATATTCTCGGTTTCTGCCAATGACATATACCGCAGATACTGTTCGTGATATCATGCTCATTGGATTTTCCAATGATTTATATAAAAATAGCATCATTCTCTATCTTTCGGGAATAGTTTTAATGATCGCAACTGTATTTGTCTGCCGTCGGCGGAATAATAAAAAAAATAATGATTAATGGAGAAAAATTAGATGATTGTTATTAGGATTGCCACTCAAGAATTTAAATGGATGATATCAAAAGCTCCTAAATTAATCTATATACCGCTTATTATTCCTCTTGCTTATTTTATATTATTCAATAATTTGTTTCTTAAACATTCCGTTGACAGTATTCCGCTGGTCATTTATGATGAAAGCCAGTCGCAAGCCAGCCGAAAAATAGATCAGTCATTTGAAGACTCTGAATATTTTTCTGTTGTTGGTTACTGCAGCTCACAGGAAGAAATGAAAAGTTATTTGGAAAATAAAACAGCTGCTGCGGCGGTGGATATTCCTCCTGATATCATGAAAAAGATAGGTGCCGGCATGTCAAGTCCTGTCTTATTTGAAATGGATGAAACAAATATAATGGTGGGGAGCAGTGCGGTAATCAACGCAGAAAATATAATAAATAACTTATCCCAAAATATGGGAACAGCACTATTATTAAAAAAAGGATATCAATTGGAACAAGCACAAAATATGGTTTCTCCTGTTCAAATGCAAAATAGGATATTATATAATCCATTTCTCAATTACACCGATTATTTTGTTTATTGTCTCTTAATGATGTCTTTTCATATGGCATTATTTTTCTGTTCATCAGGTTCTATTCTAATTGAATATAATACACAAAAGTATAATAAATTTGATGAAAAATACGTTATAGCCGGAAAGCTACTGCCTTTTTGGCTTATGGGATTTTGTTACTATAGTCTGCTTATAGTGGCTGCCACAGCTATAACCGGAACGATATTTCACGGTAACATATTCAAATTATTACTTCTAGGAGCAATAGTGGTCTTTACCGTTACTTCCCTGGGTGCATTTTTGATTTCCTTTTTTAAAGCTATGTTTTACTTTTATCAGATAGGCATTATTTGTGCCGTTCCTATCTTTATGTCTTCGGGCTCCACTTTTCCAATTGCTGCTATGCCGCTATTTAATAAGATCATTTCTGCCATCCTGCCGCTTAGTTATCTTGCGCCAGCTGTGCGGAATATAATACTTTCAGGTCACACTCCCCATTTTTTTACTGATATTCTTATCTTGCTTATATATGGAATAAGCGCTTTTTACCTAACGGTAAGAAGATTTAAAAAAATTCGGTTAAAAATGCAGTATTAACTGTTATAAGCCTGTTTCAATCTGTTTTTACACTAATATTCATTGTATTTGTATTCTATCATGCTGCAAACTATTGCAATACCGGTAATAGCAGCTATGAAACCTAGAAGAAAAATTGAAGAATAACCAAATCTATCAGCAATGACACCACCAATGGGTGCCGAAAATGCATAAGCTATATCCTGAAACATCGAGAATCCGCCAAATGCAGTACTGCGTTGTGCAGGACTAACTTTCTTTATGACCTCTACGCCCATAGCTGGATAGATCATTGAGCAGCCTAATCCGGTCAATAAGGCTCCCAATAATGCAAGTGCGTAGTGCGGCGCCATCCATAACAAGCCCTGACCCAATGCTTCAACAATGAGAGAGGCAAGTGCAACTTTCACTCCGCCTTTTTTATCAGGCAATGAACCAAAAAGAATACGGCTTATTACAAAACCGAGACCGAATAATGACAATCCTGCACCGGCATACGGCCAGCCTTGGTTTTGAAAATAAAGAGATATAAAAGCGCCTAATACAGCAAACCCTATGCCTTGAAGTGTTATTGTCACTCCTTGTTTCCATATTAGACTTAAAAGTCCCCAAAATGATTTTTTTGTTCTGTTGGTGAACTTCTGAGGTTTAATTTCCGGAGCTGTTCTAAATAGCATAATACCTATAATTGGCATTATAAACGATACCGCCATCACCGCATTAAAACCGAACGCTTTATAGAGTGCAAGTCCCATAGGTCCGCCCAATACAAATGCCCCATACATAGCCATTCCCATGACAGCAAGTATCTTCCCCGAATGTTCAGGACCAAGCTGTAATAGATGCCAACCCGTGATACCCACAGTCGACATGCTTTCTCCTATGCCGAGCAGTAATCTTCCTACAATAAGGATCATGAATGACACTATAACTCCCAAATTTGATATTGAAGCTCCCATGCAAATGAGTGCTGCAAACATGTAGATAATAAAACCCAGAATAAAACATTTTTTGCTGCTCTTATTATCAGCAAAATTCCCGGCATATTTTCGGGAAAAAATTGTTGAAATGAACGATACGCCAACAGCAAAACCGCCTAACCAATTGGAGAGATTTAGACTCTCTTTCACAAATATGGAAACGACCGGCAATGCTATTGCCACAGATGAATAAGTGAAAAAGAAAGCGATCCCCAATTTTATGAGATTTTGTTTCAAAGATATTTTTAACATATTTTTTCTCCTTATAAGCAGCATATTAAACGACAAAAAACGCACTTTCCCCTCAAAAAAACATTGAGTAAGAAAGTGCGTTGGCTGACGTGAACGCTTACTATAAAATTTTTTATTATTGAATTTAATAATAAATATTTATCTTTTAACTGGTAAACTAAAAGTAATAAAATATAAACTTAATATCATACGTGGTAAGCTGATACTGAAATTTTTTGTTTAGTTATTATATACTTATATTACCACATATATTCGCAAAACGATAGTATAAAATAATTTGTGTTGTGGAGCAGGAAAAAGATAGAGATTATATCAAAGCTTTACCTATATACAGAACATGTTATATTTCAAACTTAATTCCTTTATAACAATCAAGTGAGTTATTTATTAATCTCAACTTGTGAAAAATAATTAATTATAAATTTACTGAAATTACGAGTTGCAGCCGGTAAGTAACGATCCTTCACCCATGATAACCAGATTGTTCGCTGTAAAGAAGGATTTTTAATATGTAATCTAACAAGTGAATCGGCACTTTTTTCATTCAACCAAAACGCGGGAAGAAAAGCAACACCGAGACCAGTTCTTACTAAGCTACATATTACTTCAGTAGTACTGCTTTCAAAAACTATATTAGGGACAAATCCCGCTTGTTTGCAGAAATCAGTTGTAATATCTCTAAGCCCATCTTCTTTTGGTGGGCTAATAAATGATTCATCAGCTATTTCGCTGAGTTGTATACTATTTCGCATAGCTAAACGATGGTTTGCTGGTACTGCCAAAAAAATTTCCTCAGTTACCAGAGGCTCACGGTGAATTTTAAATTGACCAATAGGTTGTTCAATTGGCAGAGAAGAAATACAGAGATCAAATTCTCCATTGATAAGTTGCTGTGGTATTTCTAGGCGTCCTGCAACTTGAATAAGACGAAATTTAACGTTCGGGTAATATGTTAAATATTTTCCGAAAAGATCTGGGAATATTTGAGATATAGTAGCTCCCACTGTGACGTTTCCGCATTCAAGGCTTACCATATCCGCCAATTCACGTTTGGCTTGCTCCAATTCATCAAAGATGCGTTTCACTCTTCGCAGAAAAACTTCACCAAACTGGTTTAGCCGTATTCGCCTTCCTTGGCGTTCGAATAAAGGAACTCCTATACTTTTCTCTAACCGTCTGATTGTGTTGCTGAGTGAAGGTTGCGCAATGTGAAGTTCTTCTGCTGCACGTGTTACATTTTCTAATTGAGCAACAACTTGAAAATATTTCAATTGAATTAAGTCCATAATATATCTCCTTAATAGCTTTAAAAGAATGATTTCATAATTAATTATATATTTTTATTTATTAATAAATAATATTATAATTATATTTGTTACATATTCAAAAATCTTAAAGAAGTATGGGAACAATGCTGCACTATAAGCGGATATAAATGAAAGGCTGTGAAAAAATGTTGTATTCTGTGATTCTAGTTGCCTATGATGGTTTGGACTTAAAAACGGCAGAATTTAGGCAATTGGTCTTATAAAAATTATCCAACTAAATCTTAACAATCCAATGTATATGCCAGTAAAACAAAATCCAGATATTAGTATGATGCTAACACCGGAATAAAGGTTGCTGCTCAATCAATGTGTGTGATATTAGTTGAAAATTTTCAGCTATGAAAAAGCTTGGAAAAATGAATTTAACGAAACAGATAATACCGATCAGGGGAAATTATAATTATCCAATGAATAAGTTGAAAAAGGTGATTTAAAGCTGCTTTTTAATAATAAGACAGTTTAATAATATTAAGGGTGATAAAAATGAATAAATCAAAACTATGGACCAAAGCTTTTGTGATAGATTGCATAATTTGTTTTCTTGTTAATTTGGCATATTATTTGACAATGGTAATAATTGCTGACTATACAATGACAAATTTACATGCTTCATTAGGTGACGCGGGATTTGCATGTGGTATTTTTATCTTAGGGGCGCTCTTTGCACGTCTTTTCGTCGGTAGATCAATAGAACGACTAGGGACGAAAAAAGCACTTTACTTTGGGCTAATTCTTTTTTTACTCTCTACCCTGCTAAATCTAAAAACAGTTAATTTATTATTTCTTTTTGGGGTACGTTTCTTACAGGGTATAGGGTTTGGAGTTGCTTCAACCGCAACAGGAACGATTATGGCACAAATTGTTCCTGCTGAAAGAAGAGGAGAAGGTACCAGTTATTATGCAATGTTTGTCACTCTCAGTACAGCCATCGGTCCATTTTTAGGTATTTACCTTTATCAAAATGGAAACTTAGATAACAATTTAATTTTAGGTGCTATTTTACTATCTGTAAGTTGTATAGCAACATTTATTTTAGTAGTGCCTGAAGTTAAATTAACAAAAGAACAACTAAAGCAAATGCAAGGTTTTTCACTAGGTAATTTTTTCGAACGCAAAGCAATTCCGATTGCGATTATTACTTTTTTTATTAGTATTGGTTTTTCAAGTATACTCGGCTTTATTACCTCCTTTGAAAAAGAGATTAATTTAATTGAGGCTGGGAAATTCTTTTTTCTTGTTTATGCGGTATTTGCTGTAGCATCCAGGCCATTTACAGGTCGATTGTTTGACCAAAAAGGGGACAATTTTGTGATGTATCCATCCTTTGTGGTATTTGCTATTGGCCTTTATATACTTAGTCAAACTCATCAAGGATTTCTTCTTTTAGCAGCTGGTGCTTTTATTGGGCTGGGATTTGGAACCTACATGTCTTGTGCTCAGGCTATTGCTATTAATATTTCACCAAGCCATCGAATAGGGTTAGCTACATCGACCTTTTTTATCTTCATGGATTTAGGTGTAGGATTTGGTCCACTTTTATTAGGAACTATTATCCCATTTCTTCAATTTCGTGGACTATATGAAGCTTTAGCTATCGTTGTTATTATTTGTATGTTTTTATATTATTTTTTACATGGAAGTACATCCAAAAATAAAGAGCAAGTTGATGCAAAGACTTCTAATATTCAATAATGTCATTATTGAATTATAAGCTTAGTATACCACGGTTTTCGGTAAAAAATAGGTTGAAAAAGGATCGTCTTTTGTCCTAAAAAAGTCGTAAAAGGGTCATTTCGGCAACAACGATTTATCCACAGGTTACTTGAAAAACACGAAAGACAGCTGTTCAGGGACCGCTTTCGGCCCGAATACAGCTGTTGCCATGCTCTGCAGAGCTTCATCATGTTTTCTTCGGCTGGTCTTTATATTTCAGTGCCCCCATGAATCGCGCTCAATCCACCGGCCCTTCAAGATGATCTGCGACTCGGCATCAAGCTGCTGCATTGCTCGATCCACCCTGTCCAGATTTCTGTGATATTGAGATTCAGCTCGACAATTTCATGCTGCAGCTTCTCTTTTCGCGCTGTCTCCTGCTCGACCTTGCTTAAGTCGCTGCTCCCAGAACATACTGCGCTGTGATCGGGTGTATGATGGTCTTGAGCATTTCTTCCTTTGCAGCTTTATCAGCCTCAAGGTTTTGTAAATATGTACGCAGCTCGTCATTTCGTGATAAGTAGCGTATTACTGTCTGGATATAATCGTTGTATTTCTTCATGCCCTTTTCCTTCATTGGAAGTCTTTTGTAATGACATTGTTTATAATTTTATTGACAATGTGATAAATAAAAAGCTATAATATAAATAAAAAAGAGGTGCTTATCTTATGGCTAATACTAATTTAAACATTAGAATAGATGAAAATCTTAAAAAAAATGCCGAAAAAGTATTTTCTTCTTTAGGTTTAACAACAACCGCAGCGTTTACTATCTTTGCTAAAACCGTAGTGAGAGAACAGGGAATCCCTTTTAATTTATCACTTAATCCTTCCTATAATGCAAGGACTAAGGCTTCCATGGATGACGTTGTAAATCATCGCAACATGAGCAAAAAATTCAACACTGTAAAAGAACTTATGGACGATTTAAATGCTGAAAATTGAATATGGTACTGCTTTTAAGAAGGATTTTAAAAAAATAAAGAAACGTGGATATAATCCAGCCTATCTTGAAAAGGTTCTTGAACTTCTGATTGAGCTGAAGTCTCTTCCAAGCAAATATAAGGATCATGCCTTGATCGGAAATTACAAAGGTTTTCGTGAATGCCATATTCAACCTGACTGGCTTTTAATATACCGGATAGATGAGGGAGCTAACCTTAACATTAACTCGTACGGGCAGTCATAGTGAGCTAACATAAGCTTGTCTGCGAACAGCGCATCCGTGTTGCCCTGCGTCCATGTGCATATATCCGTCCATCCAGATCTGCGGTTGCTGAGGATAGCAGAAATTGCTGATTAAAAGTCTGTCCGTCCGCAAATGGGACTGCCACAATGTGGGACGCATCATAATCGCGATATAAACGCGGTAAAGAATATACTGACGCAGGTTCTCCCCCCCTAGCCTAGGGACCGTGGGATACACGGAAATTTACGCTTGGGGAAATCGTATAAGTCGCAGATACTTCTGTGGATGCGCAATGGTTGTCAAACCAAGAATCCCCAGCCTTTAGGCGTGGGGATTGTCAATGCTGTTTTATCTGCCATTGCTAAATGGTTTAAGCAATTCCAGCAGCTTATTTTTTTCGTCATTTTGTCTATCATCTAAGACAAACTTCTTGAAAAATTCTTTTATATCATGGAGGCTTTTCCCCTCACGCAGCAATTTATTTGCTGTTTTTATAAATAGTCCAGTTTCCGCAGCATAATAATTAATCATGTTAAATCCCTTATCTATCGAATATATTGAACGCTTAAGGCATCTTCGCAGTGGATGGTTATCATTGGTATTATAATAATATAGTAAAGTTTTATTAAATTCCGCTATGTTTTCCTGCATGATATTCAGTATACCGCATTGATTGCTTACTAAAATTTTATTTGCGGCTATTATAGAAGTACGTTTATTCCCATCCCAAAACAATTGGCTTTTCACTGCATATGAAAAATATTCTAAAGCTCTGTCTATCGGATTGTTTAATGCCAGTATTCGTTTAATCTTTTCTTCCGTGTTTTTTTTATCAGGAATTTCTGGTTTCCAATCTGTACCACCGACGCCTACATCACCACTTCTTAGTACCCCCCATTGCAAACTTTCGTTGCGGGAAACATATTCATTAATTTTGCAAACATATTCTAGTGAGAAAGGGGTATTTATGCTGGTAATCATGAACCTGTAAGCGTCGCGTAAATTTAAGATCGTTTGGATATCATCCACGGAAACATTATTTATGACCGCTCCGGCAAGAATGGTCTGCGTGTCTGGATAAGTGACATTACAACCTTCTATTTTTGCGGTATTATATATTGAAGAAACTAAGTATTTTTTGGCGAGTATAATATTTTGTTCCTTTTCTATTTTATACTTAGCTAAATCCAAATTACATATCTGCTTCACGTTTATACCTTCTTTTAACCTTTTAACGAAAATTTTTTAAAAAAGTAAATATATTACCGTCTAAATGAATTTGTCATTATTTTCCTTAACTGCTGTGCCTGAAAATCAATATTATATATTATACGCCTAATACGTTCATTATCAATAAGTGAATTTTTTTCAAAAACATCATGGGCAATTTCAGTAATATTTTTTTCAGTAATATCTTCTACAGATATGGTAGATTCTTCTAGTAACTTAATTTGATTTTCGTGTAAACTTCTAAATGGTTTTGCCTCCTGGCTTTTAAGTTTCATGTTTTTAGTTATATCTTTATACCATAGGCTATTACCATGATCAAATAGAGGTGCAAAGCCTATGAATTTTAATGTTTCTGCATTTCTTATAAAACCAAAATTACCATAATGTCTATCATTATTATTAATTAAATAATCGAATGCTAACATTGTGTCAATAGATTCCCTTTTACAAGGTATTTTTAACACTTTCATACAACGAAGAAAATGTTTATAATCATTTTCATTGTTGTTTTTTTTACAAGCATTCCGAATGTACAGCGCCGGAACATACTCTGTGTCATGATCTATAAATGTTTCACAAACACTATATGTTTTATCTTTCAAAACATCTAATTTATACGTAACGTGAGGGATATTTAACTTAGATAGCAATTTCGACGCAAAAACTTCATTATAGGCTTGCTGATAATAAGGAGCTGTACTTTCTTTATACAGATAGCGCTTATTATTTTTTATGGTCCAAAATTTTCTAAGTTCTCCATTAGAACTCATATCAGGAGAATATGATGATGGCATATCATCTGAAGATGAGAAACCTTGGGTATTAAATTGATTGTCAAATAAATTAACTTGTTTCCAAGTTATATCAGCTTCTTTAGGTCTATACCAATACTGATCAGATAGATTTAATCCTAAGTTTTTAAGAGATAGTGCGCTAGCAGTTTCTACATCTGCAGCTTCTAATAAAACTGATAAATCTTGTCGAGAAGTTGAAATACTTCGAGACTTTATCCAGGATTCTAATGCGTATTCTTTATCGGTTTGATATTTAACTGGTAATGGTAAATATTCTTCATTATATATTTTAATAATTTCTTTTATGCGGCCAGATATATTATTTATATTTAATTCTATTACAGGAATTTCTTTATCCATAAGTATAATTTCCATTTTATACCCCTTAAAAATTAAAATTTCTTTATTAATCAAAAATTAAAAGATATCTATAAAAGTCATTGAGTATTATATACTCGCATATTTTTCATAGGATGTCCATAATGAACATCCTATTTTATATCACTCACCTCTAATACAATCATATTTCTATTAACTTAAGGAAGGAACTATTTTTTATGAAAGTTGCAATTTACGCAAGATATTCATCCAACAATCAAAGAGAAGAATCAATC
Source organism: Pectinatus haikarae (assembly GCF_050916305.1). Taxonomy (GTDB): domain Bacteria; phylum Bacillota; class Negativicutes; order Selenomonadales; family Selenomonadaceae; genus Pectinatus; species Pectinatus haikarae. The sequence continues at coordinate 2,332,794 of NZ_CP116940.1, forward strand.
ACAGCTCAATTACGTGCGGCTAAAGCATATTGCTATAATAAGGGTTATAGTATCATTAATGAATATTGTGATGAAACCTTTAGCGGTACTAATGATCACAGGCCGGCTTTTCAAAAACTTATTAAAGATGCTAAGTCATGTATGTTTTCCGCAGTCATTTTTCATAAAATTGATCGTAATGCACGTAATGAATATGATTACTACTATAATAAGGCACAATTACAAAAATATGGAGTGCATTATGAATATGTCACTCAAAACATAGATAGCAGTCCAGAAGGTCAAATGATGGAAACTGTAATGGTCGGTATGGCTGCGTATTATAGCCGTAATCTAGCTAAGGAAGCATTGAAAGGGCAGAGGGAAAACGCATATAAGGCACGCCATAATGGTGGTACTCCACCTTTAGGTTATGACGTTGGGCCAGATCTTAAATATATTGTAAATGAAAAAGAAGCGCCTATTGTGCGCTTGATCTTTAAACTTCGAGCTGCCGGATTTGGATATAATCATATCCTTACAGAATTGAATCAAAATGGCTATCGAACTAAACGCGGTATCCATTTTGGCAAAAACAGTTTATATGACATTTTGCGTAATAAAAAATATATAGGAATATATACCTTTGGACGTGTTTCAGGTGGGAAATTGCATACAAGAAACAATCATATGAATGATTCAAGCGATATGATAGAAATTCCAAACGGTATGCCAGCTATTATTTCACAGGAAATATGGAATAAAGTTCAAACCCGCATGCTTACCGACAAACATGCAACGGCTAAATTTAAAGCTAAAATTCCTTATTATTTAACAGGTAAAGTATTTTGTGCAAAATGTGGATCACGAATGACTGGAGGTACATTTATATCAACCAAAGGAACTAAATATTCTTATTATCGCTGTTGCAATAACAATAAAACAATGAATGGATGCAAAGGAATAAGAATCAAAAAAGAGTGGCTTGAAACTGCCACTTTAAATTATATAAATATTCAATTATTAAATCCTAAACTAATCCCTCTGCTTACCACTGAAGTACAAAAACGAATCAATATAATATCTTCTGGAGATAATAGAGAAAAAAAATTACTCGAACAACAACGTAACGAAATAACAGGTAAAATTAACAATCTGCTTGATTTAGCTGAAGATGGACAAACCGGAGATATAATACGCGAGAGAATTTTAGCAAATAAAACGCGCCTTAATAATATTGACATGCAAATAAACAAATTTAAAAGTTCTGATAATTTTGTGCCAACAAAAAAACAAATAATTAATTTGGTAAGATCCTTTATTGAGAAAGGTAAAAAAGTTAGTCAGTTAAGAGAAATTATAGATACCTTTCTCGAGAGCATAATAGTATCAAAAAAAATTTTATAATTAAAATACGCCTACCATACAGTAGAAATATTTGTCATACGACTGGTGGAGACGAGGAGAATCGAACTCCTGTCCGAAAACATTGCTGCACAAGTTTCTCCGAGCGCATTTTGTGTTTAATTTTCAGTCAACAAATCTACACAAACAAAGCTTCATTTTCCTATCTCGATAAAATTCCCCAACATCCTCCGAGAATTGGATACTGGGTATCTCGCAATTGTCCTCTTTTTGCTTCGCGCGAGAAAAGAAACAAAAGAGGTTAGCATTAAGCTGCTAAAGCGTAATCTTCGTTAGCTTTTATGTTTAATAAAAGTGTTCACCTTACTAACGGGTTGATGACCCCCCGGCTCGCTTCTTGTACATCATCTGCCCCCGTCGAAACCATTACGTCCCCGTTACATACTAGTACATTTATTACTATAGCATAAGATTTTTTGCTTGTCAAATAATACTGTTTTTTTAGTATAAATCATTATCTTCTATTGACCGCCTTATCGTTTCGGTAGATAACACCTGGGACATATTATAACATAATATGTTTATATTGTCCGTATACCTTGCAGTATTTGCAAGGATTTATTTCGATCACTCTAAGATCATGGGCTATTGGCTGCTGTTTGGCTATAAGTAAGATGCAGGCGTCCTCTGTTTCGATAAGCAGCTGGTCAATAATATCATCATTCTCCATTACCTGTGCTGCCAATTTTTTATCGAAATTTAAAAGAGCTTTTATTGAATTTTTAGCAGCTGTTTTTTGCCTATTTTTAAACACAAAAAACGCCCAACTACTTTACCATTTAATTGAACGGCGTCAATCTGTTGTTTAATTTCTTTATTTTACCATCTATTTTACCATCTATTTTTCCAAAAGATGGCAAGTGCAAATCATAGAAAATTACTGGAAGAAACCTACGGCCAACGCAATTTTTGATTCATGAGAAAGCATCAATCCTTTTGTTTCCCATCTTTCAATAAATCATAATGATATTTTATTACATCTTTTCTTGTTATAATTCCTATAAATTTTTCTCTGTCATCGATGACCGGAACAAAATTTTGATCCATAATACGCAGCAGAAGTTCATCCATGGTCGCATCAATTTTTACAGCAAGGTTCCATTTGCTTCGAAGTATATCTGAAATAAAATAGTTTTCCTGTGATTTCATAGCATAAGTTTCATTTACCAGGATATGCCATAAAAAATCCCCTTCGCTGACTGTTCCAACATAAGTTCCGTCTTTTTCAATGACGGGTATCGCTGAATACCCATGAAATCTCATTTTTTCAAGTCCCTGCCGCAAAGTACAATGAGCATCCAAAAGTGCCACAGATGCTTTAGGTATCAATAAATGAATGATACTTTTCCCCGTATTACATTTCAAGCTATCATTATTATCGGGATAGGAATCCCGATCTTTAAAAGAGTCTGAATCAAATGGCATACATCTGTCCCCCTGATAAATTTAAAATTTACATTAATTTTTATACGTCTGAAACATCCATTGAATTTCCATCTGTATCATACGGTATGGCATTTTTCTCCGTAAATGGAGTGATCATTCCCAATTCTTATTATAATTTCTTTTTAATAAGAATAGTATAAAAATAAAATGGGCGGCATAAATATTACATCAAAATTAACCGGCCCCGCTGCCGCAGATATAAAAAGAAGCAACTTCATTTCGGTAAGCATATATTCTAGTATTTCATCATTCTTACAGCCATCCTAATGTAATCTTAACATTATTGATAAAGCCGTAATGCTATCCTAATTCTCTTTATGCTATACTTTTATATATAATCTTTATAAAAGAAGGGCGGATCTTTATGCCGATCAAACAAGCTGATTCGGAAGCATTGCCTGGACAGCCTGACGAAGCTTTTCCGGGGAAAAAACACGGCAGATTAAAGATATACCTGGGTTATGCCGCCGGAGTCGGAAAAACCTTTACTATGCTGAAAGATGCTCATGGGATAAAAAAGGATGGCATTGATATAATCGCCGGGTACATTGAACCCCATAGCCGTCCGGAAACTATGGCACTGTCAAATGAGTTAAAAATACTGCCTACCTTGCAAATATCCTATAAAGGCGTCACATTTAGGGAATTTGATCTGGATCGCGCTCTTGAGCGAAAACCTGATATCATTCTCGTTGATGAGCTGGCTCATACCAATGCGGAGGGATGCCGCCATAAAAAAAGATATCAGGATATTGACGAATTGCTGCGGGCAGGCATTGATGTTTTTACTACGATCAATATTCAGCATATTGAAAGCTTAAATGATATTGTAGCCTCTATTACCGGTATTTCCGTTCGGGAGACCATTCCTGACAATGTCTTCGACAGTGCTGATAAGATTGAACTTATAGATATCGAACCGGATGATCTGATAGACAGACTGCAAAGAGGAAAAATTTATCATAAGGAGCAGGCAAAGCGCGCGCTTGTTAATTTTTTCAAAAAGAACAATTTGATTGCCTTGCGTGAAATTGCTCTGCGCCGCACAGCAGATCAGGTCAATCGCACAGCAATACAAAACAGCGGACCTTTGAAAGACAGCAGTACCTATGTGCGTGAACACATTTTGGTTTGTCTGTCTTCAGCGCCTTCCAATGCCAAAGTCATCCGTACTGCGGCAAGAATGTCATCCGCTTTCCACGGTATATTTACAGCATTGTTTGTGGAAACATCCGGCACACAAAAATCAGGAAATAAAAACAAGGCTGCTTTGAGAAAAAATACCAGACTGGCTGAACAGCTGGGTGCGCAGATCGCAACAGTGTACGGAGATGATATTCCCGCTCAGATTGCAGAATATGCCAAGGCAGGCCGGGTTTCAAAAATTGTCATGGGACGCTCCGGGCATCTGCAAAAATGGCTGAGAAAAACCAATTATGTGGACAGATTGACTTCTCTTGCTCCTGCGCTCGATATTTATATTATACCCGACACGCAGTCATCTTTCCGCATAAAATATCCCGGAATTGCAATGTCCATGAAAATATCATTTATTGATTCGGCTAAATCCGCCGCTGTTTTAATTTTTTGTACTTTAATAGGCTTATGGTTTGAATATCTTAGCTTCAGTAATGCAAATATCATCACAATTTATATTTTAGGTGTTCTGATCAATGCCATGATCACAAAAGGCCGTATATACAGTGTTTTATCATCGGTGTTTTGCGTACTTATATTTGATTTTCTATTTACTGAACCTGTCTTTTCTTTCCAGGCTTATAGCTCCGGCTATCCTGTCACATTCATGGTTATGCTGTCAGCCGCCTTCATCACCGGTACACTGACCAAACGTGTAAAAAATCAGGCCCGCCAAGCCGCACAAAAAGCATATCGTACAGAGGTGCTTTTGGAAACAAGTAGGAAATTGCAACAGGCAAGAGATGAAACAGATATTTTACGTGAGACTGCATTGCAAATGTTAAAATTGCTGGACAGAACAGTGATCTTTTATTCTGTTCAGGGAAATATACTTTCAAAACCATTTGTTTTTCAAAAAGATGACTCATCGGATAACCCGCAGGTTTATTTCGGAGCTGATGAGCGTGCAGCGGCCGAATGGGTTTATAAAAACAACAAAAAAGCCGGTGCCACCACCGATACTTTTACCGCTGCAAAATGTCTGTACTTTGCAGTGCACGGAGATGACACAGTTCTTGCAGTGGCGGGAATAGCCATGGACAGTAAATTCCCCTTGGAGCCTTATGAAAATAATCTGATGATTGCCATGCTCGGAGAGTGCGCAATGGTTCTTGAGAAGGAACGGCTTAATGAAAAACAAAAACAAATCTCTATGCGGATACAGCAGGAACAGCTGCGTGCCAACCTGCTTCGGACCATTTCTCACGATTTGCGTACTCCGCTTACCAGTATTTCCGGTAATGCCGGCATTCTCATGAGAAACTCTGCAGTTCTGGCTGAAAGGCAGAAAAAAGCATTATATACCGATATATATGATGATTCAGCGTGGCTGATTAAGCTTGTGGAAAATATGCTTTCCATCACCAGAATTGACAATGATATGCTGAATTTAAATATGCAGCCGGAGCTTTTGGAAGAGGTTATCGCTGAAGCTCTGCTCCATGTCAGCCGCAATAGTGCGGAGCATAATATCAAAATGATTTTGGATGATGAGCTGCTGATGGCAAAAATGGATTATCGTCTGATCATACAGGTTCTGATCAACATTATAGATAATGCCATTAAATATACACCGGCAGGATCTCACATTTTTATTTCCGCCAGACATGAAAAAGAAACAGCAGTCATAGAAGTTGCTGACGATGGCCCCGGCATACCCGATAAAGACAAAATCAATCTGTTTGACATGTTTTACACTGCCGGCAATATCCGCGGAGATGGTAGACGGGGACTGGGACTGGGGCTTTACCTCTGCAAATCCATCGTTGAAGCCCACAAAGGTGAGATTTTTGTAAAAAACAATATCCCGCAGGGTACTATATTCGGCTTTACTCTGCAGGCTGAGGAGGTGGATATGCATGAATAAACCTTTGATCCTTATTGTTGAGGATGACAGAGCCATCAGGAAACTGATATCTACAACGCTGAAAACACAGAATTATCAATACCATACAGCAGAAACAGGTGAGGGTGCTATTCTTGAAGCCGTTTCTAAAAAACCGGATATTATGATTTTGGATCTGGGACTTCCTGATATGGACGGCGTCAGTATTATCAAAAAAGTCAGGACATGGTCCAATATGCCTATTATCGTAGTCAGTGCCCGCAGCGAGGATCGGGATAAAATTGATGCGTTGGACGCCGGAGCAGATGACTATCTGACAAAACCCTTTAGCGTGGATGAATTTCTGGCAAGGCTGCGGGTCAGCCTTCGAAGGGTCCGCTATGATAATGAAAGACTGCAAAGCGATGCTTCATCCTTTATCAACGGGAATTTGAAAATTGATTATGCAGCAGGCTGCGTTTGGCTGGATAAAGAAGAAATACATTTGACTCCCATCGAGTATAAACTTATATGTTTGTTAGCCAAAAATATCGGAAAAGTACTGACACACAATTTCATTATAAATGAAATTTGGGGTAATTATGCCAATGATATTCCTGCCCTGCGTGTTTTCATGGCAACTTTGAGAAAAAAGATAGAAAAAGTACCATCCCGGCAGCCGAAGTATATTCAAACGCATATCGGTGTAGGGTACCGGATGCTGCGAGTTGGTGATGCCAACAGCCTTTCTGATTTCAATTCCTGAATTTCAGAATAAAATAGCTTGTTTTAAGGATGCTGACCTATGTCTCAAAAGGACAAAGGTCAGTATTTTTTTTGTCTAAATATATTGTAAAGGACAATCTTTATGTAATTTTAATCAGTCCACGAAAACCCTAACACTAAATCAACGTAAGAACTGGTAAACTAAGTAAACAATAAAGTAAAAGGAGGGTTTAAGTATGGATATTTTAATGGTCGGTATACTGGTAATCTGCTTTTTTTTGATCAAAATCTTTGCCGATTGGTGCGAACAGCAGGTCAGTAAATTATAAAGGAGACGGATAAAAAATGATAATTCTTGGAATTCTGATCGCAGGACTGGCTGTATACCTGTTTTATGCTTTGATCAATCCCGAAAAATTTTAGCAGGAAGGCGGAACGAAAAATGTTGCAGATACTCATATTTTTAGCAGTTTTTGTTGTTATTATTTTCCCGATGGGGAAATATATGTATCACATCACTGCCAGTCAGCATACTTTTGCCGATCCGATTTTTGACAGAGTGGATAACGTGATTTATCGGTTATGCAGTATCGACAGAAAAGGTATGCAATGGAAGCAGTATGCCATGGCCATGCTGACAACAAATGCAATCATGGTGTTGATCGGTTATCTGATTTTAAGAATACAAACCGTTCCTTTTTTCAACCCCAACAGCATTGGCGGCATGGAACCAGTTCTGTCGTTTAATACAGTAATCAGCTTTATTACAAATACTGATCTTCAGCATTATTCCGGAGAATCGGGACTTTCATATCTGAGTCAGATGCTGGTCATTACCTTCATGATGTTTACTTCCTCGGCTACCGGATTTTCTGTTGCCGCAGCCGTTATACGAGGCTTTGCCGCCAAAACAAAAACCGTGGGTAATTTTTATGCCGATATTATTCGCATCACTACACGTGTTTTTCTGCCGCTCTCTCTTGCAATTGGTTTGCTGCTGGTATCCCAGGGTGTTGTACAGAATCTGTCGCCCAATACAACTGTACAGACGATCGAAGGAAAATATCAGGACCTTTCAATGGGGCCTGTCGCTGCACTGGAGTCCATCAAGCATTTAGGAACCAACGGCGGCGGTTTTTTCGGTGCAAATTCAACGGCGCCTTTTGAAAATCCAAATGTATTGACAAATATGATAGAAATGCTTTCCATGATGATCCTGCCGGGAAGTGTCGTTGTAATGTTCGGTTTAATGGTCCGCAGCCGCGGAAAAAGCAGTGAAAAAGACATGGAAAGAAAGAGGCTGTTCAGCAGAGAGGCTAAGCCTGTTTTTGCGGTTATGTTCTTCCTCCTTGTCATAGGGATTGCCGTCAGTTTTTGGGCCGAACAGGCAGGCAACCCGGCATTACAGCAGGTGGGGCTAAATCAGAGCATGGGCAGCATGGAAGGCAAAGAAATGCGTTTTGGCATTGCCCAATCTGCCCTTTTTACTACTGTGACTACCGCTTTTACTACAGGCAGCGTAAACAATATGCATGATACCCTGACGCCGATCGGCGGTATGGTAGCCTTGGTAAATATGATGCTTAATCTTGTGTTCGGCGGCAAAGGCGTAGGTCTGATAAATATGCTGATGTATGTAATTTTAACAGTATTCATCTGCGGGCTTATGGTCGGACGCACACCGGAATATCTGGCAAAAAAAATTGAGGGTCGGGAAATGAAGCTGACAGCTCTTGCTATCATTATCCATCCACTGCTGATTCTTTCCTTTTCTGCATTGGCCATAGCTCTGCCAGCCGGTCTGGCGGGTATCAGCAATCCCGGTCCCCATGGATTTACCCAGGTGCTGTATGAATTTTCTTCGGCGTCTGCCAACAACGGTTCAGGCTTTGAGGGCCTTGGTGACAATACCTATTTCTGGAATATTACAACAGGATTGGCTATGTTTTTCGGACGCTATCTGTCCATGATTATTATGCTGGCCGTCGCAGGCTCGCTGATGCTTAAGCGGCCTGTCAGTGAATCCATAGGTACTTTAAAGACTGATACCGGAACATTCACCATAGTTTTATTTATGGTCATTATCATCATTGCTGCATTGACATTTTTTCCGGCATTGATACTTGGCCCGATTACCGAGCATATGGTCTTGTGGAATTGAGGAGGATACTTTTATGAATAAAAAAACTAAAACAAATTTTATTACCGGAGATATTCTAAAAGCCTCTATTCTTGGGGCGTTTAAAAAACTGAATCCTCTATATATGATAAAAAATCCTGTCATGTTTGTAGTGGAATCAGGATTTATTATCACTCTGCTGCTTGGTTTTGTTCCCGATTTATTCGGCGATGAGGGAGCTGATCTTTATCTGTATAATTTTACTGTATCGGCCATTCTTTTGATTACAGTGCTGTTCGCCAATTTTGCAGAAGCAGTAGCTGAAGGGCGGGGAAAAGCACAGGCGCAAAGCCTGAAAAAAACACAGAAAGATATGCATGCCCGTATCCTGAAAGATAACGGAGAAGATGAAATCATAAGTGCCGATGGATTGAAAAAAGATGATATCGTTCTCGTGAAGTCAGGAGAACTCATCCCCAATGACGGCGAAGTGATCGAAGGGATTGCCTCGGTGGATGAATCTGCCATAACGGGAGAATCAGCTCCTGTGGTAAAGGAAAGCGGCGGTGATTTTGCCTCTGTCACAGGCGGAACAACAGTTGGCAGTGATTGGCTTAAAATACGGATCACATCTGATCCGGGGGAATCATTTCTTGATAAAATGATTTCTCTGGTAGAAGGGGCATCCCGCCAAAAGACACCAAACGAGATAGCCCTGAATACCCTGCTGGTCAGTCTGACTATTATTTTTTTAATCGTTATCGTCAGTCTCAACCCTATTGCTCTTTACAGCGGCGTACATCTGCAAATCTCCACGCTGATCGCCCTGATCGTTTGCCTGATTCCCACAACCATCGGCGGATTGCTTTCGGCTATCGGAATTGCCGGTATGGACCGTGTTACACGTTTTAATGTTATAGCTATGTCGGGTAAAGCCGTAGAAGTTTGCGGAGACGTGGATACCATGATTCTTGATAAGACCGGCACTATTACTTACGGTAACCGCATGGCCGCAAAATTTATTCCTGTGGGGAATGCAAGTGAAGAAGAGCTTATTCGCTATTCTGTCATCAGCTCTTTAAGAGACGATACTCCTGAAGGGAAATCAATCGTAAGTCTGGGAGAAAGCCTGAGCGGAAAACGGCAACAGGAAATTCCCGGTATGAAATCAGTAGAGTTTACCGCCCAGACGCGCATGAGCGGTATCGACCTGCCTGACAGCATAAAAATACGCAAAGGAGCCTCCGATGCAATTCAGAAATATGTACGGGAACTTGGGAGTGTCATACCAACTGATCTGGAGGGCAGCGTCAATGAAGTTGCCAGACTCGGCGGTACGCCGCTTGTCGTATGTCTAAAGGAACAGATTCTGGGTGTCATCTACTTGAAAGATACCATCAAGCAAGGTCTGACAGAACGTTTTGCCAGACTCAGAGCCATTGGGATAAAAACTATCATGTGTACAGGCGACAATCCCCTGACCGCAGCAACCATCGCACAGGAAGCCGGCGTAGACAGCTTTATAGCTGAATGCAGACCGGAAGATAAAATTGCCGCTATCAAGGCAGAACAGGCAGAAGGCAAAATTGTTGCCATGACAGGAGACGGCACAAATGACGCACCTGCTCTTGCACAGGCCAATGTTGGTATTGCAATGAACAGCGGCACTGCTGCCGCAAAAGAAGCTGCAAATATGGTAGACCTTGACTCCGATCCCACCAAGATTCTGGATGTAGTTGAGATCGGCAAGCAGCTCCTTATCACGAGGGGGGCATTGACAACTTTCAGCATTGCAAACGACGTTGCCAAGTATTTTGCTATTATCCCCGCAATGTTTATGGCGGTTATACCACAAATGCAGATACTGAATATCATGGTATTATCCACTCCTTACAGTGCCATTCTCTCTGCTTTGATTTTTAATGCCATAATTATTCCGATACTGATTCCTCTGGCTATGAGAGGTGTAGAGTACAGACCAATGAGTGCAGAAAAAATGCTGACCCGCAATATGCTGATTTATGGTCTTGGCGGTATTATTGCACCATTTGCAGGTATTAAAATAATTGACTTGATCATAACTCCGCTGCTTACTGCCGCAGGATTATAATTACGTACTTGCTCTGCCGCTTTTGAATTAAAAACAGGAGGCTAAATAATGAGTGCATTTTTAAAAGAAATAAAAACTCAATTCATGATAACAATAGTGCTGCTTTTGTTATGCGGTCTGGTCTATCCTTTGCTGCTCACTGGAATCAGCCAGCTTTTTTTCCCGAGTCAGGCAAATGGCAGCCTGATTGTCGAAAATGGCCATGCTGTCGGTTCTGAGCTTATAGGACAGGATTTTTCAGATCCCCGGTTCATGAAAAATCGTCCTTCCGCCGTGAATTACAATACCTATACACAGGAGGAAAAAGACGGCGGTGATTACACAGGAGTCAGTTCAGGCTCCAAAAATTTTGCTCCGACCAATCCTGATCTCACCGAACGTGTGACAGCAGATATTATGAAATTTACGGCAGTCAATCCGACTATAAACAAAGAGGATATTCCCGCGGATCTGCTGACATCATCCGGTTCAGGCCTTGATCCGCATATCAGTCCGAAATCAGCTGCCATTCAGATACCGGCTTTAGTCCGATCGACCGGTTTATCCCGGGAAATATTGGAAAACATAGTCAAAAAAAACACTCAAAATAAATTATTGGGCATTTTCGGAGAAGAAACAGTCAACGTATTAAAAGTAAATCTGGAAATAGCTAAGGTTCTGAGGCTGTCCGGGCAGCATGCTGATTAAAACACGGTCATTTTTTACGGATAATATTGTATTATAAAATACAGAAACCGGATATCTGATTAAAGATGTCCGGTTTCTGTTTATTTCTGTCTATTTTTCTTTATTTGCCAGTATATATTTCTATTACGCTATATCATCCAAAAATTGTCATTGAATAATATATGGCGCCATTTTGTACAATCGAGCCACTTATTCCAAAAAGCAGCCTGATTTTTACCATCCGCATATTCTGCCCGGAATTTATCAAGTTCAGCCTGATCATTAACATTAATAGCAAAGCCGCGGGAGTCAATAAGCGGTGCGTTATACTGCACATCAAAACTATACTGTGCAAATGGCACAAAGTCTATTATTTTCCCGTTTCGTACACGGATAACTGCTTTTTCCGCAAAAGCAACAATATCTGTTTCTTTTGGATAGTTATAGGTTCTTCCCTTCAAGGGCAGTACATCGCCTATAGTGAATGTTTTATAATCTTTCTGAGCAGTATCTATTTTCATATCGCCCATATTATAATAATATTCATCAAAAAGAGTTGCCGATATTTTTGTATTGCCGCTGACAAAACTATAATCATCGTCAGTAACCTGCCGCGCTTTCCGGATAACACCGCATGCCGAGGTCATATTGCTCAGCCTGTCCACTAATATAAAACTGCCCAATACCGGATATGCAGTGAATTCAGCTGCGGTGATTCTGTCAGACAATGCGATCGTACAACTGGCAAGTTCATTTTTATGAAGAACAGAAGCAGTCAGCTCATTGCCCGTATTGACATCAGTTTTATAGTTTATTTCCTTTATCACGGCTATAGTGCTGCCAGCGCCAAGCTGGAATATATATTCGTGATCAAGGAGCAGCGGTTCATCATCCATCCAAAGGATATCAGATGTTATTGATTTTGTTATAACTGCTTTTATATCTTTAGTGATGACACAGCCGCGTGATACATCAATTTCTTTAGACAACTCTATTGTCAACGCTTGACCGGCAGCAGCATTATCTGTTTTTGCACCGGCAGTATGAATACTTTTCACATCAGCCGTTTCACCGCTTGGCAAAACAGTCACCGTATCGCCAGTATAAAGCTGCCCGCCTTCACACTGCCCCTGAAAACCGCGAAAGGTTCTGTCCGGTCGGCATACTCTCTGTACAGGCATATAAAAACCGCTGTCCTCAATGTTGTCTTCTGCATCTACATTTTCCAGTGCAGGAAGCAGGGCATCGCCTTTATACCACGGCATATTCAATGATTTTACAGTTACATTGTCACCCTCGGTTGCAGATAACGGTATTATATCAACATTTTCCAAACCGATCTGCCCGACTAACTCATTTATCTGCGCTGTTATTTCCTGAAAACGCTTTTCGCTGTAATCAATAATATCCATTTTGTTGACAGCAAAAATAAAATGTTTTATTCCCATGAGATGACAAATGCGTGCATGACGTCTTGTTTGTACAAGAACACCTTTAGCAGCATCTGTTAAAATAACGGCAAGATCGGCGAATGACGCCCCTACCGCCATGTTTCTCGTATATTCTTCATGTCCCGGAGTATCCGCTACTATAAAGCTTCTTTTTTCGGTAGTAAAATATCTGTAAGCCACATCAATAGTTATACCTTGTTCATGTTCAGCCATAAGTCCGTCCAAAAGCAGAGAATAATCCAATTTGCCGCCGCGGCTGCCAGCCTTGCTTTCAAGCTCCAGTGCTTTTTCCTGATCCGCATACAAAAGCTTGGAATCATATAATATATGGCCGATAAGTGTCGATTTGCCGTCATCAACACTGCCGCAGGTTATAAACTTCAATAGTCCGCTCATTAAAAATACCCCTCTCTCTTGCGCCGTTCCATGCTGCCAATTGAATCTTTATCTATAGCGCGGCTGGCTCTTTCGGAAGTGACTGCCTGCAAAGTTTCGGCAATTATTTTATCAAGAGTGTCTGCCTCAGAAGCAAAACCGCCGGTGAGCGGATAACAGCCGAGTGTGCGGAAGCGGACTTTCTCATTAATTATTTTTTCATCTGGGCGAAGCTTCAGCCTGTCATCATCAACCATGATGATCATGCCGTCCCGTTTTATGACAGGACGTACCTTTGCAAAATAGAGAGGAACTATTTCTATATTTTCCCGTTTTATGTACTGCCAGATATCCTTTTCTGTCCAATTGGAAATTGGAAAGACCCGCATGCTTTCCCCTTTTTTTATACGGGGATTGTACAGTTTCCACATTTCAGGTCTTTGGTTTTTCGGATCCCAGACCTGCGCCTCATTGCGGAAGGAAAATATTCGTTCCTTAGCCCGTGATTTTTCTTCATCTCGTCGTCCGCCGCCAAAGGCCGCCGTAAATTGATATTTTTTCAGAGCCTGTTTTAAAGCCTGTGTTTTCATTATATCAGTATAGGATGAACCGTGGTCAAATGGATTTATGCCGCGGGCGACACCATCCTTATTGGTATATTTAAGCATTGTTATGCCGTGTTCTTTGGCAACTCTATCACGAAAAGCAATCATATCGTGAAATTTCCAGGTTGTATCTATATGTAAAAAAGGAAAAGGCGGTTTTTCAGGATAAAAAGCCTTTAAGGCCAAATGCAGCATTACAGAGCTGTCCTTGCCTATAGAATAAAGCATCACCGGTTTTTCACAAACAGCAGCAACTTCACGTATAATATAAATTGCCTCTGCCTCAAGCTTATCCAAATGTGAAAGCATAAAAATCCTCCCTGTCGTGATCGAATTCATAATAAACCCGTCAACTATTTTTTTACGTAACTCAGTATTTATTTGCAGCCCTGCTGTCTGTTTCCAAAACGACAGGTATGCCGTCAGCTTTGGTGATGATCCATTGCGTTATACTGCCCGTTTTTTTTGCATGCATTACTGCACCGCGCCCGCCCATATCCGGTCCAAGAAAAAAACTGACCGCACCTGTCGGGCATTCCTTTAAGCAGGATGCGCAGCCCCAGCAGTCACGCGGATAAATCATAATCGCCTTATGCTGTTCAGTGAGCTCAATAAGTGTTCCCGGGCATATTTCACTGCAGCGCCCGCAGCCAATGCACAAATCATTATTGATAGTTATGCTCATAGCGCACCCCTCTTTTTACGATTGGCCGATGAATGATCTTTATCTCTCCATCTTCTATACGGGAATTGATATACTCTTTAAAAACATCATCCTTATCCGGATAATCGGCATTTTCCGCAAAACTATGCCAGCGTGTCTCCTTACGAGCTTTCAGGTGCTCTATAAGGAAACGGCAGATATATAATCTGTCCTTAAGCTCGTGTATAAAGGTAAGCTCGTGCATGCTGCGGGCAGGAAGCTCATCCGTCAGCAGGCATAATTTGTCTATTTCTTTCCCTGCTATACTCAGACCGGCTTCATTATATTTATAGCCTGTTTTGATGCCGCCGGCATAATCGTCCATAATTTTTTGCATGGCTTCTTCCAAATCCTGGACGCAGAACTCTTTATCCGCAGCATTAAGAAAATGTTCTTCCTGCTGCTTATATTGTTCTCCGTATTTATGATAGTCAATTTCTGTTTTATTATCGGCTGCCGATGAAAGATATTCCATAATTCCCATTGCTGCGATATCGGCCTCAGCCATAGCACCCGTCACATATTTCTGCGGACAGCCGCCCGCTGTGTCACCAGCAGCGAAAAGACCTCTTATTGTTGTGTGACGATCTGTCGATATCCAGAAACCGGCAGCAGCATGTCCGCCAACAATATAAGGCTCTGTTCCTTCTATCTCGACATTTCTTTCCTGAGGCGACCCCTGCTCGATCCATTTTAAGGTTTGTGAGGGAGCCATATTTAAATACGCTTTTTTCAGATCCAATTCCTGTTCATCGCTGATACCGACAGTTTTCAGGAAGCAGGGACCTTTTCCCGCAGCATTTTCTACCACTGTGCCATAGAGTCGATTCGGCGTGGATATACCATATTTTGTTTCATATACTTCGCCGTAAGAATTTATCTGCTTTGCTCCTACGCCTTGAGCTATAGTGCCTGTCGGCGCGATCGTATCCTTGCAGCGCAGGGCGATAAACCGCATTTCAAGTGTAGTCATTTCCGCTCCGTTACGCATACCCGCAGCCATGCCGGCGCCGGTATTAAAAGGCGGATACCACATTTTATGCCGGGAAAAACCGGGATTGTTTGGTCTGTATAAGCCGGCTGCTCCGCCTGTAGCGCATAATACGGCGGAAGCTTTTATTATATATAGAATTGGTTTATGGACATCGACAGCCGCCGCACCATAAATTCTATTGCCCACCACTATAAAATCTATAACATTTACATGATTATAAACTTTGATATTAGACCGTTCATATACGGCAGCAGCCAAAATGGGCTTTATATTTTCGCCGTTGATTTTTATGTTGCGTGTACCGCGTTCAGCATAGCTGCCATCAGCGTTTTTTAAAATCACCAGTCCCAATTTTTCCAGATCTGCAGCACATTCATTGAGTCTTTCCGACATAGTCAGGAGAAGATCGCCTCTGGCAATACCCTCAGCATCACGCTCAGCGTAATCAACATAAAAATCCGGAGTCCGCCCTTTTGTTATATAAGCATTGAGAGCATTGACTCCGGCGGCAAGGCAGCCGCTGCGCTTGATATTCGCCTTTTCGACGATCATAATATTCTTCGTTGCTTTTTCAGCGAGCTTCAGCGCGGCATAACAACCCGCTGTCCCTCCGCCGGCAATCAAAATATCCGTACTGAGATATTTTATCTCTAAATTTTCCATTGTGCCCGTCCTTAAATTATTACCGAATTATCTGCGATGAGTGCCTCGTTTTCTATTTCCCTGATATTGCCCCCATCTATCAAATACATTTTTTTCACAAGCACACCCACTTTTTCCTGGGGAATCAAAAGCTCTCTGTCCGTAGGCCATACAGCCTTCAATTCTATACCATGCAAGATGACAACTATCTCAAGATGAGAGCCGCGGAAGGTAACTGTTTTTACAACACCCGGTTCGGCAGTATAAGAATTTTGGTATTGTTCATTTTCCTTGAAAATAGAAATAAACTCAGGACGGATGACAGCCGTAGAAAATCCTTCCTGGCGGTAAAATCCTTTTAATTTGTCGTAATTATTTATCAGAGAATTTTCCCCGATAAATTGCGCTACAAACGGTGTGACCGGTTTTTTATAAACAGCCAGAGGAGAACCGCTCTGTTCAACACGCCCCTTATTGATAATCAGGATTTCATCAGCCACTTCACTGGCCTCGTCCTGATCATGCGTGACGAAAATACTGGTTATATTCAATTTTTTTATGGTATCCTTCAGCCATTGCCGAAGTTCTTTGCGTATTTTTGCATCTATTGCCGCAAACGGTTCATCAAGCAGGAGTACCTTTGGTTCAGGAGCTATGGCGCGGGCAAAAGCCACACGCTGTTTCTGTCCGCCGGAAAGCTGAGCGGGATACCTATTTTCTAGACCCTTTAATCCAATAAGTTCTGTAAGTTCCCCCACTCTTTTCTTAATTCTGTCGGCAGAAATTTTTTTTATTTTCATGCCAAAAGCAATATTATCAAAAACCGTCATATATCTGAAAAGTGCATAATTCTGAAAAACAAAACCTATGCCGCGTTTTGCGGGAGTAATATCATTGACACGCTGCCCATCAATAATAATATCACCGCTGTCAGGTGTTTCCAATCCCGCGAGAATGCGCAGAATAGTCGTTTTTCCACTGCCCGACGGGCCCAAAAATGCAGAAAGAGAGCCAGCCGGCAGAGCAAAACTCACATCGTCTGAAGCCTTATATGTACCAAAACTCTTATTGATATTCTTCAATTCTATATACATTATACTACTCCTTTGCACTGTGCCATTTATATTCGACAATATTTTTCAAAATCAGCAATACCAGCGCAAGCAGTACAAGGATTGTAGAAACAGCAAAGGCATCCGCCATTTTAAAATCATTATACAGTATTTCCACCAGCAAAGGCAATGTATCCGTTTTTCCTCTTAAGTGACCTGATATTACCGACACAGCGCCAAATTCTCCCATTGCCCGTGCTGTACAAAGTATGATGCCATATAACAGGGCCCATTTGATATGAGGAAAAGTTATTTTGCGGAAAATAGTAAAACCGCCCGCGCCCATCAAAGCTGCCGCTTCCTCTTCCTCAGTACCGCGTGCATGTAATACCGGCATTACTGTTCTGGCTATGAAAGGCAGTGTAACAAAGATAGTTACTAAAACAATGCCTGTCACAGCAAAAACTATTTTCAGATGAAAATAGTTCAGGATCGGCTGGGCCCAGCCGATCCTGCCAAAAGTCAGCGAAAAAATAAGACCAGCGATGACGGGTGATATGGCGAAAGGAATATCGATAATTGTAGTCAGAATTTTACTGCGCTTATAATGAAAACGTGTTAAAGCCCACGCGGCAAACAGACCAAAAACCGTATTGCAGACAACTGCCGCAAAAGTAGCAAAAAGCGTCAGCTGCAAAGCATGCAGAGTAAAGCTGTCACTGAGCACATTCGCGTAGGCAGAAAATCCATTCTTGAAAGCTTCACTGAGTATAACGGCAAGCGGCATAATAAGCATGACGAAAACAAAAATGCTGCTGAGAGCTATCAAAAAATATTTGACGGGTGATTTCTTCCCCATTTATTTTGTACCTCCCTGCACAATTCGCTGCTGATATACCTGCAATGAATTTATAGCAAACATAATCAAGAAAGAAAACAGAAGCATGATAATAGCTATAGAAGTCGCTTCAGCATAATTGAACTGCTGGAGCTTTACCATTATGAGCAGCGGTACTATTTCACTCTTATAGGGCATGTTGCCTGCTATGAAAATTACGCTGCCGTATTCACCGATAGCTCGGGCAAAGGCAAGTCCGCCGCCGAGCAGCAAAGATGGTACGAGCTCTGGCAGAATGATCTGTCGGAATATCATAAACCTGCTGGCTCCGAGGGTATAGGCTGCTTCTTCAAACACAGGATCCATATTTTTTAATACAGGTTCAACGGTGCGTACTACAAACGGTATTGTAACAAAAATCAACGCTATAGTTATACCAATTTGCGAATAAGCTATCTTGATACCAAAAGGATCGAAAATCTGTCCTATAAAACCGGTAGGAGAATAAAGAGAAGCCAGAGATATACCCGCAACAGCTGTAGGAATAGCAAAAGGCAATTCGATAAGACCGTCGATAATCCCCTTGCCGGGGAACTCGTAACGAACCAATACCCATGCCAGCATGGTGCCAAAAAGACAGTTAACTGCTGCTGCTATAAAAGAGCAGAAAAAGCTTACCTTATATCCTGCCATAATACGACTGTCCAAGACCGTGTCCAAAAATCCCTGCCATGTTATACCGCTTGTAACCACTGCTATAGATATCAGAGGCAGCAGAATAATGAAACTGATATAAAAGATAGTTATTCCCATGGATAAATTAAATCCGGGTATAATACTGTTCGACTTTATTCTGCTCATTGCCTGCCCCCGCTTTTTCGATATTATATTTATCAATTTTTCTGATAGATTTGGTCAAAAATGCCGCCATCCTTAAAATGGGTTTCGTGAACCTTATTCCAGCCACCAAATAAAGGATCATTGATATTCGCCAATTTTATATTCAAATCAAATTTATCGGCATATTGTTTTAAAATATTTTCATCTGTCGGTCTGTAAAAGTTTTCTGCGGCTACTTTCTGTGCTTCCGGTGAATAAAGATAATTCAAATATTCACTAGCCAACTTGCTTGTACCCCGTTCTTCGGCTATCTTGTCAACGACGGCGACGGAAGGCTGTGCCAAAATACTGATAGACGGAGAAACTATTTCAAATTCATCAGGATGTTCTTTTAAGGATAAGTAAGCTTCATTTTCCCATGCCAGCAGGACATCTCCCTGCCCATTTTCTACAAATGTCGTTGTCGCACCGCGAGCTCCCGAATCAAGGACAAGAACATTGGCAAATAACTTTTTCATATAATCCTTCATCTGGTCTTCATTGCTCTGATATTTTTCGTTGGCATATGCCCAAGCTGCAAGATAATTCCAGCGTGCACCGCCTGATGTTTTAGGATTTGGCGTGATGATGCCAACACCCGGCTGAATCAAATCATTCCAATCTCTTATATTTTTCGGATTTCCCTTGCGTACAAGAAATACTATAGTCGAAGTGTAAGGAGCACTGTCATGAGGAAACTTATTCTGCCAGCCTTTATTGATAAGTCCAGCATTTTCAATGGCAGTCACATCATATTCCAATGCCAGCGTTACAACATCCGCGTCATTGCCTTCAATTACTGAGCGAGCCTGTGCACCGGAACCGCCATGCGATTGAGTAATAGTGACATCCTGCCCGGTCTGTTCTTTCCAATGTTTTGCAAATAACTCATTGTAATTCTTATAAAGTTCACGGGTCGGATCATAAGATACATTTACAAGCTGATTTGATGATGCTGATTCATTGTCATTTTTACAGCCTGTTATAACCGATAATGCAATAAGTGCGACAGCAAATAAAATAATTTTTTTGTTCATAACACAGCCTCCTGTTTCAAAATAAAAAAGGTCAGAGAGACAATTGCAGAATCACAATCAACCCTCTGACCTTTAGTTTTCTAATTAGCCAGCAAAATATCGAATATTTTTGCACTGCATGCTTTGCCATAAGGCAATACTTCGTGCTTGCAATAATTATTATGAAATTTATAATAACACATCAAAATTATATCGTCAATAAATAAAATAAAAAGGTATATATATTTCTTACTGCGAAAAAGATATTATAGATAAAAAAAACCGTTTTTTATAATATTTTTGAAAGGGAAATATATGAATCTTAAAAATTTTGATAAGCAGATAGAACCAGTAATCTTAAAAAGAGGAAAAGCATATTATCTTGAGGGCCGTGTTCAATCCCTGACAGAAACGGAGAACAATTATTACACCGCTGTCGTAAAAGGAACCGATACTTACAGGGTTCATGCGCACATTGATCGTTCAATATATATAGAAAATATAACATGCGATTGTCCATATACATATGCTCCATACTGCAAGCATATCGCTGCCGTATTATATGCATTGAGAGACCGTCTGCAAACGGGACAAGAGGATAATAAATTTTTAGTTCCCGCACAGAATGACGCCCCTGTATCTGACAAATACGACGACAAAAAAACTTGGATAAATTTAATGAGAGAAAATATACGCGATGCCAAGGGAAGAGATAACTTCATAAAATGGAATGAATGCTTCTCCGCGCTTAAGGGGACTTATAAAGTCCTCGAACGTATCGAAATCGCTATTGATTGCAAGGACTTTCTTCTGGCTGCAGACCTCATTTTATCGGTAATAAATGAAATGCTGAAAATGACCCAATTTACGGATGATTCAGATGGCGGAATCACAGACATACTGGAAAATGCCAAAGCACTGCTGACGATTAATATTCAGTCCGTAAAGGATAAAAGAGAGCGTAAACTGTTATTTAATAAAATCCTGACCGAATCAAAAAAGAAAATATACGATGGCTGGCCGGATGAACGTATAGCATTGCTCAAATCCTGCATCGATCTTGCCGATTCTCCAAGACAGGGCCATACGGTGGAAACCAACTTATTCATGCAGACTTGCCAAAGTGAAGAACCAGATATATTCAATAAATACGTATATGAAAAAGAATTGCTCTTAAAATATCAACTGCTGCAAAAATTTGACATGAAAAATACTGATTCTTTTCTGAAAGAAAATAAAGCCTTCGCAGAAATCAGAGAAATTCTTTTCAATAAGCTCCTATGCGCAAAAAAATATGATGAAGCGGAAAGCTTGGTCCTGGAAGGAGAAAAAAGTGATGCAAAATTCCTCGGTCTTGTCATAAAATGGAAACAGCTGCGCTTTAAAATTTATGAAACTGAAAAAATTACTGCCAAAATGCGTTTACTCGCATACGAATTGTTGATTGAGTATGATTGTTTTGAATATTATTCTAAGCTGAAATTGCTGTATGCACAAAAAGAATGGCAGAAAAAATATGTGCAAATCATTGCTGAAATAGAAAAAAGAGGCTACGCGGGACAGACATATTGTCAAATAGTTATCCAGGAGAATGACTGGCAAAGTCTTTTGAAATATACAAAGCATTTTCCTTATAGAATAATTGATTATCACAAATATTTGCTGAAAATATACCCTCGGGAAGTCCATGCCATATTTATGGACTTTATCATGCAATCAGCCGCCAGCAGCATCGGACGAAGCGATTATAAAAAACTCTGCCGCTATTTACAAATGCTTTGCAAAGCAGACGGCAGAGACACTGCATCATTGATCAAAAAACAGCTTTCTCTGAAATACCCCAGACGAAAAGCGCTTTTAGAAGAACTGGAAAACTTATCATCTATATAAATAAATGGTAAGAAAAATAAACTGGGAGGCGGTAAGACTTAATTCGAATAAGAGCTCAGCTCGATATCTATCTTGAAGAACGTCTTTTGGACAGATATATTGACTTTTAGCATTTATACAAAACTTGAAGAATTCTCCTCCAGATAACAGAAATACAAATAGAAAAAACTATACCCCATACTTTACCTTTAAATCCTTAATCCAAAATACATTCTTTTCATAATTGATCAAGCCATCTTTTTTCATTTTACTTAACTCGTTAGACATTGCACTTCTATCAACGCACAGATAATCGGCCAATTGTTGACGATTAAAGTTAATTTTAAAGCAAAAACTTTTTTGTTCAGTAGCTTGGAAAGAGAGAAAAGAAATAATTCGTTGACGCAATGATCTTGACGTTGTGTGACTAATTTTTCTTTTAAGTTTAATATTTTCAGTACCTAGAGACAAAAACATATTACGAATAACTTTTGAATGATAGGCACAAATTGCATGACAAGGATACAGTAACTTCTCAGTATATAGAAATAAAATTGTACTTGTTTCAGCAGCTACTGCATTTGTAAATAATATTTCATCACTACAGGCATTATTTTCAGCAAACATCTGTCCTCTTGTAACACGATTGAGTATATTCTCATTTCCCCAAGCATCATTGTAGACAATATGCACACCACCTAATAAAACAATGCAAATAGTATCAATTTTATTTCCTGAATGATATATATACTCTCCCTTTTGATAGTTTTTTATTTTAGCTTGAGAACAACTTAATACATGTTCTGTTTCAACTGCTGTCAAGCCAATAAACAGCTCAGTTTTTGAAATAAAAGAAAAATCCATTAATATCACCTTTTTGTTGTCAAAACAACATTATTATTTTGACAATTTTATTATAATGAATTTTGTAAGTCAAGAAATAATTTTATAAAAAGCTTATTCTAATAGAGGAGACAGATATTCAATGATTGTTAATAAAAATACCGCCCTTAATGATATCTTGTAATTATAAAAAAATATATATTACACGCTTCAGCAGAAAAAAAGAATGAAGTGCTCGTTGCTTTATTTACAGAAAATCTTTTAGAAATAAAAGGCTTTGTTAAGTAAAAATGAAAAGATAGCTAATGTTTCTGTAGAAAAGCACTAAATTTTATCAACTTGCTAAAGAAAACAAGTTTTTCATATTGGGATTATAGTTAGCTCCGGCAACTTGAGCAGGAGTTAAATGATTAAGACCAGTATGAGGGCGCATGAAGTTGAAAAAGAAGACAAAAACAGAAATAGTAGCATTAGCAGAGTGAAAAGAATGAAAGCCACGTTTGGTTTTATACCAAGCCTTGAAACGGTTGTTAAAAGCTTCGATAAGATTGTTGCTAATATCGTCCTTAAAGCTCTCGACACGAATGTGTTTAGCATGAGGAAAGTAGCACTTAGTAGGAATCTTGTAGGCACTATAGCGATCGCTAACAATGGCATTGGGATTACCTAAAGGGGAAACATGCTGAAATAAAGCATGTGCCTGAGGAGAAGAACGATGTGGTGAAAGATGAAAACCAAGAACAAAGCGGGTTTCACTATCGATGATGAACCAGATGTAGTATTTCTTTCCAGCAATTTTAACCACTGTTTCGTCAGCATGCCATTCATCAGAATTGAAATTCATAGAAGGTATGAGCTTTAAAGAAATATTATCAAAAAGCGGAGCGAATTTTTTGCACCACTCAGCAACACTAACATGAGAAAGCTTGATGCTGTAGAGCTGATAAAGCATGAGAGAAATGTTACGAGTAGAGCTTTTGCCTATGAAAAAAAGAGTTAAAACAGTGATGATTAAATGAACTGGATGACGCATGCGTGATAAATTGGATTTACCAAAAAGTTTAGAAACAGAAGGTGGCAAAGTAGCAGTTGATTTTGGTTGAAAAAATGAATGATTACATTTTTTATCAGAGCAACGAAAGTTAGAATAATCACGATAATCGTGATGCAAGAAAGACGATTTTCCACACATAGGGCAAGGAGGATACTTTTTACCTCTGACACTGGGGAGAGCATCTGGTGCAAATTGATGTTTACAAGCAAGGCAGCGATATTTTTGATTACCGAATTTATCTTTGCCAAACTTATGGAAATGGTGATTATTGTTGCATTTAGGGCATACAATCGGTATAATTTTCTGCATGAGGCATCGTCCTTTCGATTGGTGTGTTTTCTAGCAGAAACATTGTACCATTGAAAGGTTCGGTGCCTCAATTTTCATTTAAGTTAACAAAACGAAATAAAATATAAGGAGAAAGTTATGATACACTACTTACCTGGATGCGATGTACAAAAAAATCATCCTAAAGCTATTTCAAAAATGAAGAATTATATGAAGACTAAAGAAATAATTATTGAACCTTGTTGCCGTGTAAAAAATAAATTTCTCAAATCTGGAGATACAATTATAAATAATTGTACTTTATGTAATCTTATTTTAACTGAAACACATCCAGACAATCAATGTTTTAGCTTATATGAATATGTTCTAAAGGATAAAAATTTTCCGTGGGTGAATCATCAAGGAAAAGAAATGACTGTACAGGATTGCTGGAGGACAAGAGATAATTTTACTTTACAAAGCGCTGTGCGGCAATGTCTTGATAATATGAATATTACAATTATTGAAACGAAAGAAAACTATAATAAAACGAGATTTTGCGGTGTATGGCTTAACAACGCTCCCACAAAGGACTGTGTAGAAGTTGCTCCTAATACTTTTCATGATATAATGAAAAATAATACACATATATTACCTTTTGAAGAACAAGCAAAACGTATGAAAAAATGGGTATATCAATATAAGACAGAGCAAATTTTAGTATATTGTAATGGATGTGAAAAGGGGATTAAACTGGGAGATGGACAACCTGTCCATATGATAGAATTATTAGCTGAGGGATTTCATTAGAACCCTTTTGGTACTTACTTGAAACCGTTGTGGTATAGTGAAGTCCTAGCGTCTTGGTTTAATAGAATATAATAAATCTTATAAATATGAGAGGTAAAAAGCTGCCACAATATAAGTAGAACAGGTTCTTAAAAAAACAACGGCTACCATTTGTCCATCCCCAATAAGGATGCACCAAATGATAGCCGTTATTCAGCAAAGATTTCTTTACGTTATTTTCTTGTAAGGCGGACACCCATCTCAAATGCTTTCTGGCAATCAATCGGAAACTGCTCTGCTTTTACATGAGCTTTCCACTTTTCATCGAACATGTTAGCTTCATATTTGGAATAGTCATCAAATTGATATGTGTCGTTGCTGATAAGAATTTCGGAAGGACCTCCCAATAATTTTTCCAACCAAGATTTATAATGATTAAATAGCACCTTGTATCCAAATTCCTTCATGACATCAAAGGAAACATTCATTGTATAGACAACTCCAGATGAAAGCTTTCCCTTAAAGGTAGAGGGAGTTCCAGTGTTATAGGTCATATTTGAAAACAGCAGTCGTTCAAGAAATGATAGCATTTCCCCCGTAATGTTTGAAAAATAGATTGGTGTTCCCAATAGAAGTACATCACAACAAGTGACCTTATTCAAGACTTCAGTCAAATCGTCTTTCATTGCACAGTGCCCCCAGGGTACCGTCTTTTCTTTTACAAGCAAAACAACTTGTGCAACCTCTATATTTCAAGTCGTATAAGTGAATTAACTCCGTTTGTGCCCCGACGGAAGCTGCACCGTCCAACGCTCGCTGTAACAAAACCGCGGTATTCCACTTCTTCCTCGGGCTTCCATTCAAAGCAAGCACCTTCATAAAATATCCTTCTTTCCAATCATTCTTTAATTAGCAATGCTTATATTTGCGTTCTTATTGATTTTTATTCATAGGTCGATAGAAACCACCTTGCCCGACGAGTAGAAAAGATTAAGTTTTGGTATAAATTCTTTGAAATGATTTGTCTAACTTAATGATTAATTTCATCAATAGCTTTACAAGTACATTCTATTTCAGATATTTGTTGAAGAACTCTGTGAGTTTGTCGAACGGAATGAGATCTGTGCGATCGTAGAGATCAACATGTCCGGCATTTGGAATGAGATACAATTCTTTCGGTTCAGCGGCTTTTGCATAAGCATCCTCGCTGAATTCGAGCGAATGAGCTTCTGTACCAGCAATAAGAAGCAGCGGTCGCGGTGAAATTGTTTCGATATCATTGAAAGGATAAAAATTCATGAATTTTGTATTGCTGGTCAATGTTGGATGAGTCGTATGATTTTTGATATCACCAACAGATCCTCTGGAGGTACGGTAAAAATCATAGAACTCCTTCGCAATTGGCGATGTCGCTTCAGCAGCAGTATCCGGCGTACCGCTTACATATACCCGCTGACCGCCTGAGAATTCGATATCACGCTGATGGGACGCATCTTATCTAACTCAGGCGGCTGCTCCAGGGCTCTCCTTACAACTGTTTTATTTCAAATGCTCTTTAAAGAACTGTTCGAATTTATCAAAGGGGATTTTCTGGACATTATCATATAAATTTGTGTGGTTCGCACCGGGAACGATATATAACTCCTTATCCTTTGAACCTATTGCCTTATAGGCATCTTCGCTGAAATAACGGGAGTGAGCTTTTTCACCCGCCACAATCAGGGCAGGAGTACGCATTTCCCTGGCATATTCCATGATGGGCATATTGATGAAGGAAAGCGGCGTGGTATTCGCCCATGAACTGTTCGGATTGGAATTTACCGAACGCGGATGATAGCCGCGTTTTGTCCGATAGAAATCAGCATATTCAGCGATAAATTTCGGCGTTTCAGGCGTAATATCTTTTTCCGGGTCCAGATTATTGGCCGGGGCTAAGGCAACATAATCCTGTTTTGAGCTTTCCCAGCGGGCATTATTCAGCTGCTCTTTCATCTTGTAACGTGCATCTGCACTTTGCGGTGCCACACGATCATATTGTCCTTTGGGATCCATTTTGATTTCATACCCATTCGCCATCACACGGGTCATATTATACATCGTACTGGTAGCCACCGCTTTGACGCGGGTATCCTGGATGGCATCATTCAAGGCAAAGCCACCCCAGCCGCAGATACCCAAGATGCCAATCTCGTCACGGTTTACCATATCCAGGGATCCTAAATAGTCTACAGCGGCACTGAAATCCTCCGTGTTGATATCCGGCGAGGCTGTGTTGTGCGGGTAGCCTGAACTTTCACCTGTAAACGACGGATCAAAGGCAAGGGTCACAAAGCCGCGTTCCGCTAAGGTCTGCGCATACAGCCCACTGGACTGTTCTTTCACAGCGCCGAACGGGCCGCTTACGGCAATAGCCGCTAATTTGCCTTGTGCATTTTTGGGCGCATATAAATCCCCCGCCAGGGTGAACCCGTAACGGTTTTTGAACGTTACTTTACGGTGATCTACTTTATCAGATTGAGGAAATATTTTATCCCATTTCTGTTCCAGCTGAATGGTTTGACCCGGTACAGAAATAGATGTGGCATTTTCAGGTAAAGCAGCAAAAGCAGTTGTGGCGAGTGTCGCAACAAAAAGTGCCGCAATAGAAGTAGTTTGAATGACCTTTTTCAGCATAGTATTATCTCCTTCATCGTACTAAATTATATTCATACTTATTTATTTTTCAAATGAGTATCCAAAAAATCAACGATAACCTTTTCGACCTCCGGCTTCTTTCCTTGTCGGTTTTACGAGTGATAAAAAAGAGTTGCGAAGTTCATCGGTTTTTCCACTTTTGGGACGCTCAATGCTAATAATGTTGACGGTGGTGGTTGTTGCTGTGTTCTCAATATTTTGTGCATTGTCTTTTGCTTCTGAGGAAACGGAAATCAATTTCCCAAAATGCGCATCATTTTTCCCATCCAAATAAACCATCAGCTTTACTCACAAAATCCTTTAAGTAGGGCTTTTGAAAATATTATAAAATGTAACTTTTTGCCCATCTACATTGTTACTATTGTAAAAGTTGTCTGCGCCACGAAACATATCGCCTGCTGGCAGGCTCTTATTCGCTTCAATCTGAGGTTGTTCCACATGCAGTGCCGCCGAAGCAGTCCCAGCGCCACTGCTCACGATAGTAAGTGCAACTACCACCATAGCAGCTTTTGCTAATTTATGATTGAAAAACTTCATTTTCACAATCTCCTCTTTCTTTTGTTAATTATTCTTTATTTTATGATTTATTATAATGTAGTTACTTAACTATTTAAAATACTTAAAACGAATACTTTATAATGCTTAGAAAGCATCATTTTAACTCAAGTAACTCGTATTTCCGACTTCCCATGCCAATCATTTCGGCAGAATAAAATATAACTTAGAAACTCCTTCTGCCGGTTGACTAAATCACAGCTTGTCTAAGCCAACAGACATTTCATATTTTTCAAAATTCATCCCGCTGATAAGTACACAAAAAATAATTCCAACTGTTATCAATACCTTCTTTCTCATTATGAACCTTCATTATAATTCTCAATATCTGTTAATCTGAAGCCGTCATCTAATACATTCTCTATATTCATAAAAGCCTTTCCGAATTTATGTTGCACCATCTTAAAGTCTAAATTTACATTTACTTCAATTTAGGATTTTTCTTAGACAACAATGATACCGCATAATGAGTTATTCCTGCATAACATCCCAAGAGTGCTGAATAATCTAAAAAAAATTTTAGCGCAGATGGAGGCGGCCCCCATCCAAAACCATGTTCCATAACTATCATGGACCAAATATGATTAGCAAAAGATGCATAAAAACCATAAAGAATAATACCGACTGCTAAAATATTGCCCAAAATTGAACATTCTTTATGGAAACGCTCCATTCCAAGCCGATTTTGCAAGCGAACCCATAACATCTTCCAATGAAGACCCAAATGAATTCCTATAAAAATAAAGCACACATAAGAGCTGCTTTGATGAACTTCATGAAGCCAAAGTGTATTTGTTCCCCGCAGTGCAATAAATGGCACTATTGATTGTGAAATCAATAAACCAGACAGCATTGATATACAAAAACTGATGGCAAACAAAAAATTTATTATCGCTATCAATGCACGCTGAAAATCCTGTTTTCCTTTGAAAAAGGATGTATACCAATGCAGATTTAGGCTATTATGCCAAAGCACTAATAAAAAAAGTATTACACCCAAAACCTCATGCGGCTTATTACCAGTAAAACGATAATTCATCACCAACAGAAAGACAATTGTCATTCCGATATTTAAAATATTTCTTTTCAACATTTTGCTCCTAAAAAGATTAAATAATTTTCTTTACTTCATGGGCTTTTTGTAATATAGGGCTGGTATTAATCCCTGCTTCCTGCGTTAAACCTATATCTGTCAGAACTCCTTTAAGTTCAGTTTCTCCCAAATAGTCTCCATCAGACTTCAAGCCCATATAATTTATCATCGACAGCACATTCATAGAATCAGCTGCTGTAGCTGACAAATATATCCCATTAAAAATTTTTATTGTCCAAAATAATTTTCTATTTCCTGCAGGCGGTCTTCGATATTGACATGAAATGGACACCGTGGTTCACATTCGCCGCAACGCGCACAATCACGGGCTGTACGATTCAATTTAAAATAATGATCCTTTGCTAAGGCATCGCCGGATTTTGCAAGATCATAATATTTACTAACAGCCGCAATATCTATGCCATATGGACATGGCTGGCAATGGTCACAATATATGCATACACCTTCCATATCCTGTTTACTCGCCGCAAAAACAGCTGAATAATCGCGCTCCTCGCGTGACGTGTTGTAAAAAGCCAGCGCTGCGTTGATGTCAGACATATTCCGCACACCAGGTATGCAGGATATTACTGCAGGACGATCCAGGGCATACTGAATGCATTGTGCCGTTGTCATGGCTTTGCCAAAAGGTGAACTGCTATCCGACAAAAGCCGTCCGCCACCATAAACCTTCATGACCGTAATTACTGCGCCGCGTTTTTGTGCTTCCTCATAAAGATTCTTGCGATCAGCAGCCAGTTTCAACACACTATTCTCTGGTACGAAATCGTAAGCCGGATTTAGACTAAACATAAAGACATCAATCAAGCCTGTCTCAAGAAATTTTTTACTGATATCTACAGAATGCGAAGAAAACCCAATATAGCGGATGGTGCCATCCTTTTTTAATTTTTGTGCATAATCTAAAAGTCCATTATCTATAACTTTCTGAAAATCTTCTGCTGTATCAACATAATGGATCATCCCTATATCACTATAATCAGTACCAAATCCCTTAAGCTGCTGCTCAAAACCGCTCTGAACCTGCTTCATATCGCGCGTTCTTGTATATGTTTCATTTGGATAATAAACACCAATATGCATTTGCGTAAGCATTTTGTCACGTCGACCTTTGATCCCTGCAGCCATTGCCTCCGACGGGCCAAAATTTGACATTACAGTATCCATGAGATTAATGCCATGCTCTGCTGCATAGGCAATCATGCGTTCGATATTTTTTGCTGAAGATTCATGAAGCGCACTTGCCCCAATAGCAAGCGTACTGATTTTTTCTCCTGAATGTGGAATTTGCCTATATTCAACAGTTCCGCTGAATTCAAAAGCATCAGCCTCTTGTTTTTGCTCTTCTTTCGTTGTAAACGGATCTTCAAAATCGCAGCCGCCAAGCATCAGACCTATAGCACCTAGTCCCAGTCCTCGTATAAAGCTCCTTCTTCTCACTTATTCCATCTCCCAATATAAATAGAAACTCACTTAATACCTTATAAAGGCCACTTGCACATCGCCTTTTCCCACAGCCTCTTTCAATCCGTCAACGTCTGCAATATAATCTATCACATAAGCACTGCAAGAAGAATAATACCGAAAAGAGCTTTTTTCTTCATCAGTTTTACCTTTCTTTCATACAAACTCAAAATTCGTCTACAAGACAGTATTCTTTTTCTTTTTTTTCAGTATAATCCCTGGACTTGACTCCAATTCAAGTACTTTTTTCAAATTTAAACTATTTTTTTCTGTCAAACAGTTAATCTGAGCAAAAATTACTAATCCTGCAAGCGCAATAAAAGACAGTCCAACAAGAACAACATAAGGAGTGCCCCATTCTGCAATAAATACTCCACCGACGGCAGTTCCCAAAGTTGTCCCTAAATTTGCCGAAGTCAAAAAAACCCCATTAGCCAAATCTGGAGCCTCCGGTGCTGCATGAGAAATCCAATACTGCGTGGCATTTGCATTGATACCACCTAAAAGGCCCCAGAGAATCGTTAGTATTATCATTGGTATCAGGAACTGCCCTCCCAGAAATAACAAACTATACATGCCAAACAAAGCAATTATAAAAAAACGAACCGTATGCAAAGCGTTACGGGTAAGCAATTCCCCTGCCAGCATGCTGCCAAAAATATTCATCGCGCCATAAACGAATAGCATTACACTCGTTGTCGATAAAGACACCGCTGTAACATGCCCCAAATACTCTGCCAGATAATTAAATACACCAAAGACAGCTCCATTCATAAGAATGACCGCTAAAATTGATATCAGCAGCATCGGTTTTTTCAATACACTGATCTGTGATCCATAGGATAACCGCTGTTTCACCGGCATTGAAGGAACAAAAATCAGTGTCACCAAAAATACAAAAACGTTAATAAATGCAAAAAAACTTAATGCCATTTTCAAAGAAAATGCTCCTGCAATAAAATTACTGATTGGCACACCGATAACCATTCCAGCAGACACGCCAATCACAATCTTCGTTACAGCTTTCGGTGCCAACTCCGGTTTCACAGATGCCGCTGCTACGCTAAAGGCCAAAGAACAGTATATTGGATGAAAAAAGGCCGGGATGACTCTAGCAATTAATAAAATTGTAAAATTTGGTGCGAAAATTGATACAATATTTCCCAAAATAAAAATACCTAAAACCATCAACATAACCAATTTTCTATTAATACCGGAAAACAGCAGGGGCATTGTCGGACCGGCAATTGCAACTCCCAGCGCGAACAAACTCACGAGAGTTCCAGCCTCCATGATACTGACATCAAACTGCGAAGCAATAAATGGCAAGACACCGACAAACCCCATCTCCGTATTTAGGATACCAAATACACCAACCGCCAAAATATAAACTAACATATTATTTTTTTTTAACATAACACTCCCCATTCCGCAAACAATTAAAAAAATTTCAAGCTCCTTCGTCTATATATCTCCTTATGTTTTATTATAGAATCGCTCTGGTATGATAACAAATGCCTATATTAAATGATAATTTATGCTTCAAAAGCATTATTTTAAATGTTATACTACAAATAAAACAGGTGTTAATCATGGAATTTAGAGTTTTATCCTATTTTTTAACCGTTGCTAAGGAAGAAAATATCTCCAAGGCTGCCGAGGCCCTCCATATTACTCAACCGACGTTATCCCGTCAACTTTCTGAACTTGAAGAAGAATTGGGCGTGCAGCTGCTTAACCGTGGCAAACGAAAAACTACTCTCACAGATGCAGGGCTTCTGCTACGTAAACGTGCTGAAGAAATCACCTCATTGACAGAGAAAACAAAACGGGAATTTCGCCAGTCAGATGCAATAGTTAATGGTGACATATACATTGGCTGCGGTGAAACGAACGCTATGCGTCGTATGGCCCTGACCGCTAAAAAGCTCCAGACTGATTACCCGCATATACGCTATCACCTATTCAGCGCAAAAGCGGATGATGTAACCGAACGGTTAGATAAAGGATTACTTGATTTTGGCCTGCTCATTGAACCAGCCAACATCCGAAAATATCATTCTTTCGAACTACCAGATACTGATTTTTGGGGACTGCTGATGCGCAGGGATTCTTCGTTGTGCTGCAAGACACGAATTACTCCACACGATCTCTGGGATATTCCATTGCTGATTTCTCAACAATCACTGGATACCCATGAACTTTACCATTGGCTGCAAAAAGAACAAGGGGAACTAAATATTATTTCCACTTACAACTTGATTTTCAATGCTTCACTCATGGTAGAAGCTGGACTTGGTTATGCGTTATGTTTGGATAAACTGGTCCATACCGGACCAGATAGTTTATTACGTTTCCGCCCGCTACAACCGCAGCTTCCTGCACATGTTTATTTGATCTGGAAAAAACAACAACTTTTCTC
This sequence comes from Pectinatus haikarae, assembly GCF_050916305.1. Classification (GTDB taxonomy): domain Bacteria; phylum Bacillota; class Negativicutes; order Selenomonadales; family Selenomonadaceae; genus Pectinatus; species Pectinatus haikarae. Next base: position 2,365,913 of record NZ_CP116940.1, read on the forward strand.
CAAAGCAGCCGCATTATTTCTCGATAAACTGAAAGAACAAATTGATATACATTTAAGAAATTGATTACCATTTTTTCGATTATATAACCCAGCTACCAGAATTTCATGAACACTCGAGTAACCAATTTATTATATTGTTGATTTGAAGATTTCATTAATGCATTATTGTCAAGATTTTTATCGTAATATACTATCCATTTTTAACTGAATAACATTTCACAGAAAAATTAATATCTATTTAACATAAAGGTCCAATGTCTGTTATTTCGAAACAGGCATTGGACCTTTATTATAGAATGATATTTCTTAAATATGGCACGAATAAAAAATCAGCTTTAGCAAAGCACTAAGCATGATAATATTTGCCCAGGCTCATCCTAGTCAATGTAATTGAATGATTTTCTACCGCTCATTTTTTAAAGACCTCTTTCGCTCGCATCATATTCTGCCGCACTGAAACATGAAATGGACAGCGCTTCTCACAAGCACCGCAATCAATGCATTCAAAAGCTGTATGTTTCAAGATGGCATAATGTTCACGCACAGTTTCTGGTATTTTTTCTTGCGCTTCAGCAAGATTGAGAAGTTTAGTGACCATAGCAACGTCAATACCTTTCGGACAAGGTGCGCAGTGACCGCAGTACATGCAGTGTCCTTTCCAATTGATTCGCGGGAAAGAAGTAAAGGCTGCTGCATAATCTTTTTCTTCCATAGAAGCGGTCTCATAGTGTACACTTATTTCTAATTCCTCTACAGTATGCGCTCCTGCTAAAACTGTTGCTACTGCCGGGCGTGTTAAAGCGTAGTGAAGGCACTGAACCGGAGCAAGTGCCATGCCCGCAGGAGACAATTTTGCATTTAAAAGATCACCACCGCCAAATGCTTTCATGACAGTAATGCCGACGCCACGGCGTTGACAGACTTCATAAAGTTTTTCTCGATCTGGATTCATATTGAGCAGCGACTTCTCGTAGCTTTTTCCGTTCCAAAGATCATCGCAATCCTCACTGGCCGGCTGAAGATCATAACAGGGGTTAATACTAAACATCAGCACGTCAATAAGTCCGCTTTCCACTGCCTCCAGAGCGACAATAGGATTATGGCTGCTAAGACCAAGATGACGTATTTTACCTGCTGCTTGCAATTCCTTCGCATACCGTATAATTGGACCGTTGGCAACCTGCCGCCAGTCATCAAGCGAATCTACATAATGGACCATGCCGACTTCTACTGAATCAATATTCAGGCGCCGCAGCATATCCTCAAAACTCGGCCTAACTTCATCAATTTTACGTGTACGCTCATACTGCCCATTTTTCCAAACTGCGCAAAGATGTACCTGCAAAATAAATTTATTTCTCCTACCGGCAAGTGCCTGCCCCAGCCGGCTGCGCCAAACAGGATTTGGTGCGTAGAAATCAATATAATTAACGCCCACCCGTTCCGCAGTATCTAAAAAATCATCCATATATACACCGTTATGATCAATAAGACCTTCGCATCCAATACCAATTTCACTTACCTTAAGACCCGTTTGTCCAAGTTCACGATACTGCATTCCATGATTTCCTCCTATTTAGGCTTAAAATATTGTCACTTATTTTCTTATTATCGTACTCTATGGTCCAGACTCAAAGTCAAGTTGAATTTTTTAAAGAAAAAATTTTCCTGAACCATATTCACCTCGACTCAATTTAAAGTGTTAAACTCTAAGTGAATACAAATCATTTTCTGTTCTTAAATAAAAGAAAAATTATTTATAAATTGGAATGACAATTCCTTATCACGTCGTCTGCGCTTGCGATGCTCATAGTGCACTATCTACTTATAATGATATTGTTTTGGCATCAACATAATTGATATACCCATCAGGCATAAAAATCATCGTTACATAAAGCCTTTACCGCAGTTCCCTATGCTTTTCGTATTTCTTACGAGACCTACCTATTTTATCCCGTTTTTCTTTAACCAAGCTTCGACATTGCTGTCTTTAACTGAGCTGCCATAACTGGAGAACATGGAAAGTACCGTCGATTTTTTACAGGCCAGCTTTACATTTTTCTCAATATAGCCGGAGCCCCCACCGCCATGTGTGCAGAATGGAATAACTGTCTTGCTCGCTAAATCATATTCTGCAAGGAAGGTGGCAATAGGTGGTGCCATGGTACTCCACCAATTCGGAGTGCCCACGAAAACGCTGTCAAAGTCAGCAATGTTCTTAATTTTTGTCTTAAGCGGCGGGTGGTATCCAGCTTCAATTTCCTTTTTTGCCTGATCTACAACCGCAGTGTAATCACCTGGATAAGCTCTTTCCGGTTCTAATTCGTAGAGCATACCAGCGGTTTTTGCTGAAATCAGCTTTGCAAGCTTACGCGTGTTGGAAGAATGCGAATAGTAAACAATCAAAATTTTTCTACTCATTTTTAAAATTCCTCTCATTATAAATTGATTTATACTTTATACTGATCAGCAAAACTCACGCACATACCTAAAACAGCACCTGTCTTAACATACTCATAGGTCGGCATTTCAAAGAGAACTGGTTTTAAAACGTGATAATCAATTTTCCCTTCCTCATTCAGAATAGATTCTTCTGCATAGGTGTGTTCTATTTTCAACACAAAACTTTCGAATCCTTCTGTATCATAAACATCAACAACACTGCATTCCATCGTAAGCGGAGATGCATTCACAAGTGGTGCACCCAATTCACCAATGGAATGAGCAAATACTGTAGATTTATCAACCTTGCTGCCACTTACTTTACCAACATACGATGCCTCAGACAGCAATTTTTCATTTACAATATTTACTGAGAGAACTTTATTTTCCTTAATGCCTTTATTTGTATAATGAGGTTTTGCCAGACTTACCATAATTCGATCATGACCGATAATACCGACATGTCCGGCAATCAGCCAGTTGGGTTTATCTTGCACCATTGCACCTATAATCACCAACGGTGTTGGGTATAATCCTAAAACTGAACCAATATCTTTTTTCATATGAAAATTCTCCTATATATTTTTTTCGTATTGTAAAGTTAAATGAAAGTTGAGGACTCGTCAGCCCTTCTGGTACAATAGTTTTATCACAAACACTGTACCTCCCGAAAGGAGACGAGTCCTCATGACAAAATCATATCAGATTTGCTGTCCAAAATGCAACAACCATCAAAACTTTTATCGTTATGGCAAAGATAAAGATGCAAACCAAAAATATCTTTGCCGTGTATGCGGGCATCAATTTGTACCATATGCCAATACAACCGGCAAATCAGGAAGGCCACGCATACGTTCTTACCCAATTTGCCCTATCTGCGGGAAGGCCATGTTTCTTCATCATGAACACAAGTATTATTCAAACTACCAATGTGGTGACAAGAAATGCGGTCATTCCCTTTTTGTCCCAAAACAAGCTGCTATTACAGCACCTTCTATGTCGAAATTGTCAGGAAAAACCAATTTCAAGCGAATGCGTTATCCTATGCATGTTATTCTGACAGCATTGTCAATGTTTTATTTAGGCAAGAATTCTTTCCGCAATATTGCTCTTATTATGCGTACGGTCATGAATATTCAGCTTTCTCACACCACCATCAGCAACTGGTGTACGAAATTTGCACCTTTGTTTCACAACATTGCACTTGAATTGATACCAACGCTCAATTTCGACTCCGATGAATGGCACGCGGACGAAACCGTGGTGAAAATCCGTAGCATGAAATATTATCTTTGGTTAATTGTGGACAGCGAAACACGTTTTGTCCTCGGCTTTCATCTTTCCAAACACCGGGATAGTCCTCAGGCTTTTTCCCTGCTTAATTCCGTTAAGCACCTTGGCAAACCCAGAGCCATTGTAACCGACCGTTACAGTGCCTACAAAGTTCCTGTAAAAGCAGTGCTGAATGTCAAACATATCCGTGTCCACAGCTTCAGTGACGATATCACCAACAACCTGATTGAATGCTTTAACAAGCAGTTCAAAGCATGGTATAAAACCAAACAGGGATTTTCTTCTTTCAATTCCGCCAACAACCTTATCGCGGTTTTTCTCTTTTTTTACAATTTTGTCCGTCCTCATTCCGCTCTTAACAGTTTGACTCCGTCACAAGTTGCAGGGCTCAATCTTTCTGCCAGAAGTAAATACAAGCTTTTGTTCGTTGCTTGAAGTATTTGGCTGTTTCTGTTTGTTAATCTTTCATGTTTACTTTACAAAGCCATTTTTTTAAATGTAAGTGCATATTCTACATATTATCTGAGGTTCTTTTCTTTGCAATATCTGTAAGCGTTCTACCGCCAATTCCCCAATTATCCGCATAATTTTCTTTAATGAGCACATAAAATCCTGACGCTGGAATTCCTAATATTTTGCTCGCATCTTGCGTGATATCTGCAATAAGCTGTTTTTTCTGTTCGGTACTCACATGAGGACCTGCTTCTATCTGAATATATGGCATAAAAATCATCCTCTCTACTTTAAATTTGATATTATTATAAAACCTGAAGTCAGCTTAAGGTCAATACCATTTTTCTTTAAATATAATAATTTATTTATCACTAAGCTTGTTTTTTGTATGAAAAAGGGCACGTAATTTTTTAGTACACCTCTGTTTATTAACCAAAATAAAGTAGCAGTATCTTCTTTTATTTCAGTTTATCATATTTACGTATTCTTTAAATCTATACTGTTAACGATAAGCACTGTTCTCTGTTTTTCCCAATATAGCGAAAGCTTCAAAAGTGCAGTATCGCTTACTATTCACTTGTTTGTTGCGCATTATCTTTACATGTGTGACAATATCCCAAAAAGATACGGGCTGCCTTGGAAAGGGCTTGTTGCTTTTTCCAAGCAAGAACTGCACCCACAGCTCCAATTCCCTTTAGCGGTATGAATCGCAGTCCTGGAGTCATCTGCTGATGAAAATCATAACAAATTGCAGTACCCAGCCCGCTCCTCACCATATAAACCGTATTTAACAAAAGATTATATGTCGCGACTTGATGAAGATTCTCGTACGTTTCACCAAACCAATGTTTCAGATGGGATTGTACCGATATACGTTCTGGCAAAATCAAAGGTACTTCCAAAAGATCGTCCGGATGTATATTTTCTTTTTCTGCTAATGCGCTACTTTCCCGAACCAGAATCCCCCACCGCTCCAGCAATGGCATACGCAGGACTTCATATTTCATAACATCCACCGGTTCCATCAGCAACCCAATATCCACCAGACCATTTTCAATTTGTTCTTGGACGACATCTGCCGTCTTACTTTGCACCCGGAACGTAATCAATGGATACTGCCTATGAAACTCCGCCATCCAAGCAGCCAGCACTGCCATATTCTGTGTATCACCACACCCGATGCGGATGTCTCCAGCCAACGTTCTACTGCCGATAAACTCCTGCTTCATTTTCTCTGCAAGATCCAGAATATCCTGTGCATGACGGCGTAACAATAAGCCATCCTCGGTTAGCCTGACATAATGACTATACCGTTCCAAAAGCTTAACATTTAGTTCCTCCTCCAAGGCACGAATCTGCCTGGACAGGGTTGGCTGCGTCATATGCAGCAGATTCGCTGCCTTGGTAATATTCTCTTCTCTGGCTACTGTCAAAAAATAGTGCAAAACGCGAAGTTCCAAGACAATCCCCCCTTTCGCTTTGGTGGTTACCCTTTCGTATCATCCAAGTCTTTTTTCATCTCATATTTCAAATAATCTATACGGGATATCATCTGTTCTTTCTTATGGATTTCTTCCAGCATATCATTTCGTTTTTCGTTCAGCAAATCCATACAATGACAGTATTTGCTGTCCTTTTTCATTTTCATATAGCTCATAATTTCGTCCCAAGAAAATCCGAAGTCTAATAAGCTCATGATAAAGCTCAGTTCCTTAAGTGCATAATCATCATATATGGTTGCAGCTCCTTCTGACTGTACTTTAGCGATTGAACTGCTTTCGTATTTTTTTAGCACCTCAAAAGGAATGCTGTACTTTTTATGAACTGCTTCGCGATTCATAATTACACCACCTTTATTTTGTAATGTATCAAAGATTTGCGCCAATTTTATATGCCTGATCGCCGAATTCAGATCTTTCTACCAGAGAACGAGCACCGCATCCAATTCCCAAAACCTTCCCGACATCATTCCATTCCATATATCGCACCAGGGTATCATAATGATCAACCAACGCACTCATCGTCCAATCGGCACTATTATAGGCAGTTGCCATCAATACAGATTTCTTGCCATGAAGTTTTCCTGTACGGGAGTAGAAGCGGTCTACTATAGTTTTAAGCTGTGCAGACATGCCGAAATAGTACAGCGGTGTTACCAATACCAATAAATCCGCATCCAGCATTTTGGGCATAAGTGTCTGTTCGATGGCATCCGACCAGATACAAGGTCCATCCATATGACACTTGTCACAGCCGCGACAGGGATGCGTTTCTTCATTAGCCGCATCAAAGGTGAATACCTCATGTCCGGCACTTTTTGCACCTTCCGTGAATTTCTCCGATAAATAAATCGATGTAGATTCATTTTTCGGATGCGGGCTGCTATTAATGACTACAATTTTCATATTCTTACCTCCTGATACGCTTCCTTTTTCCGGGATTTTACTTTCGTTTTCCGTTTCTCCAGCTAGTGCAGACAGTCCACAGCCGCTCAAAAAGAGCGTCAATGTGCCCATGCCGCTGACTTTTAGGAACTCCCGTCTGTTCATACAACCCCTCCCATCTACTCCTTAGAAATAACCTCAACTTTTGCATCGAAATCACCGTTCATTCCAACCAGATCTTCAAGTCCACTGATGAAATGCCCCATGGGGATGAGTCCCTTGGAATATCTGAAGTCTTTATAAAAAACAGAGATATTGCCCCACGGACCATAAACCGCCAGATCACCTGGCTTTGGCACAAATCCGTCCGGAGCATTTTCTTTCGACAGCGACTTCGGTGGATCAGCGATTTTTTCCGTTTCATTATAATCCTTGAAGTGAAGCGTCATTGGCATAGATTGGCGAAAATCCCGGCTGGTCGAGTTGTCTTCCAATTCTGCGATTGATTCCTTGCCATCAAAGGTAAATTTTACACGAACCTGCTTGGATTCCTTTGATTGCAACATCGTCTCATGTTCCTTTATGGTCTCGGCCTGTACATCTTCCCTGCTTCCATAGGCAGCTCCGACAACAGCAACAACGAACAAGAAGCCAATCCCTAAAAAGCACATCTTCTTCATGTTCATAATTCTGGTCTCCTTTACTTTTTTTGCCAGCTCTGCTCAACAATTTCCTGTGACATGCGAGCATAATCTTCTTGAGAAACATTATTTTGTTTTGCTATACAAGCCAGACAAAGCCAAGAATAAAATAAAACAGTGACTGTTACTACCGCGAAGATGCCGATTAATTTACTTTTCATCTCCATCGCCCAATTCATTTGCCTGATTGGATCTGATGACTTGAAAACCACTGCTCCAGTTCCTGTTTGGATGTGTCTTTCGAGAAACGTTTACCATCTACCCAGTTGGCAGAGGCAGAGCACAGATTATGAAGCGCATCTGCACTAGAGCCTATATCGCTGCTGGCTGATGTGCAAATCGGTATGATTTTCTTATCCGAAAAATCATAGCTTTCCAAGAAAGTATCAATAATACGCGGAGCCTGTCCCCACCAGATTGGATAAGCGATTACGATTGTATCGTATTTTTCAAAAGAAGACACCTTCCCATTAATAGCTGGGCGTGCACTATTATCTTTCTGTTCCACTGTAGCACGCGTAGATTCATCCTTATAGTTTAGATCTTCACTGGTATATTTTTTCTCTGGTACAATTTCATAAAGATCTGCTTTGAGAACATCAGCTGCATTCTCTGCCAATGTCTTCGTATTGCCCGTACAGGAGAAATATGCGACCAGTATTTTACTGTTTCCATCTGCCTTTTGCTCTTCTGCTTCCGGTGCAGATTTTTCTGCCACTCCATTTTGTGACTGCGGCGGGGAAGATGTCGTTGCCTCAGTACTGCCACATGCGGTAAGTGTCAACATCATACATACGGATAATAAGAAGAGTGTCACAAATTTTTTCATCTCAATTTCCCCTTTCTTTAGTACAAAATTCAACTTTGATTCAATCGTCCATGCTATGTTTTTACAAATGTCTTGTACTCCTTTTGATCATAAAACCCACTACAGCATACAAGCCAATGATACTCAGAAGCATCAATATGAACATCCCGAGAGAAGCCTTCGTTGCTGCCGTGGCAAAGATATGCTTCAGCTGTAACCGATCGCCAATCTGATTCATAAAAGAACCATAGATGCCACCAGCAATCAACAGGGCCATCATAAAATAGCATCCAACCCGATATTTCAACGATTGCAGATTCCAATGATTCCAGTTCGTAAAACGATGCCATAAAGGCGGCCAATGCAATCCCAGATGAAGTCCAATCAAAACGAGAAGAAAATAAGGCAAGGAAACATGCAATTGATGGACCATTATGTTTCTTTGCAAGTATATTCCAAAAATTTCCTTGAACAAATGATTCGAGATCATCATGCCTGTCGCTATAATACTTACCGCATTAATAATCAACAGGCAGTTAATCATCACAGACAAACTTCGTATGAAATACCACTTTCCTATAAATAGCGAGGAAAACCATAGACGATTCCCAATAAGATGAAAAACGATTGCCGACAGCATAAGGATACCTAACACTTCATGCAGTATTTTAGGCAAAAATTGGAAACTCATTATTAAAAGGAACAGCACCAGCAAAACAATGTCTAGGAAAATCTGTTTCATATACAATTATTCCATCCTTTCCTAACAATAATGACCTATAGGAAGGATCTCCGCTTTACTTTTCTTCATAGACCTCTTTTGCCATACGAAATGCTGCCCAGGCTTTCGGCCAGCCTGCATAAAAACCAAGCTGCGTAAGCATCTCTACCATTTCATCTTTGGTCACGCCATTCTGTTTTGCTGTCTGGATATGGTATTTCAGTGAACTGTCCGTGACACCGCTTCCTATTAATGCGGATATCGTAATTAAACTACGGTCATGAAGTGAGAGCTTGTCATTGCGTGACCACACTTCACCAAACAGGATATCATCATTATATCGTGCAAAATCTGGAGCAAAATCTCCTAATACATCGTGTCCTGCCGTTTGTACAATCTTCTTTGCTGCTGGTTTTGTTGTTTCTTTTTCATTATTTGCCATATTCGCTGCCTCCACGCTTAAAAAATTTGTCATTATAATCCCTGCTGTCAAACCTAACACAATTAACTTTTTCCATGCCATTGCAATCCCCTCCTCAAACAGTAGCTGAATTAATTTCATCTATTGTTTTATTGTAAGTTGTAAAAACAAATTAAGCCAATGCTTAAAAATATGTACCGTCGATGCTTAAAAGGCATTTCATTTTTTGTTTTAAAAAAATTTTGATATTCTCCTACAATCTGCTCCTATGGCAAACATTTTTTTACAAAAGTTATCAAATTGATCCTGCATGCTCAATGCACCTTTTTCCTTCAGTAAGAAACCGCTGTCCGCATTGCCCATATTAATTTTTCATCCGCAGAAAATCGTTATTTTTTCTCTATAAAAACAGTTTTATTTCTCCAGATCTGCTTTTGCTGTAAAAATAGTAATAATCATCGCTATTGCCACAACCATGCCGTATCCGATAGAAATTTCATAGTATTCGCTGTTTCAAGTTGATCCAATGCAATAGAGAAACTAAAAGCTTGATAATTCTCATAAATCCCACCTTCCTCTATATAACTAAAACAATTAAAACTTGCCGTTTTGGTAAATTGAATCAAAATTTAATGTTAAATAAAAATAAACCACATCAAAATTACCAATTAATTGGAAATCTTGATATAGTTTATTTTTACTACTCATCTTTTTAACGTCGAAGCATAACTATGTTCTATCATCTTAAACAGTTCTTTTTCAGACACGTCTCCGTTTACTTTTACAGTATTCCAATGCCTTTTATTCATATGAAATCCCGGTAAAATATCTTTATTGGATTCTCTTATTTCATCAATGTATTGAGGCTCACATTTCAGATTAATATATAAATTATCATCCCGTTCAAAAATCAGCGCAAAATTTTTTTATTCTTTTTGTGTCGTATTGTAGTCCACAAAAGACTAGATTGTTTTCTACTAAAAGGATAATCTTCATAACTATTATCAAAACTCAAACATAAAGAAATATATGAATCCCATATGCTTATATGTGTCGCGCATGGTAAATGTGTACAATGGGTCTATTTCGCACCTGTCACCTGTAATCCAGGGACCTTTCTACCCCTCCGTCCTGGTCAAGCTCACAATTTTGGACATGAACTGGGACGGCTGGATTATTTTATGTTGACCAAAATTTCTTCTCCCCACTTTATCGCCATCCAGCTTGGCTGCACAGAAAAAAGCCTGACTCGTGCAGCCACAGCGACAATAAGCATAAGTGCAGAAGACTTTATCTCTGGCCGCATCACTCTCGAAGCAAAGCGTTTGCTAGCGCATACAGACTTCTCTATTGGCATTATTGCGGAGAAGCTCCACTCACTTCAGAAATTCTTCAAGCGTGAAACAGGTTCTACTCCGGCTCAGTTCCGACGACAAGAAATTGTTTTTGATATTGTCAAATAGACTAGCTGGAAAAGGACAAAACACATAAACAATTTCTCCCTCTCTGACACACTTTACTTCCAGCTTTTAGCATTTTTTTATGATAATTTCGATCTTTTCCCCATCAAATTTCAAACTCAAAACACCTGCAATTATTCCAAAAATGTTAGCTGATTTGTAATTTTTTTGTTGTAAGTATATAATACGATTTTAGAAATGATAGTGAACTAAGCACATTATTAAGGAGCACGGATAATAGCATGGAAAAAACATTACCTGACTGCCCTGTAGAAACGACATTGATGTTAATCAGTGATAAATGGAAATTATTAATAATAAGAGATCTGTTGGATGGCAAAAAAAGGTTTGGCGAATTAAAAAAATCGGTTGGAAAAATATCGCAGAAAATTTTGACAGCTGATTTAAGATCAATGGAAAAAGATGGCCTGCTCAGCAGAAAGGTTTTTGCAGAAATGCCCCCACGTGTTGAATATACACTGACTCCGGCGGGACTTAGTCTAAAATCAGTGATTGAGGCAATGAGCAACTGGGGGCAATACTATCAAAAAAATCTATCAGCAAATAAATCTGGAAAATAGTTCATATTTTATTTTATTTGCCCATTTTCCCACAAGCCATTACTGAGATCATCAGCTATTTTTTTATATTTATTATCTGACAAACCATAAAAAATACTTATAATTACAGCAGCTATACCTAAAGCCACGCCTGGATACAATGTCATGGCAGCCTTTATCCCCGTCAGCGTTTCAGCTGACTGGACAGTATTTGATACATACCCTGTCAGCACAAGGATGCCAGAACTTACGATTGCGGCAAGGGCCTGTGCCATTTTGCGGGAAAAATTGAAAGCGGCATAAGTTATCCCTTCTTTTCTTATTCCATTATGCCATTCGCCATAATCAATAACATCGGATACAAAAGCCCATGTAATTCCATTAGGGATTGCCAGAGCAACATAACCTATTGTGACCAGAACAATAAAAGTGTAAATATTAGTGGCAATAACAAAATTCAGAATATTGGCGACAAATCCTATTAAAAGACCGCCTACAGCAGTTCTCTTTTTGCCGAATAATTTAACCAACTTTGGAATCATAAGAATCCCCAGCACAGAACACCCCATCATAATTCCATTTACCAATGGCTGCAATCCCATATTGCCTAAATTATACTGACAAAAGAAAATCATCATCTGATTATTGGTGTTCATTGCTGAAATAGTAAATAAGGTCATCAGAATTATACAAAGCAGTGGCTTATTTGTAAATACTACTTTGAGATAATCCTTGAATCCTGCCTTTTTTTCTGCCTGTGTATTGCGCATAACCGGAACATTTTCTTTAGTATTTCTATAGCAAATATAAAAACCGACAATACCGATCACAGCCATGATCGCGGCAGCTATAAAAAAACCGTGATGCGGATTATCAAAAACAAGTACGATCGGTACAAACCCGATGCCTGTGATGAGCTGCGCTCCTATAGACCCTGCCTGCCTTGTAGTGGCCAGCTGGCTGCGTTCGTTTACATCGCGCGTCATGACACTGGCCAGTGAACCATAAGGTATATTTGTAAAGGAATAGACCAGCCCCCATGCCATATAAGCAGCATAAGCGAAAAGAATTTTTCCCGACAGTGATAATTCAGGCATTGTAAATGTGACCACTGTAAGTAAAGCCAGTAAAATACTGGATATCATCATCACGGGACGAAATTTTCCTCTGCTGCCGATATTTTTTCTTCTGTCTATCAGAGAACCCGCTATAGGGTCCATAAATGCATCAAAGATCTTTGTAAAAGCAAATATGCCCGCTACAGCAGCTGCCGGTATGGCACAAATATCAATCCAGTACTTCGTTAAATACGCCTGTCCTAAATCAAACATAAATCCATTGCCAAAATCACCAAATCCGTAAGAAATTTTTTCTTTCCAAGACAGCCTTTGAAAATGATTTATTTGATTATTGATATTTTGCGTGCCAGTAGGTTTTTTTGACGGCGCAGTGATAGGACCGGTAACATATTCCTGCATATATTTTCTCTCCTTTATAAAAAAACAAATTTTTAAAATATTCTATATATAATACGAATCATACTTTTTCAAATATTAAAAGGCAATCTGCATTAATTGCTAAATAACTGCAGTATCTTTCTTATCTCAGTGCCGCAGTTATTTAGCTGTATGCCTATGTTTAAAATAAATGACTATGCAGTAATTTTATTTCAGCTATCAAATTTAAAATACTCTTTAGCATTATTATAAGATATGTTTTGTACCAGTTTGCCCAAATATTGTATATCATTTGGGTACTCGCCGTTTTCTACCAAAGACCCAATAAAATTACAAAGGATGCGCCGATAATATTCATGGCGCGGATAAGAAAGAAATGATCTGGAATCTGTGACCATTCCCAAAATATTTCCCAATACTGAAAGATTGGCAATATTTGTCAGCTGGTCGATTATACCGGCCTTTGTGTCATTGAACCACCATGCACACCCCTGCTGAACTTTGCCTGCTATTCCTTTATCCTGAAAAGAACCGATAATAGAGGCAATCAATATATTATCCGCAGGATTAAGCGAATAAAAAATAGTTTTAGGCAATATGCCTTTAAATGTCAGTGCATCTAAAAATGCCGTTATTCCTTCTGCACAATTATATGTGGCAATGCAGTCGAAGCCGGTATCCGGTCCGAGAATTTTATACATTTTTGTATTATTATTGCGCAAAGCTGAGTAGTGAATCTGCATTGTCCAATCACGTTTACTATATTCTTCGGCAAGAAATACCAAAAGTGCAGTTTTATATTCTTCCACTTCCTGAATACTTATCGGTTCTTTTTGCAGCGCTTTAGTGATTATTTTATCTATTTCGGCATCATCGGCAGGACGGTAAAAAATATATTCAAGTGCATGATCAGTCAAGCGGCAGCCCATTTTTTCAAAAAAGTCCATTCTTTTATGCAAGGCCTGTCGTATATCATCTATCGTTCTTATGCTGATACCCGTATTTTCTCCCAATCGTGCAATGTACGTCTTATATCCTTCTGCATCGATGCGCATCACAGCATCAGGCCGCATAGCCGGGATTACTTTTGCTGTACAGGAGGAATCTGCTTTAATTTTCTGATGCCATTCAAGAGAATCTGCCGGATCATCAGTAGTGCAGATAACTTCTACATTGGATTTTGTAATAATTCCCTGAACAGCCATTTCAGGCTGTTTCAGCCGAAGATTGCAAGTATTCCATATTTCTTCGGCAGTGTCTTCGTTCAATGTCAGGTCACAATCAAAAAAACGTTTCAATTCCAAATGCGTCCAATGATACAGTGGATTACCAACGGATTTTGGAAGTGCTTTCGCAAATTCTTGGAATTTTTCGCGGTCAGAAGAATTATTACCTGTAATTTTTTCTTCGGGTGTTCCGTTCGCGCGGATAAGCCGCCATTTATAGTGATCTCCGCCGAGCCAAGCCTGTGCCAAGTTTTCAAATTGGTAATTCTCAGCTATTTCTTTAGGCTGTATATGGCAATGGTAGTCTATGACAGGCATGCTTTTTGCATAATCGTAGAATAATATTTCTGCTGTTTTGGAATCAAGCAGAAAATTTTCGTCCATAAATTTTTTCATTTTTTCTACCTTCTTATATTTTCTTTTTTATGTAAGCTCTTACATTTTATAGGAATAAAATACCACATGTTTAGCCACTTGTCAATATATATTTATTTTTCAATAAATTCAGTATATTTATGGTGCATAAAAATTTCACAGCTCACTCAATATTTTTCTATGCTATAATGTATTATATTTGGCAGGAAAAAGCCAACCAGATCTGGAGGCCCAACATATGACAATATACGACATCGCAGAAAAATGCGGCGTTTCAATAGCCACTGTTTCGCGCGTGCTAAACGGAAGCAGCAGAGTAAGCGCAAAAACTAAAGAAAAAATATTGCTGGTAATGAAAGAGCAAAACTATCAGCCCAATCCCTTTGCGCGCGGATTAGGCTTGAATAGCATGAAAATGATCGGTGTCCTATGCGAAGATGTTTCCGATTCCTTTTACGCCACAGCTATATCATTGATAGAAAGCTATTTAAGACTGATCGACTGGAATGTTATCCTTGGCTGTACAGGCAGAGGCTCCGGTCTCAAATACAAACACCTTCAATTTCTAATGGAAAAACATGTAGATGCCATTATAATTATCGGTACGCCGTTCAATCATACCAAGGATCTGGACTATCTGAAAAATGTTGCAAAAAAACGGCCTGTGATTATGGTAAACAGCTATATAAAGCATAATAATATTTATGGAATAATTTGTGATGAAGAAACAGGTATGAGTGATATTGTGGGAAAACTGGCAGAAAAAGGCTGCAAAAGTGTTCTTTATTTGTATGATTCACTGACCTATAGCGGCAGACAAAAATTGACAGGTTATAAAAAGGGAATAGCAACTCACAAATTAGATGAAAACCCGCTATTGCAGAACAAAATCAACAGATCCTTGGAAGATGTTGAACAAACAGTAAAAAAACTTATTGAGCAGAATGTTTATTTTGATGCGGTAGTGACCTCGGAAGACCTTTTGGCCATTGGTGCACAACGAGCCATATTGCAAATGGGAAAAAATATGCCAATTGTCGGCTGCAATAATTCACTTTTAGCCCAATGTGCCACTCCGATGATTACAAGTTTGGATAATCAGCTGGAAATTCTTTGTCGGGAAGCTGTCGAACTGCTTACTAAACTGATGAATGACAAAGAAGTTCCTTCAAAAATGATTTTCCCGGCAAAATTGTATCAAAGAGAAAGCTTCATATATGCTTAGACAAATGATGCCGATCAGCTGACTTTAGACATTTCCGTAAGATAGGGCCAGTATTTTTCCGGCATAAATGATCGCTGTAATTTAGGATTTCTTCTTTCCTCTATTGAAATATGTCTGTAGTATTGGCACCACATGCTGCGAAATTTCTTTTCAGTCGGACTGTATTTAATATTTTTTTCCTGTTCCGTGACATTGGCTGTGAGTATGCGCTCTTTATCATAATATACCACAATATGTCTGCCGAGATCGTGGACCGCCCACTCCTCCTCCGCCATACGTTTGGCAAAATGACCTGCTATGAGAGGTGCAATATTATGATCAGGGCGTATTTCCGCATAGAGAATTTTTTCTTCTAGTTCACTGAATCTCAGCAAACCAAGCATACGGTGGCACTCATTACTCGTCTTCAGAGACCAGCTTTCCACTTGTCCTATCCATGGATCTGCTTTTCCTTTTGCCAATGTGTCCGGATCGCGAAAAGCTGCACATATAAAATAGAAAAGCAGCATTTCCCGTTCCGGCTGCTCAGCCATAAAGGCATAGTAAAGAGTGTGTGCCGTCTGGGCTCCGCATTTACGGTAAAGCCCGGTTAAAACCTTATCTGCTTTATCCAAATTTGCAGAAATTATTTTTTCTTCGTCAAAAAGATTTGTACCTGCACTTATATTTTCTATTCCCTCTACGTGGCTTGTACCATCATGATATGCTTCATAGATAACAGATAAGAAACCTGTAAAAGATCCATCATATTGGTAATACATGTTTTCATGCCTGCCCTTCAAATAGACTCATCTGCCGGAACATCTTTTGATATTTTGAAGAAATCAGCGACTTTTTTATGCGGTCAGGATTATCCAATCCCAAACCATAATAGTGTCCTCCGCAGGTAATGAAATGTCTGGCTCGTTTTAAAACAACGCCTGTGCGGCAAAGGCTGTCATAAGACAATGGAATAAAACGACGTGTTCTAATTATTCGTCTGGCAGATTGGATCCCTATTCCCGGTACGCGTAAAAGCATTTCATATTCTGCTTTGTTTATTTCTATAGGAAAAACACGCCAATTTTGCAGCGCCCAATTTGTTTTCGGGTCCACTTCCAAATCAAAATCAGGGTGTTGTTCAGGTAAAATCTCATCGGCAGAAAAATGATAATACCGAAGGAGCCAGTCCGCCTGATAAAGGCGATTTTCTCTTAAAAGAGGCGGCTGTTTTATTGCAGGGAGATTTTTTCCCGTCATCACCGGTACATACGCAGAATAATAAACACGCTTCAATGCCACTTTTTGGTAAAGAGCTTCGCTTAGTTTTAAAATATGCCTATCATGTTCCTTACTCGCACCCACGATCATTTGTGTCGTTTGCCCTGCAGGAATAAAGGGCTGCATATATTTTACCAGACGTTTTTCTTCACGGCGTTCGGTAAATTGTTCATGAATGAACTTCATAGGCGTTAGGATAGCTGTTCGTGTTTTCTGCGGCGCAAGAAGCTGCAGCGACTGTTCAGACGGCAGCTCCATATTTACGCTGAGACGGTCCACATAACGTCCAAGTTCTTTCAGCAGAACAGTATCCGTGCCGGGAATTCCTTTCATGTGTATATAACCGTTGAAATTTTCACGTATACGCAATAATTTTGCTATTTTTATCAAAAGCTCCGTAGTGTGATCAGGCGAACCAATTATTCCCGAACTTAAAAAAAGCCCTTCTATATAATTTCTCCGATAAAATTGAATGGTAAGTGCAACAAGCTCTTCCGGGGTTAAAAAAACTCTTTTTATATCATTGCTGCGCCGATTCGCACAGTATTCACAATCATATATACAATTGTTCGTCATAAGAATTTTCAGCAGGGAAATGCAACGTCCGTCTGCCGACCAGCTATGGCAGATTCCGCTGCGAGCGCCATTACCGATACCGCCCGGTTTATTTTCCCTGCCGGAGCCGCTTGATGAACATGATACATCATATTTGGCCGCATCGGCCAGAACACCTAATTTACTCATCAAATCCATACACATCACCATATAAATAAATTTTATCGACAAAAATTATTAAGTAACCGCAGCTTTTCTTACTCTTGTCAGTAATAAAGTATATCATTTCGGTTCATAATTGTAAATATTATAGTTCGATTTACTGAACGAAAATATTATCAAATAAAAAAGGAAGTATAAATTATGCGCATATTGAAAGCAGCATTTCATATTGATGAAATAAATAAATGGCAGATGCTCTGTAATAATATTCGTAATCTCATAGGTGATATAAATACTCATAACTATGAAATCAAAGTTGTAGTGAACGGAGATGCTGTCAACATATTCAGCCAAAAGGACAGCAGCGATCTATTGCACGAGCTGGAAAAACTCGTTCATGAAAAAGTCGAATTTCTTCTTTGCCGCAATGCTCTGCATGGCAATAATATCAATGAATCCGCTCTGCCTCAAAGTGTAAAAGTAATTCCCGCCGGTGTAACAAAATTAGTGGAATTGCAAGTTAATGGATATGCTTACATAAAGCCATAAAAAATATTTATGTAATTATAATCAAATTATTGACAATACCAGCTTTATATGCAATACTATTGTTTATTATAATGTAATTTAATAATTGAGACAGGTGCTTTAGCTGAAAAGAGAAGTCCGGTATAAGCCGGCGCGGTCCCGCCACTGTAAGGGGAGTTACTCACAATTTATGTCACTGGATATAAAAATTATATCTGGGAAGGCGTGAGCTGACTATGAACCTGAGCCAGGAGAACTGCCTGTCTGACAATCACCGTTTTTTTACCTACGAATGATAGGGAGGCGATTTGCAAATTTTTTTTGCGATCTGCCTCCTTTTCTTTTTGAAAAGGAGGTTTTTGTTATGTATGAATTATTGTAGCGGCAGCGGAAGCATATAAGGTTTTGAACAGAAAAATCTAAGATAAAAAGGAGCATCAATATTCATGAAGAAAAAAATTAAAATTATATCCGCTGTTTTCGCATATACTTTCATGCAGAGTATCAATTGTACGGCGTCCTATGCGGCTGATGATCCGAACAATACATATACACTGGAGGATAAAGATATTTATGCTGAAAGAGATAAAACAATCGTAAATCCTTATATAACCGGGGGCGATTTTAATATCATCAGCAGGCAGGATATAGAAAATCATCATTACAGCAGTATACAGGATGCATTGAAGACTATCCCGGGAATACAGATATCAACTCCTGGTTATAGAGGCGGAGAATACGGGTACAGCAGTTATAATACGGAATTGAGCATAAACGGTGAAAACAGTATAGTAATACTCGTTGACGGGCGGCGTATGGATAATGACGCCAATTCCTACGGCGGTAACAAATCACGTGTCAATCTCAGCACATTGCCCGGAATGGATAATGTGGAGCAGATAGATATCATAAAGGGAGCCGGTGCTGCCATGTACGGATCTGATGCAGCAGGCGGCGTAATAAATATCATTACGCGCAGGGGAACGATAAAACCCAAAACGACTATCAATATCGCAACAGGTTCATGGCAGAGACACAACTATGCTTTGACACACACCGGTGCTTCAAGTGACGGCAGTTTAAAATATGCATTGTCGCTGAGCAGACAATTAAGCGGTAACGCAAAATATAAAGATTCGTTCACGGGCAGTACAAAATCATTCGAAAACACGGGCTATCGTGAAGAAAACGCGTCATTCAACATTACAAAAGATTTTGATAAAAAACACAGCCTGACTGTTACATATGATCATTCCTATGAAAAAGCGTATTATCCGATAACTGCACCTGATTTTCGTTACATAGAGTCATTTTATAACGGTACCATGGCATCAATAAACCCCGTAACCCACAGATATATAGGGTTGAACAGTTCTGCCAACGGCTATCGGAATATTTTTCTATATGATGCATGGCTCGGATCATATGATGAAACCCAGACAAATAATGCGGATTTAAAATATGTTTTTGATAAAACAGATGAAAATGCGGAAAGCTTTATACGTGTTTATAAAAATTATACCCGCTATAATATGAAAGATTTTTCTGATATATGGAATGTTCCTTATCCATATCTGGACGAATTTTGGAATACTGCCAGAAATTCCCTGAACGGGCATACTGATATTGAAAAGGCTGCGGGTACGGCAGTACAGTTCTCAAAACACGTAAAAAATCATAGTATGACCACAGGATTCAATTATCGCAAGAGCAGTTACGAAGGCTGGGACAATGATGACAGCTATGCATCGGTCCGCCGGTCATATAGTCTGTATTTGCAGGATAAAATCAAACTGGGCAATAAATTTACAATAACACCCGGAGTAAATTATTCATATTACAGCAGCGGCCATTATAACGATACCGATTTTGGCTCAACGGGAAAAACGACATTTTCCATTTATAGCAATTATGATTTCGACACAAAGACCAATATATATTTTTCAGCCAGCCAAATATTCAGACCTGTTACCGGGCTTGATTTTTCCAGGGCTTTCAGCAACGATCCGTTAAAAGATGAAAAAGGATATAATTATAATTTAGGGGTAGACAGAAAAATAACCAGTAAAGATCAAATTGGCATAAACTACGCTAATACATATATGGATAATGCCCTCGGGCGCTACAGCATTCTAAATACAGCGAAAGAAAAATGGGAAACAAAAGCTGTCAACGCAGAAAGGAAAAAACAGGCATTGAATATTTCCTATACACATGCATTCAGTGATATATGGAAACTGTCATCTTCTTACAGCTGGGTAAATGAAAATTTTCATGCAAAAAATGTTTTCCTTAATCCTGACGGCAGTACTCCCGACAGTCTTATAAATGCCTACCGGCCTCGTAATATTTATAGGACAAGTCTGACCTATGAGAAGAAAAATTGGTTTGGTGATCTAGCTTATACGATTTATTCCGGTAATGACACACAATATTTTACAGACAGCAGATTCGGCGTACTGGATCTTGCATTAAATTACAAATTAAATGAATCGGCACAAATATATCTCAACATCAACAATATAACGAATGAGGCATATCAGACACGGGCTCTGTCCGGGTATGATGCCGGAGCGCTGCCCGAAAGCGGACGCAGTTTCATGCTGGGAGTAAAATATACTTTCTGAGTTTAAAAATATATTTGTTAATGAAGAATATTTCAGGATGGGGGAATAAAAATAAAATATGCCGCCATAGGAATACTGCTGTTTTTTATCTTTCTGGAAATAATAAAGCCGCCACCCGCGCAGTATCAGGATAATGTTGTATCCCCATTTTCTGCAGTAGATAATTATGATACGGAAATGCGGACGATGCAGCTGATCTTTGAACATCCGCCGCGGCGGGTGATCACTTTTTGGCAGAATTCAACGGAAACTTTACTGGCACTGGGATTGCAGGATCGGATCGTTGCCGCTGTCGGTATTCCTTACCGCGGCTGCATAAAAGAAGAATATCAACAGGCATATGACAGTATTCCAATAAAACAAATGCAGATATTGGATAAAGAAAATATATTGATGCTCAGACCGGATTTTATACTGGGCTGGGGTTCTACCTTTAGACCTGAATATATTGGAACAACCGAGTTCTGGCGCAGCAGAGAAATAAATACTTATATTGCATCTTCGACTACGCGCAACGCAAAAGCCAAAACCATTGAAGATGAATATAAATATATAATGGATATGGGCACTATTTTCGGCCGCAGAAAAAGAGCATCTGCTCTGGTAAAGCAGATGGAAAGAGAGCTGGCTTTTGTTGAAAACCGCACAGCGGGGCATAAAAAGCCACGGACCATCATTATGGAAAAACAGAAAGATATATTGAGATTATATGGCAGGAATACTCTGGCCGGAGATATATTGACAAAAGTGAACGGCGATATTATTGATATAGGCGCTACTATAAGCTATGAACAGCTCATTGCTGAAAATCCGGAAGTCATATTTCTGATTGTGAGTGAAAATGATTACCGCAATGCCTCTGTCATTACACAGCAAATTTATGAAAATCCAGCTTTGCAGGATATTATTGCTGTACGGGAGCACCGAATATATACGCTGCCGTTATTCATGGTATACAGCAGCGCGGTACGCACTTATGACGGGATACGCGAAATGGCACAGGACCTTTATCCTGAATTGTATGAAGAGGTGCCGCAAAATTGAAAAAGTTAAACAGTTATTCCTGGGTAATGATTTTCACAGGTATTCTGCTTGCAGAAATTTTTTTTGCCTTGGGTATGGGATCTGTAAAATTATCTGGTAACGAAATTTATGAAACTTTATTTCAGGGTATACAAAGTAATATGCCTGTTACTGCTCCCCGTCAGGGACCCGTACACGATATTGTCTGGCTGCTTCGCTTCCCGCGGCTGCTACTGGCCGCGGCCACCGGTGCAGGTCTTGCTGTATGCGGGACAGTGATACAGGCAGTGGTAAAAAACCCTTTAGCCGATCCATATATTCTAGGTATTTCCTCCGGGGCCTCTCTAGGAGCGGTATTATCGATTTTTCTTGGTGCAGGAATATTCTTTGGCCCGGATTTTATAGGCATATGCTCATTTGCAGGAGCTTTTTCCATATCCTTATTGGTGCTTATCATTTCTCAGATGGACGGTAAACCGGACACGACAAAGCTTCTTCTCACGGGCATGGCCGTAAATATGGCTTGTTCCTCAATATCCAGTTTTATAGTATATTTTGCCAATGACAAAGATGGTATCCAAACAATACTATTCTGGCTGATGGGCAGTTTTGCCGGTGCTCAATGGAGTACTCTGCAGATCATTATTCCTGTGGTATGTTTCGGTATAATATTTTTTTGGACTCAAAATCGCACTTTAGATATAATGCTGCTTGGTGATTATACGGCTGTCACTCTGGGAACAGATCTGAGTAAATACCGGCATGTATATCTTCTGATGAGTGCATTTATCGTCGGTTTCCTTGTATACTCGGCAGGTATGATAGGCTTTGTCGGTCTGATAATACCGCATATTGTACGAATTTTTACCGGAACAGGGCATAGATATTTACTGCCTTTGGCAGCATTGCTGGGAGCAGTGTTGCTGGTTGCAGCCGATGTTATCAGCAGAATTTTGATAACCGGTACAGATATTCCCGTCGGGATCATAGTATCTCTCCTCGGAGCGCCGGGATTTGTTTTTCTTACAGCAAAAAAATCATATTCTTTTGGAGGAAAAAATTGATGGATATATCAGTAAAAAATATTTCGTTTTCTATAAAAAATACTGTTATACTGTCAGACATTTCTGCGTCGATAGCCTCAATGGAATGTGTCGGCATCGTGGGCCCAAACGGAAGCGGCAAATCCACACTTTTAAAATGTATATACAGAGTTTTGCAGCCTGATGCCGGAGAAATATTTTTCGACGGCAGCAACATAAAAAATATGACTCTCAAGGAATCCGCACGTGCTGTCAGTGTTATGGCTCAGGATAATAGTTATGCTTTTGATTTTCTTGTGGAAGATATCGTCCTGCTGGGAAGAACGCCATACAAAAAAATGCTCCAATTTGATAATGAAGCTGACTATAAAATCGTCAAAAATGCTCTGAAAACCGTCGGATTGGCAGGCTTTGAAAAAAGAAATTTTTCTGCTATCTCAGGGGGTGAAAAACAGCGGGTTATCCTGGCAAGAGCCCTGGCTCAGAATACTTCCTGTCTGATAATGGATGAACCGACAAATCATTTAGATATAAAATACCAAATGCAAACTATGGAGATCGTAAAAAAACACAAATTCACCAGTATCATAGCCATACATGATCTCAATATCGCGGCTCTGTACTGTGATAGAATAATCGCATTAAAAGATGGGCAAATAGTTGGCAATGATGTTCCGGAAAAATTGCTGACGCCAGAGTTCATTTATTATCTATATGAAGTACTGTCCGAAGTTCACATGAATAAAAAAACAGGAAAAGTCAACATCATCTATATGCCCTCAGATTCAAATATTTGCAAATAATTTATACTAAAAAAATTATTTCTTATTTATACTCTTGCATGATAAAAACACAGCCAAAATAAAAGATGCCATGACTGGAATATGAATTTCAGTTATGGCATCTTTATCGATTATTCATTCTTATCAGCAGTTATCATTTTCTATCAATCCGGCAGCCAGCAAACTCATCCCATGGAAACACAGGCGTTCGAAGCTTATCGTATTAAATATAACATGAGCTTCTTTCATAGCTGTTTTTTGTTTTCTGCTCATATGCGTAAATGGGTATATCCCAAAGACATATATAAAAAATTCTGAACGAAAAGCTTTTTTGGTACGCATAGGTGTCGAAGGAAAAAATTTATCGATGCCCTGATAGAAAATTTTAAATATAACAGCCGCATTTTTCTTAAACTCTATTAATTTCTCGATGCGGCAATTATTTTCTATAGCAGTGAGATGGATAGACAAAAGACGCAGCATTTTTTCACGTTTTACTAAAGACCCTGTAAGAAACTGACAAAAATCATTTTTTGTCATTGACTCGGTATTTTCGAACTTCGTTTTTACCTCATCATACCAATCCATATATTCCTGCTGCATGAGATCCAAGAAAATTTCTTCTTTTGTTTTGTAATAATTATAAATGGATGAGCGGGTAAATGATGTTAATTCAGAAATAGCTTTGATACTAACACTGTCAAAATTTGATTTGCCATAAAGTGCATCGCAGGCATCTATTATTTCTTTTTGACGATGTGTGATTTGTTCCTCCGTACGTGCTCTTTGAAAATCCATACTTTTCTCCTATTCCTATTATTTACTATTATACCGCAGCCTGCAGTATATTTCTAACTTAAATTTCCTTTTATAGTTGACACCGCGTCAACTATTTGCTATATTTTAATTATTGACACTGTGTCAGCAATTTGTCAATCAAGTTTAAGGAGGAAATATAATGGATAAAATTGTCGATAAGAGCTATAGTTTATGGATTGACGGGAAGTGGACTCCTGCCAGGGATAATAAAACATACGAAACTATATCACCTGCCACCGGTGAAGTTTTAGCCGCTTGTGCAGAGGCCTCAAAAGAAGATGTTGACAAGGCTGTAAAAGCCGCATGGAAAGCTTTTCCCGAATGGAAAAAAACAAGTCCGGCGCAGCGTTCCGCTATTTTGCTGAAAATTGCTGATCTGATAGATGCAAATAAAGAAAAGCTGGCTTTGACAGAAAGCATGGACAACGGTAAACCTGTCCGTGAAACTCTCAACATTGATATTCCCGCAGCCAGCGATCATTTTCGCTATTTTGCAGGCGTACTCAGAGCAGAAGAAGGAACTGCGACATTTTTGGACAACGATACATTAAGCATCGTTACGGAAGAACCTGTCGGTGTAGTGGCGCAGATAGTGCCTTGGAATTTTCCTTTTCTGATGGCTGCATGGAAATTAGCACCTGCTTTGGCGGCGGGAAATTGTATAGTTTTCAAACCATCCAGCGAAACCTCGCTTAGTGTTCTGGAGCTTGCGAAAATTATTTCTGCCGAAAATATTTTACCAGCGGGTGTTTTAAATATTTTAACAGGAAAAGGATCAACTACCGGCAATTATATAATTCAACATCCTGATATCAAAAAACTTGCCTTTACGGGATCTACGGAAGTTGGTTATGACGTAGCTAAAGCAGCTGCCGACAAGCTTATTCCTGCTACGCTTGAACTTGGCGGAAAATCAGCTAATATTTTCTTTGATGACATGCCGTGGGATAAAGCTGTAGACGGTGTATGCCTGGGCATTTTATTTAATCAAGGACAGGTTTGCTGCGCAGGATCACGAGTATTTGTGCAGGATACTGTATATGATAAATTCGTTGCGGCGGTCAAGGAAAAATTTGAGGCTGTAAAAATAGGTCTTCCCTGGGAAAAAGATACCATGCTCGGCAGTCAAATAAGTCAGCGACAATTGAAAAAGATCCTTTCATATATTGATATAGCTAAAGATGAAGGTGCCAGTATCGTCACCGGCGGCAAAAAAGTCAGTCTCCCGGGACTTGAAAACGGAGCTTATATGCAGCCTACAATACTTGGCAATGTCACCAATGATATGCGTGTTGCCCGTGAGGAAATCTTCGGACCTGTGGTATGCTTCATAAAATTCCATACAGAAGATGAAGTCATACGTCTGGCAAATGCAAATGAATATGGATTGGGCGGAGCCGTATGGACGAAAGATATCAATAAAGCTTTCCGTGTGGCGCGGGCAGTTGAAACCGGAAGGATGTGGGTCAATGATTACAATAACTTACCGGCTCATGCGCCTTTTGGCGGATATAAAAAATCCGGTATTGGCAGAGAAACACATAAAATGATTTTAAAAAATTACACCCAGGTGAAAAATATCTTTATAAGTATGAAAGAAACACCATCCGGACTGTATTAAGATACATTAAAAAAGCTGACAATCGGATTAAATCCTCAAACTGACTAATATA
This sequence comes from Pectinatus haikarae, assembly GCF_050916305.1. Classification (GTDB taxonomy): domain Bacteria; phylum Bacillota; class Negativicutes; order Selenomonadales; family Selenomonadaceae; genus Pectinatus; species Pectinatus haikarae. The sequence continues at coordinate 2,391,911 of NZ_CP116940.1, forward strand.
AAATCAGTTTGAGGGTTTTATTTTATGAGCAGGAAAAATGAAAGTTTACATAAAAGCAGCAATCCTTAAAACGCTGTTAAAAATATCATGAAGAATATGTGGATGTCTGTTTTATTGGAAGGTGCTTTTGACGGTGAATTGGATAAATTTTTTGTCTATGTAAATATGACTATAAAAACAAAGCAACCGGCAAATTCGGAAATTTTATGTTTACAGAATTGCAGTTGGCTTGATATAATCGAATAGATACTGCACAAGGGGAAAAGCCTTAGCATACTACTATTAGGGCGATTGAGACTCAAAATCTGATGTTTTTGAAATGTATTGAAAAATTGTTGACTTTTTTATATAATAGTATTAATGAGTGCGAATGATAAGTATATAAAAAGCAGTTTTGTTAAAATTATTTAGATAAAGGCGTTTTTCCGGTAATTTAAAGAATAAATGAGATACTTACTGTCAACAAATCTGTTTAGGGTTTCGCACTGTAGTAATAACGGGATAATTGTCTTAAATATATAAATTCAAGGATACCTCAGTATAGTTTTATGCTGATTCGCAAATTATACTCGGTAAACCTGCATTGCAAAGGAACTTTTTTGCGGTGCTCTTACAATCCCCATATACAGGGGAACTGAAACGCATTTTCTATCTCCTCTTTCTTAGAGCAATTAACTTACAATCCCCATATACAGGGGAACTGAAACATATGCAGCATTATTTTGAGCTTTTTGATCTGCACTTACAATCCCCATATACAGGGGAACTGAAACTCTGGATGAATATCCCTTCATGATCTTTCCTCCCCTTACAATCCCCATATACAGGGGAACTGAAACATCTTTTTCGTTGAATGTGGATATTTTGTATCCACTTACAATCCCCATATACAGGGGAACTGAAACCTGCTTTGCCGCATGTTTTTTTATTGTATCGGTACTTACAATCCCCATATACAGGGGAACTGAAACTGACTTTATACCACCCATCATCCATCAGCAGTTTACTTACAATCCCCATATACAGGGGAACTGAAACGGTGTATCTATTTTTTGCTGCTGTTTGTGATGTGCTTACAATCCCCACATACAGGGGAACTGAAACTAATGGATCACTCATATAGATTGTTTTTTTCATACTTACAATCCCCACATACAGGGGAACTGAAACACTTTCACTTCTTAAAAGTGCAACTTGCCTTTTTCTTACAATCCCCACATACAGGGGAACTGTAATTGCGCTCATAAAAGAATAGGGTACTGGGCTTGCTACTTACAATCCATGCTCTTCTGAGGGCGGACGAAGAGGAGTGTGTGTTGGGCAATTATTATCGGAAAAGATTTTAGATATTGTTTGTGAATATGTTTAACGGAATATTTTGCAAATGTCATAAAATAGTTAATAGTAATGCATTTTTTATTGATAATTTTAAAAAAAGTATAAAGAAAACCAGCTCCGGCATCACTTTGCCGGAGCTGGTTTTCTCTACAATAAAAACAAATATAATGCAGGTAAATGATAAATATAATCGAAGAATTAATAATAACTTAATGAATTATGCGGAAAAGGGTGTGTGTCTGCTAATGAAACTAACAAGAACTAAGAATTCTAGTAATGCAGTTTTTTATCGTGATACTCAAAAAGGAGGTTTATATATTAGCAATAATTTTGCTGAGGATAAAACTGAAAACATAATAAAAAAATTACCATTTGAAGCATCACTTACGACACGCATTCTATCTAACCCAAATAAAAGAAAATCGTATGATCAATCAAAGAATAATACTACAAAATTTGATCTTTCTAATTTTATTAATAAATTAATAAAATTAGGGAATGTATCACTCCCAGCTATAAAAGGCAATACCTTCGATCCATCAAAATATCTTTCCCTCTATGGATGCAATTTGACCATAGAAAAAGATGGTGAAACACTAGGAAATTTATTAAAAAGGCACTACGAAAAAAATGAGGATATAACAGAAGACTTAAAAATATGGCATTGTGCGCTGCAAGAAAGAATTGCATATAAACAAAAAAAGTTGAAAGAATCTATTAAAAATAATAATATACCTTTTACTGCTGAAACTGATAATAAGGGAGCCTTAGAGAGATCTAGAACCCAATGGTTATATTCTTTTTTAGGTAAAACCACTACTTTTGAAGCAAATTTTAATTTTTATGAACAAGAATATAAGTATAAAGAACTTTATAAAAATTTAAATAAAATGCTGGAAAGCTATCCAAAAACAGATCATCCATCTGCAAAAGAATTACAAAAGTTGGGAAACCAAATATACATAGAAGTAAAAAAATATAATAAACATTTGTATGAACAATATGTTCCAAAAGAAAACATACCTTCACAATATTTTGCTTTTTACTTAAATGAAGTGCAAAATTATTTTCGGCATTATTTTGCCAGTGGTAATACAAAAAGATATTTGAATAAAATAGAAAAAACAAAACATCTAATAGGCAAAAACGAAAATAATATAAGGGAATCTTACCTTTATAAATGTGTTAAGTCCCATATAATAAATAAGATAAATGCTTTATTAATTCAAAGTGGTAAATTATCATATTATGATTTTAATAAGGACAAAATTCCTACATCTACTGATTTATCTACTATACAAGTGGAAGAATCATTCAAAAAACAATTATTTTTATCTATTGCCTGGGCAGTAACCAGACTTAATTATTTTTTTGATTATGGCAGTAATAATTCTGCCCTATTAGGAGAAAGCCATACACAAAACGGTATATCAATAAAAGGTGATATTCTTTCAGAATTTGAATCATATCCCACTTTATTAAAAAATGCATATAATGGCGATCATACCAATTATAAAATATCTTCTTATATAGGCAGTTTTTTGGCTGAGTTGAAGAAAAATAGTAATAAATTAAGTTTTCAAGAAAAAATATGTACTACTTTTCCTATAAAAATAGAAAAAATTAACCAAGATGAAGCTATATGTAAATTACTGGATATTCTTGATGCAACCAAGGAAAGTATTAGTTACTTACGTAATAATATTTTTCATCCGCAAAAAGAATATTTATATAGATTATTTGAACCTTTTGAGGCCAAACCAATGAAAAATATTGGTCATTTCAGTGAAATAAAAGAACTGTTTAAAAAGAATATTGATAATATAAACAACTGTTTTAAAGAACGATTATCCAGCTCTTCAATACCTAATGTATATGATTTTGATATATTAAAAAATATTTTCAATGATTGTAATTTATGTTTTAGTATTTATAGTCCTGAATATACAGCTATCCCTTCATTTCGCAAAGTATATAAAAGAGGAGCAAATATATGTAGTTCTGCTAATAACCGAGGCCTTACGTGGTTTATTGATAAACCTGGTGTTACTGGTATTACACTACAAAAATGGCAAGCATATAAAAATCTCATTCAATTGATCTATGAATATAGTTTCCTGCCAGCAATACAATCTCAAGAATCACTGGTTACTGATTTTATAGGAAAAACCAAAACCATAAGTAGAGAAACATCAAAAAAAATTTCCAAAAACAAAGAATGTTACCGTTATAATAATATGCCCGAATATAATGGTGGAAATCTAAGTGATTATATGTCTGAATTACAAAGAATTCAATCATTACAGGCAAGTGACCAACACGATATTTCAGATAAAAAAGATGATAGGGCTGATAAAAATTATTATGTGAATTTTATCCAGGATATTTTTGTTCATGCCTTTAATAATTATTTAGAAACTAAACTATCCATTATAAAAAACACCTTGCAATCAGTAATTAAAAATGAAAAAATTTTATATAATAAAGAAACCGTTGATACTAGTTTAAATAAATTATTTGAGAGGAATAATCTCATTGCCAAAAATACTAATGGTTTATCCGAAAATGACGATTTTTGTTTGTTATTTTACCCATTTTTAAGGATGTTAGAAAAACGTGAACTGGCAACACTGCAGCAGCAAATAGTTCGTTATCGTTCTTCATTGAAAATGCGTAATAATGAGAATGCCTATGAATCTAATTGTTCTAAAAAATTGGAACAATTAATCGCCATTATTATTTTTACATTTCCTGATCATATAGATGAAAACGATATTTATCATGACATGGTAAAACAACAATTTAAAAATTTTATTGGAATTGATATTAACAATTATAATGGCTTATACTATCAAAATGATAGAGAAACTGCCATTAAGCAAAAAAGTATGCTGGCGCTGATGCGTACAGGAGCATTGCCACTTTATGCCGATATGTTTAATTCAACATACAAAATCACTAAAGATGATTATGATAATTATAAAAAAATTTGCCAATTAGGTGCAGAAAATGCAATTGCAGAAAAAAGCCCAATTGAAGCAAGACAGGATAGATTAGCAGCACTTCATGAAAAATTATGTAAAAAACCTCTAATTGATAAAAACGATAAAGAATTAAACGAATATAAAAACTGCCTTGAATTTGTTAAAAAATACACTGATTTAAGACGTAAAATTACTTTTGATATGTTATATGAACTGCATATTATTCATGTCGATATATTAGGGCGGTTGGCAGGCTTTGCAGCAGATTGGGAAAGAGATATGCATTATTTACTGTTAGGACTATATAAGTTGGGAGAGCAGCCGAATATGGAACAATTATTATCTTTGGGAAATGCTGATGACATAGAAAAAGAAATAAATAATATTTTTAAATACGATCCTGATAATAAAGACACAGTAGTACAAAAATTTACAAGTTACTTGAAGGCTAATAAAGAAATATTGAAAAAATTGTTATTATATAATTGTGATGGTAATTTATGCGACATTGTAAAGGTACGAAACAGCATTGCTCATCTTAATCATATGACACAATATGCATTCAAAAATAAGCCTCACACTCACTATCAAAAAAATATCATTGATCTTATAAATAGATTAAGCAAGTTACTCAATTATGATATAAAACGTAAAAATTCAATAACCAGAATTATGATGGAACTTTTGCAAAAATATCATGTTAATCTTAGTTTATATAAGAAAAATAATGATGAATATGTACTATATACAAAAAAAAGTTACCGGGGAAATAAACGACCTTCTGTTAGCAGTACCGATGTAATATATTTAAAGAATACTAAATTCGATAAAAATCCTCGTTCTAAAAAGGGTATCTCTATCAAGGCTAAAGATGACATTTTTATTGATTGTATTGAAAAATTATTAACATTTTCATATAGTGACAGTCAAAATAATAGTTAGTGCTGAAATAATTGTGTAAACCTCCAAAGGGTAGGTAAAATAAAACTAATATTGGAGAAAGTAAACATGAAAGATTAACAAACAGAACCAGCCAATTACTTCAAGCAACGAACAAAAGCTTGTGCTTACTTCTGGCAGAAAGGTTGAGCCCTGCAACTTGTGCCGGAGTCAAACTGTTAAGAGCGCAATGAAGGCGGACAAAATTGTAAACTACGAATCCAAGCTTTTCAGCCAGTTCCGGGCGCACTGCCAATTTCGCGTGCGCTGCTATAACCCGGCATCAGGCTATAAAAAAAGGAATATCGAGAGAAATGATGGCTGCTATGCCCGCGCCAATCTCTTTGTTCCCGTACCAAAGTTCAACGACCGGGAAAAATATAATCGGCTTCTGTGTGCACATAAGATAAAAACTGCCGAACCCCATTACTAAAAAGGCGAGAGAACCCATATACTGTTTGCTGCTGATAAAGCCGCATTGCAGCCCTTGCCGGCAGACCCTTTCAATATTTTTCTTTATGAATAGCTGAAAGCGGATGGTTATGGCAAGATTTGCCTTGACGGGAAGCATTATTATTCCACCAGGATTGGTGAGTTTTTTAAAGAAGAAGGCACGCCCAAACAGGCAGAAATTCTCTTGTTGCAGGTACTTTCGTGCGGTTTTTTCATCTATTTCGAGTTCTCGGGCGATTTATTAATAAAAACGTTGATTTATGCAAAATAACATATTATATCTAAAAAATGTAAACCCCTAATTTTTGGGGGAGGTGATTTTATGTTTAATCAGAAAACACGGCCCATCATTATTATTGCACTCGTTACCGCAGTCTGTCTTATTGGAGATTCCATGCTTTATGTTGTCCTCCCAACGCATTGGCAAGATATGGGACTATCCTCACTATGGCAAATTGGAATTATTCTATCTGTTAATAGGTTAATCAGGTTACCTTTAAATCCTTTAGTTAGTTACCTATATCGAAAAATTAGTGCCCGAAACGGAATTTTAATTGCCCTTCTGCTTGCTATAAGCACCACTGCTGGTTATGGTATAGTAAATAATTTTTATATATTTATTCTATTACGTTGTATTTGGGGATTTGCTTGGACTTTTCTTCGCCTGGGTGCATATTTTACAATTATTGACTACTCTACTGACCAGAATCGTGGAAAATGTATGGGATTATATAATGGCTTATATAGACTCGGAAGTTTATTTGGCATGTTATTTGGTGGAATATCAGCCGATTTTTTTGGTGTTAAAATTACATCTTTTGCCTTTGCATTTTGCTCAATAATCTGTATTCCTGTCATTTTTACTTATATTAAAAAGTCATCCAGAGGAATGGTTGCGGAACAAACTAAGAAAGAATCTAATTTTTCATTTTTTGAAAATACGCATATTCTCCCTACATTATGCATTGGTTTATTTATTTCTATGATTTATCAAGGGATGTTTACCTCAACGCTCAGTTACTTAATCGAATTGCATAATAATTCGAATATTTCTATAGGCTTTTTTATAATCGGAGCTGCATCTTTAGGGGGAATTATACAAGCTATTCGTTGGAGCTGGGAACCTTGGCTGGCTCCCTTATTAGGCAGTCTTACCGATCAAACACAAGGAAGATATTCTATATTGATTATTTCAACTGCAATAGCTTCTATATCTTTTTCCATTATTTCTTTCAATATGCCACTAGCGGTTTGGCTGGCACTCCTATTAATTTTGCAGATAACCGCCACCTCTTTAACTACGATTGCAGATGCTTTAGCCGCAGATATTGCCATAAATTCAGCAAAAATAAAAATCATGACGCTTTATTCTCTACTCATTGATTTAGGTGCAGCATTAGGACCAATGCTTGCTTATTTTATGAATCAATATTTTAACCCTTATGCTTCTTATTGGGGTGCCGCATGTATTTTATTGATTATCACATTAAAATATTCTACTAAGGCAGTATCCCTCAAGAAATTTTCTCATAGATAGCGATATTTAACCTGAAGATGTACTTGCAGCTCTCGAAATCTGAGGAAAATAAACCTTACTTAAATAGCTGAAAACTTCACCATAAATATTTTTATAATGGCCTCATAAATTAAAACATTTTTCGCACACGCTTATAATGAACCTGATATACTTCTGTCTACGATAGACGTTTTAAGGAAATGGACAGTCCGGGTTCAGAATTGGCGACAAATACGGCTGCAGTTATCTGTTTTTTTCTCTGATAAAGTAAAATCATCTTTATCTTAACCGGCAAAAACCACAAAACTATTTATAGGCCATAAATCTTTGTTCTGCATTAATTCTCCTATTATAGACAAATATATATCAACATGCTAAAATATAGTATAACTATGTGATAGATATTAAACATTGCTCATTAGGAGGGTTATTGTTTGAAATTAACTATTTTAATGATAATAGATGCAGTTATCGCAATCGGATTGATAGTTTCCGTCCTTATGCAGGAAGGAAAAAGCGCCGGTATGGGCGGTCTTTCCGGTGAGACAGATACGGTCTTCAGCAGCAAGGCCAGAGGACTTGACGCCTTCATGGCGAAAGTAACTGTATTATTTGCTATTTTATTCGGTATTATAACTGTAATAATAGCTAAGATGACTGCATAAAAAATGTTCTCTATCAGTTGATAGAGAACATTTTTTATGCAGTTTAATTTCATTATACGCAAATATTATAAATTATTGGAGGCTAATTATGATTATGCGTGGTGCTGAGCCTTTTTTCCTTTCCGGAGGGAAACAGGGCATACTGCTTATACATGGCTTTACAGGCTCTCCCGCCGAGATGCTTCTGCTGGGGAAACATCTTCATCGCGTTGGTTATACCGTTATGGCTGTCCGTTTATGCGGACATGGAACTACACCAGACGATATGGCACGTACTGTCTGGAAAGATTGGTATCATTCTGTATGCGATGCATATTATCTGCTCAAAGGACAATGTGTTTCTGTTTCTGTCATTGGCATGTCAATGGGAGGCGCACTTGCACTCATTTTGAGTACTGAATTTCCCGTGAAAAAAGTTGTGTCTCTTAGTACCCCCATATTCATTTGCGCAGAAAGAGGCATCGATTTATTACCGCCGCGCAAAGCATCCAAAAACATATATTTTCCCAAGGTGAGACGTCGCCGTTTTTCTTCAGTACCGTCATACTGTGACATAAGCTACAAAAAAATGCCGCTTATATGTATTCATGAATTGCTGGATTGCATACAGCATTTAAAGAGAAATCTGGCGAGGGTAAGTGTTCCTGTTTTTATAGTCCAAAGTAAAAGTGACCACACTGTCGATGAAAAAAGCGGTCGATATATTTATGATAAAATTAAAAGCAGCTCAAAAGAAATTTTACAGCTGGAAAAATCCGGTCATCTGGTAATACTTGACATGGAAAAAGAGACTGTTTTTAGCGAAATAGAAAAATTTATGCTCCGGCATTATTGATTTTAATAGAACTGAATTTAAGGAGATAATATGCAACTACAAGAACGAGTTTTGGATTATATGGAAAACAAGGCTTCCCGTCCGGTAAGCGAAGAAGATATAGCTACCGGTCTTCAGCTTAATAATGAAGAGCTTATACAATTGTTCACCGTTTTAGATAATTTGGAGCTGCAGGGGCTCATCGTCCGCAACCGCAATGATCTCTGCGGTATTCCGTCACAAATGAATCTGGTCATCGGCAGACTTTCCATGAACAGTAAGGGGTTCGGCTTTATCATACCGGATGACCCTGTTGAAGCAGAAAAGGGAGATGTATTTATTCCGCCGACATTGCTTAGCTGTGCCATGAATAATGACAAGGTAATCGCCCGCTTAAACGAGAGTACTCTTAGCGGACGTTCCCGTGAGGGAGAAATAATCAGAATTCTGGAACACTCCAACAGCCAGATAGTAGGGACATTTGAAAAAAGTACCTCTTTCGGTTTTGTTACTCCAGATGATAAAAAACTTACACAAGATATATTTATTCATAAACGTAATTTCAATGGTGCCTCAGTTGGAACGAAGGTAGTAGTTCAAATAACCAGATGGCCTAAAAAAAGGCAGAATCCTGAAGGGAAAATTATAAAAATACTAGGGAATATCAATGATCCCGGTATTGATATTCTTTCAGTGGTCCACCAATACGAACTGCCATTGGATTTCCCTGATGAAGTAAAATGTGCCGCTCAGAAAATTCCCTTGGCTGTTTCGGAAAAAGACTGCAAAAAAAGAACTGATCGCCGCATGTTAACAGTGGTCACTGTGGACGGCGAAGATGCCAAAGATCTTGACGATGGTGTTTATGCAAAAAAACTTGATAACGGCAATTTCTTTTTGGGTGTTTATATCGCTGATGTCAGCCATTATGTCCGCGAAAACTCGCCGCTTGATCTGGAAGCCAGAAAAAGAGGCACAAGTGTCTATTTGGCAGACAGGGTCATTCCCATGCTCCCGACACGCTTATCCAACGGTATATGCAGCTTGAATGCGGGAGAAGACAGGCTGTCGATGGCAGCTGAGATGGAGTTGGATATTAACGGCAGCATTGTCTCCTATGAGATTCTTCCTACTGTCATTCATGTGTACAAAAGATTGACTTACGATATTGTCAACGAAATTCTTGTGGATAAAAATACCGAAACGACAAAAAATAATGAAGATATACTGCCTCTCCTCAATACACTGCTGGAAGTGCGCAATATATTGAAAAAACGCCGTAATACGCGCGGATCAATAGATTTCAGTATTCCGGAAATAAAGGTAAAACTGGATGAAAAAGGTACTCCTGTTGCTTTATTGAAAAGAATGGGTTCGCTGGGGGAATCTATTATTGAAGAATGTATGCTTGCCGCCAATGAAACGGTAGCCAAACATATGTTTATGAAAAAAACACCATTCATTTACCGTATACACGAACAGCCGGACAAAGAAAAAATTGATGCACTCAATGAACTGCTGTCGGCTTTTGGGCTCCATATAAATAAAAATACTGAAACAGCTTCCATAGAACCAAAATCTATACAACAGGTTTTAGCTAAGGTCGTCGGCGAAAAGGAAGAGAAAATAATTTCTTCCGTTGCCCTGCGCACAATGCAGCAGGCACGGTACTGCGATGAAAATTTTGGTCATTTTGGTCTTGCCGCAGAATATTACACACATTTTACATCACCAATACGCCGTTACCCTGATCTGATAGTGCATCGACTCCTCACAGAAATACTGCCGACCGGAAAAATTTCCGCATCACGCACAGAACAGTTGAAAAAGCTGCTTCCTGAAATCGCACTCAGTTCTTCTGTACGTGAACGTATAGCGGCAGACGCAGAACGCGATACCATAGACATGAAAAAGATAGAATATATGACACGTTTTGTAGGAGATGAATTCCAAGGAGTAATAAGCAGTGTTACCTCCTTTGGCATATTTGTGGAACTGGATAACGGTGTAGAAGGATTGATACACGTTTCCAGTATGGCCAATGACTATTACGAATATGTTGAAAAAGAATATGCCCTCATAGGCAGACGTACCAACACTATCTATAAACTGGGTGATATTGTAGAAGTCATTTTGATGCGTGCCGACGTAAAAGAACGCATGATAGATTTTGTCCTGAAAGATAATGGCGTTTATAATGATATAAAACATAAAACTGAGAAAACAGGCACTTCCGGCAGCAAATCTGTAAAAAATAATAAGAAAAACATTGGTCACGGACAACATAAAAATAACAGTGGAAATATTACAGCCCACGGGCACGGTATAAAAAAACGGAAAAGAAAACCGATACGCAAATAATACTCTGCTGTCGCAAACAAAAAATTAATAAATACTAATTCCTTAAGGAAAGGAATAACAATGGGACAGAAAAATACGAAAATGAAAATAGTCTGCGAAAACAGAAAAGCCCGCCATGACTATTTTATACAGGAAACATATGAAGCCGGCATAGCCTTGGTCGGTACAGAAGTAAAAGCTTTGAGGGAAGGAAAGGCAAATCTTAAGGATAGTTTTGCCTTAATAAGAAACGGCGAGGCATTTCTGGAAAATGTCCATATAAGTCCTTATGAACACGGAAATATTTTTAATCATGATCCGCTGCGCATAAGAAAATTACTTATGCACAAGGCTGAAATAGTAAAATTGTTCAGTAAAACACAGGAAAAGGGCCTTACACTTGTTCCTCTGAAAATATACTTTGTCAAGGGAAAGGCCAAGGTGGAACTGGCCCTAGCTTCCGGCAAAAAGAATTATGATAAACGGCAGTCCATAGCTGAAAAAACCGCTAAAAGAGAAATTGACAGAGCGCTGAAAGAACGGCAAAAATATTAATCAAACCTTGAAACTGCTGTTTTTTCAAATATTGAACAATAAGGGGCCCGCTTGGATGAATACACACGAATTATTGACAAAAGTAAAAAACGGGGAATTATCCGTGGACGCAGCGGAACAATTTTTTCGCCGCAAGCCATTTGAAGATATGGGTTATGCCAAACTGGATACTCACAGAAAACTGCGTATGGGATTTGCCGAGGTCGTTTTCTGCAGCGGTAAGGCAGATGATCATCTAAAAAATATATTTACCCGTCTGTACGAAAATGAAGGCGAGGTTTTTGGAACGAGAGCCTCAGAACAGCAATATGCGCTGATCAAAAAGCTTTATCCTCAGGCCGATTATGATCCTTTGTCTAAAGTGATAAAAATAGAGGACCGGATAAAACCGCACAAAGGAAAAATTGCTGTGTGCACTGCAGGAACAGCTGATATATCGGTGGCGGAAGAAGCCGCCCAGACGGCTGAATTTTTTGGGTCGCATGTAGAACGCATTTATGATGTTGGAGTGTCAGGTCTGCATCGTCTTCTGGCCCGCCTCGACATTATCCAAACGGCTAATTGTATAGTTGCTGTTGCCGGCATGGAGGGAGCTCTTGCCAGCGTACTCGGCGGGTTAGTTGATAAACCGGTTATCGCTGTTCCCACCTCTGTAGGCTATGGAGCCAATATGCATGGTCTTTCCGCTCTTTTGACAATGATCAATTCATGTGCCAACGGAGTCGCCGTGGTAAATATTGATAATGGTTACGGAGCAGGGTATTTATCAGCACAAATCAATAAAATTGCTTACACAAAATGATTTATCGTTTCAAGCAAACAGGCATCATAGAAAAGAACCGGTTCTTTTCTATGATGCCTGTTTGCTTTTAATTTTCTATTGTTCGGCTGAGCCTGCCAAAAAACTCATCCATATCTTCCGGGTACCAGCAGTGACCACTTATTTGCGGAATTATATGCACAGCCAGCCAATTTGACCGTTCATCCGCATTGTCATTATTATTTATCAGTTCTTTTTTCAGATCCACCGAAAAATCAGTCATCTCATCTGTCGGCTGTGCCGCATTAAATCGCTCGACCAATTCGTCTGCCAATGCTGCGGAAAACTCTTCCGGTGAGAGTTTTCCGGCACTAAGTTCTTCAGCTTTTACACTTTTTACGGCTGCGTCTATCAGATCACTGTAGTTTACTTTGCTTATGGATACTGTGGCAGATGCCTTATCCCCATCAATTTTTATATCACTTATTTGAATCTTTCGCTTTTTATTCATTACCAGTTCCGCTTCTATCAATTGATCTATTTTCTCATCAGACAATCTGCCGCGGAATTCATTCTTGAAATATTGTCTATTCAGATTCTGATAATTATCCTTCCATTCATTCTGAACAGTACTGCTGCCCATGCCGACCTTAGCGGCATCTGTGAAATCATTTTTCAAATTTATCTGCGTAAAAATCAACAGCGATTCCTGCACATCCGTATTAAAAAAAGTGTATCCCCTTGCCGAATAAAAAAATATACCACAAACAATGATGATAACGATCAGTAACATATTTCGTCTACTTTTATTCAAAATTCTGCCCCGCTTTTGTGATTAATATATACAGCAAAATACTAAAATCATTTTATCCGATGACTAACCCGCTCTAATACTCCCGCTTTTATAAGCGGTGAGTAAAGAGCGGCTGAGGCCCTGGATAATTTCGACTACTATTCAGGCGGCGTCAAAACGCCTTCTGCATTAAGTCTCCATTTATCATGTTGAAACGAGAAGCTAATTCGGATGTACTTTCTTCTCCTGATATCGGCCGGCATATATCCTGCGCACCCACATATAAATAGCCGTTTGATCCGACATATGCTTCCGGAGCGGATGTATTATTGTGATACACGGCTGACAGTGTGCCCCCTATAAGATAAGCTCGTTCTCTGGCACTCATCGTATCTGAATCCGCGGCGCGCATGAATTCCCGTCCGTTTATGAACACCGTTCCATCCTTGACGGTTACATGCTTATTGCTGTATTCAGTTAATTTTTTTGCATAATTATCGCGCCGATCTGCCTCTGCCGGATGATCCGATGGAGAAAAAATTTCTCCGACAAAATTTGAACGATCCTGTTTCATTTTTTCTATGAACCTTTGCCACACCGCAGCACCGGCCCCCGGATTATAACCTGCTCCGACGGCGTATTCAAAACCGCCGTTGTCAGCTTGCCATTCCTGCGGTTTGGTCACCATGTTCGCATCGGCCTGTTTTGCCAGAATGTCTATACCGACTACTCCAAGGGTGCTGCCGGTCTGAGATCCCCAAATGCTGGAAATAAGACTTATCGGTAAAGATTTCTGTATGCCTTTTTTTACATGGTTTTTCTGTCCGTGCGTCATCTCGTGTCCAACAACAAAAGCTATTTCACTTTCGTTATTGTCAAGCAAGTCAAAAAGCCCCGAATTGACACTAAGGTTATGCCCCAGAGAACAAAAAGCGTTGAACGATTTATCAGGATTGACAAAATAATTATACGGCTTTTCATTTATAGAAGAATCACTTTGCGCGATCGAGCTTGAAAGACGGCCCATAATATCATCTAAAATAGCATTCTTGGCAGGATCGTCATCAACACCATAGTGATCTCTCATCTGAGAAAAATATTCATGACGGCCTTCATTGTCACAATAGTTCACTGTGGCATCAAGCCTTGCATATTGAGCAGCGACACCTATAAGAGCGCCGCCGAGGCTGCCGAGATCAAGAGCGTGTGCTGCCGGCATCGCCGCAAAATTGCCGGTTAAAACCAGCGCTGCCGAAAAAATCAAAACGTTTCCTGTTTTTGACCATTTCTTCCATAGCATAATAAATTCCTCCCAACATTGCCAATCAAAACTCTTTAACAAAAATCGTATGCATAAACCTTACCGTTCAATAATATAATAATTATACATTCCTTTAATTTCCAATTCAATACATAGCGAAAAACTTAATTGCCCGTCTGAGAAATCAAAACAGAAAACACATGCACCAATAAGCGGAAAAGTTTGGAATTTAGTTATGTATTTTATAATAGCATTATGTGTATTTTTTTTCATAATCTGGTATAATAATCCTTGCGTAAGAATTTTTTGATCGACTGTTTTTAAATACAAATACAAGCAGAGGTGCCAATATATTGAACTTCGAAAATAATAAAATCTACCATGGCTTCAGACTCGTAAAATCTTCGCCCATAAAAGAATTAGACGCTGAATCCTACCAGTTTATTCATGAAAAAAGCGGTGCCCGTCTTTTATTTCTTGACACTGATGATGATAATAAAGTTTTTTCCATCAGTTTTCGCACGACGCCCACAGATGATACCGGTGTTGCCCATATAGTGGAACACTCTACCTTGTGCGGTTCAAGAAAATTTCGCACCAAAGAACCTTTTGTGGAGCTGCTCAAGGGATCTTTAAATACCTTCCTCAATGCCATGACTTTTCCCGATAAGACCATGTATCCTGTGGCAAGTCAAAATGACAAGGATTTTCAAAATCTTATTGACGTTTATCTGGATGCTGTTTTTTATCCGCTGATGACACAAATGCCGGAGATCCTTATGCAGGAAGGCTGGCATTATGAAATTGACAATACGGATGCGCCGCTTCGCTACAGCGGTGTCGTTTATAATGAAATGAAAGGCGCTCTTTCTTCACCGGAAAGTCTGCTAGAGCGCAGGCTGCTTAACAGTATGTTTCCCGACAACACTTATGCCTTCGAATCGGGCGGTGATCCTGAAAGTATTCCTTCTTTGACCCAAAAAGATTTCATTGAGTTCCATCAAAAATATTACCATCCTGCCAACAGTTATATTTATCTGTACGGTAAAATGGATATCATGCAAAAGCTTGCATTTTTAGATGATGAATATCTGAGCCATTTTGAGAAAATTGATATTGTTTCCCATATAGATATGCAGCTGCCTTTTAAAAAAGAAAAACGTTCCACTGACGTTTATCCTGTTTCTTCAGGAGAAGATAAAACAGGAAAGACCTTTTTAAGCTATAATTTTGTTTACGGGACTGCTCTTGATACACTGAAATGCTTTGCAGTCGATTTGCTGGATTATGTGCTTTTAAAATCACAGTCGGCTCCGCTGCGCAATGCATTGATCAAAGCAGGAATAGGGGCTGATGTTTCTTCATCCTTTGATACAGGCCTGCTGCAGCCATGGTGGAACATAACTGTCACCGGAGCTGAACCGGAAAACACTGATAAATTCCGTGATATATTCATTCATACAATAAAAGAATTGGTAGAAAAAGGCATTGATAAAAAACTTTTGCGGGCCGCATTCAATATTACTGAATTTAAGCTTCGTGAGGCGGATTTTGGTCAGGCACCCAAGGGGCTTATTTATAATATCCACCTGATGAAAAGCTGGCTTTATGACGGTGATCCTGTTTCACAGCTTCAATATGAATCCCTGCTGGCAGAAATTAAGGAAAAGATCGAAACTGATTATTTTGAAAAGCTTTTGCAGGAAGTCTTGCTTGACAATCAGCATAAATTATTGTTTACCTTCATTCCTGATGATAAGATCGCTGCTGCCAATGAGAAAAAACTTACTGTATTGCTTCAAAAGAAAAAGGAAGCTCTTTCTGCCGAGGAAATAGAAACGATCATTGCCAATACAAAAAAATTGAAGCAGCGTCAGCAGACACCTGACTCACCCGAAGCCTTGCAGACGATTCCCATGCTGGCTCTTTCAGACATTGATAAAAAAGCCAGAAAGTTCATCATCGAAAAAAAGACTATTGATGGTATAGAAGTATTGGCTCACAATGTCAATACAAATGATATAGCTTATCTTGATCTGTATTTTGATGCTTCCTCCATCTCTTCCGCAAAGCTGCCTCTGGCCTTTTTACTCGTAGATATTCTCAGCAAGGTCGCTACAGAAAAATACAGCTACGAGGAATTGGCTAATGCCGTAAATCTCAATACAGGCGGCATTTCTTTTGATCTGTCGGCATACAGTAAAATAGGTGAACCGGATTCTGTCATACCAAAGCTTATAGTCAGAAGCAAAGCACTTACTGCTAAGCTCCCCGAACTCTTTGAACTATTGGAACAGCTCACTGTCAAAAGCTGTTTTACAGATAAAGCTCGTTTAAAGGAACTTGTTGTTCAATCAAAAGCCAATATGGAATTGGATCTGCTTAATTCTGCCCAGCAAGTGGTGGCTTCGCGTCTTTCCTCTTATTTCAGTCCTTCCGGCGCCTATAATGAACAAGGCGGCCTTACGTTTTATAGCTTTATAAAAGATTTGGCCGATAATTTTGATGAAAGATATGACTTGCTTCAACATGATCTTGCTAAACTGTTCTCATCCTCTTTTACGCGCAAAAATCTTCTGGTCAGCATTACACTCAAGGATACTCAATACGATGCTTTTTCCGCTGAATTCAGCAAATTTGCCGTTAAAATATCGGATAAGGCGTATCCGCTTCAGAAATTTTCTTTTGAAATCAATAAGAAAAACGAAGGTTTTCAATCTTCCAGTCAGGTACAATACGTCGGCCGCGGTGCCAATTTCATAAGAAACGGCTATCAATATACAGGAAAACTCGCAGTACTTTCGACTATCCTTCGTTGCACGTACTTCTGGAATAAAATACGTGTCCAAGGCGGTGCTTATGGTGCTTTTGTGCGATTTGGCAGAGACGGTGAGCTGTATTTCGGCTCGTACCGCGACCCAAATCTTATGGAAACGCTGCAGGCCTATGACGGTACCGTGGACTTTTTGAAAAATATGAATATCAGTGATCGGGAAATGACAAAATATATAATAGGCACTATAAGCAATTTAGATGTTCCTCTCACGCCGTCAGCAAAAGGCAAGAGTGCAGCG
The DNA here is from genome assembly GCF_050916305.1 of Pectinatus haikarae. Lineage (GTDB taxonomy): Bacteria > Bacillota > Negativicutes > Selenomonadales > Selenomonadaceae > Pectinatus > Pectinatus haikarae. The sequence continues at coordinate 2,409,403 of NZ_CP116940.1, forward strand.
GCGGCCTATATATGCGGTATTACTGATCAATCCATCCAAAAAATTCGTGATGAGGTTTTATCCGCCAGCCAAGAAGAAATCAAAGATCTGAATAAAATGATCGATGCCTGCCTGAAGGACAGCGCAATCTGCGTTGTCGGCAATGAGGAAAAACTGAAAGAAAATCAAACTATTTTTAAATCAACATGCAATATTTTTGAAGCTTCAAATTAAATAATAGGAGTGTTAGTTTCTATGAAAAAAATAATATTCAAAGGTTCTGCAGTAGCTATAGCTACCCCATTCACTGCTGACGGCATTAATTACGATGAACTGAAAAATCTGATAGAATTCCATATCAGCAGCCATACAGACGCCATAGTTATTGCCGGAACTTCGGGCGAAGCTTCCACTATGACAGATGATGAACATAAGGAAATCATAAAGTTCACCGTCCAGCAGGTAAAAGGACGGATACCTGTAATCGCAGGGACCGGTTCCAATGATACGGCCTATGCTGTTCAGCTGTCTCAGTTTGCCGAAGAAGCAGGTGCAGACGCCATACTTTCAGTGACTCCTTATTATAATAAATGCACCCAAAAAGGATTGATAAAGCATTTTACACAAATTGCCGACAATACAAATATTCCTTTAGTTTTATATAATGTGCCTTCACGGACAGGTGTAAATATAAAACCGGAAACCTATGCCGAACTTGCAAAACATCCGCGGATCGCAGCGGTCAAAGAAGCTAACGGTGATATCACTTCTGTCTTGAAAACACGTGCCCTGTGCGGTGATGAGCTGGCTGTATATTCCGGAAACGATGACCAGATAATTCCCATATTATCTCTGGGCGGGCAGGGAGTTATATCTGTTCTCTCAAATATAGCACCAAAAACGACCCATGATATTTGTGAATTGTATTTCAGCGGCAATGTGGAGGCGGCAGCAAAATTACAAATTGATTTTGAAGGACTTATTTCTGCCTTATTTTCCGAAGTAAACCCTATCCCTGTAAAGACGGCTTTAAAAATCATGGGCTATGATATGGGTGAACTCCGCATGCCTCTGACCGAGCTTGAACCGGCAAATTATAATGTGTTAAAAGCTTTGATGAAGAAGCATAATATTATTCGATAATTGTCTCCTTGCAATAGACAGCAGGCGGTTATGCTTTTGATATGCTCTGATTAATTATTTTGAAACGATGGTCATTTACATTATATTCTTCTGCATTTTTATGCTGCCAAATAAAAAATAAGGATTGACGTTTATAAATTCTTATGATATCATTAGTCCATCATCAGCATAGACCGTACGGCAATGAAGCCAGAAAATCTTTATTTTCTGGCTTTTTTTATTGCCCGATTCAAAATCAAAAATGCATTTATTATTGGGGAGGGTTTTATTATGAAATGGAAAAAAATTGTATCTGCCTTAGCTGTAACTGTTTTTTCAGCTGCCCTGTTAGTCGGGTGCGGCAGCTCTGACAAGGCCGCATCATCTGATTCTGGTTCATCGTCCGCATCAGCCGATAAAGTTTATACTATCGCATGTGATGCAAAATATGCTCCTTTTTCAATGGAAATTGACGGTAAATACAAAGGAATAGATGTTGAAGTTCTGGATGCCATTGCCAATGCGGAAGGTTTTAAATATAATTTAAAACCAATGGATTTCAGCGGTATTATCCCCGGACTTGTATCCGGTCAGCTTGACGGTGCTATTGCAGGTATAACCATAACCGATGAACGCAAAAAAGCCGTAGATTTTTCTGATGCCTATATAGATTCAGGTTCATCAATAGTAATAAGCAAAAACAACAGTGACATCAATAAATTAGAAGATATTACAGGAAAAACCGTTGCCGTCAAAAAAGGCACCACTGGTTCCAAATTTGCTGAGGACAATAAGGACAAGTACAAACTGAACATAACATATTATGATGATTCTCCTGGAATGATGCTGGCCGTAGTCAATGGCAACGCAGATTTTCTGATTGAAGATTTTCCGGTTATTTCCTATCAAATAAAAATCGGTGAACAAGCCAATTTAAAAGTAGCTGTAAAGGATATCAACAGCACTCCTCCGCAGTATGGTTTTGCTGTGAAAAAAGGTGAAAATGCCGAACTTCTGAAAAAATTCAATGACGGTTTAAAGAAGATAAAAGATAATGGCACATATGATAAAATTATAGGACAATATCTGTAAATAGATTTTTATTCTGCTGTGGAATATTATTTTATCTGCAGACAAAGATTATTGTGAAAAAATGCATGCAATGGCGGATGGGAGTATCTATCCGCCAATTTTTTACGTATGAGGTAATCGATTATGAATGACTATTTTTCTTTATTGCTTGAATGCCTGCCTTCCTTGCTGGACGGATTGCAGACCACTGTCATAATGGCAGCTGCGTCACTTGTTCTGGCATTTGTGCTGGGCCTGATTCTGGCAATTTTTTCTCTGTCAAAAATCAAAATACTTACAGTTTTTTATACTGTTTATGTGTATATAGTGCGCGGCATACCCGTAATGATTTTTGGTCTTTTTCTTTTCTTCGGTGTTGGTGCTCTTCTCAATATAAAATTCAATCCGCTGCTGGCAAGTATTATCACGCTTACTATAAATGCCAGTGCCTATTTGGCTGAAATTTTCCGCGGCGGTATAAAGGCTGTGGATATAGGACAAGTGGAAGCGGCCCGCAGTCTTGGTTTGGGATATTTCCGTACGATGGCTCTCGTTATCATCCCACAGGCAGTAAAAATAATGATACCGCCGATAATAAACCAATTTATCACCACACTCAAGGATACTTCTATTCTTTCTGTAATCAGTGTGCGTGAACTTACTATGAATTCGCAAATAATAATCGCACGCAACTACAGACCATTCGAAGTATATTCATATGCAGCCGCGATGTATTTGATAATTATTATCATACTGTCTCTTTTTGCAAAATACATAGAAAGGAGATTACAGCATGGAAAAAGTAATTGAAGTAAGAAATCTGCACAAATCATTTGGCTCACTGGAAGTCCTCAAGGATATATCCTTCAATGTGGAAAAGGGTGAAGTGCTGTGCATAATTGGTCCCTCCGGTTCAGGAAAAAGCACTTTGCTGCGCTGTCTGAATCGTTTGGAAGAAATTCAGGCAGGCGATATTGAAGTTTTCAGCACAAATGTGACAAAAGTCAAAAATATAAATAAGTTTAGAGAAAAGATCGGCATGGTCTTTCAGTTATTCAATTTATTCCCCAATTACACCGTAGCGCAGAACATTATGCTTGCCCCTGTGCAGCTGGGTTTGATGAATAAAAAGCAGGCTGATGCCAAGGCTCTGGCATTACTGCAAAAAGTTGGCCTGGAAGAAAAAAAGGATGTGTACCCAGAAACACTTTCCGGCGGTCAGAAACAGCGCATTGCCATAGCCAGAGCTCTTGCCATGAATCCGCAGATAATGCTTTTTGACGAGCCCACATCGGCGCTTGATCCCGAAATGGTCGGCGAAGTCCTTAAAGTAATGCGGTCCCTTGCCGATTCGGGAATGACCATGGTCGTAGTCACCCATGAAATGAATTTTGCCAGAGAAGTCGCTAACAGAGTCATCTTCATGGCTGATGGATATATTGTCGAAGAAGATTCTCCCAAAAAGCTTTTTACTAATCCATCCAATAAAAGGACACAGGCTTTTTTGAGTTCTGTACTGAAGCCGCTTGAAAGCTAGGTGATTTGGGATGATTTGCCAAAATTTATCATCAGCTGAGATATGTCAGATTATTTTCATAGAAATACCACATTCTTGTCACACACTGAAAAAGAGGCAATGTTATAATTAAATCAATAAATGGTAAACAAAGACTTACCATTACAGGTATTTGTTCTTTGCAACCATCACTGTCATGATTGGTATAGCATCCCCCTGATCCTATTTGTAATATCATGCGGTGAGATAACATAAAAGCGGTTTTTGCCATCACTTAAGATGACAAAAACCGCTTTATTATTGCAGTCATATTATTTTTCGTTAGCGGAAAGTGCCAGTAAAAACTCTCTCAGCAGTTTCAAGGCAACTGTATTAGACATACCGCTGAGATCACACGGCGGGCTTAATTCCACCATATCAGTGCCGACTATATTCATCGCCGATACAGCATTCATCGCAAGCCGCAGATCGTTAAAAGTGACACCGCCGGCTTCCGGTGTTCCTGTTCCGGGAAAAACCGACGGGTCAAGCACATCAAGATCAACAGTGAAATATATCGGTACATCCGCAAGCGTTTTTATAATTTTTTCCAATCCGCTAAAATCAAACATGCGAGTGCGGACATGTTCTCTGCCCCATTCTATTTCAGCACGTTCCCCGCTTCTTATACCAAACTGAAATATCCTGCCGTCTCCCAAAATATCATGACAGCGATGCAGAACTGTAGCATGTGAAAATTTTGTTCCCAAAAACTCATCGCGCAGATCAGCATGTGCGTCAAAATGAATTATGTGCAGATTCGGATATTTTTCCGCAGCTGCCCTGACCGCCCCCAGAGTGACAAGATGTTCTCCGCCGATCATAAAAGGCAGTTTTTCATCATTTATCAAATTTTTAGTAAAATCATAAATCGTTTCAAGAGTTTTCTGCGTATTCCCCAGTGACAGTTCCAATTCTCCGGCATCGAATACAAGTGAATTCTCTTCAAGATCGAGTTCCAGATAAGGGCTGTACGTTTCCATATTATATGATTCGGCACGTATTGTTCGCGATGCGAAACGAGTGCCGGGCCGATAAGAGGCCGTAGAATCAAAAGGAGCACCGAAAACAACAATATCAGCATCAGCATATTCTTTCTCACAGCCAAGAATTGTTTCGATATTTTTATTCAACTTCACGTACTATATCCTCCACATAAGTTGGCAGAGCAAATGCGCCTGCGTGCAATTTGGGATTGTAATAACGAGTTTTTATAGCCAGCTTTTTCCATTCCTGCCATCTTGCATCAATTATTGGATGATATTTTTTTGACGCAAAGCCAAAAAGCCAATGACCGGAAGGATATGTCGGGATATGAGCCTGGTAGATCCTGCTTATAGGAAAAGAAGCGAAAATGCGCTTATGAGCTCTTTGCATCGCATATGAATCAGCCGGATAAAAAGGACTTTCATGCTGGTTCACCATTATTCCGTCATCCTTCAAAGCCTTGTAGCAATTTCCATAAAATTCCTTGGTAAATAATCCCTCACCGGGTCCGAACGGATCGGTAGAGTCAACTATTATCAGATCATACTCATTTTCATAATGCCTTATATATTTCAAGCCGTCTTCAAAATGACATTTTACACGAGGATCATCAAGACTTGCCGCCGTTTGGGGAATATACCTGCGGCAGGCATCAGCCACCATCTCATCTATATCGACAAGATCAATGCTTTCCACAGTTTTATAACGAAGTATTTCACGAGCCGTACCGCCGTCACCGCCGCCTATAATGAGTACCCTGTGCGCATGAGGCAAAACAGACATAGGTACATGCGTTATCATTTCATGATATATAAATTCATCTTTTTCCGTGAGCATCAAATAACCATCCAATGTTAAGATACGCCCAAATTCTCGTGATTCCAAAATATCGATGCGCTGAAATTCACTCTTACCGGCATAAAGCTGTTTTTCTATTTTTATTGAAAACTGTACATATGGTGTGTGTTTTTCCGTAAACCATAGTTCCATATATATCGCCTCATTTACAAATTTATTTTTCAGCCATAACATTAAGATGCTTTAGCTTCATATCCTCAGGTCCTGTCATTTGACAGCCCTTTTCCATCGCATAATGTATATATTCCAAAACTTGGGCTGTCACAAGTTCACCCGGAGCAAGAATGGGGATCCCCGGCGGATAGCACATGACAAATTCTGTACATATACGTCCCACTGATTCATCAAGCAGCACGGCTTCTTCTCTGTCAGTATAAAAAGCATCCTGCGGTGGTAAAACAACCTTGGGGCTTATGTATTCAGCTTCAAGCATACCAGAAGAATCCTTTTTATAAATGCGTCGTATTTCCGACAATGCACTTACCAGCCGCTCCATATCCCGCGGCCGGTCACCTATTGATACATAAGCAAGAAGATTGGCCAAATCACCGAATTCAGTCTGGATATCATATTCATCACGCAGGAGATCATAAACTTCTATACCAGCCAGCCCAATCGAACGTGTATAAACAGAAAGCTTAGTTATATCAAAATCATAAATAGAATCTCCGTTTATCTTTTCTCTCGAATAAGCATAATAGTCACCGATATTATTGATTTCACCACGGGCATATTCCACTAAATCTATTACAGAATCAATAACTTTCCTGCCGCTGAGAGCTAAATTGCGGCGTGAAATATCAAGACTGGCCATCAGCAGATATGACCCGCTGGTAGTTTGTGTAAGATTGATTATCTGGCGCACATAGCCTTCGGAGATTTTGTCATTGATAAACAGCATCGAACTTTGTGTCAGCGAACCGCCTGATTTATGAAGGCTTACAGCAGCCATATCAGCTCCGGCACGCATGGCTGCCGTCGGCAGTTTATCACTGAAATAAAAATGCGTGCCGTGCGCCTCATCGGCAAGTACGAACATATTGCCGGCATGAGCTGTTTTGATTATTTCCTTCAGATTAGAACATATTCCATAATAGGTAGGATTATTTACGAATACTGCTTTTGCATCAGGATTTTCCAGTATGGCTTTTTTCACATCAGCAATGCCCATGCCAAGAGATATACCAAGCATTTTGTCCATTTGCGGGTTTATATATACAGGCACAGCACCGCACAATATCATAGCATTTATAACACTCCTATGGACATTGCGCGGCAGGATTATTTTATCTCCCCTCTTGCATACAGTCAATATCATTGCCTGTACTGATGATGTTGTGCCGCCGACCATAAAAAAAGCATGTTCAGCACCAAAAGCCTTCGCCGCAAGATCTTCGGCATCTCTTATAACAGAAACAGGATGACAGAGATTATCAAGTGGTTTCATTGAATTTACATCAACAGAAAGACATTTTTCACCTAAAAAGTCTGTCAGTATTTTATTTCCCCGTCCCCGTTTATGTCCTGGAACATCGAAAGGAACAATGCGCATTTGCTTTAATTTTTCCAAGGCTTCCAAAACAGGTGCATTTTCCTGTGTTAGTTCTTTCACTTTTATTTCAGTTTCTCCTCCCCAAATTTACCGGCAGCAGTTGTTTTCTCGTCTGTATCACTAAAAAACGTTTGTTCCGCTGAATATTTCTATCATTTCGCGTCTGAGGCTGTTCATTATAGAAAGACGGGTTTTTGGCGGTATTTCATAGATATCTGTCTTAAATAAATAATTGCTGAGGTCACATTCTTTTATAAGCATTTTTGTATGAAAAAGATTGGCCTGGTACATATTTATATCCAGAGCATCATAATCTTCCAATGTTTTAGGATCAATAAAATCCTGAATAGAAGCTATCCGATGATCCATAAATAATTTTTTGCCGCTTACATCACGGGTAAAGCCGCGAACCCGATAATCCATAGTTATTATATCGGAATCGAAATTGCCGATAAGATAATTAAGGGTATTAAGCGGTGTTATCTCTCCGCAGGTGGAAACATCGATATCCACTCTAAAAGTAGCAATACAATTGTCGGGATGATATTCGGGATATGTATGCACTGTAACATGGCTTTTATCCAAATGGGCAACAAAGGCATTGCCCTGCACCAATTCGTCCTCTGTATCCACATAAGCTTCTTGAGACATACTTCTATTGGCAATAAGCATCGTCACACTGGCGCCTTGAGGATCATAGTCCTGCTTGGCAATATGGAGAACTTTGGCTCCGATCATTTCTGTGACATGTGTCAGAATTTTTGTCAGGCGCTCGGAATTGTATTGTTCGCCAATGTATTTCACATAATCTTTTTGTTCTCTCGATGTTTTAGCGTAGCAAACATCATAAATATTAAAGCTCAATGCCTTAGTAAGATTGTTAAAGCCGTATAATTTTAATTTTTCCTTCATATAACGACCTCTTTTCTGCAAAATAAAACTCAGATAAAACGCATATACTGCCGCTTACCTGAGTCTAGAAGAGAATATCCCTCTCGATATTCATAGTATGAGCCAGAGTCTTATATATCCGTTCTGTTTACGCTGGACTATGGCATAAACTTCCGTTTTCAATCGTATTTATTATAAAAGAAACTGCAAATAAAAGCAAGAATTTATATATACAGCCTCAAATTATTTTTTATATTTAATCATTGAAAATCTATGCGGCAGCGCATTGCGTTTCAGATTAAGAATTGTCCTGGCTATTTATTAAGTTCATTGTCAAATAATGACCATATATCCGCTGTTTCAAACCCTTTTCGCCAGCTCGCAGCTCCCGGCAGGTCATATTTTTTTATCAAGGTAAGTTTAAGCCGCAGCGATGCTGCATTTTCCTGCCACACACGATAACGCCCGGCACCTTTTCTGTATTCAAAATAAAACTGACCTTCATTCTGCAGCCATTCCGGCTGTATATCATACTGCATGATAAGTTCATCAGCTTCCTGCATGCTCAGAGTTTTTGCCGTTGTTTTGCCGTTCTCCTCTTTCCACAAGCGCATATACAGAGGAACACCTAAAATCAGCTTTTCTCTGGGCACTCCGGCATCAAGAGTCCTCCTGATGCCTTCCTCCACCCATGATAAAGATGCAATCGAACCACTCACAGGAGAAAGTCTGCTGTGCTCATCATATGCCATAAGTATAAGATAATCGACATGTTTAGCCAGCTCTTCTCTATTATAGCATTTTGACCATGCAGAGTTTTCCGAAGGCACCGTAACATCCATTGATATGCGCAGCCCCTCTTTCCGCAAGGCGGCAGATGCCTGTGCGATAAAAAGCGACAAAATATCTTTATCGCCTTCATAAATATTTTCAAAATCAAAATTATAACCGTCGAATTTATATTTCTGCGCATAAAACAGTAATTGCCTTATTATATATGCACGCGCTTTTTCATCATGCAAAAAAGCATGTGTCAAATCCTTATCAAAGTTATTGCTGACAAGCGGCCAGATTTCATAACCCTTTTCATGTGCATTTTTCATATAATTTTCATCAATATTATTTTTGATAAAACCATTAGCACTTGTCACTGCCAGCCACGATGGTGATATAATATTAATACCTTCTATTTTGGGCTGCATCGCAAAATTATTCTCCTGTTCAAAAACCGGCTGCCAAACCATGTTTATTTTTTTACCGGCGGATACGCCGCCCTTATTGTCGGCAGCACAAGCTGTGGAGACAAATATTGAACAAAAAAAGAAAAAAAGCAAAAATCTTTTCAAAAAAATCAATTCCCTTCACAGCATAATATAAATCTTTTGGCAGTATTAAAATTTTCTGAAGGAGACATATATGGCAGTGGAAGCTATTACCTTAAAGTGCGGACATACGATCATGATCGATTTACCGAATGATACCAATCTGCGCGCAAAAATAATCCAAAATTATCATGAACAAAATTGTCTTGTGTGCCGAAAAAAGAAACAACAAGCTCTAGCCGCAAAAAAAATTGATCGTATGGCAGAAATAAAAAAACTGTGCGAACCGCTGCGGCATAAAAATAAAAAATTACAGGAGAAGGCCGAAAAAATAAAAGAATATAAGCTTTCTGTGCTGGATGATATGTTTGACAGGCTGACACGTCAGCATGATTTCAGCAGCGGCCAGGAAAAAGTCATTTTCAATCATTACCGCCAAAGAACGATACTGCGCTTTTGCCGTAAAAGCGATGCGGACTGGTGGATTGAGCAACAAAATACTCCTGTTGAGAACATAATTGATGAATTGAAAGAAAAAACCTTTATTATAGACGGAAAAATATTCCGTCAGCCAGATGAAGATTCTTTTGAGTAAAAATCAGGCAAGCGTATCTTGTTTATCTGGACGAGGGAGAAAATTTTTTCCGATATTTTTTTAATGCTCTTTCCCATTTACGCAGAGCAATAAAAATGATAAAAAGACGGCTTATCTTCAAATTAAATTCCCATTCGGACTGATGTGCCGGTATCGGTATGCGCGGTAAGGCAAACAGGTCCACGGTCTTCAAATTGACATTTTCAAAGATGGCGAAAGCGGCCTTATAGCCCGCCTTTTTTGCCGCGGCAATTACCGTTTTATCAAATTTCCCGTAGGGGTAGCACAAAAAGGACATTGCGGTATTCAAATTTTTTTCCAATGTTTTTTTACTGCCGCTGAGCTCTTTCTGCAATTGCCCACAGTCGGGCAAAAAGGGATGCGTTTCAGTATGTGAGGCGACTGTTTGCCCTCTGTCAAGCCAGTTCTGCAGATTTGCCCAATTCATTGTAGTAGTTTCCTGTTTGCCAAAATTTTCCCATTGATTTTTTCTGCCAACCCATTTTGTTATGGGAAAAACAACAGCCGTCATTGAATATTTTTCCAAAAGTGGTAAAGCTGCCGTGAAATTGTCCATATAACCGTCATCAAAAGTCAGCAATATCGGATTTTTCGGCAGCGGCCTGCCCTCACTGTAAAAAGCATATAGCATATCAGGAGTTACTGTATGAAAATTATGCTCAAATAAATATTTTAGCTGCCATGCAAATTTTTCCGGAGACAGACTGTTTCTGTCATTTTCCACACAGGCTATGCGATGGTACATCAGTATAGGAATGTAATAAGGTATTTTTTTCCACCAAAAAATACCTCCCGCTAATATTAATACACCGGCTAAAAAATAAATTATCATTAAAAGCTCCGTTTTTATTTTAAAAAAGTACAACAATAGCGGCATGTATATGCCGCTATTGTTGTACCAAAATTCATCTGATCAAGACTTCAGCCCAATAACTTGAATACAGCCCATATCACCAAAATTGACAAAACCGCTATTGAAAGAAAAGGCAGTGCGACAAAAAATACAAATGCCGCTATTGCCAATATGCCAATACCAAAAATAAGACGCGACATCCAGCTGCCTCCTGTGACACGGAATGCTGTTCGTCCTTGTCTGCCTTTTGTCGACTGTGAATAGCCGCTGCCATGATGAACACGATCATTGTTTTCTTCTATGGTGACACCACCGTAATCAATTTTTTCCTGATCGGTCATTATTGTTATATTATTGTCCTGTCCGCAATACGGACAAACTTTGCTGTCATTGATTTCTCTGCCGCATTTATGACAAATCATAATTTTCTCCTCGGGTTCTCGCGATCATAATCTCAATTCTAATATATATTCTATCATAATTCACGCTTTTTCATAAGAAAAAATAATATTTTTTATCAGCCAGACAGTAATAGCAGCACTTTTTAAACATAAATAACATACTGATCATAGAGTACAACTACTTCTATCGCAACTGTTCGAGAATAGAAATAAAATCTTCTCTGGTTTCTGCCAGATTGAACAGGCGTCTGAGCTCAGCACCGCCTTCTATACCGCGTGTATACCAAGTGGCATGTTTTCGCATTTCCCGCGGTCCGACATAGCTTCCCTTTTTTTCTAAAAGCATATCCAGATGTTCCATAATGACTGCTTTTCTTTCGGCTGCATTGACTTCAGGAACTACTTTCCCTGTCTTTAAAAATTCGGTAAATTCCCTGAATATCCATGGATTGCCCTGAGCGGCACGTCCTATCATTACAGCATCACAACCGGTCCTGCTGAAAATTTCCGTCAGATCACGGCAAGTCCGCACATCACCATTGCCGATCACCGGTATCCTTACTGCCTGTTTGACTGCCGCAATTATATTCCAATCGGCTCTGCCGCTGTAAAATTGTTCACGTGTTCTTCCATGTACTGCCAACGCATCCATACCGGCTGCCTCTGCCAGTTTGGCCATTTCAAGCACATTCACATGGTTGTCATCCCACCCCTTGCGCATTTTTACTGTCACCGGAAGAGAGACCGCTTTTTTCACTGCCGCCATTATGGCAAAAGCCCGTTTTGGATCCAGCATCAACGCTGAACCTTCATTATTTTTCACTATTTTGGGAGCCGGACATCCCATATTGATATCTATTATATCCGCACACCCCAGAGCTTCTACATATTTTGCAGCTTCGGACATGCTCTCCGGAGTTTCGCCGAAAAGCTGCATAGCTAACGGTCTTTCCGCAGCTTCTGTCTTCAGCATAAATAATGTATGTTCATTACGAAAATGAATTCCCTTATCGCTGACCATTTCCGAATAAACAAGCCCGCAGCCCATCCGCTGCGCTAAAATCCTGTAAGCCGCATCTGAAACTCCTGCCATCGGTGCAAGAAAAACAGGATTATTTACTTTCAAATTTCCAATAAACATATAACGCTGTTTTTCACTCCCTGTACATTTCGAATATTTAACTGTTTCTTTCGTATAATACCCGCAGACCGGTGAGTGTGAGAAAATGATCTGTTTTATCAATAGTTTTTGATTCCCTGGCTATCATATTAGCCAGACCGCCGGTAGCAACAACGTTCATATCCATATTCATTTCTTTTTTAATTCTGTTTACTATACCGTCTATTTGACCGACAGAGCCAAAAATTATCCCGGCTTGAATACCTGTTATAGTATTATGGCAAATGACAGATTTTGGCGTTACAAGCTCAATGCGCGGCAGCTTGGCCGCACGCTGAAATAAAGCTTCCGTGGAAATTCCTATCCCCGGAGCTATTGCACCGCCCAGAAAATCACCGGCTCCGCTTACTACATCAAAAGTCGTCGCTGTACCGATATCTATGACTATAAGAGGTCCGCCGTACTGTTCATAAGCACCTATCACATTTACTATACGGTCAGCGCCTATATCACGCGGATTTTCATATTTCAATTTGATTCCCGTTTTTATACCTGGGCCAACTATCAAAGGCCTCACTTTGAAATAGCGTTCACACATCTTTACAAGAGGCACTACGAGAGGCGGTACTACCGATGAAATAATGATTGCAGAAATATCAGACATAGAAATCCCATGAAAACGAAACAATTCATTTATCAGCATGCCATATTCATCACCTGTTTTCTGCCGATCAGTAGAAATACGCCAATGCCTCATTAATTTTCTGCCTTCATATGTACCCAGCACTATATTACTATTGCCTATATCAAATACTAGCAGCATTACTATGAACCTCCAGCTTAGTTTATTGCCTGTCCGGCCGGTCTTATTGATACATCTCCGGCTAATACCCGTTCAATTTTATTCCCTGTATCTACCAGCAACGCACCATAGTCATCAATATTCACAGCTTTTCCATGAAAAGTTTCATTTATGCCGATAACCTTTATTTCCTGTCCAAGTGTGACAGAAAATTTTTTCCACTCATCTAGAATAGGTGAAAAGCCTTTCTCTCTTATTATTACATATTCATTTTCTAATTCTGCCAAAATTGCACAAAGCAGTTCCACTCTGGATATTTTTTTACCGGTTATCTGTAGAAGTGAAGTCGCTGAATCTCTAATTTCTTCAGGAACTTCAGCATGAGTTATATTTACATTAATTCCCATGCCGATAATTATATAATTTATCCGCTCCATTTCAGCATTCATTTCCGTCAAAATGCCGACCAGTTTTTTGCCTTCATAAAGAATATCGTTAGGCCACTTGATTCCTACCTCTACTCCTGTCACCGAACGAATGGCCTTGCTTATTGCTACCGCGGCCATAAGTGTACACTTTGGTGCTTCCTGCGGCAGAAAATTCGGCCGCAAAATCAATGAAAACCATATACCCTTGCGAGAAGGAGAAAACCAGCCGCGGCTCAGTCGTCCTTTGCCGTTTCCCTGCTCCTCACTTATTAAAATAGTCCCTTCTTCAGCATTTTGCTGCGCCAGGAGCTTAGACACATTATTCGTTGAATCGACAGATTTGTAATATTTTATATTGTGTCCCAAAAACTCAGTAGACAGCACTGCGTTTATTTCACCCGGAGTCAACAAATCAGGAGAACTGATTATTCGATAGCCATTTCTTGATTTACTGTCTATATCATAACCGTCCTCTTTGAGAGCGCAGATATGTTTCCATATAGCAGTGCGTGATACTGACAGCCTTTCTGCCAGATAAGCACCCGAAACATATTCTTCACCTGCTTTTCGCAGTATCGTCAAAATTTCCGAACGCATTGTAACAACCTTCTTTATTCACTGATTAATAGCTAAAAAACAAATATTATATTTTCAACATAATATCAATTTTATCTTTCAAAATGAACATCTTACTTATAATACATTATGAATTTTATTTTCGCAAGAAAAATAAACTGGTAAAATCAAATTAAGCTTGTTATAATTATTCTGATAATCTGGCAAAATGAGAGGAGCAACAGAGAATCTAAAATGAAACACTCATTGATAAAAAAAATCGTTTTATTTATTTTTTTATGTTTTATACCTTTAACGCTTTCCAGTCCTCATGCGCTCACCGAAGGCAGTCAGGAATTGGAGAATACGGGACAGGATGGAATCATCGTTTTAAATTACCACAAAATCGACAATATGAATATCTCCCTGTCAGTCAGACCCGAAGACTTCGATAAACAACTGGCATATTTAAAAAATAATAATTATCATGTTATTACGCCTGATGATTTATATGATAATCTGGAAAAAGGCAAAGAACTGCCTCCTAATCCTGTTCTTATAACTTTTGATGATGGTTATGAAGATAATTATAAGAATGCCTATCCTATCCTCAAAAAATATGATTTTCCCGCAACAATTTTTGTCATATCCAGTTTCGTCGACAAATACCCCAACTATCTCACCTGGGATCAATGCCGCGAGATGAAAGCCAATGGCATTTCTATCCAGTCCCATACTGTCTCCCACAGATCCCTTACAGAATTGACAAATGAACAAATAAAAAATGAAATAACACAATCCAAACAAAAAATTGACAAAGAATTGGCTCAAAATACAATGTATTTTGCTTATCCGACAGGCACATACAATCTCTATATAGCACAAATGCTCAAGGATGCAGGCTATCGGGCAGCCTTTACTGTAAAATACGGCACAGCGGAAAACTCAAGCAATATTTTTGCCCTTGAACGCATACCGGTCTTTCATACAGAAAATACCTTCAATTCCTTTTACAGACGACTCAATTATATACCTTTGTTTGAAAAGCTCGGCTGGATAAAAAGCTGATTTTCCTGAGCGTATTGCCCAAAAAGGCGAAGTGATTAAAAATCACTTCGCCTTTTTCTATTTTTCCACACCATACTTCTTGATATAACGGTAAAGAGTTACGCGGCTTACGCCAAGTAAATTGGCTAATCGGCTGACATTGCCCCCTGCCGACTGCCATGCCCGTATAAATATATCCTTATCTTCTTTCCATTTACTGTCCGGTCTTATATTCCCCATCAAATTTATGCTGTCAGCGTTTATTGTATCGTCTTTTACAGTAAATACAGCATTTTCAATAACGCCCTGCAGCTGCTTAATATTTCCCGGCCAATCATATTCCGCCAGCATGTCAATAGCTTCGCCGGTAAGTTTTTTCATACATGTTTTATGCTGTGCGGTCAGTTCTGTCAATATACTTTCAGTCAATAAAGGTATATCTTCTCTGCGGCTGCGCAGAGGCGGCAGATGAATAATGCTGCGTGACACTATTTCAAAAAGTTTTTCATCAAAAAGATTTTTTTCGCAGAGACGGCGCAGATTACCGTCAGAAGATGCAATTATCCGCACATTAATCGTTCTTTCAACATCTTCACCAATACGCAGTATTTTTTTCATTTGAAGTGATTGAGCCAATTTTTCCGCGATCTGCGGTGGGAGTTTCTCTATTTCATCCATCAGCAAGGTACCACCGCTGGCGAGTTCCAATTTACCGGGATGACTAATTTCCTGACCTATACGTGCACCGAATAATTCCTGTTCAAGCAGCTCAGGCGTGACATCACCGCAATTAATGGAAATAAGAGGGCCGTTAGAACGCGAACCTGCCATATGTATGCCGTGTGCCAAACGCTGCTTGCCGGTTCCCGGTTCACCCTGCAGCAGTATATGATTGTCTTTTTTAGCGGCCCGTACGGCACGTTCTTTCATCAGACTGCATGATGCGCTTATACCGACAATACTATCTAAACTGTATTTTGCGGTATATCCTGCGGCGTGTGCAACCAGCATCCGCAGATCCTCAATAGGCATTGTTACAGCAACAACACTTTTGACCTCATCATTTTCGCCGGCATCCTCCTCTTTTATAGGGACCACAGTAGTTATATCTTCATATGTTTTTACCTGTGTAGTCCATGTGACCTCTTGATTTATGCAGGATATCCCGCTGAACCCCTTATATATAGGTGTGTGTCGATAATTCAAGACCACCTCATTCAAGTTCAAAGTTTTCGCCTGTTCGTCTATGGCTCCTATTCCCGCGAGACGTGAAGCGCCAAGTTTATTGGTATATGCCACATCACCATTTTTCAGAATATGATATACCGCAAATGGTGTCGCATCTAAAATAGCCTCCTGTGCCTGCAAAAACATTTTTTGTTTAAGATGTATTTCCATAGCCGTTTTTATGGACATAAGCAAAGAAATAACCGCATCCTGAGGCAGTTTTTCGTAATCTCTGCTTAAAACAGTTATGATATACGCCGTCTCTCCGCATACACATACCGGCGCCGCTCCCGTATCGCAGTCATGATAGGCTTTCAGCCATATTTCCGGTCCAAACATCCAAAACATACTTTTATATTTTGCCGCTATATTGGCGCTGAAAGTGCCGACATTCTCCAATTTCAGATTGGCGCCTTCAATTTTTTTCGAAAGCAATCTGTTATACGGAGACGAATAATTTTTTAAAATATTACATTCGTTATCCAGCAGCAGCAGACATAAATCATATTCCTGTAAAAAATCCCTTATCCCATCAGTAAAATCCTGCATATATTCCACTGCTGCTTTATGATGATTTTGCAAAACTCTTAATTCTTCTTTGCTCATCTCCGCCAGATCACTGAATTTCTCTGCGGTTATGGCAAATTTTCTGCTTTTCTGCCATGATTCGGCCACCCAGGGATGAACATTGGGATCAATTTCGCCGCTTTCTGCAAATTTATTGTAGTAATTCACTAATTTATCTCTATTGCGATTCTGTCTTATCATTATATCTTTGTGCCGGCTATATGCCGACCACAAAATGTTACACCTCAATTTCCTATGCTGTCTAAATTAAAATACATATATATCATATTGTATCAATCATTACTGAAAGTAGCAATTGATATTTACAAAAAAGCTTGTTTCACATTGAATAATAATGATCATATTTACCAATATAATCCACTTGCAATGGGCAAATAACTATAATACTGTTTTTTATGATCAAAACTGTACTGTACAGATTGATAGGTTCAACCATGTTAGTCACTGATTGGAATTTATGCTATAATATATAAAATCAATAAAAAAGGATTGATGTGAATGGCCCGATATTCAAAACGCATCAGTGAGAAAATCGAAAAAACCAAGGGCTCTGCTGCTCCGCCGCAAAAAAAAGCAGGCCGCGATATTCTCTTGATAGTACTTATAGTTATTAACATCGTATTTCTGATAATAGGCTGGCCGCAGCTGGCAAACATTGACAGAGGCATATATATCCTGCTGGAAGGAGCCCTCATATCTATCTATGCGCAGCGGCATGCTGACCTAAGTGAGAAATACAGTGAATATGTAAAATATCTCAGTTTTATCTTTATGGGATTAGCCTTTCTTTTATTTATTTACAGTGCCTACATGCGTTATATAGCTTCATGAGACTTTCTGACTGCTGCGGTCCTACAGTATTCGCACGATATGAAACGGGGAATATCCACTATGTGGATGTTCCCCGTTTCGTGTATAAAAGATCAAGTTTCCTCTATAATATTGCCGCCGAAAATATCTACGGCATTTTGCAGACGCTTCTTTTCCTCAATGCTCAGATCATTTCTGTCGCCTGCTGTTTCAGTTTTTTTTTCCACAGCTGTATTTTTATCGGCAGATTCATCTGATAATATCTTTTTAGAAGCAGGCTGATCCATAACACATACAAGATTTATATGCTGCCCTGTTTTTGCTAATAAAAGCTCTTCTATAAGATTTTTATAATCAGCCCGTTCCGTCCTTGCTTTGAGAAATGACGCCTTAAAAGCAAGAATCATTTGATTGTTTGCCATACCGCGAACCTGTGCTTTCTCCACACAGGCAAGCGCAGGAATTTTATGCTGTTCACGCAGTCCATCCAGCACTGCCTGCCAGACAGGCAGTGCCTCTTCACGCTGTTCCGGTGAAAGCATCTCACTGACCGCAGGAGAAACTGGTTTTACCGCCTGAGCAGGAATATGCTCGTTACTGCCGGCGTTTTTCGTCTTTATATTGTTTTTTTCTGTGCTGCTGCTCTTTTTTACTGCCGGTACGATAGCCGCACGTGCAGAATTTTCCAGCTTACTGATCACATTTTCCAAATGCGATATTTTTTTCTCCATTGCCAAAAGACGCGTATCTTCCGCTGATACGTTATTTTCCGAAGCAGTCTCATAAGGATAGCATAGTCTCATCAATGCCATTTCAACAGTTACCCGCGGCTGCGGGGACCAACGTATCTGTCCTGATGCTTCATAAACTGCATCTATCATTGCAGTCAGCTGTTCATGCTTAAAAGCAGCTGCCTGACGGGCAAGCACAGAACCTGCCTCCTGCTCTTCGAGAGCAATTTCACCGGAAGCCTTGTAGATCATGACCGAACGCCAATGAAGAGCCAACTCTATCAAAAGCTGACTTATGGCCTTACCTGCGGCAATCAATTCTCCCACAGCATGCAAAATACCCTGCGTATCATTATTTATAATGGAATCTGTTATCTGCCAGATGTATTCGTAATCTATTATACCTAAAATATGGCGTACATTTTCTGCCGTCAATTTCTCCGTTGACAAAGCCGTACACTGATCAAGCAAACTTAAGGCATCCCGCATACCGCCGTCAGCATGAACGGCTATTATGGAAAGAGCTTCATCTTCAGCTGCTATATTAATAGCAGCTGATATTTTTTGCAGCTGTTTTTTTATATCATTCTGTGTTATCCGCCTAAAATCGTATCTTTGACAGCGCGACTGGATCGTAGCCGGCACCTTTTGTATTTCAGTAGTAGCCAAAACAAATACCACATGCTCAGGCGGTTCTTCCAGCGTTTTCAAGAGTGCGTTAAATGCCTCGGATGTAAGCATATGCACTTCATCAATAATATAAACTTTATATTTGCCCTCTGCAGGGGCAAATTTTACAGTTTCCCGCAGATCGCGGATTTCATCAATGCCACGATTTGAAGCAGCATCTATTTCATATACATCCATAAATGTATTATTATTTATTTTTTCACAGTTGCTGCATTTATTGCAGGGTTTCGCCGTAGGACCATGTTCACAGTTTAATGCTTTGGCAAGGATTTTGGCTGTACTTGTTTTTCCTGTGCCACGCGGACCGGAAAACAAATATGCATGGCCTATCTTGCCGTTTTTTATAGCTTGCGCCAGCGTGTGACTGATATGATCCTGTCCTACCAGATCAGCAAAATCCTTAGGCCGCCATTTGCGATACAGTGCCACATAAGACATGCTTTCACCATCTCCTTTACCGGAAAAACAGGAAAAACAGCTCCTCAAATCAGACTACGGCGCTCAGGCACCCTCACGGCACATGAAGGTAATCACTTACCGCTGCTTCCTTCCGGATCTGACGGGGTTCATGAGTCTCCATTGCGTAAGACCCAAGCGCCGCAGTCTCATTTGAAAAACTGCTTTCGTTTGTCTATTTTATCATAACTTATGTCTTGTTGCAAGAATATATATTTTCAAAGCTTACAAAATAATAATTTTCTATCCGTCTTTCAGGCAAAA
This sequence comes from Pectinatus haikarae, assembly GCF_050916305.1. Classification (GTDB taxonomy): domain Bacteria; phylum Bacillota; class Negativicutes; order Selenomonadales; family Selenomonadaceae; genus Pectinatus; species Pectinatus haikarae. The sequence continues at coordinate 2,429,328 of NZ_CP116940.1, forward strand.
CAAACAGAATATCAAAATCATCTTTCTTGTCAGGTCAATAATTCCGATTCAGTGAAGTTTGTTAATATAAACGTAACATTAAAATAACAAACACTGCGTTATATAATATTAAACTTAATCTATACATGTTGTGCTCAATGCTGCCTTATAAAAATATTCCACGAAGGGTGAAATGAAAATGGAAAACATTACAAAAAGCATCAAGACGCTTTTTATTATTGGCACAGTATTGATCGTAATTTTAATCAGTGGCATTCAAAGCGGTTTTGGCATTTATCAGTTCAAGAACAGCATGGAAGATGAAGTTAAAAACAATCTGCGGCATCAGTCCGGTGAAATAACCAACCAGATGTCTGTCAGTTTGACAGATGCAGCCAAATATGCGGAGCTGTTATCCTACAATATTGGCGCAATGCCTCAGTATAATACAGATTTGATTCTCAATATTATCAATAAATATATATCCTCAAGCCAGCTGGTAAATGGAATGGGCTTTTGGTTTGAACCGGATATGTACGAAAAAGGCACAAAATATTACGGACCTTATGAATATAAAAATAACGGCAAAATTGAAACTACCTGGGAATACAGCAACAGCAGTTATGATTATTTCAGCTACGATTGGTATAAAAATGGCTTAAAAACGACTGCAAATACAGCCTGGAGCGAACCATATGAGGACTCTGTAAGCAAAGTCGCAATGATCACCATCAGCAGTCCTATCAAAAAGGATAACAGCGTCATCGGCGTGACTACCGCCGATATTAATCTAAAAACATTGACGGATTACATTCGCAATATAAAAATAGGCCAGACCGGATATGCTTTTGTCATAAGCCCTCAGGGATATTATCTTGGTGACAAGGATGACAATAAAAATCTTAAGGAAAAAATCGTAGATGACCAAAATCCCGCAGTACAGCAGCTTGGAACGGAAATCTTAAAATCGGCAGATACATTTTTGACCGAATCCTCAGCCTTTGGCGAAAACAGCTTTGTTATAGCCGCACCGATCGCCGAAACAGGAATGCATATGGTACTGGTATATCCTACTGCGGAAGCCTATCAGAATGTCAACAAAGTAATGATCATAAGCATAATTATCTTTATCGCAGTTGTCCTGCTGCTGGTAAGCTTCATAATCATGATTTTCAACAGAAAGATCGGCAGACCGATCGAATATCTGATGCATTGTGCGGAACAGATAGCCGGAGGAGATCTATCAACAAAAATAAATATAAAATCAGAAGATGAAATGGGAAGATTGGGCAAAAGTCTCAGCCGTATGACAGAAGACCTGCGCAGCGTTATTTCCCGTGTAGCCGACACCTCGCAGTCGGCCGCGGCTTCAAGCGAACAGCTGACTGCCAGTTCCGGCCAGTCGGCGCAGGCTGCCGATCAGGTTGCGTCTCTGGTAGCTGAAATCGCAAACAACGCATCTGTTCAGACAAAAGAAGTAAATGACACCACTAAAACCGTTGATCAGCTATTAGCAAGAATAAAAAAAATCGCTGACAATGCCGGCCATATTGCCGAACAATCTGCCAACGCTTCGGAAAAAGCCCAAAACGGCGGTCAATCAGCAGACAAAGCCGTCCTGCAAATGAACCAGATAGCCGCAGCCGTCAATGAATCCTCACAGGCGGTAGCAAAACTGGGAACCCGATCAAAAGAAATAAGCATTATAGTAGACGCCATTTCCGGAATTGCCGGACAGACAAACCTGCTGGCGCTTAATGCCGCGATCGAAGCCGCACGGGCCGGTGAACAAGGCAAAGGCTTCGCCGTTGTTGCCGAAGAAGTCAGAAAACTGGCGGAGCAATCGGAAAACGAAGCCAAGAAAATCGCCCAGCTGGTCGGGGAGATCCAGTCAGACACAGAAAAAGCCGTATCTGTAATGCAGTCCGGCACTCAGGAAGTACAAACAGGAGCTGAAGTAGTAGACCTGGCAGGCACTGCCTTCAAAGAAATCATAACTTCAGTGGAAAATGTCTCCGACCAAATGAAAGAAATATCTTCAGAAATACAGAAAATGCTCTCTGACAGCGGCCATATTGCCAAAGCCTTTGAAAAGATCGATCTCAACAGCAAAGAACTGGCTGACGGGACACAAGGCATTTCCGCTGCCACACAGGAACAGCTTGCCTCTATGGAAGAAATAGCCAGTTCCAGCCAGACCCTTGCAAAATTAGCCGAAGAGCTGAAAACACAAATAGCTAAATTTCATCTGTAACAGCAGCATTCTGTCAAAAACGGACTATGCTCCGTTTCCTATTTATAGCACAGACAGGTGTTTACCAAACCAAACAAATAGTCTATACTATAAATGAATCTTTTGTACTGACAGCAGCTGTTTTGCCGGATAAAACGTCCGTTTGTGCAAGCTTAGAAATATATTGATGCGGGCGATGGTCCGAAAATAATAAAAATATCAGAAAGTCGGTGTTATGCTTATGGAAACTATTGCTTTAATAGCTCATGATCAAAAAAAAGATGAGATGCTGTCTTTTGTCAACAATCATAAGGATCTGCTGAAAAAGTTTCATCTTGTCGCCACTAAAACTACGGGCACGCTGATAAATGAAAAATATCAGCTTAACGTAGAAACAATGATGTCAGGACCTTTGGGCGGTGATCAGCAGATTGGTGCTCTTGTAGCTACCGAAAAAATCAATTATGTCATATTTTTGCGCGATCCGCTGAACGCCCAGCCACATGAACCGGATATCAATGCTTTACTGAGAATTTGTGATGTACATAACATTCCTCTTGCTACCAACAGAAAAAGCGCCCATATTTTATTAAAATATATTTCCGCAAAAATGCAATAAAAAATGGTCCGCAAATATCTTTATCAGGTATTTGCGGACCATTTTCTATTCAAATTTTTTTATTGCATTTTCCAGAGTGTCCAGCATATTATCAATATTATTTTCGGTTATTATGAGAGGCGGCTGAAAAGCCAGAACATTCCTGAATACACCGTTTTTCCCTATAATAAAACCTCTGTCTTTCATTTCTTCAGCAATTTTATCCAATTTGTCCGCAGCAGGGCTCTTGTCTTTGTTTACAAGCTCTGCTCCTACCATGAGACCCAAGCCTCTTACATCACCGATGAGCGGATGTCTTTTTTGGATATCCTGCAAGCCTTCTTTCAGCTGTACACCTCTTTTTTGAGCATTTTTCATAAGATCATGTTCCAGGATATACTTCAGCACTGCCATACCTGCAGCCGTCGATACAGGATTTCCACCAAGAGTGGATGCTCCCGGCTTAACATATATATCTGCGATTTTGGGGCTGGCAATAAAGGCGCTGATGGGGACACCATTGCCAAGAGCCTTGGCCATTGTCATAATATCCGGCTCCACACCAAAATTTTCTATCGCAAACATCTTGCCTGTACGTGCGAACCCGGTCTGCACTTCATCAATTATCATAAGGGTATTATGCTTTGCCAGAATTTCCCTGACACGTTTAAAATAATCCTTCGGCGGAACGACTATCCCGCCATTTCCTTGTATCGGTTCTGCAATGAAGGCAGCCACTTTATCCGAAGTAGCATAACTTATTATATCTTCTATCATATTGGCACATTCTAGATCGCATTCCGGATAACTTCTTTTCAAAGGACAGCGATAACAGTTTGGATTCGGTGCAAAGTGAATGCCGCCGACAGGATGTGGATCAGTGCGCCACATGCTTATGCCCGTCAGATTCATTGTAAGCTTTGTCCGTCCGTGCAGACCATGCCGCAGACCTATAAATTCATCATTGCCTGTATACAGCTGAGCAAGCAGCAGTGCACCTTCATTGGCTTCAGTTCCTGTCGAACAAAAAAAAGATTTTTGCAGAGCGCCCGGTGTGACTTCAGCTAGCTTTTCCGCTAAATTAACAAAATTTTCAGTAAGATATATATTGCACACATGCTGTAAATCATTTACCTGATCGCATACGGCTTTTGTGATCTCCGGATTGCAGTGACCACAGTTGATGACTGACACCCCTGCAAAAAAATCAACATATTCCCTTCCTGTATTATCATATAAATACTGCATTTTTCCTTTGACAAATTCAGGAGGATTCTGATAAAAATGTCCCAAACAAGGCATTATATATTTTTTTTTCTTTTCCAATATTTTTTCCGGACCAATATAACTCGTCATGGAACTACCTCTCATTCAAATATTTACAATATCAAATCCATTTGCATTAATAATCGGATTTTATAGAAGTGCCGCATTGCAGTGACACGACTTATATCTTCAAATAAATATACTGTTTATATAAATAATATATAAACAGTATATTTCAAAACCATAGAATAACCTATTCTTTATTTTGAAGTATCGTAACGATATACACCGTTGCCAATGCTGCGCGGACCAGTCTGCTCAATCTCCTCGATTATTTCATGAACATCGTACGCAGTATAATCATCTATCATCTGGCGGTAGATATTCACCAGCCTGCCGGTATACTCCGGTGAGTAATCCTGTGCCTCGATACAAAATGAAGCTGCTCCAGCCAAACTTTCCAAATACGGCATAAGGCAGATGTCATGAGAAAAAAGTACATGATTTCTATTATATTGTGTTCGCCTTACAGCATGTACTTCATCTGCCATATCAATAAATGCATAATGTTTTTCAAAAGCTTCGGGATCATCCAATTGATTTTTCCCTGTTTCTTCCATAATAAAATCAAAATCACATATCATAGCTTCGATTGATCCATGAACGACAACTTCTATCGGCAGTGTGCTTTTCCCGATAAGACCGATAGTTTGTTTATGTGCCAGTTCCAATGAAACGGCTGCCTGAACAGCTCCTTCGCTTTTTAGTAAAGCTGCAGCTTCACAATTGAAAAGACTAAAGGAAGAACCACAATATACCGGCAGATTCGTCAATTTTTTCGCCAGTGAAAAAGTTCCCATGTTGTGTACCAAAATACCATCCGGTTTAAAGCTGCCGAGTGTGCTGAATAATTGTTCCAGCTCACTTATTTCCCGTGTTCGTGTTATGCGTGGTGTAGTGATAATCAGCCTGCAGCCTTTTTCAGCTGTTATTTTTCTAGCTTCTGCAAATTCGGCTATAGTCCACGGTTTTAAAGGACGATAGACATCACCGCCGGCATATACTGCATCTGCTCCGTTAGCACAGGCTTCCTTTAAGTGTAGCAATGACGCACAGTGTACAGACAGATCAGGTTTTTTATGTTCCTTCGGCTTAAAAAGAACTGTTTTTTCTCTTTCAAATCCAGCCTCTTTCACTGCCTTGCTAAAAAAGCGTGGCTCATCTTCTCCCGTCAAACCAATATCCTTATATGTAGGTTTACTGACGGCAAAGCAGGTCGAAAAACCTCTTACCTTACTTTCAGAAAGCTTCTGCCAGTCATTATTATCCACACTATAGCCTGCAGGATCTGCTATGTATCGATCTATGGCACGGCGATATATACCAACAAGCTGGCTGACAAAAGCGGCATCTCTCATACGTCCTTCAATTTTAAACGAATATACTCCTGATTGAATCAATTCGGGAAGCGCACGATACATACACATATCCTTTAAAGCCATTTTATAAGAAAATTTTTGTTCAGATAAGAACCGCGGATCAGCAATCTTGGTCTCTTCACCAAATTTATACTGCCAGCGGCAAGCTTTCATGCAGCGTCCGCGATTGCTGCTGTTGCCGAATACAATTCCCGAATGCAGACATTGTCCGCCTTCCGCAATACACATGTCACCGTGAACAAAATATTCCAGCTCGATTCCCGTTTTCTGTTTTAGAATGCATATTTCACTGAGACTCATTTCACGGCTGGCTACAATACGGCTGATGCCATACTGCTTAAATTTTTCAATCATAAGCTCATTGTGCGTATTCATCATGATCGATGAATGAAGATTGAGCTTCAACCCAAGTTTTTTCACTATTTCTATTACAGCCAGATCCTGAATAATAAGTGCGTCGGGTTTAATATCACGGTCAAGACATTTCAGATACTCGACAAGCTGTGGAATTTCATCATCACTTATAAGATTATTTAAGGTTATATACAAATTCACGCCATGGGAATGAGTATATTCCACAGCTTTTTTTAATGATGCATTATCAAAGTTAAAATCATCACGAAACATCCGCATATTAAAAGCTTTACCGCCCATATAAACAGCATCAGCGCCTGCTTTTACCGCAGCCTCCAATGTTTCCCACTGACCGACAGGAGCCAAAAGCTCAACAGATTTTTTATTGAGTAACATATATTGCTAACTACCATCCTCGCTAAAATTATTTTATAGATTCCCTTTAAAATAAATAAATATTCAATTCAGCAGATAAATCTATTTATAATAATTATACAATATTCTCCTGAAAAATACATACTGTTTTAGTGAGTTTTTTATTATTCGTAGCGAAGTGCTTCGATTGGGTCCAATTTTGCCGCCTTTCTTGCCGGATAAATACCAAAAAACAAACCAATACCGACAGAAAAAAAGAAAGAAAGCAGAATCGGTTCCAACGTTATCACTGTATTAAATCCACCGAATTTGGAAATTGCCATCGCAGAGGCACAGCCGACAACAATGCCGATGAGCCCGCCGATGACACTGACAACAATGGATTCTATAAGAAACTGCATCATCACATTATTGAAAGTTGCCCCCAATGCTTTTCTGATGCCTATTTCCCTTGTGCGTTCCGTCACAGAAACCATCATTATATTCATAATGCCAATGCCGCCGACTATCAGAGAAATAGCCGCAATACTCCCAAGAAGCATCGTTATCATAGTTGTGGTGCTGGTCATTGTTTCCATTATGCTTGTAAGATTTCTTACCTGGAAATCATCATTGACCGGATTTTCTATACGATGACGCTGACGAAGCAACGTCTCTATTTCACTTTGGACCTGATCAATTTTTTCAGCCGACGAAACCTGCACGTTTATAGTCCTTATGCTTGTCAAAGCCATTAATCGTTCCATCGCCGTTGTAACAGGTATCAAAACACAGTCATCCTGATCCTGCCCCATAGCTGACTGCCCTTTATTTTCCAAAACACCAATAATTTTATATGGATCATTATTAATACGGATATTTTTTCCGACCGGATTGGTGCTGCCGAATAAATTTGATGCAACAGTGGCGCCTATAACGGCAACACGTGCACGAGTCGTTATGTCATTTTCAGTAAGAAATGACCCGCTGTTGACCGTCAAAGACCGTATCGCCATATATTCTGATGTTATGCCGTAAACAGTCGTGTTCCAGTTTTGATTGCCGTTTACTACCTGATATGATTTTTGCACACTTGGTGCGACATAATCAATGTTTTTTATTTTTTTCTTTATAGCATCCGAATCATCAAGTTTTAGATTTTCACCGCTGCCGGCAGCCTGGCGCACTCCATTCACCCGAGGAGCACCGGCCTGAACAATGAGCATATTGCTGCCAAGACTGGCTATCGAATCCTGAACATTTTTCCTGACCCCCATGCCTATTGATACCATAGCGATTACTGCGCCGACGCCGATGATTATTCCCAGCATAGTCAGTATAGAACGCAGTTTATTGGCAATCAATGCTTTCAGGGCCATCATAACACTCTCATTAAACAACATCCATTTTTTCCCCCCTGCCGGCATCACGTGTTATTACGCCATCGCGTACCAGCAGCTGCCTTGATGCGCAGGCAGCGATTTCAGGTTCATGCGTGACAAGGATGATGGTCTTGCCCTGCTCATGCAAGTCAATAAATATTTTCATTATTTCTGTCGTCGACTTCGTATCCAGATTACCCGTAGGTTCATCTGCCATGATTATACTCGGATCATTCACCAAGGCTCTGGCAATCGCTACTCTTTGTCTTTGCCCTCCTGAAAGTTCATTTGGCTGATGGTTGGCTCTAGTATCCAGGCCTACTGCTTTTAAAAAATGATAGGCCCTCTCCGCACGTTCTCTGCGGCTTTTCCCCGCATATACCAGAGGCAGTGCTACATTATCCAATGCACTTATGCGCGACAATAAATTAAAATTTTGGAAAACGAAGCCTATCTTTTTATTGCGTGTCTTGGCCAGATCATCATCACCTAAATATGCTACTTCCTTACCATCAAGTTTATATGAACCAACTGTGGGCCTATCCAAGCATCCCAGAATATTCATAAGAGTCGATTTTCCGGAGCCTGAAGGACCCATTAGGGCAGCAAACTCTCCCTGTTTTATATGCAGATCAATACCATTTAAAGCGGCTACCTCTTGGGTACCTATCTGATATATCTTTTTTATCCCCTCAAGGTCGATTGTCATAAAATACCTGCTTTCTTAAAAACAAAAGATTCACAAGGACTAAAATAAAAACATCTGCTCGGCAGATACCTGCATTCTTAATGCATATTATTAAAAAGGAGGTCCGCCGCCCTGTTTTGATGATGATGTGCTGGTCTTAGGCGCCGTATATTCTATTGAAACTTTCTCACCTTCATTGAGTCCGTCAAGAATTTCCACATAGTCGTCACTATATATCCCCGTCTTCACATAGCGATTTTCAGTTGTTTTATTGTCGTTTACAATGATTACATATGACCCGCTGCTGTCTGTTTTCAAAGCGGCAAGAGGTACAGCAACCGCATCAGCCTTATTGCCAGTGGTTATTTCCACACGAGCCGTCATTGCCGGTTTCAGTAATCCGTCAGGATCATCCACATCCAATGTCACATAGTAATATATAACAGAGGACGTGCTGGATGTAGATGTACTGTCTGAAGATGTATCCCAGCTGTTGCTGACATCAGTTTGGGATATTTTTGCCACTTTTCCTGTAAAATTTTTGTCGGTATAAGCGTCAACGGTAAATACCACAGACTGCCCGACCTTTATCTGCCCTATATCAGTTTCATCGACTTTGGCCAGTATCTGCTTCTGTGAAAGATCGGCGACACGCATTATCACAGTCGGATTGCTTGTTCCCTGAACAGCCATTGTGCCAGGCGTCTTAGGTTCGCCGACAACTACTCCGTCCATCGGTGCCGTTATTATAGTTTCGTCAAGATCGGATTTTGTGACTTCCATATCACTCTGTGCTGTTTCATAATTATATTCCGCATCTTCATAGTCTTCCTTTGACTTAGCTCCGATGGAATATAAATATTTAGCGCGATTATATTTGGAAAGTGTATTGCTGACTGTTTCCTGTGCTTTTATAAGTTCATTTTCCAAATCCTTGCCGTCAAGTACTGCCACAGTCTGACCTGCCTTGACAGAATCATTTTCTTTAACTAGTACGCTTTTTATGCGTGCCGTTATTTTCGAACTCACTTCTACTGATTCTACAGGTTTTATAGTTCCCGTTGCTGAGACTACGGATTTAAGATCCATCTTCTGCACTGTATAAGGCTCGCCGGCTTGAGCCGCATTGTTTTTCTCCTGATAACTGCTCCAGTATTTATAGCCGGCGAATCCCAATACTGCTACTATTACTATTGCTGCAGCTATTTTTATAATAGATTTCTTTTTCATTTTCAGATGTTCTCCCCATTAAGCCCCATGGCATTTTTCAGCTGCGCCTTATATCTGGCATAATCGTACTGAGCACTTATATGATTCGTTCTGGCCGTTGATAGTGCCAGCTGCGCATCAATGACATCGAGAATGATACCTGCTCCGACCCTGTATTTTTCCTGCGCGATGAAAAGATCCTCTTCTGCCTGTTTTATAGCAGTCTGCGTTAAATTAAATCTTTTTTCTGCGTCGCGCATATTAAGATATGCCTGCCTGACTTCAATATCTATGGAATCAGTTTCCTGCTGGAGAGTCAATTCTGCTTCATCGAGTGCTGATTCGGCAGCATCTACATTTGCCTTTGTGAGTCCGTTATCAAAAACATCCCAGCTGGCGGATATGCCGGCAGTATAAGAATGATCCCGTTCACTGGGCAGAGGCTGCTTGCTCCAGTTTGTTCCCAATGAGGCACTTACTGTGGGTTTGTAATCAGCCTTTGCCAGATCGACATTCTTTTTTGCAATTTCATAATCCAGCTGTGTCTGTTCCAGATCTTTTCTATTATCAGATGCATATGACAAACAATAGTCCAATGTCTGGTCAAAAGGAATATATCTGAAATCATCCGTCAGATCAAGCAATTCATTTTTATCCATTTTTAGTATGTTTTTCAAAGTCAGTTCATTTATGACCAAAGTATTCTGTGCCTTTATCAGTGTCTGCTGTGCATCAGATAAAGCTACTTCCGAACGCAGCAGATCAGATTTCGGCACACTTCCCGCTGAATATAATTGCTGAACATTTTCCAGATGCTTGCCGTAATTATCTACAGATTCTTGATCAACACCGATGTTTTTATGTGCTTCCAAAATATCATAATACGCTTTTATCGTATTGTATGTTATATTTTCGGTAGTTCTTTGGGTATTAAGCATACTCTGCTGCAGCATATGTTCCTTCACATCTGTATTCAACTGTGTTTTTCCTGCAGAATATAATGGATAATTAACAGATACACTTGTATTATTGCTGCGTTCAAAATTTTGGCTTACTCCGTCAGAAACGCCGTCAGATATCGAAAAATTACTTCCCAAAGAAACTGTCACACCCGCTTGGGCCTTGGTAGCCGCAAGATTTGCTTCAGCCTGATTTTCCTTTGTCGAAGCAATTTTTATATCCAGATTGTTTTGCAAAGCCATTGCTACCGCTTCATTAACGGAAAGGCTGGCACAAAGACCTGTTGTTTCCTGCAAAAATAATAATGCAAATGCTAAACTTGTTACTTTTTTTGTAAATTTCCCGCCCATAGTACTCCTTCTCTGTGATCTGAATTTAAATCTTCTGTCAGTACATTTACCAAATACTGCGCTCATTATAGCAGATATTTGTATCTTATTGTAGGCAATTATTTTTTTATTACAACGCCTTTTCAAATTCATTGTATATTATAGCATAATTTGTCATATATTAAAGAAAAACAATATCATCACAGAGAACGGTCAAATATTCATAAATTGCTTAAAGCAAAAGATATTTTAAACAAATTTCTTTTCATATTCGACATTTGCTCAAATTTTTTACTTGACGCATATAATAGTGATAAACTAAAATGTTTAAAGAAACATGTATTTACATAAATATTTCCGGATGTAATTATTACTTCATCTGGATTTAGCAATTGACATCATCATTTAACGATTTTTTCACACTGCTTGCAACAAAAAACTCTGAAATGAATGAAGCCAATTTAAGATCCGTATTATTTTATTTCAATTAAAAGGGAGACTGGATATCATAATGAAAGTTTTAGTTGCTGACGGTGTATCGCAAAAAGCTGTTGATATATTGCAGAAGAATTTTGACGTAGTAATCAAGGATAAATTACCGGCAGAAGAATTGCTTGAGATAATACCTGAATTTGACGGCGTTATTGTACGCAGTGCGTCAAAAATAACCAAAGAAGTCATTGATAAAGCGGCAAATCTGAAAGTAATCGGTCGTGCAGGCGTTGGAACCGATAATATAGATATTCCTGCGGCTACTGAACGAGGCATCATCGTGCTCAACGCACCAGAGGGCAATACTATTGCCGCTACAGAACATACCATGGCAATGATGCTCTCGATGAGCCGTATGATTCCCATTGCCAATGAAACACTGCATAAAGGTGAATGGAACAGAAAAAAATATGTAGGTGTTGAACTGAGAGGAAAAACACTCGGGGTTATCGGCTTGGGTCGCATAGGCTCAGGTGTTGCCAAAAGAGCTATGTCCTTTGATATGAAAATAATCGCTTACGACCCTTACCTGAACGAAGACAGAGCCCAGGCTCTCGGTGTTAAAATAGGAACTTTGGATGATGTAGTAAAAAATGCCGATTTTATTACCGTACATATGCCTCTTACGCCGCAGACAAAAAACATGCTGAACAAAGATAATATTGCCAAAATGAAAAAAGGCATCCGCCTTGTCAATTGTGCACGCGGCGGCATTATCAATGAACAGGATTTAGCTGACGGTTTAAAATCCGGTCAGATCGCCGCGGCAGCAATCGATGTATTTACTTCAGAACCTCTGGCTCAGGACAATCCTTTGGCCTCCGCTCCCAATATTGTTTTGACACCTCATCTTGGTGCTTCAACAGTCGAAGCACAGATCGGCGTAGCTATAGACGCATCAAACGGCGTAGCAGCCGCATTAAAGGGAGAACCCGTCTCCACGGCTGTTAATATGGCACCCGTGTCAGCAGAAACCATGGGAAAAATCCGTCCTTATCTTACTTTGGCGGAAAGACTCGGCTGCACGGCACAATCCCTCTCCGATGGACCTATTCAAAGCCTGACAATACAATATAATGGCGACATCGCTGATATAGACACGAAAATGATGACTATTGCCGTTATAAAAGGTGTCCTCAATCCTATTCTCCAAACAGCCGTCAATTATGTAAACGCGCCTTCAATAGCCAAGCAGCGCAACATAAAAATTCAGGAAATCAAAAATAAAGATGTTGACAATTTTGCCAATTTGATAACTGTGACTTTAAAAACCTCCGGCGGCGAACAATCCGTTCAGGGCGCTCTTTTCGGCACAGAAGGAAGGATCGTGACAATAAACCAGCATCGAGTGGATGTAGATCCTCATGCAAGAATATTGATCTGCCCTCATATAAACCGCCCGGGCATGATAGGCCACGTCGGTTCTCTGCTGGCTAAATATAATATAAATATCTCCGGCATGCAGGTCGGAAAAACAGCGATAGCCGGCACCAGCATTATGGTTCTTACAATAGATGATGATATCACACAGGATATAATTGATCAGGTTTCTAAGATTGATGGCATCTTTGGTGCCAAATTAGTAAATTATTATACAGTCTGAACGATTTTTCGATAAGCCTGTTTCTATTTATTTAGAGACAGGCTTATTTTTTTATACATCATTGCTCTTGTCAATCTGAAGTATGGCACACTTATTGCAGCGCAAAACATTTCTGAGCATAAGAGTCGCTCTCCATGCGGAGAACGACTTCACCTTATAATATATTATTTCTCATTCTTTTCGGGAGTATAATGAATTATACTTAGTTGTCAGCAGATACAATCATATTATATATAGTTTTTATCGTTCAATAAACAAAGCACTTTACTTATAACATTGATTGTATTATACTTTTAATAAAGCTGAATTTAAATCCAAAAATTTGAGGAGGACTCTTGATATGAAGATTTCTGTTATTGGCGCTGGTAACGTAGGTGCTACCGCTGCTAACGTATTAGCTTTAAAAAACTTTGCTGATGAAGTGGTATTGCTCGATATTAAAGAAGGCGTTGCCGAAGGTAAGGCAATGGACATGATGCAGACTGCAAAAATGATGCACATTGATACAAAAATTGTCGGCATTACCAATGATTATTCTAAAACCGAAAATTCCAACATAGTTATTATAACTTCCGGTATCCCTCGTAAACCGGGTATGAGCCGCACTGACCTTATCGGTGTTAACTCTAAAATCGTAAAGTCTGTTATGGATGAATCTTTAAAGCATTCACCTGATGCTATTTTTATCATTATCTCAAATCCTGTAGACACGCTTACATATCTTGCGCTCAAAGACAGCGGCTTACCGCGTGAACGCGTGATCGGTATGAGCGGACTTTTGGACGGGAGCCGTTTCGAATATTATCTGGCACAGGCTATTGGCTGTCCGGTTGGCGACATTGATGCAATGGTTATCGGTGCCCACGGCGACCTTATGGTTCCTCTCACACGTTCAGCTACTTATAAAGGTGTACCTGTCAGTGAATATCTGTCCGAAGAAAAACTTGCTGAAATTGAACATGCTACGCAGGTAGGCGGCGGTACACTCACTAAATTGCTTGGCACTTCCGCATGGTATGCTCCTGGCACTACAGCAGCTACAATGGCAGAAGCTATTGCCAAAAACACAGGTAAAACATTGTCATGTATAGCTTTACTTGACGGTGAATACGGTGAAAAAGACGTATGCGCAGGTGTGCCCGTTGTTTTGGGCAAAAACGGCATCGAAAAAATTCTCGAACTGCCTCTCAGTGAAAAAGAAAAGGCAATGTTCCAGAGCAGCGTAGATAGCGCTAAAGACACAAACGCAAAATTAAAAGAAGCTCTTAAGTAATAGTCTTGATATAAAAAACAGGGTATTGTTCATTTTGAACAATACCCTGTTTTTTGTGCAGCAGATTTTTATAATCATTTTAATCTATGCAATAATCTGCGCCTGGATGTTATAATCGCAGCCCTATTCACAATATCATCACTTTTTCTCTTTCCCGAAAACACTTTTGCATATCTGCCAATATTTATCAAGACTCCAATGCTGGCCATATTCAAAATAAGCGATGTACCTCCATAGCTTATAAAAGGAAGCGGGACGCCAACAACAGGCAACAATCCTATAACCATATAAAGATTAGCCGCTGCCTGACCGACAATAAGCAGCATAATGCCGCATGCCAGCAACTTGCCGAATCCTTCATCAGCCCGTTTGGCTATCTTTCCGCAATATACTGCCAAGACTGCATACAGAAAAAAAACAAACAAAACAGCAAGCAACCCATTTTCTTGGCTGAAAACGGCGAAAGCAAAATCTGTATGCGCTTCCGGCAAATAAGAATACTTACTGACACCCTTGCCCAGCCCCATCCCCCATATACCGCCAGAACCTATGGCAGACAATGACTGTACTGTCTGATAACCGAATCCCTGAGCCTGCGACCAAGGGTCATACCAGCTTTTTATACGATCCAGACGATATGACTGAAAAGTGACGAGTACGGCAAAAAGAACCATCAACGCAACCGCAGCGTAACCTATCAATCTTGTTTTCATACCTGCTATGAAATGCAGCAAAACTGGTATTCCGCCAATTAAAACGGCCGTCCCCATATCCGGTTCCAGTTCAACCAATGCCGCCATTAAAAGTGTTATGCCAAAAGTGCGGTTGAATAAAGAAATTTGCCGGCCCTTATCTATCTTTGCACCCAAAAACGATGCGGTTATTATAATACATACTATTTTGGCTATCTCTGAGGGCTGAAATTGCATAAATCCTAAACTTATCCATCTTTTTGCTCCGTTAACACTAGTTCCTGTCAATAATACGAGCATAAGTGCCGCTAAAGTGAAAAACATCAGAAAAGGAACAAATGTCCGCAGCTTATGATAATCAAAATTTACCGCCAGCAGAAAAGCCGCCATGCCGACTGCTATACTTATCAAATGTCTGACAAGAAAAAAATACGGATTGTCAAAATTCATTTCCGCGGTTATAAAACTTGCACTGAAAACATTTATCGTTCCTATTATTATCAGCACCACCATGATCATAAATACTGCTTCCATATCATTGAGCCAAAATTTCTTCTTCACCGCGGAATCTCTGCCTGTTGCCATATTCACGGAAAAATAACCTCACATCGATTTATATTCTCACCAAAACCGCTGAATTTTTCTTCATATTCTGTCACGAAATCCTCACGCAGACAGCCTTCCTCATGCAGGTTATAGGTAAGTGCCTGCACATTGCATCCTGCCTCGTTAAATTGTCCCAGTGAAAAATCAAACAACGGTCTGTTATCTGTCTTAAAAAATAGTTCGCCGGAAGCATCAAGAAGGCGACGGTATTTCTCCAAAAATGAAACATGCGTCAGTCTCCTTTTTGCATGACGCTTTTTTGGCCACGGATCGCAAAAGTTTATGTAAAATCGTTTTACCTCATCAACATTAAATAAAGATTCTATACTATTGATATCAAAAACAGCCAGACGAACATTTTTCAGCTCTGCTTCCGACGTTTTCTTAGCAGCATAATAGATTATATCCTGTTGAAGCTCAATGCCAAGAAAATTGATCTCCGGATGCATCGCGGCAGCCTGACTGATAAATCCGCCCTTTCCTGTGCCAAGTTCGACAAAAAGAGGTGCCGTCCTGCTGAATATTTTACACCAATTGCCCTTCAGCTCTGCCGGATCAAATGTATCCTTCATAAATACAAAATCTTTAAAATCAAAAATGGCATCTGCTATCCACGGTCTCCTACGTAATCGCAAAAAAATTCTCCTTTATGTCATACTTACTGCCTGATGTGCTCTATAAATCCGGAATCTGCCAATCAATTGGTGTCTGCCCTGTACTCTGCAGAAAGTCATTGACCTTAGAAAAAGGTCTGCTGCCAAAAAAACCATTAAAAGCAGACAAAGGACTGGGGTGAGCTGATTCCACAATAAAATGTTTTGAACTAGTTATCATTATCTTTTTGCGGCGGGCAGGACCTCCCCACAAAATAAAGGCAATAGGTTTTTCTCTTTCATTAAGCAGTGAAATAACTTTATCAGTAAAAGTTTCCCATCCTATTCCCTTATGTGAATTTGCCTGATGCTCACGCACAGTCAATACTGTATTCAAAAGGAGCACGCCCTGCTCTGCCCATGATTTCAGACAGCCATTATTGGGAATGGTGCATCCCAAATCTTCATTCAGTTCCTTGAAAATATTTACAAGCGACGGTGGTGCCTTAACCCCCGGATTCACAGAAAAGCTTAATCCGTGAGCCTGCTGCGGTCCGTGATAGGGATCCTGTCCAAGAATTACCACCTTACATTCGTGATAGCTCGTATAATGCAGTGCATTAAAAATATCGTACATACTGGGATATACGACTTTCGTTCTATATTCTTCCTTCAAAAAATCTCTTAGTTTTAAATAATAATCCTCTTGAAACTCCGCGGACAGATATTCATTCCAATCATTTTTAAAAATCTGCATAATTTTTGATGCTCCTAAGCTTGCAGCCGATATTTAATAACTATTGCCATTTACTATTATATATAAAAATCACAGATGTAACAAGTATTGCCCGGTTTCTGCGCAGGAAAAAGGACACCGATCCGGCCGGCGCCCTTTTTTTCATCATATTAAACAAAGCACTGACTCAAACAGCGTCATATCCCAGCTTCAAAGCTTTTATATTTTGTTCGACTGTATGAATCGGGACGCGTCCTTTAACGGACATTTCTGCGCTTTCAAAAGATATGAGCTTTGAAAGTTTTACAAGCACACCTAAAGCAACAATATTAGTAAAAAGCATTTTTCCTACCTGCTCGGAAGCAATACGTGTAACAGGCACTTTTATTACATTGGCAAACACAGGAACATTCGGAACCAAATCTTCATCCACGACTAAAAGCCCCGCCGCATTGTCCAGATCCTTATAGTATTTGTCAGCCGCCTTCTGCGTCAGAGACAAAACGATATCCGGCTTGATAATTTTGGGATGATATATAGGTGCATCATCTATAATCACTTCCGCCTTTGATGCACCGCCGCGGGCTTCCGGTCCGTAAGACTGTGACTGCACCACCTGCCGGCCTTCACTCATAGCAGCTTCAGCAAAAATAATAGCAGCTGTAATAACTCCCTGCCCCCCCGAACCGGACAAACGTAACTGTTTCATTATTTTCCGCCCTCCTGTGCCAGCGTAATAACTTTACTGTAAGCTTCCGTATACTCCACGGCCTGATGCTTGTGGAATACGCCGATAGGAAATTTATCCGCTTTCTTTTCCTCAGGCATTCTATCCCACGTTGTCTTCATAACCGCGTTATCGCGCATCCATTTCATCATTTCTGCGGGATCAGGCATCTTATTTTTTCGTCCGTAAGCCGTAGGACACTGAACCACTGTTTCTATAAAAGCGAAGCCCCGGCAGCTTATTCCTTCCGCTATCATATCAGTCATATGCTGAACATGAAATGCTGTACTGCGGGCAACATAAGAAGCACCGGCAGCCTGGGCAAGATTGCATGCATCAAAAGGACGGTCAACACTTCCGTAAGGCGCAGTGGTCGCTTTTTTATGCAGCGGTGTCATCGGTGAAGCCTGTCCGCCTGTCATTCCATAAATAGTATTATTAAAAAGCACCACTGTCAAATCTATATTGCGGCGCGCCCCATGGATAAAATGATTTCCTCCTATAGCCGTGCAGTCACCATCTCCTGTTATGACAATGACGTTCAATTCCGGATTGGCCAGCTTTATTCCTGTGGCAAAAGGAATAGCACGTCCATGTGCCGTATGAAGCGTATCAAAGTCCATATAGCCTGAAGCCCTTGACGAACAGCCTATACCGGACACTATAATCGTCTTGTCACGTGGCAGACCACGCATCTCCACAGCCTGAACAATAGCTTTCATTGCTATACCGTTTCCGCAGCCGGGACACCAGATATGGGGCAGTCGATTCTGTCGAAAATATTTTTCATAAGTACGTTCCTTCATTAAAGCCTGCCCCCTTTCAAAGCTTCTATGCCTTCGAGTATTTCACCCGGCACAAATATTTCCGTGTTATATTTGGCGAGCAATTTTACAGGACATTTTCCGCCGGCGGCTCGTTCCACCTCATATTTCAATTGACCGTAATTAAGCTCCGGAACTAATATGCCCTTCAAACTTTCGGCATTTCTGCGGATCACCTTATCGGCGAAAGGCCAGATCGTCATAAGACGTATCATTCCTGCCTTAATGCCCTTTGCACGGGCCTGCCGGACTGCTTCGTATGCCGTTCTTGCGACACCGCCGTACGAAACCACCGCATATTCCGCATCATCCATAAAAAATTCATCATAATGAGTTATCTCATCTTGTGCCAGCAGAATTTTTTTATGGAGCCGATCGATAAATTCTTCCGTCACAGCTGGACTGCCCGACGGGAAACCCGTGTAATCATGAACTAAACCTGTAACATGTATGCGATATCCAGTGCCAAAATCGGCAGGATTAGGAACCAGATCAGCCTCCGGTGCATATGGTTCATATCCTTGCAAACGTGTCTTTGAAGGACGACGGCGCGGATAAATATCAACGTTCTCAGCAGCGGGCAGCTGTACATTCTCCCGTAAATGGCCAACGATTTCATCCATAAGCAAAATAACAGGCGTGCGAAACCGTTCCGCATAATTGACCGCCATTACCGCAGCATCAAAAGTTTCTCTGACAGTCCACGGCGACAAAGCTATCATCGGATGATCACCATGTGTGCCCCAGCGGGCCTGCATAACGTCTCCCTGCGCCGGTGAAGTGGGCTGCCCCGTAGAAGGTCCTACTCTCTGAACATTTACTATCACCACAGGTATTTCAGCACATGCGGCATAGCCGATAAGCTCCTGCTTGAGAGAAAATCCCGGTCCCGATGTAGCCGTCAAAACTTTTTTGCCGGCAAGGGACGCACCCAGTACCACACCCATACCGCCTATTTCATCTTCCATCTGAACAAAACAACCGCCAACAGAAGGTAATATTTTTGCCATTGTTTCCGCTATTTCTGTAGACGGTGTTATCGGATAACCGCCAAAAAAGCGCACACCCGCGGCCACTGCACCAGCTGCACAAGCTTCATTTCCCTGCATCAATTTCATATCCGTCATGCGCCCACCTTCTTGTCCACAAAAATCGCATAGTCCGGACAACGCAGCTCACATTGTCCGCAGGCAATACAAGCCTGTTCATTGATAACGCTGCAATGCCCCAGTGTATCAAGTCCAAGAACCTTTTTAGGACAAAAAGACACACAGATACCACAGCCTTTACAACGTTCAGATTTTAATAATATTTCTGTATTCATAGAGCTTCCTCCCCAACTCACCAGCATTTTATCCGGATCAACCAATTCTATTGAATATTTTTATGATATTAAAAAGCAAACCATCCGGACAGCAAACAAAAACATCCATCAATGAGTCATAAATTATATTATAGAGAGTATTGTTCTTTTTGACAATACTCAATAAATAAAACTTATATTACCTTGTCATGCATCACTGCCCAAGCAGCATAGTAAAATTTACATCTGTATATATTTCAAATGTTCTTGGCCACGGAAAAAAAGCATCTACTTTCATATTACGCAGGTAAATCTTTTTTATGCCATCGGAAGTTTTTATCGTGAGCGGAGTGCGTGAGGCCATACTATACGCCAACTTATCCAGCTGTCCTTGCAGTGAGAGCGCCAGCATCCGATTGGCCCAAAGATAATTGTTCTCCAAATTCAAATCACTCACATTATTGATCCCGGCCTTACGCAAGGATATATTGACAGCATCAATCGTTCCCTTTAAATAAAAATAATCTTCAACAAAATGCTCATAAAGTACCGTTAGATTATTATAAGTAAGGCGTAAAACATCATCTGTATTTATTTTATTATTATCCGACAGGCAATATAACGCAGCCTGTGAAACTGCCGTGCCGACAGAGTTGCTCACTGTATTCCAGCCTGAATAAGCCAGCAGGCTATTAACCGGAACATCATTTGCCAACAGTACAGGGAACAAGGCTTCATCCGCAGAAAAATGCCTGCTCAAATCCACAACAGCGACTTTTTTCCCGTCTTTAAGCCATTCTTTTATTCTTTTTGCCCCGCAATACCGTGCTGATAAATTCTCATCGTCACCGATATGCAGATATAAAATAAAATCCGCCTCATCGGCTGTTGACACGATCCGACCTCCCGTCATAGCAATCTTCTCTTCTGTAATTTCTTCCACAGGAGCGGCCATGTAAGGCAGAATGGCCTGCGCAGAACTTTCTTCATTATATGCGACGAATATACGAGGATGATATTTATTGTCATTGAACTCCTGTGCCATGTTAAACAAGAGCGACATCCCCACTTCATCGGCACCATGTGTTATAAACACGGTACCATTATCAAGCTGTTCTGTAGCCGTATATTGCTGCAGACTTCTTCGCTCCATATTCGGAATGCCATATTTTTCTCCGTCGTCCTGTCCTATTACCACTTTAGTCAAAACTTTTTGAGCAGCCAGATCAATCAACTTTTTGTTGAGCTGCAAATTCCGAATATACAGGTCCATATACTGCGCCAAATGTCCCTCAGGGATTTTACCGCGCAGTTTTTCGATCTTCACCAGATCGTCTTCATCATAAAACTGACTGAGCTTATCAGTCAGCCTTGAATATTCCATGAGATTCTTTATATCCTGAACTGAATCTATATTTGCCGGAGGTGTTATACGCGGCAGTATATTAAAAGCATATATCGGCAGCTGCGGATTGCTTTCACGTATATCCTTGAGCATCTGCCATAAAGCACCTTCCTGCGCCTCCTTGCCAAAGGATTGACGAGAGGCAAGCAGCCCTCCATATAACAATTGATCTATCGATACTATAATACCATCGGCTGAGACAGCATTCTCTGCCAGCCATCTACGAAGAGCCGCAGTATTTCCCGGTTCCGTATAATAATCCATCATAGATTGAGGAGGCGTGATAACTTCTATATCCGCTATCCTGCCGGCATCAATGACAAACTTGGCGCATGGCGGACGACTGTCCAGCGGTATAAAAATGACCCGTTTAGTGTATTTCTGTGTAATAGTAATATTTTTACCGACAGGAACATCCAGATAAAATCGCTGAAAAAAAACAGCAATAATTATTGCTGCCAATATAAAAAAAACACTGCGTTTATACAAATCCGTCATCCTTTTTGCAGGCTTTAATCAAAAAGCTGAATTTAAACAGAAAACAATACATGCCCTAAAAATATAAACATTGGTATTGATATACCGCTTAAAACCGTCGTATTCATCACTACCTGCGTAGCATACTCCGGACAATTATTAAATTCAATGGCAAATATGGCCGAATTTACAGGCGACGGCACCGCACAATAAATCAAAAACACCAGGGCCGCGACGGGTGTGAACCCACCGGGAGCAAAAACATTGCTCATATAAACTATCCCTAACCCCAAAACGGGCGCAACAATAAGCTTTAAAAAACTGGCGAGCCACACATCATAATTAAGCCACTGTATTTTAGTGCGTGAGAGCTGAACGCCCATACTTATCATGGCAACTGGCAGCAGCATTTCACTGGAATGGGTAATAATCGGCCATAAAAAAAACTGAGTTGCATCCAGCTCAAAATATTTCGTCAAAATGACAAGGGGAAATACATAAACAATAGGCATATGTAAAATGACGCTGATCGCGTTTCTGGCGGACATTCTTCCTCTGCCTGCCTGATAGAGTCCGATAGTATTAAGCGTCACATTCTGCACTATAAGCAGCAATATCTGCACCACCATAGCCTCGCCAAGATATGGTGTCTTGCCGTCCACCAGAAAAGGCGGATGCGAAAAAACAAGTGCTACAAGTGCGACCCCAAGATTTCCGGAATTATTGAACATCGTGGCATTTCGCAGCGACTCCAGCATACAACCGTCATAACCCTTGAGCTTACTGATAACAGTGGCTATTATAAACATCAATGCCATAAGAGCAAAAGCTGCTGCCAAAATATTATAACTTGCCTCCGGAAATTGCGTTTCGTAAATATTTTCAAAAATAAAACTGGGTACGATTACATAAAACATTAATTTAGCTAATGTATTTATATCCAATCGAAACTTTCTGTCGAGCAGGAACCCAATCAAAATCAAACTGAATATAGGCAGCATTGTATGTTCAATCAAATAAATAAACAGCATCAATATCATCCCTTGTATGTATAATAAAAAAATAATTTCACATATAACTATTGCAAATTATATATAACAGCATTATAATGATTTCGAACTAATTAATATCTTACTCAGCCTTACGCCTTTATGGTGTAAGGTCTTTTTTCTTTCAATCTGTATTTGCGGGATCATCCTGCAAACACCAAATATCATAATAATAGCACTTATATATTCATATAGAAAGAGTAAACATGGAAATTTTAAAATCGATCATCTATTTTATCATTGCCGGTATTTTCGAAATAGGCGGTGGTTATCTTATCTGGGAATACTTTAAAAATAACAAAGGCCCCCTTTACATGCTTCTGGGAGGCCTTGCGCTTATCCTGTACGGTATAATTCCCACCATGCAGACCGCCAGCTTTGGCAGAGTCTACGCTGCATACGGAGGAATATTTATTATTTTATCTATACTCTGGGGCTGGCTTATAGACGGTACAGCACCCGATCGATTTGATATCATAGGCTCGGTTGTTGCATTGACAGGAGTCCTTATTATAATGTACTGGCCGCGGTAATGACACTTTATAAAAATTTTCTTATGCATTTACCTTATACCAATTTTCCACAATTTCAGTTATATTATCCATTCTCGCCGCCCATGTATATGCTTCATCTGCCTTTTTATATGCCCGCATTGCTATTTTGTCTCTTAAATCTTGTTTCTGCAGCAATAAATGGACAGCTGATTCTATTCTATCCATATTCTCCCAATCAAATAATATTATATCCTGACCATTAACGAATACCTTATTCAGATAAGATCCATTTTCACTGATCACCACTGCTCCATTCAAGATTGCACTAAAAATACGTTCATGAATCCCCCCGTTTATACCGGCATTATCCTGGATGATCAGCTTGCTTCTTTCATACAAATTTATTATCTCGGAATAAGGAAGAACTCCATGATGAACCGTTCCTGATGTATGGTATATATCAGGCCAATTTCCGCATATATGCGCAAAAAGTCCCTTGTCTATTATATATTTCATACATTTTAAACGTCTATAAGCTTTTATATAACTGAATAGATCTGCAAAATATGGATATAATTGATCCATAGAAAAGGTTCCCAGCAAATGCCTGCTTTTAATAATAACATAAACGGCTTCCGACACTGCCGATGCATATGTCTCCATATAATCGGCCGTATCATTAAATCGATTTAACAAAAACAGGTATCATTTGTCTATTCCATTCACGAACTGGACTACCCGCAAAACTTCCTGAAAAAATAATATCAATATCTTTATCCTGACTACTTTTTTCGCTCTTGACCCCGCCAAAGAAAAAAGGATGAGTTTTAAACTGTTCCTTTTCCGACTGCAGCTGCTTAATATAAAAATTATCTATTCTTTCCAAATGCAAAATAATATTATTACGGTTATCGATTCCCGGCTCTGTTAAATATTTTGATAAAAAATGATAAGGCACTTCCGTCATTAGAGAAATATGCGGATAATTAAACAACTGACACAACAGTGTTCCATTCTCGCAAAGACCAATTCCAGCACTATTAAAACCTATAGAAAAATAAACTCTCTCTGATATAGCATTTTGTAAATCCTTTTGCCAATCCGTCATTCCAAAGTCAATTTTAATTGGAACACAATTTGCATTTGTTAAATATTTTTCTATCTCTTTGACAATACACCCGAAAAAATCAATATCGGTTGAATTATAATAAATCAAAACAATATTTTTATCCTTATTTGAATAAGTTTTCTTTTTCATTTACACGCTTTCACTATCCACTGCAGAGTATTATATTCATCACTGTCCGTTTTTGTTAATTTGTCTACAAACTTTTGATTAACTGTGAACATAAATCAAAAAGTAATATATAGGTTAATATAATGAACTATAAGAGGTTAGATAAAATTAATAATAATGATGTTCGTGAAATGAGAAGAGCTACCCAAATTATTTTGAGGGAACTTGATAGGCAGACTGATTCACCAGTTTCAGCCGATTATTAAATATTTATTCCAAACGTATTTATAAATATTTTCAATATCTTTTACATACGAAGTATAATCCATTAAAAAGCTTTTATTCATTTTATTTCTCAATGTTTTATGATAGACATCTATTAGTTTTATATTATTTGCCAAATATACAGCTTTATTTATATATTCCTGTGCCGAATAAGCAATCAATTCATCCGCCCCCATATTTTTCAATATGCTGCAGCCAAATCTTGCACCATGCCGCCTACCGCACAAGCTAATCAGAGGAACTCCCATATACAGTGTCTCACAAGAAGTAACACCGCCAGTATATGGATATGTATCCAGAGCAATATCAATATCATTGTATTCCTCCAAATATTCTTTTGTAAAAGAACGTAACACCACTCTTTCAGCATCTATCTCATATTTTTCCATAAGCTTACCAGCATATTGTCTTCCCTGATCATTGTCAAATATACTGCTCTTCAAAATTAGCCTGGCTGCAGGAATTTCATACAAAATTTTCGCCCACAAAGATAATATAAAATCGTTTACTTTATTAAAATTATTGAAGCAGCCAAAAGTGACAAAGCCATTTTTCAGGCAAGGCGCATCTGCCGTCTCAGGCATTTGCCCTAACGGCGTATAACATATATGGGAATGTGGCATACGTATTATTTTTTCGCAAAAATAGGAAGCTGCATTATCAGAAACACAATAACAATCGGATAAAAAATAATCAACAGTATCTAATCCTGTAGTATTAAAATAACCTATTCCGCTGATTTGCACCGGCGCAGGTCTGTATGCTAAAATTGGCAGACAATTATTGGCAGTATGCCCGGAAAAATCGAAAAGAATATTTATCTTATCATCATATATTAATTCAGCCGCCTTATCTGCTGAAAGCCCCTTGATATTACGCCAATTCGGATCGATCCGTTTTCGCAGTTTTTCTGTTATATCATCTTCAGCACCTGCGGAATAACAATAAACTTCAAATTGATTTTTTGTATAATTTAGCAACAGACTGGAGGTCCATGACAGTACAGGATGTCTACGGAAATCAGGAGATATATAACCGATTTTTATCTTTTTTTCAGATTTATTAATATCAAAATCATGATATTGCATATTATAATTAAAAAATTTTTGATAATTTATATGTAATTTATATACTGCCTTGTCATTGATATCATCAATATAATTCAACACAAATAACGCATTACTGTATTCCTCTATTTTTTTTGTATAGTCCTCCTCTTCTCGTGACGAGAATAAGAAATACCGACAAGCCTTTTTGCTTTTGCCAATTTTCACATAAGCAGAAGCCAGCATACTGTAAATTTCTGCCAGATATACCGCGTCGTGAATTTGACCAGTCTGTTTTTGTTGCCTAACAAACTGATCCGCTTTTACCAACAGCTTTATTTCATCGATATACAGTTTTTTATCTTTATATATATATGCCAACTGTATATATCCTGGCACATATTCCGGATTTTTTTTCAAAATATGTTCAATAATATATATGGCTTTATCATAATCAAACAGGTTTTTGTAAGAGACAGCCATTAATAATAAAACTTTTTCTTCATATTTATATTTACTTTTACTTAGCGATGCAATGCATTTTTCATATTCGCCGTTATCATAAAAGTACTGTCCTAACAACATATGAATATCCATCTTTTTTACTGACTATGTAGCCAATTTTCCTCCAGCATATATTTATAAATTTATTATTTTCAAAATTCGCTTAGCATAAACTTGCATTGCAGCATCATTAGGATGCAATGCTACGCCAGAATGCTGAACACAGTGTTCTTTTCCGTCATTATCTAAGACTGCACTATTGAGTCCCAGTTGATAGACATTCCCCTGAATATCGCTCAAATCCACAAATGATACATCAGTGCATTTACATACCCTCCTTTTTATATCGTCAATATTGTCGTTTTTCCAAAATTGTCCCACCATAATTAATTTTGCGTTTCCTGACAATGAGTTTTCCCTGATATATTTTATTAACTCACAAAAATCATTCTCTAATGTACTGAATTCACTTATATTTTCTCCTAATTGTAAAATAATAAAATTATATTCTCTATTTAAACATCGATCAAGTGATGGTAACACCTCTGCCCTGTCATAATACATAGTTTCCCATGAGGCCATATTTATTGACTCAAATTCAACATCATATCTGTGTTTTAAATTTTTTTCGATCAGATGTATATAATCCTTGCTCTGATTTGATGCTCCCATCCCCCATTCTCCCCACCAATACTCACAAACACCATGCATTGTAATGGAATTACCTATTGCTAAAAAACGAATCTTCTTTTTTTCATCAGTCAATAGTGTTTTTGTGGTATTGTTTTTTAATATTGATGAAAAAATGTCCCTGTTACCACCGTAAATTAATTTTATGCCATAATCAGCTCCATAATCGCTATATAGCAAACTGATAAAATCTTTTGTGGTAATAAGATAATCTATGGTACTCAAAATACTGTCAGAAACTTTTCCTTTTGTGTTATAAGAAAATAATAGCGGAGTATCCTTGCCTTTGGAAATAATATATTTATTTATTATCAGTTGAATCTTATCATCGGACATATTAACATCTATAATCAATGCTATTTTGTCCTTATAATCAAACATTTTTATATATTTATTGACAACATAATCTAAAAGTACTATATTTTCGGACTGAAGGGGAAAATATACTAAAATATACCCATTATCCTTCAGTTCATGTAAATGTACTCCCACTTCATCATTGTCATTATTTTGCTTTTTAACAAAATATTTATCAGCAAAATTTTCCACCTGTTCTTTTGTTGTAATTTTTTGCACAATTGATTGAATTTTTTCTTTATTCCAGTACCACCATTTAATTTTTTGTAATTTATTTATTACATCTCTGCTGAATCTATACTTAATAATTCTGGCAGGCGAACCACCCACTACAGCATACGGAGGAACATTTTCGGTAACAACAGAGCCTGCAGTTACACAGGCGCCATTTCCTATCTGTATTCCTCCCACAATTGTGCAGCCGCACCCAATCCATACATCATTCCCAATAATTAACTGATCCCTATTTCCATCATACAGTTCACTTTTACAATTCTTGACAAAATCATCCGTGGTATTAGTACCTAATTGCATCAGTGGATAAGTGGATAACGAATGAACATTATGATCCATTCCTATAAGAAAAACATTATTACAGAAAATTGAACAGTAATTACCAACAAGAATGTGTGAAGCGCTACTTCTTCCTTCATATGACATACTCTCAATGAAGCTTCCCTTACCTAGGGTAACAATATTATTCTCTGAAAATTTAATGCTACGAACTGTATTGGAAAATGGTTTTTTCATACAGATATTTGTTTGCATGAACATCAACCTCTTAATTCAATATAGTATATTCCCGAAATTTATTATTATATCATTTTCATATACGTTTCGATTTGTTTTAATGTCAGTTTATGCA